>JAIEQG010000148.1 GCA_019747905.1 Burkholderiales bacterium
AACGAAGTCGCGATGCTGCGCGCCCAGCTCGAGGGCCTCATGGCCGAGCGCGAGAGTCTCCTGCGCACGGTCGGCGCAGCCTCCGTCTTCATCGCGAATCTCGATGCCGAATCGCTGCCCGAGGCGGCCTGGGATGCCGGCGACATCCTGGCCGAATGCCTGAACGAACTCCCCGAAGACACCCTGCACGACGCCCTCGAGATGGTGCGGCCGCTGGTGGTGAAGGATCTGGAGAATTCGGGGAACGGGTAACAAGCAGGCAACGGGCGACAGGGAACAGGTAACAAACCGGTCATTCGCTGACGCCGCCTCTGTTCCCTGTCACCCGTTGCCTGTTCCCTGTTTTCCCTCGAACGCCAATATCTCGTTGGCCTTGATGATCGCGTCCGAGATCTCTTCCGTCGTGACGCGCTTTGCCATCGCCTGCTCGCGGATCAGACGATACGCTTCCTCCTCGCCGATTGAGCGGGTCAGCATCAGGATCGACTTGGCCTTGCCGAGCTTGCGCAGCCCCTGCAGGCGCTGCTCGAGCTTGGCGACGTAGCGGTCGCGTTCGCGCAGGCGCTCGGATTGCGAGAGGGCGACGACGGTCGCGGACAACAGGCCGAAGGACTTCACCGGCGAGGCGACGATGCCCTGGGCGTTGAGGCGCAGCACGGCCTCGATGATGATCGGATTCTCGTAGTTCACCACGGCGATCACCGGTGGCACGGGCTCGCGCTTGAGCCACGGCAGCTCCACAGCCAGCGCATCGGGGCGCACGGCGAAGAAGACGAGACCGGTGTCGTCCGGCAACTTGTCGAGCGGTGGCCAGAAGGCGCGCACCTGGCAGCCGATGCGATGCAGTTGCCCGATGAGTTCGTGGCCGTCGGAGTCGTCCGGATGGAACACCACCACCTGGAGCTGGCGCAAGTCCCGCAGCAGCGCGGGCGTCGCACGGACCGATCTGGGCGGCGCGGCCGGCATGGCTTCGGAGGACCTCAGGCGGTCTGCAACTTGACGCGCACGCTCCAGTCCTCGAGCGTGTGCGATACCAGATAGGGGTCGGGGCGCACCCAGGAGCGCGCTTCCTCCAGGATCTCGAACTGGCCTTTGCCGTCGCCGCGGCCGATGCGAGGCCGCAGGTAGGTGTGATGATTGTGCTCGTCGACGCGCACCCGGCCTTGCGGCGCTTCGAACTCGGAACCGGGTAGCACGCGCAGCAGCGCTTCGACGTCGCCAGGGTCCACCCGGCGCATCGCGTTGGCGAGGAGATGGGTCTGGAAGTATGCGGCCTCCCAGCACTGGTTCACCACCTTGTCGTCGCCGAACCGACGATGAAACGCTTCGACGCACCGGCGGTTGGTGTCGCTGTCGATCGACTGGAAGTACGGCGCCGAAGTGATGTGCCCGGCGGCGAATTGCGCCCCCATCTGCTGCACCTCGGCCTCGCTGGTGGTGAGGCTCGCGATCGGCATGCGTGAGGGGTCGAGTCCGGCCTCGGCGTACGCCTGGTAGAGCATGGCCGTGCCTTCGCCGACCACGGTCGAGAAGATGAAGTCGGGCTGCAGCGCCTTGATGCGTTTCACCACCGCGCGGAAATCCTCGCGCTGGGCGTCCAGCGGCAGGTAGACCTCGCCCACCTTCTCGCCGCCGCCTTCGAGGATGAGATCGCTCATGATCCGGTTCGATTCGTACGGGTAGAGGTAGTCCGACCCGATCATGAACACGCGGGAGCCGAAGGTGCGCATCATGAACTCCGCGAGCTGGACGCTGTTCTGGTTCGGCGCAGCGCCCGTGTACATGACGTGGCGCGAGTACTCGAAGCCCTCGTACAGCGTCGGGTACAGCAGGAGCGCATTCCAGCGCTCCAGCACCGGCAACACGGCCTTGCGCGTGCTCGACATGTAGCAGCCCAGGATCACGCGCACGCCGTCTTCGACGACCAGGCGCTCGGCGAGCTGGCGATAGCCCGAGGGGCGCGACTGCGGGTCGTAGTGCACCAGCTTCAGCTCGCGGCCGTGGATCCCGCTGCTTGCATTGATCTCGTGCACGGCGAGCAGGGTGCCGAGGCGTTGCGAGGTTTCGATCACCGAGGTGACCCCGGTTTCGGAGAACAGCATGCCCACGCGGAGTGGGGCGGAGGAGTTGTCGGTCATGGAATCCGTGATGCAAGGGAGCCCACCGGCGCTCATCGAGTCGGCGTGGTCGGGTCGCGACGCGGAGGAAGGCGTTCGCGACGCGCGCGGGGGCGAGACGTTGAAGGACCGACATCGTAAGGCATTCGTCGCGACGGCGCGGTGATCGCGACCACGATGCACCGCATGAGCGCACCGACCGCGGATTCGTGCACCGGTCCGGAGCGTTGCCGCGCAGCAACTTCGACGCATGCCCGTGACATCGGCGGAAGCCGCAACGCTTTTTCCCGTCCTTTCAAAACGTTCGCGAAAATGACGCAGCGCAACGAACGACAAGTGCGCAGGTGGCCCTGCAATTGCATTGACTTTGAGCCGCTATCGGCGTTACTATTTACTTCCGGATTGCAGGCGCGGCAACAAGGGTGTTGGCGCGCTGACGAGGCAAAGAAGCCCACTGGATGGAACGCAGGTTCCAGCCGGTGGGTTTTTTTTTGGTCCGGCGGGAGAGGGGGGACACGTGATGTGCCGGCGTGTTCCGGGTTCCAGGTGCACATCAAATAACGCGGCCCCGATCGGTCCGCGACACAAGGAGAGACCGTGAGCAACTTCAACAGGCGTCAGTTCATCAAGACTTCCTCGGCGATTGCGGCGGCG
>JAIEQG010000149.1 GCA_019747905.1 Burkholderiales bacterium
CCCGATCGATCAGGCGGGCTGAAAAGACCATTCGCACCCAATCACTTGGAGGGAGTTTCTTGAGAGGGTGGGGGCAGCGGTGCCTGCACCTCGACAACCGCTTGCCCCCATCCCAACCTTCCCCCACCGTAGGTGGGGGAAGGGGCGTACAGCCCTCTTGTGGACCTGATGGGGGAGGGGCGTGCATCCCCTGATGTGGTCTCGTTGGGGAAGTGCCGCACGTCCCCTATCGGAGCCTCGGTGGCGAATCGCTGTACGTTCCCTCCCCCGGCTTCGCCGGGGGAGGGTCGGGGTGGGGGCAGCGGTGCCTGCACCTCGACAACCGCTTGCCCCCATCCCAACCTTCCCCCATCTTCGATGGGGGAAGGGGTGTAAGGCCTACCCCCGCCCCGCCAACCCTCCCACCGCCTTCATGAACGCCTGCGCCTTCATCGCCACCGTCGGCGCCAGATCCCCCGATTTGTAGAGCGCCGACCCCAGTCCGAAGCCGTTCGCACCGGCTGCCCAATACTCGGCCATGTTGTCCGGTGTGATCGAACCGACCGGCAGCACCGGAACCTCCTTCGGCAGCACGGCGCGCAACGCCCGCAGCACTTTCGGCGGATTCGCTTCCGCCGGAAACAGCTTCAGCCCATCGGCGCCGGCCGCGATCATGTGGAACGCTTCCGTGGGCGTGGCGAAGCCGGGCAGGGCGATCATGCCTTTCTTCTTCGCGGCCTCGACCACCGCTGGGTCCGCATTGGGTGCGACGATCAGGCGGCCGCCGGCGTCGGCGATGCGTGCCACCTGGGTCGAATCCAGGACGGTACCGCCTCCGATCAGCAGCGTATCGGCGAAGCGCCCCGCGAGCAGCGCGATGCTGCTGAAGGCGTCGGGCGAATTCATCGGCACTTCGATGATGCGGATGCCGGCGCGCTCGAGCACCGAACAGATGTCCACCACCTCTTCGGGCCGTACGCCGCGGAGGATGGCCACCAGCGGGCAGTCAGCGAGCCAGTCGTCGATGCGGGCCATGGGCTTTCAGTGCGTAGTTCGAAGAGCGTCGGCGAGCCGGATGAGTCCGCGGACCGCCGCATCCGGATCGAGGGTGTGGGCGCGGCAGCCGGCGCTGGACAGGGCCCGCTCGTAACGGGCGGCGAGCGATTGCGATCCGAGTATGTGCACGGTGCCGCCTGCCGGTGCCACCGCAGTGATCTCGTGGCCTATCAGGAGACCCGAGAGAAACTCGTGTGCGGCTTCGGCGGTCAACGTGCCCGCGAGGCTGTCGGCGCGAACGCCGAAGAGGTGATGCAGCAGACCGCCGGGTTGGCGCGAGCGAGCTAAGCCAGCGTCGAAGGCGGTCGGGATGTCGCCCGCGTTCTCCATGGTGCGGCCGAGGATGCTGTGATCGCGCAGCACCGCGAACATCTCGCCGGTCATGTGCGTCGTGAAGGAGGCGATGCGACCGTCTTCGATGCGTACCCACTTGCTGTGGGTGCCGGGCAGGCACACCAGGTGAGAGCCGGGACCGAGATCCTCGAGTACGCCAATGATCTGCGTTTCCTCGCCGCGCATGACGTCGTGAACGCCCTGGGCGTCGCGCGTGATCAGGCCCGGGACGATCCACGCCTTGCGGCCCTGCATGCCCCAGGTGACGCTGCCGAGTTTCGCTGCCAGTTCATCGGGACCGGCCGGACATCTCACGTAGGCCTGTTCGCGCCAGCCCTGGCGGCTGCCGATCATGCCGCTCATCACGATCGGGTGGACGCCGGCGTCGATCCAGTCGCCCACTTGCGATTCGAGTGCTTCGGCGAAGCGCTGCTCCTTGATCGCGAGGATGCCCAAAGGCGCCTCGCGCTTGTCCACGACGATGCCTGCGGCGTCGATCCGGTAGGCTCGGAACGAGGAAGTGCCCCAGTCGACAGCGATCACGATCGGTCAGATGCGGCCGAATTCTTCCAGCAGCTGCTCGAATGTCCGCCCCTGCTTGATGCGCTGGCGCGTCGCTTCTTCGCGGTCGGCCTGTTCGCGCGCGAGTTTCAGAACGGACTCGACGTCGGCGAAGGGCACGACGGTGACTCCGATCTCGTCGGCGACGATCATGTCGCCCGCATTCACCACGATGCCGCCGCACTGCACCGGCACGTTCACCTGCACGTCGTCCTTGCGGCCCGAGAACATGGTGTGCGTGCCGCGCGCGGTGACGGCCCGCGAGAACACGACGAAGCCGAGATCGCGCAGCTCGTCGGTGTCGCGGCAGGCGCCGTCGATCACGGCACCCTGGACGCCGAGATTCTTGAAGAGCGAGCCCATGAGGCCGCCGAACACGGAGGTCTCGGTTTCGCCGCCCGCATCGACCACGACGACGTCACCGGGCTTCGCCACATGCAGCGCGACCAGCGGGTCTTGCAGGTCGCCAGGCGAGAGCTTCACCGTGACGGCGGGACCGACGGCCTTGGCGCGGAAGATCGGCTTCATGCCGCTGTGCATGACACCGCCGCGCCGCTGCACGTCGGCGAAAACGCAGGACGCGCTGTAGCACTGGGCCACGTCGCGGTAGGCCTCGATGAGTTTCGCATCGGGGCGGGGGAAGTCCTTCAGATTCATGGGGGCCTCGCGGGGATCGAGTCGGTGCAAAGGGGTAAAGATAACGGCAAAGGTGGGGAAGCACCAATGTCAGTGGAGTTGGGGGGGCTGGCCCCCATCCCGGCCTTCCCCCATCTGCGATGGGGGAAGGAGTGCCTGTAGTTGGCGTCGTGCCGCTGCCAAACGCAGGCACTCCTTCCCCCGACTTCGTCGGGGGAAGGCTGGGATGGGGGCAAA
>JAIEQG010000093.1 GCA_019747905.1 Burkholderiales bacterium
TCCGGGGCCGACAGGAACAGGACGAACTTGGACACGACGATGATGATCTCGGCGACCGACACGACCAGCGCGAATGCGAAGGTCCACCGCTGCCAGTGCAGCAGCGACCACGCGAGCGCCAGGTGCACCACCGGCCAGAAGTCGAGGAAGACGTAGGTCGTCGCCGGCTTGCCTTCCGCAATCGCGTAGGCGATCGGGAAGAGATATTTGATGACGACGGTCCACGCCGCGAGGATGCAGAGGAAGTGCGCGATGAAGACTCGCGCCGACAGGACCGGCGCTATCCGCGTGATCGCGCTCATGCGAGACGCAGCGCGGTATCGCGCGTCAGGTGCGCGATGGGGATCCCCGCCGGGCAGGCGCCCAGGCATGCACGGTGCGTGCAGGTGATGCAGGCCGACGCGGCGCTGTCGAGCATGCCGTACTCGCTGCGCGCGAGTGCCTCGTCGCGGTAGTCCACGGCGTACATGCGCGTGCGCAGCACTTCGGAGATCGCGACGTTCTCGGGGCAGCTTTCCTGGCAGGCGTTGCAGCCGGGCAGGCAATAGTTGCCTGCCTGCAATTCGGCATAGCGCTCCAGCAATTCAAAGTCCGATCGACCCACCTTCGGGTTGCCCGAGGCCGCCACGTACTCGTCGATCAGCTCGCGGCTGGTCATGGAAATGACCAGCGCGTCGGCGTTCGGGTTGGCCAGCACCCAGCGGAACGCTGCCTGTGAGAACGTGCCACCGGAGCGCTCGTAGGGCCGCATGTCGTTCAGCTTGCCGCCCATCAGCGTCTTCATGGCGACGACGCCGACGTCCTTCTGCTTGGCCTTGGCCAGCACGCGCGGCAACTCGGGCTGGATCGCAGCCCAGTGGAAGGTGTGCCGAAGCTTGTCCACGAACTTGGGGTCGTGGCCGAAGCTGAAGGCGACCAGGATCACGTCCACCAGGTTCTGGTCGATGGCGTAGTCGAGGCATTGCACCAGCTCGCCACCATGACCCGACATACCGCGGAAGCGGATCTTGCCCTGCTTCTTCGCCGCTTCGGTGAATTCGAGCCACTCCGGGTTCTTCATCCGGTCGACGTCGTTCACCGCGTGATTGAAGTAGATGTCGACGTGGTCGGTCTGCAAACGCTTGAGGCTGTTCTCCAGCGCCTTCATCATGTCGGTGCGCGTGTCGGAGGCACCGGCTTTGCTCTTGCTGGACAGCACGACCTTGTCGCGCTTGCCCTTCAGCGCCTCGCCGATGGCCTCCTCCGCGTTGCCCCAGCGGTAGCTTTCGGCGGTGTCGAAGTAGTTCACGCCCCGGTCGAACGCGTAGCGGACGAGATCCGCGTCCGAAGTGCTCGCCGACCCGAACGAGATGTCGGAGACCTTCAATTCCGTCCGGCCCAGGCGCACGTAGCGCTGGATCGACGGGTTGCGGGCCTTCGACTGGGCCAGGACATCGGCGGCGGCCAGGCCCACCGCAGCTCCGGCGGCTTGCTGCAAGAATCGTCGTCGGTCGTTCATGGTCGCTTCTCCCCGATCGGTGGGCACAGGCGCTGGGACGATGTTCGCACGGGAAGCGTTCCCCAAGATACCGCGGACTTTTGCGGGGGGCGCTGGCTTATCGTCCTGAATCAAGGACCTTTGCGCTCGAGCGGGACGGCACGCGCCCTTCCTGTTCGGGCCGAACGGGCTTGCACCCCCGCCCAGGAAGCCGGACCATTGCATTCCTGCCCGAATCAACAGTTTCCCTGAGATCCGCCATGCAACCAGCCAGCGTCACCCCGATCAGCCAATCCGCCGTCCAGACCGCCATCGACGAACTCACGGCGCTGCTCGGCGATCGGCTCTCCACCAGCACCGGCGTGCGCGACCACCACAGCAAGGACGAGTCGTGGCACATCCCGCACCGTCCGGACGCGGTCGCCTTCCCCAAGACCACCGAGGAAGTCTCGGCCATCGTGCAGGTCTGCGCCCGGCATCGGATTCCGGTCGTGGCCTACGGCACCGGCACCTCGCTCGAAGGCGCGGTGATTCCCGAGTTCGGCGGCATCGTGATCGACCTGGTCAATTTCGACCAGGTGCTGCAAGTGAACGCCGAAGACCTGGACGTGACCGTCCAGGCGCGCGTCACTCGCAAGCAGCTGAACGACTACATCCGCGACCAGGGGTTGTTCTTCCCGATCGATCCGGGTGCGGATGCCTCGCTGGGCGGCATGGCGGCCACGCGCGCATCGGGCACGAACGCCGTGCGTTACGGCACCATGCGCGAGAACGTGCTGGGGCTGACGGTCGTCATGGCCGACGGCCGCATCATCCGCACATCACGCCGCGCCCGTAAGTCCGCCGCGGGCTACGACCTGACCCGCCTCTTCGTGGGCAGCGAAGGCACGCTCGGCATCATCACCGAGGTGACGCTGCGCCTGTACGGCATTCCGGAAGCGATGGCCGCCGCCGTGTGCTCGTTCGATTCGCTCGAAGGGGCCATCAACACGGTCATCCAGACCATCCAGCTCGGCGTGCCCATCGCCCGCATCGAACTGCTCGACGACGTGCAGATGGACGCCGTCAACAAGTTCTCGAAACTCTCCTACGCCGTGAAGGACACGCTGTTCGTCGAATTCCACGGCACCGAGAACGGCGTCAAGGAGCAGGCCGAGATCGTCCAGTCGATCGCTGCCGAGCACGGCGGCGGCGAGTTCAAGTGGGCCACCAAGCCGGAAGAGCGCAGCCACCTGTGGACCGCTCGGCACGACGTGACCTACGCCAACAAGGCACTGCGTCCCGGCTGCGAGATCTGGGCGACGGACGTGTGCGTGCCGATCTCGCGTCTGGCCGAGTGCATTCTCGAGACCAA
>JAIEQG010000102.1 GCA_019747905.1 Burkholderiales bacterium
CCTTGCATCCAGGCGTATCCTTTCAGACCCGATAGAGCAAAGCCCGCCATGAAAGACACCACCCTCCCGACCGCCGACGTCCAGGCGGCGGCAGCGCTGCCGGCACAGGACATCTCCGGTGAAGTCCTCCTGGAGAAATACGCCAAGGGCGGCGAGCGCACCCAACACGAAGTCCGCCAGCGCATCGCCCGCGCGCTCGCGCTGGCCGAAAGCGAAGAACGCCGCACTCAATGGGAGCAGCGCTTCCTCGAAGCACAGGTACAGGGCTTCATCCCCGCCGGCCGCATCAATTCCGCCGCCGGCACCGCACTGTCCGCCACGCTCATCAACTGCTTCGTGCAGCCGGTGGGCGATTCGATCACCGAAGTGGTCGATGGCCGACCGGGCATCTACACCGCGCTCGCGGAAGCCGCGGAAACCATGCGCCGCGGCGGCGGTGTGGGCTACGACTTCTCGTCCATCCGCCCGCAGGGCGCGATGGTCCACGGCACGCAGTCGCGGGCGAGCGGCCCGGTTTCGTACATGCGCGTGTTCGATCGATCGTGCGAGACCGTGGAATCGGCCGGCTCTCGGCGCGGCGCGCAGATGGGCGTGCTGCGCTGCGACCACCCGGACATCGAGACCTTCATCCATGCGAAGGACCACGGCGACCTCGCCAACTTCAACGTGTCGGTGGGTGTGACCGACGAGTTCATGCGCGCGGTGGAGAGCGACGGCGACGTCGAACTGGTGCACAAGGCCGAACCCGCGCCGGACATCCGCGCGGCCGGCGCGTACAAGCGCGACGATGGTTCGTGGGTCTACGCCAAGGTGCGCGCGCGCGATCTGTGGGAGCAGATCATGCGCTCCACTTACGATCACGCGGAACCGGGCATCCTGTTCCTCGATCGCATGAACAAGGACAACAATCTTTATTACTGCGAGACGATCGAGAGCACCAACCCATGCGGTGAACAGCCATTACCACCTTACGGCTGCTGCGACCTCGGTTCCATCAACCTCACGCACTTCGTGTCGCATCCTTTCACGGAGCAGGCAGCCTTCGACTTCACCGCGTTCGGCCGCGTCGTCGAGACTTCGGTGCGCATGCTCGACAACGTCCTCGATCTCACGCAATGGCCGTTGCCGCAGCAACGCGACGAAGCGAACGCGAAGCGGCGCATCGGTCTCGGCTTCACCGGGCTCGGCGATGCGCTGATCATGCTGCGCCTGCGCTACGACACGCCGGAGGCGCGCGCGATGGCGACGCGCATTTCCGAATCGATGCGCGATCGCGCGTATCTCGCCTCGATCGATCTCGCGAAGGAACGCGGCGCGTTTCCGCTGTTCAATGCGGACATGTATCTGTCCGGCGGCAACTTCGCTTCGCGCCTGCCGGCGGAGATCAAGCAGAAGATCCGCACGCACGGCATCCGCAATTCGCACCTGCTGTCGATCGCGCCCACCGGCACCATCAGCCTCGCCTTCGCCGACAACGCGTCGAACGGCATCGAGCCGCCGTTCTCGTGGACCTACACGCGGCGCAAGCGCACGGCCGACGGGACGTGGAAAGAGTATCCGGTGGAGGACTACGCCTGGCGGCTGTACCGGCATCTGGGCGGTGACGTCCAGAAGTTGCCCGAGTACTTCGTGACCGCGCTCGAGATCTCGGCGCAGGCGCACAAGGACATGGTGGCCGCGGTGGCGCCGCACATCGACACGAGCATCTCGAAAACGGTGAACGTGCCGGAGAACTATCCGTACCGCGATTTCGAGAACCTGTATCTCACGGCATGGAAGTCTGGCTTGAAGGGCCTCGCGACCTACCGTCCGAACAAGGTGCTCGGCGCGGTGCTGAGCGTGGACTCGCCCGCGAACGAGAAATCGAAGCCGCAGGACGTTGCACTCGGTGAAGCCAACCGGCGCCTCACCATCAAGTCGCTGCCTGCACCCGTGCTCGCGTCGCTGCAATGGCCGGGCCGCCCGGCACTGCCCGACGGCAACGACGCGTGGACCTACATGATCACGCACCCGCACGGCGAATTCGCGCTGTTCGTCGGGCACACGCAGGCCAATGGCCGCGCGTTTCCGTTCGAGGCCTGGGTGAACGGCGCGGAGCAGCCGCGTGGTCTCGGTGCCGTGGCGAAGACATTGTCCATGGACATGCGCGCCAATGATCGCGCATGGTTGAAACTCAAGCTGGACGAACTCGCGCGCACGCCGGGTGACCAGAGTTTCGACATGCCGTTTCCGCCGCACGGCGAACTGAAGAAGGTGCCGAGCGTGGTCGCGGGTGTGGCGCAGTTGATCCGCTATCGCTGCGAACGGCTGGGCGCGTTCGACGACACCGATCCGTCGCCGGTTCTGGATGCGATGTTCTCGCGCGACGAGCCGCGCACCGGCACCGACGGCACGTTGTCGTGGACGGTGGATATCCAGAATGCCGCGTCGGGCGAGGAGTTCGTGCTGGGCATGAAGGAGATCACGTTGCCCGACGGCGTGACGCGCCCGTATTCGCTATGGCTCTCGGGCCACTATCCGCGCGCCCTCGATGGACTCGCACGCATCCTGTCGCTCGACATGCGCGTGCTCGATCCGGCATGGATCGGCATGAAGCTGCGCAAGCTCACCAACTATTCCGAGCCGCTGGGCGATTTCATGGCGTTCGTGCCGGGGCAGCGGCGCCAGCAGAATTTTCCGTCGACGGTGGCGTATCTCGCGCGCCTGGTGATGCACCGCTACGCGATGCTCGGCGTGCTCGATGAAGAGGGCTACCCGACGCGCGAGATGGGCATTCTGGAGTCACGGCGCGACGAGGGGCAACCTGCAGTGCAGCCAGGCTCGCTGTGCAACGAGTGCGGCAACGTGACGGTGATCCGCAAGGACGGCTGCGATTTCTGCACCGCGTGCGGGGCGGTGGGGAG
>JAIEQG010000154.1 GCA_019747905.1 Burkholderiales bacterium
CAGAGGTAGCACTGGTCGACTCGCGCGGACTCCTCGCCGGCGATGCGCATGGAGATCATGCGGAAGTGCTCCATGTAGTGGCTCGGCGGTGCCTGATGGCACTGTGCACACTCCAGCGAACGCGGCGATGGGTGCCTGAACTCGGGCAGGGTCCATTGCACGGTCGCGTGGCACTGCGCGCAATCGCGGCCGAACAGGCCGACGTGGACGTCTCGCGTGGCGTGGCATGTGCGGCAGTCGAGAGCGGCCTCGGCCCGGGTGAGATGCGGATTTCCGGCGGCGGGCAACGCCGGCATGCCGAGCCGGTGCCGCCACGCCAGGAAGCGCTCGCGCAACGTCTCCGGTTCATCCGTGACCGAAGGTCGGTGCGCACGGCGCTCTCCGATGGCCGCCAGGGCTTCGTGGTTCATCGCCGTCCGGATCGTCACGGGCCCGCGATGCTCACGGTGACAGTCGGCGCAGGCGCCGATGTTCGCGTGGAACGAGGTCGGCTGTCTGCCGAGGAGGGCGCGATCGTTCGCGTGACACGCGATGCACTTGACCGGTTCCGGCCCGGCGACCGGCGTGTGACATTGCGCGCAGTCGGAAGCCAGGAACGCATGACCCGCCGACAGGGCGCCTGGACTCGCCTGCTTCTGCCAGAACGCGGCCGCACGCAGTTCCGGCACGCCGATCAGCAGGACGGCGGCGCCCGCGACGGTCGCGAAGACGAGCACGATGGTGACGAGAGGGCGGGTGCGCATTCCGGTCACCGGAACCACCGCAGTCCGAACTCGATGCCGGCCCACACGTGCAGTGCGAGCAACGTGTAGAGCGCGATGGACAGCGCGATGTGGACCACGACCCAGCGCTTGAGCAGCATCCGCAGGCGCTCTTCCATCACGACCGCGTGTTCGACGTCGGCCATGGCGCCGATCGCGTGGAGCATGAAGTGCGCGCGATCGGCAGGCTCGCCCGGCAGGCCGGATGTGCCGGCCGTGGCCGGCACCGTCAGTCGCGATCGCATGCCGGCGAGCAGGTCGCGGTTCGCGCGGGCGTCCTCGCCGAGAGCGGCAAGAAGATAGCGGCCCACGTAGCCGGTCAGGACTACCAGCAGCATCGTGGCCGTCAGGGCCATGCCGAGGACGCTGTCGAACTTGTGCCCCGAGTGGACGAGCGCAAGGAGGACGCCGGCGAGGCCCAGGTACACATGGACGCCGAGCAGCGTCCGCATCGACAGATGCCGCGTGGTCGCCTGCCGCAGAGACGGAATGCGCCGAACCAGCGAGTAGGGCAGAGCGGCGAGGACCATCAGCACCGCACCCGCCACCCCGAAGAAGCCGCCCGCCGTGCTGCCCGCGAAATCCGGCGAGCGATGCACGAGAAAGCCGCCCCACAGCACGGCCAGTACCAGCACGATGCCGGTGACCAGAGCACGATCGCCCGGATTCACGCTCAGGCCTCCACCGCAATGTCGGAAGCCGACTTCGCCTGGCAGGCGAGGATGAAGCCGGCTGCCTTGTCCTGCGCGGACAGGCCATCCTCCACAGCCATGGTGACCTGTCCCGACACCAGACGCGTCCTGCACACGCCGCAGAATCCCTGGCGGCAAGAGTAGTCGATAGCGACGCCGATCTCCTCGGCCGCTTCGAGCACGGTCTTCTCAGGCGTGAGCGGGGCCTTCTTTCGCGAGCGCGTGAAGGTGCAGGCCGTGGCCGCTGCCACAGGCGCGGAAGGCGGCTCGGCAGGGGCCGGCGGCGCGGCGGCGCGCTCCGGCGCGAGGAACAGTTCCGTGCGTATCGCTTCGGCAGGAACCCCGAGCGTCGCCAACGCCGCCTTGACGGCGTCCATCATGGGTGGCGGTCCGCACACGTGAATGCGGCGGGACGGCAAGTCGGGCACCACCCGCGCGAGCAGTTCGGCGCCGACGCGGCCGCGCTCGCCCGTCCAAGAAGGCGACGGTTCGTCACTGAGGACGACGACGCTGTGCAGGTTCGGGTGACGGCTGCTCAGATAGTCGAGTTCATCGCGGAAGATGACCTTGTCCAGGCTCGCGCACGCGTAGACGAGATGGATGTCTCCGCTCCAGCTCTGGTCGGTCAGGTAGCGGATCGAGCTCATCATCGGCGTGATGCCCACGCCGCCGGCGATCATCACCACGCTCGGCGTCTCTCCGCGGAACGTGAAGCGGCCATAGGGGCCGGCGACCGAAACCCGGTCCCCGACGGCGATCCGCTCATGCAGGTGCGCGGAGACGGCACCGCCCGGTGCGCGCTTCACGGTGATCTCGCACCAGCCTCGACAGCACGGCGAGGAGGCGATCGAATAGGAGCGCTTCACCGTCTTGCCGTCGATGGCTGCCGCTATCGTCAGGAACTGGCCGGGCTCGAAGGAGAACGGGAGATCCTCGCCCGCGACCGGTGCCAACCGGAACGTCTTCACGTCGGCCGTCTCCTGGAAGATCCTGGCGACCCTCAGCTCGCCCGACCAGCCCCCCTGAGTGCTCGGAGGGGGCGGCGTTCGCGGAGCCGTCGGTGGTGGAGGTGTCGACGCCGGGCCGGACACTGTCCTCGCCGACCGCTCCGAGATCAACTCGGCGGCCAGCGCCCGGGCTCGCCGCAAGCGTGCGAAGTAGATCATCGTCATGACCAGCGCGAAAGCGGCGATCAGCCCCATCGAAATCGCGTGGAAGACGGGAACGCCGAACCACGTGCGCGCAGCCGCGCCGGCGGCGGGCTGCGCGAGGTTCATCTCCGTCTTGAACCATCGCAAGGCCACCTCGGGCGGTGACGCGCCGTCCGCGAGCGCCCGGTGGGCCGCGAGGCCGCTCTCGAACTGCGCGAGTCCCTGCCGCATCCGTTCCGTGGCGGACTGCAATGCGGGGTAGTCCTTGCGCGCGGCGGTCTCCGACATCGGACCCAGTGC
>JAIEQG010000092.1 GCA_019747905.1 Burkholderiales bacterium
GTAGGGAGACCCGCCATGCCGCTCTACGAGTACTGGTGCGAGGACTGCGGTGATTTCACCGCGATGCGGCGGCTCGCGGAATTCGCCGAACCCCATCCTTGTCCCGACTGCGGCACGCCTGCCCCGCGTGCGCTGATCACCGCGCCGCGGGTTTCTGGGATGGCCACGGCAAGCAATCAGGCCCACGCGATAAACGAGCGCAGCGCGCACGAGCCGGTGTCGAAGGAAGCCTATCTGGAGCGCCGGAAGCACGGGGCCGGATGCTCGTGCTGCGCACCGGGTTTGCCGAAGCGGGCGACGGCGAAGGGCAAGGACGGAAGCAAGGCGTTTCCGACGGCGCGGCCGTGGATGATCAGTCACTGAAGGTTAGAGCCCCCATCCCAACCTTCCCCCACCGTAGGTGGGGGAAGGAGTAGTACATCCCCTCCCCCAACTTTGCTGGGGGAGGGTTAGGGTGGGGGCAGCCTACGGCAGCTCCCTTACCACCCTCAACCCGAGGTTGTTGCTGCGCAACTGCGGCTCGAGCCCGTAGCGATACGACGCGCGGACCCACACGGGAAACACATTCCAACTCCCGCCGCGACTCAGTCGCTTCTTGCAGTCGCTCATGACGACTGCGCTCTGGTCGCGCGCCGCGCCGTCATAGGGCTGATAGCAGTCGGCGACCCACTCCCACACGTTGCCGAGCATGTCGTGCAGCCCGAACGCGTTCGCGGGAAAGCTGCCGACCGGTGCGGTCTCCACGACCTGGTCGTCACAACGGAACGGCTTCCAGCCGAAGCGATACTTGGCATGCGCCGACTCGTCGTACACGTTGGCGAAGCCGCAGATCTTCTTCGGATCCGTGCCCCAGAACCAGGGCTCGGCCGATCCGGCACGTGCCGCGTACTCCCACTCCGCTTCGCTCGGCAGACGGTACGACTTGCCGGTCTTCGTTGAGAGCCACTTCGTGTAACCGACCGCCCGCTCGAAATCGACGTGCAGCACCGGCCGTCGCCCGCGACCCCACGCCTCGTCGGGCGTGCGCTCGCAGGCATTATCGGCAACGCAGGCTTCCCATTCGTCGAAGGTGACTTCGAACTTGCCCAGCGCGAAGGGCTTCGCGATCGTCACGGTATGGGGTGGTCCTTCGTCGTCGTCCGCGCCATTGTCGCCCGGCTTCGCGCCCATGACGAACTGGCCCGCCGGCACGACCACGAGTTCCGGACACCGATCGCAATCCCGGAACACCGTATCGGCGGCGGATGCGCTGCCGATCAGCGCGAGCAACGACAACCAGGCGAGACTTTGGCCAAGCTGCAGACCGGACATGCGAGCTCCTCGGATCGTGGTGGGCAAGGGATGCAACATAGCCTGAATCGGTTCCGTCTGCCGCCAGCATGCCAGCGCGGAGCTTGGCAATATCCGGGAACCGGGATGATCCAGTGGTCTCGCGACTACAATCGCGGGATGAAACTGGTGCCCATCCTGGAATCGGGCGAACCCGTGGACGCCACGCTCGCCTTGTCCGCGATCGCGCGCGAGGCCTGCACCGGCACGGCGGTTCTGTATCGCAACGTCGGGTTCGTCCCGCCGTGGATCGGCTATCTGGCCCGCGTCGAGGGCGCCGCCATGGGCACTTGTGCGTTCAAATCACCGCCCGCTCATGATCGCGTCGAGATCGCCTATTTCACGTTTCCGCCCTTCGAAGGTCGCGGCATCGCGTCGGGCATGGCGCGCGAACTGGTGAAGATCGCGACGACCCATGCGCCCGGCGTGCTTATCGTGGCGCAGACGACGCCGGAACGCGGTCCTTCGACGGCCATCCTCACCCGCCTCAACTTCCAACCGATCGGTCCGGTGGAGCATCCCGAAGACGGTACGGTCTGGGAGTGGCACCTTCCGACTCGACCGCACTGACCGCCTGTCGACCATGTCCGTTCGCATCGTTCGTCTCGGCTCCCCACGACTTCCGGACGAAGGCTTGCGTATCGGCACCGTACGACGTCCGCCGCGCGGTGTCCCGAAGTCGGAATACGCTACGCAGAACTGGTACGACGTATGGTTTCCGAACCTTGCCCCCAGCCCCGAAACGGTGAAGCTCGCGCAGGATGCCGCGACTGAAACGGACTGGAAGGTTTTCGTACGTCGCTACCGGGCCGAGATGAACACCCCCGACAACGCGCACGCGCTCGATCTGCTCGCTGCGTTGTCGAGAACGACGGACCTATCGGTGGGCTGCTATTGCGCCGACGAATCCCGTTGCCATCGTTCGGTGCTGCGTGCCCTCCTGCGGGAGCATGGCGCCAATCTCGCCTGAGGGTTCAGCCTCAGGCGAGGCGCTGTGCAACCGTCAGTTCTTCCGAACCTCGGTGCCGGCGTCGCCAATCACCACCTTGCCGTTTTTCACGGGCAGCCGGTCGCCGGGCTTCTCGTCCATGCGCACCTTGCCGACCTTGCCGTCGAGCAGGTACTTCACGTCATAGCCGACGATCTTCTCGCTCGACTCGTTGACCGTCCTGCAGCGCCGTTCCTGCGCGGTGTAGGTATCGTTGTCCTGCATGTGCTTCTGCACGCGATTGCCGGCGTAGCCGCCGCCTGCCGCACCGGCCACGGTCGCGAGATCCTTGCCGCGGCCTTCGCCCACTTGGTGGCCAACCACACCGCCGACGACCGCACCGATCACGGTGCCCGTGATTCGGTACTCGTCTTTCACCGGACGGCGGCGCGTGACCTGTTCGGCTTTGCACTCCTCCTTCGGCGTTACGACGGTCTGCTTCACCGCTTTGACGCTCACCACATCCGCATATTCGGGGCCGGTCAGCGCGCGGTAGCCCGCGATGCTGCCGACGGACAGGACGGCCGCACCACCGAGCACGGCACCGGCCAACATCGATCTGTTCATGTTTTCGGGTCTCCTGATAAGCACACCGGCATGGTT
>JAIEQG010000075.1 GCA_019747905.1 Burkholderiales bacterium
TCCAAATGCTCGCAAACACTTGGAAAGCCTCGTGCTTCGGAGGTTTCGCCACCTCGCTGATGAAATTTCCGGGCTAGGCCGATGGTGGCGGCATTGCTCCAGCCCAGTGCGGTGCCGATGACCATGCCGGCGACCTCGCCGATCGCACAACCTGCGAGGCAGTGCAGGGTGGCCATGAAGGCTGTCCGATTGAGCGAGGACGACCCGTCATGCTGGTGGTGCGACCCGGCAGGGTGATGATGAGCGTGTTCCACGGCGACCTCCGCGATCGTTGATTGAGGCGACCGATGCTGAACCTTCCCATCGCGGGAAGGTCAAGCACTGTTTCGCGGACCGGACGCGAGCCTGCCGGCGAACCCTGGACGACGGCCGGTCAATACACGATCGATTGCACGTAGACGTGCACGACCCAGTCGCGGGGCGCGTTGCCGCGCTCGGCCAGCGGCAGACCCAGCATGACCCGGCCGCTGAAGTACTTCGTGAAGTTGTAGAGCACGCCACCGCCCGTGCTGGTGAGCGTATCGCTCCAGTCGAAGCTCTGTCCGGTCGCGCCACCCGGAACGACGCCGCCGTGGTCGAAGAACAGGACTGCGCGCAACCGGTCGCCGGTGGGAATGCCGGCACCGGCCAGTTGTGTCGACAGGATCGGCATCTGCAGCTCGCCGCTCACGAAGTAGCCGCGCGCACCGATCAGCAGGCCTTCGGGATAGCCGCGCACGGTGGCCATGCCGCCGATGAAGAACTGTTCGAAGGTCGGCAGGCGCGGTTCGTTGGCGAGCTGGAACGAACCGCGCACGACGCTGGTGAGTCCATTGCGATAGGTGTTGGTCCAGAGGCCGTCGGCGTTGTACTTGACGAAGTCGAGATCGCCGCCGAAGTTGCTCGACCCTCGCGTCAGGAACTGGCGGGTGTACCAGAACCCGCTCGCGGTGAAACGCTGTGCGTCGAACCCGAGGGTGAAGGTGCGCGTGTCGGCACGGGTCAGGGGCACGTCGGAGAACTTCGTGATCGAGTCCTTGGTGTTGTAGCCGACGAACACGTTGACTCGCTGCTGATTCTCCGCGATCACGGGCTGCGACAGATTGAAACCGAGGTTGGAGGCGGTGCCGGTCACGTCGAGCGGTTCGAATGGTCCGGACTTGATCTCGATCGCACTCGCGTCGTACTGCACGCCGGCACGCGTGCCCCAGCGGGTGAACGGTATGCTGTAGCCGACGGAGCCGGCCTTCGTGCCGTCAGCGCCGCTCGCGGTGACAGTCAGCGGGTCGCTCAGCCCGAAGACGCTCTTCGCATTGAAGATGAGCCCCAGGCGGTTGCGGCCGATCTCGTCGCGGCCTGCGTTGTCGCCGAACACCGTTACCCCGAAGCGTTGCGGTTCCTGCGCGCGGATCACGGCGTCCACGGTGCCGAAGGTCGGTCCCGGCTTCAGGCTCGCCGCGGTCTTCACGTCGTTGGTGTTGTTGATGAAGGCGAGATCCTTCTCGAGGCGCTGCACGTCCAGCACTTCGCCGGGTTTGGCCTGGATGCGCTCGAGGAAGAAACGATCCCGGATGTAGGTGGCGCCCTCGATGGTGACGTTGCCGAGCTTGCCTTCGACGAGACGGATCTCGACGGTACCGCCTTCCACCTTCTGCGGCGGCAGGAATGCCTGGCAGGTGACGCAGCCCTTCGCCTTGTACTGGGCGTTGAGCGCACCGATCATGTCGAACAGCTCCTGGATCGTGACCTCGCGGCCGGTGACCTTGGAGGTGATCGCTTCGATCTCACCGGGGGTCAGTACCTCCGAGGGATTGGTCGCGATGCGGTTGATCAGGACGCGTGCGGTGGTCTCCGGTACCTTGGGTGCGCCCGGTTTCCCGGTCTGATCGTCGATCAGATCTCCATCGGCAGGGCGTTCCTGCAGGCGCTTCTGGAGCTGGTAGTACTCCAGCGTGCGTTGCTGTTCCTGCTGGATGCCGCCGGCATCGGTGGGTGTTTGCGCCTTGAGCGCGGCCGGCATGGCGGCGAGAACGACGAGGGCGAGCAGCGAAAAGCGATTCGTGCGCATGGTCTTGTGCAGGAGCGATGGGATTCGGGTGGGCCGCAGCGGTCGATCGCGGCCACCCAAACGGCAGAGCTTACTGTGCATTGACCTGGGTGTCTGCCGCGCTGCCGATCGCGTCCGGATTCGGGCCCAACGCATCGGCCGGCGTCTCGACCAGGCCCTGCGGTTCGTCCAACCGGCCGTTGCCGCCGGGCGAGTACGCCACTTCGCCCGGGGGCACGCGCGAAGGCTGGGTCAGCGCGAGCAGCTTGGGCCCGAAGGTGGCGAGGCTGGTTTCACTGCCGCCGCCGTTCACTTCGAAGCCGTCGGCGAAGTACACCACGATCGCGTTGGTCTCGAACTTCTTGTCCGCTTGGAAGTACAGGTAGAACGGCGGAATCGAGTAGATCTGCATGTCGTAGCCGGGGATCATGCCGCTCGGCGTGTTGTCGAGCACGACCCGGTAGAAGCGGTTGGCGAAGGTCGCGTCCTGCCCGATCAGGGTCTCCATGAAGCGCAGGTTCGCGATGTCGCCGTGGAACGCCGCAGCCTGGGCGCGCAGCAGGTCGACCCGAATTGCGTCCGAGGCGAAGGCATTGATGTCGACCGCCTGGGCGAGACCGCCGTTGCGGCCGGCGAGATCGAGAACCAGGGTGGAGGCACCGAACGGCCGCACGTCGTCGATCTCGATGCGATCGGAGCGCACGTGCAGGCCGTCGGCGATCACCGTGGTCGTGCCGCCGGAGGACAGATCGCTCAGGTACAACGTGCCGAACGGGTTGCGCAGGTGGATATCGCCGGCGGCGACGGCGTCGAGCGACCCGCCTTCATCCATCCGCAGGTCGAGCGGGGTGCCGGCGATGCCGATCGATCCGCCGGCCGTCAGCGAGCCGTCGCGCGCACGGAGGTTGATGCCCTCGTCGCCGATGCCGTCGGTGATGCTCCCGGCGTTGGCTTTCAGGTGCACCGATCCCGGCGAATAGACCGTGTCGAGATTCATGTCGCCGCTGTCGGCTTCGAGCCAGATGCCGTCCTGGGCACG
>JAIEQG010000037.1 GCA_019747905.1 Burkholderiales bacterium
AAGCTCCAGTCGGAGAGCATGATCACGTGGTCGCGCTCGTACGCGAAGGGATCGGACTCCGCCGGGTCGATGATCAAGGGAAAGTACAACCCCTGCAGTTCCTGACCGCCCGAATGGCTATGCGCCCAGTAGGTTCCGTTCTGCCGTACCGGGAAGCGGTACGTGAAGGTCGAGCGGGGCGCGATACCGGCAAAGCTCACGCCGGGAACGCCGTCCATGTCCGGAGGGAGAATCAAGCCGTGCCAATGGATCGAACTCGTTTCGTCGAGGCGATTGGCGACGCGAATCACCGCCTCCTCGCCTTCGCGTAACCGCAGGAGGGGCCCCGGCACGGTGCCGTTGACGGCGACGGCGCTGCCGGACCTTCCGCTCACGTTGAACGACAGGTGATCGATCCGGAGGTCGACGATGCCCGGCGCGGCGGTGCTCGGTGTGCTCCCCGTCGATGGTGCGGTGGAGCCATGTTCCGGATCCGCCCAGGCGAACGGAGGCGCGAATTCCTGCGCCACTCCGAGCGCGGCGACCGCTCCGATGCCTTGCAGCAGATGGCGCCGCCGACGAGTTGGTGTGTTCATTCGGTGTCTCCGTTGAAAAAATTCCCAATGTCACGAGGTCTTCGGCGGGGCGGCCGACGCTGCGATAGGGCGCCAGCGGCGGCCGTCTCGTGCGATCAGGGCATCGGCCTCGGGCGGTCCGTCGCTGCCGGCGGGATAGTACGACAGGCTCGCGCCGTTCGCGTCGGCGGCGGCGTCGACGAGGAACGGCGCGACCGCCCGCCAGCCGGCTTCCACCATCGAGGCACTCTGGAACAGGGTCGCATCCCCTGCCATGCAGTCGTGGATCAGCTTTTCGTAGCCCACGGCGCGGACGGCATCGAAGTAGTCCCTGAACCCGAAGCGCATGTCCACGCCGTCCACGGTGAGCAGCGGATTGGCGGACTTCGCGTTGAGCCGCAGCCCCACGCCTTCGTCCGGAGCGACCTCGAGCACCAGGACGTTCGCCTTCAGACGCTCGGCCTGTTCGTCCGAGAACATCATCGAGGGTGACCGCTTGAACGTGATCGCCACTTCGGCGCGGGTCGTGCCGAGCGCCTTGCCGGTACGCAGATAGAACGGCACGCCGGCCCACCGGGGCGTTTCGACGCGGAGCCTCAGCGCCACGTAGGTTTCCGTCGTGCTGGCCGCGTCGACGTACGGCGCGTCGCGGTACGCGGCGACGTCCGCGTTTCCGACGACGCCCGCGCGGTACTGTCCCCGCACCACGTCATCGCGCGGGTCGCCCGGACCCGCCGGGCGCACCGCATCGAGCAGTGCGGTCTTGGC
Source organism: Burkholderiales bacterium (assembly GCA_019747905.1). Lineage (GTDB taxonomy): Bacteria > Pseudomonadota > Gammaproteobacteria > Burkholderiales. The sequence goes on from JAIEQG010000037.1 coordinate 1,323, forward strand.
CGCGTGAACGGACGCCGCGTCGAAGCGCGTCGGCGCTTCCATCGCGACCGCGGCCAGCAGTTGGAACAGATGGTTCGGCACCATGTCGCGCAGGGCGCCGGTCGCGTCGTAGAAGCGACCGCGGCGTTCCACCGTCACGGTTTCCGCGACCGTGATCTCGACGTGGTCGACGTGATCGCGGTTCCATACGGGTTCGAAGATGCCGTTGCCGAAGCGCAGCGTCTGGATGTTCTGCACGCTGGCCTTGCCGAGATAGTGATCGATGCGGTAGATCTGGTGTGTGCCCAGCACCGCCTCGAGGTCGGCGTTGAGCGTCCGCGCGGAATCGAGGCTGACGCCGAAGGGCTTCTCCACGATGACGCGCCGCCAGCCCCCGTCTTCTCGTTCGGTGGTGAGACCGAACGCCGCGAGGTGGGTCGCGGCGGCGGCGAAGGTCATGGGTGGAAGAGCGAGGTAGAACAGGCGATCGGCGGACGCGGGCCGATGATCCTCGATCGACATCAGCGTCGAGGCCAGTTGACCATAGGTCCGAGGTTGGTCGACGTCGCCGCCGACGTAGTGCACCGATCCCAGCAAGCGACTGGTCACACGCCGGTCCAGTGGCCCGGACAGGTGCCGGCGCAGCGCGTCCGTCAAGCTGCGACGGAATGCATCCCCCGAGAGTCTCTCTCGGGCTACGCCCACCAACGCGAACCGCGCTGGAAGCAGGCCGGTCGCCGCCAGGTTGTACAGTGCAGGCAGCAACAGCCTTCGCACCAGATCGCCCGTGGCTCCGAACACCACGAGGCTGCAGGAACTCATCGAGAAGGTACCCTCATGGCTCGTCGCGACAACGTCGGCATGGGTCGGAATCCCAGTGCGGATCAGTCAATGCGTCCCTCGGACGTCAGCCGCAGCCGCCATGGTCGCCGGTCCCCGTCGACTCCTTTGCAAGGCGCCGATCGATCTCCGCCTCGGCGGCATACCAATCGTCTTCCGCGCAGCCGCCCGTGAACCCGCGCCTCTGCGCGATGAAATAGGCCGCGACCGAAACCATCTCGGCGCGAAGATCGGATGGCGCAACGACGGATCGGCCGTCGTCGTCCGCCGGGGTTGGGGCGGAGGCTCCGCCCCGGTCGTTGCGCCGCTTCGATTCGATTCTGGTCTTCTGCATGTCTGCCTCCATGGTTGGTTCATTCGAGTTCCATCGCCGACCACTCGACCCGGTATGCGCGCGTCCGAACGGTTCGCTCGCGGTCATCGACAAGCTCCTTCCGCGTGCCTGCCGTCGTCCGCGCAGCCGGGGGCGATCGGTTTCCGCCATGGCCATCGGCCGTGAAGTTCCCATTGCAGTGCGAAACTCAGGAACGTCCGGATCAGGACCACCAGGCCCAGCACCATCACGTTCTCCAGGCTCGGTGCCACGACCACCGAGCGGATGATGTCGCCGGCCACCAGGAACTCGAGACCGAGGACGATCGCTCCGCCGAGATCCTGTCGAAAGCGGCGATAGCGCTCGTTCGATTCGACCGGCGCGCGCGCCAGCCCGCGGACGGCCGCAAGCAGCGCGCCGGCGGCGATCACGGCGACACCGACGGCGTCGAATCCGGCGCCGACGACGGTCATGATGCGCTGGTACGAATCGCTCATGATCGCCGCTGCCGAGGATGACGAGACGTCGTGGTCATGTCCGCCGTCAGTGGTGCTTGTAGTAGCCGACCGAGCGGATGTCGTTCCACGCGGTCGTCTGGTGACAGAGGTAGCACTGGTCGACTCGCGCGGACTCCTCGCCGGCGATGCGCATGGAGATCATGCGGAAGTGCTCCATGTA
>JAIEQG010000107.1 GCA_019747905.1 Burkholderiales bacterium
GTGCCTCGGTTCTGCCGGTGCCGTTTCTGCTCGCCACGCAGATCGAATCTTACGCAGCCTTCCTGCAGGCCGAGGTCGCTCCCGACGCTCGCAAGAACCAGGGCCTGCAGGCCGCGTTCACCTCGATCTTCCCGATCCAGAGCCATTCGGGCAACGCGCGCCTCGACTTCGTGAGCTTCGCGCTCTCCACGCCGCCCTTCGACGTGAAGGAATGTCAGCAGCGCGGGTTGACGTACGCCGCTCCGCTGCGTGCCAAGGTGCGCCTGACCATCATGGACAAGGAGGCGCCCAAGCCCACGGTGAAGGAAGTGAAGGAGCAGGAGGTCTACATGGGCGAGATTCCGCTCATGACCGAGACCGGATCCTTCATCATCAACGGCACCGAGCGCGTCATCGTGTCGCAGCTGCACCGCTCGCCCGGCGTGTTCTTCGAACACGACCGCGGCAAGACCCACAGCTCGGGCAAGCTGCTGTTCTCCGCCCGCATCATTCCCTATCGCGGATCGTGGCTCGACTTCGAGTTCGACCCGAAGGACTATCTCTATTTCCGCGTCGACCGGCGCCGCAAGATGCCGGTCACGATCCTGCTGAAGGCGATCGGCCTGTCGCCCGAGCAGATCCTCGAGCGCTTCTTCGCCTTCGACACTTTCCACCTGGGCAAGAAGACGGTGCAGTTCGAGATCGTCCCCGAGCGGCTGCGCGGCGAAATCGCGCGGTTCGACATCGCGGCCAAGGGCAAGCCCATCGTCCAGAAGGACAAGCGCATCACGGTGAAGCACGTGCGCGAGATGGAAGCCGCCGGCCTCAAGAAAGTCGACGTGTCGGAGGATTTCCTGATCGGCCGCGTGCTCGCGCACAAGGTGGTGAATCCGGAAACCGGCGAGATCATCGCCAACGCGAACGACGAGATCACGCCTGACCTCGCCACCAAGCTGCTGGATTCCGGCGCCGAGAAGATCCAGACCATCTACACGAACGACCTGGATCACGGCCCGTATATCTCGCAGACCCTGCGCATCGACGACACCGTGGATCAACTGACCGCCCAGGTGGCCATCTATCGCATGATGCGTCCCGGCGAGCCGCCCACGGAAGACGCGGTCAAGACGCTGTTCCACGGCCTGTTCTACTCCGAGGATCGCTACGACCTGTCGGCGGTGGGCCGCATGAAGTTTAACCGTCGCGTTGGCCGCGAGGAGCTGACCGGCATCGCCACGCTGTCCAACGACGACATCACCGCGGTGATCCGGATTCTGGTGGAACTGCGCAACGGTCGTGGCGAAATCGACGACATCGATCACCTCGGCAATCGTCGCGTGCGTTCGGTCGGCGAACTGGCGGAAAACCAGTTCCGTGCCGGTCTGGTGCGCGTCGAGCGCGCCGTGAAGGAGCGCCTGTCGCAGGCCGAGTCCGAGAACCTGATGCCGCACGACCTCATCAACGCGAAGCCGGTGAGTGCTGCGGTGCGCGAGTTCTTCGGGTCGAGCCAGCTGTCGCAGTTCATGGACCAGACCAACCCGCTGTCGGAGATCACGCACAAGCGCCGCGTCTCGGCCCTCGGCCCGGGCGGCCTCACGCGCGAACGCGCCGGCTTCGAAGTGCGCGACGTGCATCCGACCCACTACGGCCGCGTGTGCCCGATCGAGACGCCGGAAGGCCCGAACATCGGTCTCATCAACTCGCTTGCGCTGTACGCGCAGACCAACGAGTACGGCTTCCTCGAAACTCCCTACCGCGTGGTGAAGGATGCCCGCGTCACGGACGAGATTCACTTCCTGTCCGCGATCGAGGAAGGCAAATACGTGATCGCCCAGGCCAACGCGAGCGTGGACAAGAAGGGCAAGCTCATGGACGAGCTGGTGTCCTGCCGCAATCACAACGAATTCACGCTGGCCACACCAGACCGCGTGCAGTACATGGACGTGGCGCCGTCGCAGATCGTTTCGGTGGCGGCGTCGTTGATCCCGTTCCTCGAGCACGACGATGCGAACCGTGCGTTGATGGGCTCCAACATGCAGCGCCAGGCGGTGCCTTGTCTGCGAGCCGAGAAGTCGCTCGTGGGGACCGGCATCGAGCGTACCGTAGCGGTCGACTCGGGTACCGCGGTGCAAGCCCGCCGCGGCGGCGTGGTCGACTACGTCGACGCGAGCCGTATCGTGGTGCGGGTGAACGACGAGGAAACCGAGGGCGAAGTCGGTGTGGACATCTACAACCTCACCAAGTACACGCGCTCCAACCAGAACACGAACATCAACCAGCGACCGCTGGTCAAGGTGGGTGATCGCATCGCACGCCGCGACGTGATCGCAGACGGTGCTTCCACCGACATGGGCGAACTGGCGCTCGGCCAGAACCTGCTGGTCGCGTTCATGCCGTGGAACGGCTACAACTTCGAAGACTCGATCCTTATTTCCGAGCGCGTGGTGGCGGACGACCGCTTCACCTCGATCCACATCGAGGAGCTCTCGGTGGTGGCACGCGACACCAAGCTCGGACCCGAGGAAATCACGCGCGACATCTCGAACCTGTCGGAAGCCCAACTAGGCCGCCTGGACGAGTCCGGCATCGTCTACATCGGTGCCGAAGTGGAGGCGGGCGACGTGCTCGTGGGCAAGGTGACGCCCAAGGGCGAGACGCAACTGACGCCGGAAGAGAAGCTGCTGCGCGCGATCTTCGGCGAAAAGGCTTCGGACGTGAAGGACACCAGCCTGCGCGTGCCCTCCGGCATGTCGGGCACCGTCATCGACGTGCAGGTGTTCACGCGCGAGGGCATCGAGCGTGACAAGCGCGCGCAGCAGATCATCGACGACGAACTGAAGCGCTACAAGACCGACCTGGGCGACCAGTTCCGGATCGTGGAGGCCGATGCCTTCGCGCGGATCGAGCGCCTGCTCATCAACAAGACGGCCAACGGCGGCCCGAAGAAGCTCGTCAAGGGCACCAAGATTACCAAGGCGTACCTGGACGATGTCGAACGGCATTCGTGGTTCGATATCCGACTGTCGGCCGACGATGCGCAGGAGCAACTCGAGCAGCTGAAGGACAGCCTCGCGCAAAAGCGCGTGGAGTTCGACGCGGCCTTCGAGGAAAAGAAGAAGAAGCTCACCAGCGGCGACGAACTGCCGCCCGGCGTGCAGAAGATGGTCAAGGTGTACCTCGCGGTGAAGCGCCGCCTGCAGCCTGGCGACAAGATGGCCGGCCG
>JAIEQG010000052.1 GCA_019747905.1 Burkholderiales bacterium
AGGAATGCCTTCGGATTGCGTTCCCTCCCCTGCCTTCGACGGAGGAAGGAATGCCTCCGGATTACGTTCCCTCCCCCGCGACGCAGTCGTGGGGGAGGGTTAGGGTGGGGGCCGCGGTGGTTGCATCTCGACAACCGCTTGCCCCCATCCCAACCTTCCCCCGCCTTCGACGGGGGAAGGAGTGCCTCGAGTTACGTTCCTCCCCCCTCTTTCGATGGAGGAAGGAATGCCTTCGGATTGCGTTCCCTCCCCTGCCTTCGACGGAGGAAGGAATGCCTCCGGATTACGTTCCCTCCCCCACGACGCAGTCGTGGGGGAGGGTTAGGGTGGGGGCCGCGATGGTTGCATCTCGACAACCGCTTGCCCCCATCCCAACCTTCCCCCGCCTCCGGCGGGGGAAGGAGTGCCTACGCTTGCCTGAGATGAGACGCACGCGCCGCCGTACATCCCCTCCCCCGGCTTAGCCGGGGGAGGGTTAGGGTGGCGGCAACACCAATCACCCCGTCCCGCCTACAACGCCCCCAACACCCACCCCGCCACCACCCCATCATCCAGATACCCCGCGATCCCATGCCGGTTATCCGTATGGTTCTTCACATTCCCATAGTTCACCACCGCCGGCGACACCGGAAAATTCCGTTGGTCCAACGGATACAACGCCACCACGTCACGCTCGTCGAAGGCGTTGAACCATGCACTCCCGCGCCCCGGATGCCGCAACGGGCGCAGCCGCTTGCGAATGCTCCGCACGCCCAGGGGGGAGCCGACCGTCACGTACAGCGGCACGCACAACGCCCGCGGGTCGGTGCGCAGCACGTGGTACGACACGACCGAACCTAGCGAATGACCCACCACGACAGCCGGTTCCGTGGAGAGCTGCGCGGCCACGATGCGATCGATCTCCGTTCGCACCCGATCGCTCGTCAGGTACAAGTACACGTCGCGCGTGAAGGTCTCGATCGACTTCTGGCTGATGCCCCCGCCGTGCTGGTCCAGCGCGCGCAGCAACGCCTGCACCCATTCCCAGTTCTGCGGGCCCTTGGCCTTGGGGTTGTCGCCGTACGCTTCGTCCACCTGGGCGTCGGTGATGCCGGCGCCCTGGCGCAGCTCTTCCGCAAGGTCGGCCTCGAACGCGAGGAAATCGCTGTTCACCGCGGCACCACGCGACTGGACGTCCGCCGTCAGCGGCACGGCGGCCTGGCGCACGAACTCGTCCAGCGTATCGCCGTAATAGGGGAACGCCACTTCCACATCGCCCGGAAAGCTCCGCCCGAGCGCCTGGCAGCCGCGCTGCAGCGCCTCCATCCATGCCGCCTTGAGCGCGACCGGATCGAAGCCGCCCTGCCCCCGCCCGTGCACGAACACCACACGCTTGGGCACGGCGGGCGTCGGGCAACCGAACGCCGAGGGCCGTGCCGCGAGCAAAGTCGCCGCAGCCGCCGCGATGAAAGCTCGCCGATCGATCATGCTCATCCTCCTTCCCGCAGGAGCGCGTCGAAGATGAGACGCATCCCTTCGGCCGTGAAAGTGGTCCAGAGCGCATTGCGCAGATGATCCCGCGCCTGGTCGATGGCCGGATGCAGCCTCACGTTGCGCGTCCGCAGACGGCCCCACCCCTGCGTCAGCATGGGGCAGAAGGGCACGACCATCTCGCGGTCCGCCGACGTCATGCTCAAGCGAGCCCACTGCCTGTCGTTGAGCATCCCCGACAACATCGCCACGTCAAAGAGATTGGTGCGCAGGTCTTCGAGCATGTAGCGCTCTACCGACTTCACGTCTTCGAGGAGATCCGCCTCGGCATACGCGTACGCGGCGTACAGGCCCAGCGAAGGATCGATCCGCTTCAACACCCGGATGGTGTTCGCCAGGTTCGAGGCGCGCCTGGGCCGATCGCGCTCGTCGCCCTCGATACGAAACACCCCGTAGCGCGCCGCGGTGGCAACGGTGGCACGCAAGGCTTCGACGCGCTCCTTCGCGTACCGATACTCGTCCCACCACATGGAATTCTGCGACGGGACATAGCTGACGCTGCTTACGCCGCCTTCGTCCACCACCACCGTGGCGATGTAGCCATCCAGCAGCGCCAGCACCGTTCCCGTGCCCTCCGCAAACTGCAAAGCGATGCTGCCCGGCGCCCAACTTGCCCTGCACCGAACGAGCGCAGGATTGGCGACACCGTCACCCGAGGTCAGCAGCTCGGGTTGCGAAGACCCCTTCATCGCCGCACGCATCAAGCGCGCCCCGTAGACGGCGACACCGGTCTGTGTTTCGAACTGAGGCGGCCCCGGCGCGCGCAAAATCGACTGCTGCGAGGCCAAGTACCCGGATGTGGCTGCTAGCGTCGTGACAGGCTCGATAGCTGCCGGCCCGCCGGAACCGAACGCGTTGTCGCGCAAGTCCGTCCCGAAGCGGGTCAGCTGCAAGTTGGCCACATCGGCTATGGTGGGCGCAGGCGGCTCGGACGACTGACCACGATAGCCCGCACCCGACGCGCGGCCGATGTAGACATCGTCGCCGGAAACCACTTCCACCTGCGGCTCCTGCTGCAGAGTGACCGAGCGCGCCTGGGCGCGCTTCGGCACCTCGCGGCGCAGATAGGCTTCCAGCCTGCGGCTGGGCACGACCTCCAGCCCGCCGACCGTGCGCACCATCTCCTGGTCGGGCCGCCGGAACGCCTCCAGAAAAGCCTCGGTGAAGTACCCTTCGTAGATCCTGCTGCTCTGCTCCACCGCCGCCTCGTACGAGGCCTTGCCCGGCCGCGCCGCGAGGAAGCGATCGACCTTGGTGTGAACCTGACTCACATTCGTGTCATTGGGAAAAACCACTTGCCCGCGCACGCGACTGGAACGCAGGCTGTCCGCAGTGGAGCGGCAGGCGTCGGAGATGAACACCACGTTGGCGATGGGAGTCTCGCGCGAAAGCTCGATGCACTCGGAAAGGCTGACGGCCTCGTTGGCATCGCCCGGTGCCCCCGACAACATCCAGATCTCGTTGAAACCGGTGAGGAACCCGTGCCCGGAGAAGTACACCACCAGCTGATCGAGCTCTCGGTGCTCGACCAGCTCCTTGATGCCGGCGCCAACCTCGGCCCCGATCACCGGCCGCTGCTTGTCCACGAACAGCTTCACCTCGAAGCCTTCGCCGCCAAGCCACGCGGCCATCGACTCGGCGCCCGTAACCGCGGCGTTCAGCACCGGCAGGCCACCGCATTTGTTGACGCCGATGACGACGGCCGCACGTCGCAAGGTGCCGCCCGGCTGCGCCATCAGCACTGAAGCCGGAACGAGCCCCGCGAGGAGGGAAGACATCGCCAGGAAATCTCGCCGCTTCACGCTTGCCCCCCAAGGTTGACCAGCCGACAACCAAGAGAACTGCCATCGTGGTGGATGCCACGTCGCACCGTTGGAGCACCAGGGTCTGTGCC
>JAIEQG010000085.1 GCA_019747905.1 Burkholderiales bacterium
GCGCAGACGCTGACCGACAAGGAATACCAGATCATGCGCGACGCCTCGATCGCGGTGCTGCGCGAGATCGGCGTCGACACCGGCGGGTCGAACGTCCAGTTCGCCATCAGCCCGAAGGACGGGCGCATGCTGGTGATCGAGATGAACCCGCGCGTGTCGCGCTCCTCGGCGCTCGCCTCCAAGGCCACCGGTTTCCCCATCGCCAAGATCGCGGCGAAACTTGCGGTCGGCTACACGCTGGACGAGCTGAAGAACGACATCACCGGCGGCGCGACCCCGGCGTCGTTCGAGCCGACCATCGACTACGTGGTCACGAAGATCCCGCGCTTCGCGTTCGAGAAATTCCCGCAGGCCGACAAGCGCCTCACCACCCAGATGAAGTCCGTGGGCGAGGTGATGGCCATGGGCCGTACTTTCCAGGAATCGTTCCAGAAGGCGCTGCGCGGTCTCGAAGTGGGTGTGGACGGCATGAACCAGAAGACCACCGACCGCGAGACCATCGAGGTGGAACTGGGCGAGCCGGGGCCCGAGCGCATCTGGTACGTGGGCGACGCGTTCGAGAACGGCTTCACCCTCGAGGAGGTGTTCAACCTCACCCACATCGACCCGTGGTTCCTGGCGCAGATCAAGGACATCATCGACATCGAGATGGACCTCGACGATCGCGCGCTGGCCGACATCGGGGCGGACGAGATGCGGCAGTTGAAGCGCAAGGGGTTCGCCGACCGGCGCCTCGCCAAGCTGCTGAAGACCACCGAGTCCGAGGTGCGCAAGGCGCGCCAGGGTTTCGGCGTGCGGCCGGTCTACAAGCGGGTCGACACCTGCGCCGGCGAGTTCGATACCCGTACCGCCTACATGTACTCGACCTACGAGGAAGAGTGCGAGGCTCGCCCGAGCGACAGGAAGAAGGTGATGGTGCTGGGCGGCGGGCCGAACCGCATCGGCCAGGGCATCGAATTCGACTATTGCTGCGTGCATGCGGCCCTCGCGCTGCGCGAGGATGGATTCGAGACCATCATGGTCAACTGCAACCCGGAGACCGTGTCCACCGACTACGACACCTCGGACCGGTTGTACTTCGAACCGCTCACGCTCGAGGACGTGCTCGAGATCGTCCACGTGGAGAAGCCGTGGGGTGTCATCGTGCAGTACGGCGGCCAGACGCCGCTCAAGCTCGCGCGCGATCTGCACGCCAACGGCGTGCCGATCATCGGCACCACGCCCGACATGATCGACTGTGCGGAAGACCGTGAACGCTTCCAGCAGTTGCTGCACAAGCTGAACCTCAAGCAACCGCCGAACCGTACGGCGCGCACCGCCGAGGACGCGCTGACTCTCGCTCAGGAGATCGGCTACCCGCTGGTCGTGCGGCCCTCCTACGTGCTGGGCGGCCGGGCGATGGAGATCGTCCACGAGCAGAAGGAACTCGAGCGCTACACGCGCGAGGCGGTGAAGGTGAGCAACGACAGCCCGGTGCTGCTCGACCGCTTCCTGAACGACGCCATCGAAGTGGACGTGGACGCCGTGTGCGACGGCGAGCGCGTGCTGATCGGCGGCATCATGGAACACATCGAGCAGGCGGGGGTGCATTCGGGCGATTCGGCGTGCTCGCTGCCGCCGTTCAGCCTGGCGCCGGCGCTGCAGGACGAACTGCGCCGCCAGACCATCGCGATGGCGAAGGGACTGAACGTCGTCGGCCTCATGAACGTGCAGTTCGCGATCCAGAACGACGTCGTCTACGTGCTCGAGGTCAATCCGCGCGCCTCGCGGACCGTGCCGTACGTCTCGAAGGCGACCGGGCTGCCGCTCGCCAAGATCGCCGCACGGTGCATGGCCGGCATCACGCTGAAGCAGCAGGGCATCGGCGCGGAAGTGATCCCGCCCTACTACTCGGTGAAGGAAGCGGTGTTCCCGTTCATCAAGTTCCCGGGCGTCGATACCATCCTCGGCCCCGAGATGAAGTCCACCGGCGAAGTGATGGGGGTGGGTGAGAGCTTCGCCGAGGCGTTCGTGAAATCGCAGCTGGCCGCGGGGGTGAAACTGCCGTCGTCCGGACGCGCCTTCCTGTCCGTGCGCAATTCGGACAAGCCGAAACTGGTCGACATCGCCCGCGCGCTCGCCGACCTCGGTTTCCAGTTGCTCGCGACGCGCGGCACGGCGGCGTTCCTCACCGAGGCCGGCTTGCCGGTGACGCCGGTCAACAAGGTGATGGAAGGCCGGCCGCACGTGGTCGACATGATCAAGAACGGCGAGGTCGCGCTCATCGTCAACACCGTGGAAGACCGGCGCACCGCGATCCAGGATTCGTATTCGATCCGCCGTTCGGCCCTGCAGGGCCGCGTCACTTACTTCACGACCATCGCCGGTGCGCGCGCGGCCTGCATGGGGATGCAGAACATGGGCGAACTGGCCGCCTACTCCGTCCAGCAACTGCACGCCCGGCTAGGGTAGCCGGCATCGAGGAGACCATCATGGCCAAGATTCCGCTTACCGTCCGCGGGGCCGAAAAGCTCCGACAGGAATTGCATCAGTTGAAGACCGTGGAGCGCCAGAAGGTGATCGCGGCCATCGCCGAGGCGCGCTCGCATGGCGACCTGTCGGAGAACGCGGAGTACGACGCCGCCAAGGAGCGCCAGGGATTCATCGAGGGCCGCATCGCCGAAGTGGAAGGCAAGCTCGCGAACGCCCAGATCATCGATCCCAAACTGCTCGACGCCGATGGCCGCTGCGTCTTCGGGGCCACGGTGGAACTCGAGGACACGGCGTCCGGCGACGTGGTGTCCTACCAGATCGTCGGCGACGACGAAGCCGACATCAAGGCAGGCATGATCTCCATCAGCTCGCCGATCGCCCGCGCGCTGATCGGGAAGTATCCGGGCGACGTGGCCGAGGTGATGGCGCCCGGCGGCGTCAAGGAGTACGACATCCTCGACGTGAAGTATCTCTGATGGGCCGGTTGTTCGCGGCCCTCGATCACATCGCGATCGCGCTGTGGGCCGGCGGCCTGTGGGTGGTGGGGTACCTGGTCGCGCCCCTGTTGTTCCTGAAGGCGCCCGATCGCCAGATCGCAGGCAATCTCGCCGGCCAGATGTTTGCCGCGATGGCGCTGCTCGGCATCGGTTGCGCGCTGTACGTCCTCATCTTCCGCCTGGCGCGCCTCGGCCTGCCGGCGATGAAGCAGGCGTTGTTCTGGGTGGCCTTGCTGATGGCGGTGCTGGCCGCGGCGGGTCACTTCGGCGTGCAGCCGATCCTCGCGAGCCTCAAGGCACAGGCCTTGCCGCGCGAGGTCATGGAGAGCGTGTTCCGCGACCGGTTTGCCACCTGGCACGGCGTGGCGAGCGTGCTCTACCTGATCGAGAGCGTCCTGGCGGTGGCGTTGGTGCTGCTCGCGGCCCGAAGCCCGAGGTAGCGGCGGCGTGAGCCACCCGGCGAGGGGCCCCAACTTCAGTTGGGGATCGACGGTCAGGCGAGCGCCGCCGGCCGCC
>JAIEQG010000129.1 GCA_019747905.1 Burkholderiales bacterium
CTGCCGGGAATTTCGCCCGGCCCGATCATGAATAGTCCTGGTTTCGTGCCGGGTTCCCCCGGTCCAGCGCGTGTCCGTATCGCCCGCCGTGCTGCGGTTACCGCGTCCGCCCTGCTGGCAATCTCACTGCTATGGCAAATGGTGAGCGCCGGCGCGGCCGTGTTCGTGAACCCGGAGTGGTGGGCCCTGCACATCGCGACCGTTCACTGGTTCGACTGGCTCACGGTGGCCATCGTCGCCGCTGCCTTCCTTGGCCGCATGTCGCGGGGATTCAAGGTTCTGTCCGGCACGAGTGTCCTGCTGATCTTCCTGCAGTACGCCACTGCCGGTGCCCGGGTCCTTCCGGCGCTCGGGGCGGTCGCGGCACTGCATCCCCTGACCGGTTTCCTCCTGTTCTGGACCCTGACCGAACTGCTGCGCCGGGGCGTACGGGAGCTGCGCGGCTAGGGACATCGCTGCCGCGACCGGCCGGCAGCCGGCGCAGCTGGGGCGCACGGGCCCACGTTTCGAATGCGCAGCGGCGGTCGACCCGTCGTGGCGGTCATTCGAGACGCCACGTCTCGCCGTGCTTCATGAGCCGGAAACGCTCATGGGGAATCTCCGCCGCGCGCAGCGCCGCGGCCAGTTTGTGCGGCGGTTCATCGAGCGGCTCGTCGGTCAGGACGAACGTACCCCAATGCATGGCGATCGAGTGCGCCGCGCCGAGATCGCGATGGATCTTCACCGCCTCCTCGGGATTCACGTGCATCACCTGCATGAACCAGCGCGGCTCGTAGGCGCCGATGGGAATCGCGGCCAGGTCCACCGGACCGAGGCGGCGCTGGATATCCGCGAAGTCCGCGGAATAGCCGGTGTCGCCGCAGAAGAAGAAGCTGAACCCCGAGTGCTCGACGCGCCAGCCGCCCCACAGCGTCTTGTTGCGATCCCAGGGCGATCGTGCGCTCCAGTGCTGCACCGGCGCGAACGTGAACGTGACGCCCTCGTGCGCGGCGGCCTGCCACCAGTCCAGTTCGACGACGTCGTGGATACCCTTGCCCGCGAACCACGCCTTCAGCCCGAGAGGCACGTAGAACCGCGGGCTGCCGCCGGCCTGCGCCGCGAGATGCCGGACCGTGCCTTCGTCGAGGTGGTCGTAGTGGTTGTGCGAAATGACGACCACATCGATGTGCGGCAGGTCCTTGAGTGCCGGCAACGGCGGCACCACGCGCTTCGGTCCGACGAAGCCGAACGGTGAGGCGCGTTCGGTGAGATGCGGATCGGTCAGCACGTTGAGACCGCCGACCTGCAGCAGGAACGTCGCATGGCCGACCCAGGTGATGGCGCGCTCGGTGCGATTGGCCTTGAGCCAGGCGACGTCGGGCGTGTGGGTCGTCGCGTGCCAGGCCGCAGGCAACGGCGGCGGCAGGCCCTTGCGCCAGCGCTCCCACTGCCACTTCCAGAAGCTGCCGCGGATCCAGCCGGTGGGATAGTTGTTGCGAAAGCCCTGCTCGGTGTGGTGTGTCGGTTCGGTGGCCATGCTGGGCGCGGTGTGCCACGCCGTCAGTGCGACAATGACGGCGACAGCGATCGGATACCGCATTCGAGGGGATGGAAGACGAGCCGGTGGAAGGTACGACGGACGCGCGATGAAGCCGCTGCTGCAATTCTCCCATGCGAACGGCTTTCCTGCGCCGTGCTACCGGGCGTTCCTGGCGGCGCTCGCGAAGCGGTTCGACGTCCGTTACGTCCCGCAGTTCGGGCACGACCCGCGCTACCCCGTGACCGACGGCTGGCCCCATCTCGTCTCCGAACTGATCACCGACGTGGAGCGCCACGGTCAGCCGGTGCTGGCGGTCGGCCATTCGCTCGGCGGATACCTGTCGTTCATGGCCGCCGCGCGCCGACCCGAGCTGTTTCGCGCGCTCATCCTGCTGGATGCACCGATCATGTCGCGATTCCAGGGCAGCGCGGTCGCCTTTGCCAAGCGGGTCGGCTTCATCGACCGCGTCACGCTGGCGGGAACGACCAAGGGGCGGCGCAGCACCTGGCCTTCGGCCGACAGCGCACTGGCCCACTTCGGGGCGAAATCCGCATTCCGGACTTTCGATCCGCGTTGCCTGGCGGACTACGTGCGCTACGGTACCGAGCCCGGCGGGCACGGCGTGGTGCTCCGTTTCGACCCGGAGGTGGAATACAACATCTACCGCACCATTCCGCACGACATCCAGCGCGCCGGCCGGCGCCTCGCGGTGCCGGGCGGAATCATCGCGGGTACCGAGTCGGAACTGGTGGCACGCCTCGGGCTGCGAACCACTGCGAGGTATCTGCGCATCGCCGCCGTAGATGGGGGGCATCTGTTCCCGTTCGAACACCCGGAACCGGCCGCAGCTGCCGTCGTCGCGATGGCGAAAGACCTGCTCCCCCTATAATTCACCGTCTTGACGAACAGGCTGGGTCGCATCGGGAGCGCGATGCAGGGGACGCGCTTGGCGCGCCCCTGATCGCGCCAGGCACATTGGGGAGAGAGGTATGGCGAAGTCGAAGGTGGGGGTGATCGGACTCGGGTCCATGGGGCTCGGGGTCGCGAAGACGCTGGTCGCGAAGGGTTTCGAGGTGCATGCGTGCGACGTGCGCGCCGAAGTGGTGCAGAACTTCGCCCGCGACGGCGGCGTTGCGGCAGCCAATCCGGCGGCAGTGGGTGCGGCCGTACCGATCGCCATCACGCTCGTGGTGAATGCCGACCAGACCGAGCAGGTGCTGTTCGGGCCGGAGGGCGCGGTCGCTCGTATGGCGCCGGGCTCCATCGTGATCGCTTCCGCCACCGTGGCGCCCGAATACGCCATCGACCTCGGAAAGCGCCTCGCAGCGAAGGGCATCCTGATGATCGATGCCCCGGTTTCCGGCGGCGCGGCGCGCGCCGCCAAGGGCGAGATGACCATCATGGGCTCAGGCGCTCCGGAAGCCTTCGACCAGGCCAAGGCGGTGCTCGATGCCATCGCGACCAAGGTCTATCGCCTGGGTGACGTACCCGGCCCCGGGTCCAAGGTGAAGATGATCAACCAGCTCCTGGCCGGCGTGCATATCGCGGCCGCGTGCGAAGCGATGGCGCTCGGCATCAAGGCCGGGGTCGACCCGCGCACGCTGTACGAAGTCATTTCCAACAGCGCCGGCGCATCGTGGATGTTCCAGAACCGCGTGCCGCACATTCTCGACGGCGACTACGCGCCGCTGTCGGCGGTGAACATCTTCGTGAAGGACCTGGGCATCGTGCTCGACTCGGCCAAGAAGATGCCATTCCCGCTGCCGATCACCGCGTCGGCCCACCAGCTCTATCTCGCCGCAGCCGCCCATGGTCATGGCCTGGAAGACGACTCCGCGGTGGTGAAGGTGTTCCAGGCGCTGACGGGTATCGAGCTGCCGGTGAAGAAGTAGGCGTGCGCAACTGGATTCGTGCGAAGGGCGCCGGCCCCCATCCCAACCTTCCCCCACCTTCGGTGGGGGAAGGAGCCGTACACCC
>JAIEQG010000024.1 GCA_019747905.1 Burkholderiales bacterium
ACCGATCCCGGCGAATAGACCGTGTCGAGATTCATGTCGCCGCTGTCGGCTTCGAGCCAGATGCCGTCCTGGGCACGCGCGGTGAGCTTTGCCGCGTTCCGGAGCTGCAGGCGCACCGGGTTGCCGTCGGCGCCGATGGCACCCCGCGCGGCCTCGAGAATCACGTCGCTGCCGCGGACGTAGGCGCCGGCCAGCGGATCGCCGTTGGCATCCACGTGACCGATGAAGCCCTTGGCCTTGATGCGCACCGCATCCTCGGTACTCACGTGGGCGATGCGCAGGTCGCCGCGCGAACCGAGGAAGATCTCGGAGGGCGCGGTGGGCGCAGCAGCTTGGGCCGACAGAGACACGGCGCCGGTCGCGTCGATGTTGAAGTCCTCGGGGTTGGCGATGATGATGCGGTCGCCGACGATGGTGATGTCGCGCCGCTCGGCCGCGGCCAGGGCGAGGATCTGCTCCGGATTCAGGTTGAGCGGCTGACCCGCGGCGGGGATGACGATCTCCACTTCGCGGCCGGCACCGGGGCTGCCGATGCTGCCATTACCGGTCGCCACGCTCACGTTGCGGCCGGCGATGTTCGGATCCTCCAGGCGTACGTTGGTGTCGGTGGTCTCCTTGAGTGCGCCGGCGCTGATCGAGTAGCGCAGCTCGGCCTCGGTCCACGCGGCGCCGGTGGTGAGCTTGGCCGGATCGTTAGCCACGTCGTACACGTAGTTGAAGTCGGGGTTGTACGCAGCACTCCCGTATTCGTGCGCACGATCTCGTTCGAGCTGCGCGATCCGGGCTTCGCTCCAGCCGAGGTTCACCCGGTAGTAGTCGCGCTCGGCGGCGCCGAGCGCGAATCCCTGATTCGGATCGAATGCGCTCGCCGTGTAGGACTTGTTGCCGCCGGCGTCCGTGGTCTCCTGCAGGTTGCGTACGGTCCGCCAGTAGGTCTGGTATTCGCGCTCCTTCAACGCTTCGTAGCCCTGGATGGTCGAGTCGGCCAGCGTCTTCTGGTCGCCGATCAGGCGCATGGCGCTCCACAGGTTCTGCAATTGCGCCACGGTGCGCTCGTCTCGCGTTTCCAACGGGTTGACATCACGGATGCCGCCGTTGGGCACTTCGATGCGGACGTCGCCGCTGCGCGATTGCACCTTCTCGACCCAGAGGTCGCCCACCACCTGGCGCAGACCGATGTCCCCGGCTGCAGTCGCCTCGAGGCCGTCGCCGTTGACGGCGCTGCCCGCCTGGATGCCGAGCGGATTCACCAGGCTGCCGATGGCCCCGGCACTGGCGACGAGTTCGACGTGGTTGCCCTTCACCAGGGAGTTGGCATTCAGCGCCGTGATGCCGCCGTCACTCACCAGCCGCGCATTGCCCAGCTGGGAAGTGAACTTGTCGACGCGCGCCTGGCCCTCGAACTGGGTGAGGTACACGCCGCCGGCTCGCGTTTCGAGTTTCACGGTGGTGGCCCCGGCCAGGGTGCCGGTGACGTCCACGCCGCTGTCGGCCTGGAAGCCGGATCGGATCGCCCGATCGGCGGTGCCGATGCCCAGATCGGCGGTGAGGTTGAGCGCCGAGGTGTAGGCGATCGCCGTGGGCGAGAGCTGCTGGATCGAACCCTGGGTACTGGTGATCGACGTAGCCCCGTCCCGGTTGATGATGCTGTCGCCGATGTGGACGCTCTTGACCGAGTTCACGTTGATCGCGCCCGCGTCGAAGCCGAAGAACTCGATGCCGATCGGCACGTCCGCTTTGACGCTATGGCGGTAGGTCTGGGTGACGGCCGTGTGGTAGGTCTCGGTACTCTGGTAGATGCGCGAGAAGCACAGATCCCCCAGGCAATCGGTGCCCCACGACGTCTGTTCGGGCTCGCCGATCAGCACCCGCGCATTGCGATTCTGGAATCGGTTGTATTCGAATTCGTACTGCTGCATGGACGCGGCGGCAGTAGCGCCCACATCTTCGAGGAACTCGCCCTTCATCAGCGCGATCGGGTCCACCACTTCGACATCGCGCCGCGTGGGCTGCTGCCCCGGGTCCTCGCCCAGGCCGTCGATGCCGATGGTGGACTTGCTCTGGTAGATCTCCTTCTCCACCAGGGTGGAGCGACGACCGGTGACCCAGACGTACCGCCGGTTCTCGTCCGGCTGGTACGTGGTGGCGCGCACGCGCTGGCCGTTACCGTCGAGCGTTCCGGTTGCGTTGACCACGGCGGCGACGTTGGTCGGATTGCCGGCACTGTCCACCGTGCGGTTATCGGTCTGGACGATGGTGTCGCCGACGCGCGTGTAGACGGTGGTGAGCGGCGTACCGGCGTCGATGCGCTTGTCCGGCGCCGTGTCGGTGATCTTGATCGTGCCGGCGATGCCCGGGCCCACGTCGAGACGATTGAGCGTCATCTCGTGACTGGTCTGGTTGTCGATCGAGATGCGCCCATAGCCGTCGATGGTGCGCAGCTTGCCGGCGCCGGTGCTGAAGACGTTGCCGTAGATCTCCAGGTAGCCGCCCTGGACCTTGACCGGATTCACTTCGATCTTCTGCGTATCCGGGTTCCAGAAGGCAGCGATCTCGCCGGTGCCGGGGCTCAGCGTGTCGAGCGCGAGCTTGGCCGTACCGGTGTAACCGGCGATGGTCGCGTCGAGCCCGGCAGCAAGCGTGAGCGTGCGCATCGGCAGGCCGCTCTGGATGGTGCCGTTGATGTTCAGCTTCTCCGCTGCGATGAACACGTTGTTGCCGGCGATGATGGCCGGGTTCGGCAGGTCGGGGTCGACCTCGCGCGTCGTCGGCAGGGCGGCGCCGGCCCTCGCCGTCGGAGAGGTGTTGAACGGATCGCTGGTGATCCGGTTGGTCCCGTACAGATTCTCGTAGCTGCGCGCGAAGGTGTTGTAGTGCGCGCGCGGAGCGCCCCCCTGATGGCTGAAGCCCCGGATGAACTGCTGGATGAAATCGCCGTCGGTGCGGATGTCCACCGTCTGCGCCTCGATGCGGGCACCCACCACGATGCTGCCGGTGCTCGCCACGGCCACCGTGCCGCGGATGTTGTTGATCTCGCCGTTCAAGTAGATCTCGGGGTCGGGCCTCGGATCGCCGGCCGGCGCGGTGAACGTGTTCTTGACCGAGATCAGCGGCCGTTCCGGCGCGAAGGTCGTCTCCAGCGTCCGGAGCTGGACCGCACTGCCCGGCGCCTGGCGCACGTTGATGTCATCGTTGTTGGCGACGGCCACGCCGTTGAACGTGACGAACCCGCCGGCTTCCTCGGGGATGGTCAGCTTGCCCATCCGCAGGAAGCGATCGGAGGCGTTGTCGACGACGATCTTCACGTCGCCCGGCGCGCGGATCACGCCGTTGCCCACGAAGCTGTCGGCGGTGACGTTGACGTCGCCGGAGCGCGCCAGGATGTCGGCGACGTCGATGAAGCTCACCGAGATGTTCTCGCCGCCCAGCCTCGCGAGCTTGCCTTCCAGGAAAGCCTTTTCGGCGAGGAAGGCGCCGGCCACGTCGGTGTCGGAGGCGTACTGAGCGGCGAGCTGCTGCAGCAGGACGATGCGCTTCTGGATTTCGCGCTGCAGTGACTGGTTGCCCACCAGGCTCGCACTGACGCCCTCGCT
>JAIEQG010000057.1 GCA_019747905.1 Burkholderiales bacterium
GCACCCCGTTCGTCGCATCCCCTGCTTCGCCGCTGCCTCGTGGCCGGCCTCGCGTTCGCGCTCTGCGCCGGTGCGCTGGCGGCGGACCGCCCGCACATCGTGTACCTGATGGCAGACGATCTCGGGTGGCAGGATGTCGGCTACCTCGGCAAGGAAATCCGTACGCCGAACATCGATCGCCTCGCCGAAAGCGCCGTACGGTTGAGCCAGTTCTACGTGCAGCCGTATTCCTCGCAGACGCGCGCGGCCTTGCTGACCGGTCGCTACCCGATGCGCTACGGCTTCCAGACCCAGTCGCTGCTGCCCGCGAGCCAGTACGGGTTGCCGACGGATGAACGCACGCTCGCCCAGGCACTGAAGGATTCCGGCTACCGCACCGCCCTGGTGGGCAAGTGGCAGCTCGGTCACGCGAAACCGGACATGACGCCGCTGCGGCGCGGCTTCGATTATCACTATGGTCCGCTCGCAGGTCAGGTCGATCCCATGCGCAAGACCAACGCGCTGGGCCTCGATTGGCGCCGCAACGACAAACCGTTGAAGGAAGAAGGTTACGTCACCACACTCCTCGGGCGCGACGCGGCGAATCTCGTGGCGAAGCACGATGCCGGGACACCGCTGTTCCTGTTCGTCTCGTTCACGGCGCCGGCGGCACCGATGCAGGCGCCGAAGGAGTTCCTCGAGCGCAACACTCACATCCTGGACGTGGACCGGCGCACCTACGCCGGCATGGTGAGCGCCCTCGACGACGCCGTCGGCCTGATCAGCCAGGCGCTGGAGAAGAAAGGCATGCTCGAGAACACGCTCGTCGTCTTCCACAGCGACAACGGCGGCGCGGTGGCGACCAAGTTTCCCACCGGCGATGGCGATGTCACGGTCGGCGCATCGGACAACGGCCCCTATCGCGACGGCAAGGGCAGCGTGTATGAAGGCGGCGTGCGCGTACCCGCCTTCATCCGCTGGCCGAAAGTGGAAGGCGGCGTGACCACCGCCCTCATGCACGTGACCGACATGTATCCCACGTTGCTTGCGGCTGCCGGCGCGAAACTCGACCAGCGCAAGGCCATCGACGGCTTCGACCAATGGCCCGCGATCCGCGACCACCAGGCCTCACGCCGCAAGGAAGTGCTGCTCACGGTGGAAGACCTGCGCGGGGCCATTCGCATCGGCGACTGGAAGCTGATCCTGTATACATCGTTGCCGCAGCGGCTCGAACTCTACGATGTGCCGCACGACCCGGGCGAAGAGGACAATGCCGCCGACCGCAACCCCGAACTCGTCGCGCAGTTGCTCGCCCGGCTCAACGACTACGCCTGGGAAATGGCCCCGGCAAAGTTCGTCGACGAACTGGTCCGTGCGCGCAAGACCGACATTCCCATGGTGTGGGGCCCGAACCCCCCTCGCCACGGCGCCGCCAGCGCCACCGATTCCCGGCCCGATCCGTCGCTGACGGTGGAGCGGGCCGATCAGCCCAAACAACAACAATGAACGCCTACAACATCTCTGATCTCCGCGACGCCGCGCGCCGGCGCCTGCCCAAGACGATCTTCGAATTCATCGACGGCGGCGCCTTCGATGAAGTCACGCTCCGCGCCAATCGGGCGGACTTCGAGAAGCGCCGCTTCATGACGCGTGTACTGACCGACGTCTCGATCTGTGAGCGCTCGACGACGATCATCGGCACGCCCGCTTCGGCGCCGCTCGTGCTGGCACCCACCGGCCTCGCCGGCATCCTGCATCGGCGCGGCGAGTTGTCCGCGTCGCGAGCGGCTCACGCCGCCGGCGTGCCCTATTGCCTGTCGACCATGTCGACCTGCTCCATCGAGCAGATCGCGCAGGCCTCCGAAGTGCAGCGCTGGTTCCAGCTCTACGTGCTGCGCGACCGCGGCATCACCAAGACGATGATCGAGCGCGCCCGGTCCACGGGCTGCAAGGCGCTGGTGCTGACGGTGGACACGAAGGTGCAGGGTCCGCGCGAGCGCGACATGCGCAACGGCTTCACCGTGCCACCGAAGTTCACGCTCGGCACCATGATCGACTTCGCCCGCCACTGGCGCTGGCTGATCGACGTGGGGCTCGGCCCGAAGGTCACGTTCCGTAACTTCGATGGTACCGCCGCACAGTCCGGCAATGCGGTCACCATCACGCAGTTCATCGCCGGGCAGTATGACCTGTCCATCTCGTGGAAGGACGTCGACTGGTTCAAGTCCGTGTGGGGTGGCCCGATCGCCCTCAAGGGCGTGCTGAGCCCCGATGACGCGAGAATCGCCGTCGATCATGGCGTCGACGCGATCATCGTGTCGAACCACGGAGGCCGGCAGTTGGACGGTGCCATTTCGGCCATCGACGCGCTGCCCGGCGTGGTTGAAGCCGTTCGGGGCAAGGCCGAGGTCATTCTCGACGGCGGCGTGCGGCGCGGCTCCGATGTGGTGAAGGCACTGTGCCTCGGCGCCCGCGCCTGCATGATCGGGCGTGCCTGGCTGTATGGTTTGGCATCCGGCGGTGAGGCGGGTGTCGCGAAGGCGCTCGACATTCTCATCAAGGAGATCGATACCACCATGACATTGCTGGGCCGCACGACGCTCGCGGAATTGGGTCCGCATTGCCTGGTAGCGAACTGACGGGGAGACGCAAGGCATGCTGAACGGAAAAGTCGTTGCCGTCACCGGCGGTTTCGGACAACTGGGTGTCGCCGTGGTGCAGGGCGCGATCGCGGCCGGCGCAAGAGTCGCCGCGCTCGACCGCGCGCCGGCACCTGCAGATGCCTCGGTGTTGAACGGCGCACTCGCTCTCGGCGGGCTCGACCTCGCGGAACCGGACGTGGCCGCGCGAGCCCTGGATCAGGTCGCGCAGCAATGGGACGGACTGGATGGGCTGGTCAACATCGCCGGCACCTTCCGCTGGGAGGAACTGGTCGGAGGCAGTGTCGACACCTGGGACTTCCTGTATCGCGTGAATCTGCGCAGCGCAGTGAGCACTTCGCGCGCGGCACTCCCGCATCTCTTCAAGCGCGGCGGCGGTCGCATCGTCAACATCGGCGCTGGCGCCGCGGCAGCGAAGGCAGCTGCAGGTATGGGCGCCTACACCGCATCTAAGGCAGGGGTGGCCAAGTTGACCGAAGCGCTGTCGGCCGAAGTTAAGGACCGCAATATCACCGTGAACGCCATCCTGCCCAGCACCATCGACACGCCGGCCAATCGCGCCGACATGCCGAAGGCCGACTTCAGCCGCTGGGTCGCACCGAAATCCATCGCCGATGTGATCGTGTTCCTGCTGTCCGACGGGGCGCGAGATATCACCGGTGCCATGATTCCGGTGTCGGGAAGAGTCTGAACCCTCGTACTGAAACGGCATGAGCAAACGCAGCCCCGAGGCGCTCAGAACCCTGTTCGGAAAAGCGGTGGCGGCGCACCAGGCCGGGCAGACGGCGGAGGCCGAAAAGCTCTACACGAAGGTCCTGCAGGCCGACCCCGAGCAGTTCGACACGCTGCGGCTGCTCGGCCACCTCGACCTGCGGCGCGGACGCGCCGAATCCGCGGCCAAGCTGTTCACGCGGGCATTGCGGGTGAACCCCCGTTCCCCCGAAGTGCTTGCGAACCGCGGCACTGCCCGCCTCGAACTCGGCGTGACGGAGCAGGCGGTCGATGACTTCAGCAAGGCGCTCGAACTCCAGCCGGACAATGCGGGCGTGCACAGCAATCTCGGCACGGCGTTGGCGCGCCTCGGGCGCGCCGAGGAAGCCCTCGCCGCCTACGAGCGCGCGCTGGCGCTGGCACCGACGTTTGCGCAGGCGCGGTACAACCACGGCAACGTGCTGCTCGACCTTTGTCGCTACGCATCGGCCCTTGCGGATTTCGACACGGCAATTGTCCTCAATCCGGACTACGCCGAAGCGCATCACAACCGCGGCATCTGCCTGCGGGCACTAGACCGCATCGACGAGGCCTTGGCGAGCTTCGATCGGGCACTCACCTTGCGCCCGGCCTATCCGGAAGCGGTCAACAGCAAGGCGGTACTGCTACGCGGCGAACGACGCTACGGCCAGGCCGCAGAGTGCTTCGGGCAACTCGTCCGGATGGCGCCGCACTTTCCCTATGCCCTGGGAGCGATGCTCGACGCGAAGCTGTACAACTGCGACTGGTCGACGCTCAAACCCGATCTCGAATCCGTCCGCGCCGGCCTGCGCGAGCGCAAGCGGGTGACCGAACCGTTCGTGCTGCTTGCGACCATGGACGATCCGGAACAG
>JAIEQG010000110.1 GCA_019747905.1 Burkholderiales bacterium
CGCACCTGCCCCCGTCGCCGCGCCTGCGGCGGGCCCCATCGACGAAGCTTCGTTCGCCAAGGCGCACGCGAGCCCGTCGGTGCGCCGCTTCGCGCGCGAGCTGGGCGTGAATCTCGGGCTGTTGAAGGGCTCCGGTCCCAAGGACCGGATCCTAAAGGAAGACATCCAGAACTTCGTGAAGCGTGCGATCGCCGGTGGGGCCCCTGCTGGAGGCACAGCGGCCGGCGGCGGCGTGCCCGGCCTCAATCTGCCGGCGTGGCCCAACATCGATTTCTCGAAGTTCGGCCCGGTGGAAACCAAGCCGCTGTCGCGCATCCAGAAGATCTCGGGGCCGGCGCTGCATCGCAACTGGGTGATGATTCCCCACATCACGCAGCACGACGAAGCCGACGTCACCGACATGGAGGCGTTTCGCAAGACGCTTTCCGACGAGAACGCCAAGAGCGGCGTGAAGATCACCCCGCTCGCCTTCCTGATGAAGGCCGCGGTCGCTTCGCTGAAGCAGTTCCCCGAATTCAACGCCTCGGTCGCCCCGGGCGGCGATGCGCTGATCCTCAAGCAGTACTACCACATCGGCGTGGCCGTCGACACACCCGAGGGCCTGGTCGTCCCCGTCATCCGTGACGTGGACAAGAAGGGCGTTGTCCAACTCGCGAAGGAACTGGGCGAGATCAGCCAGAAGGCGCGCGACAAGAAGATGGGCCCGGCCGACATGCAGGGCGGCACCTTCTCCATCTCGAGCCTCGGCGGCATCGGCGGCGGGCATTTCACGCCGATCATCAACGCGCCGGAAGTGGCGATCCTGGGCGTCTCGCGTTCGACCATGAAGCCCGTGTGGAAGGACGGCGCCTTCGTGCCGCGGCTGATTATGCCGATCTCGCTGTCCTACGACCACCGGGTCATCGACGGCGCCAAGGGCGCGCGTTTCATCTCTCACCTGAATGCGGTTCTGTCTGACCTCCGGCGGGTCATGATTTAGTGGCCGCCGGCGGCGCCATCGGCGTACTGGGCGGGACATTCGATCCCGTCCATTGCGCCCATCTGCGCCTGGCGGAAGAGGCCGCCGAAGCATTCGGCCTCGATCAGGTTCACCTCATCGCCTCGGCCGCGCCGCCCCACCGCGCGGCACCGGGCGCGACCGCCGAACAGCGCCTCGCCATGGTCCGCCTGGCAGTGGCGGACAACCCGAAGCTGGTGGCCGACGACCGCGAGCTGCGCCGCCCGGCGCCCAGCTACACCATCGATACTCTCGACAGCCTGCGCCAGGAGTTCGGTTCAGCGCGGCCGATCGCGCTGATCATGGGCGCGGATGCCTTCGTGCTGCTGCAGACCTGGCGCCGCTGGCTTGACCTTTTCAGCTACGCCCACATCATCGTGGCACACCGCCCCGGTTGGGAACCGGACGATTGGCGCGCCTCCATGGGCGAAGCGCTGCGCAAGCAGTTCGACACCCGGTTGAGCGCCGACCGTGCCCGATTGGTGAACTCCCCGGCCGGTGCCATCGCCACCCTTCCCATCACCCAGCTGGATATTTCCGCGAGCGCGATCAGGGCTTTACTGGCGGCCGACCGCAGCCCCCGTTACTTGATTCCCGAAAGCGTTCTCGGCTACATTGCCCGCAACGATCTGTACAAGGAACCGGATGCACGTTGAGGATCTCGTCCGCGCCGCGATTGCCGCGCTGGAGGACGTAAAAGCGCGCGATATCGTCGTGCTGGACGTACGCAAGATGACGTCGTTGTTCGACATCGTGATCGTCGCGAGCGCCGAATCGTCGCGGCAGACTCGGGCGCTCTCGAACCATGTGCTGGATCGTGCCAAAGAACTCGGCGCGTCGGTCACCGGCGTCGAGGGAGAAGAATCCGGCGAATGGGTGCTGGTGGACCTGGGCGACGTGGTCGTCCACATCATGCAGCCCGCCATCCGCGACTACTACAATCTCGAGGAACTGTGGGGTGGAAAGCGGCCCGTGCCGCGACGCCTGCATGCCGGTGCCGGATACGCCGGAGCCAGCGTCTGATGTCGACGGCGTCCGTCGCGTGCGGGCGCCGAACCCCCTGCCATCCCGGCTCCGACGATGCGCTTCCTGATCATCTCGGTCGGGCATCGCCAGCCTGCCTGGGTGGAAAGCGCCTTCGGTGAATACGCCAAACGCATGCCGCGCGAGGTGCGCGTGGAGCTGATCGAGCTGCGCCCCGAGGCACGTTCCGACAATGCCGGGGAGGCCGCCGTCGCCAAGCTCCTGGAGCGGGAGGCCGAACGCATCCGTGCCGCCATCCCCAAGGGCTGCTCCGTGGTCGCCCTCGACGAGGCGGGGGAGCCGGTCACCACCCGGGGGTTGGCCGGTCGGATGGAGCAATGGCTCTCGGGCGGACGCGACATCGCCTTCGTGATCGGCAGCGCCGACGGCCTGGACGCCACCCTCAAGGCGGAGGCCGAGAGGCGGATTTCGCTTTCCGCCATGACGTTACCCCATGGGCTGGCACGCGTGGTGCTCGCAGAGCAGCTCTACCGTGCGCACTCACTGTTGCGCGGACACCCGTACCACCGCGACTGACGGACCGATCTGCCCGATGGCCACCCTGACCCGCCACATCTACCTTGCCTCGCGCAGCGCGCGCCGGCGGGAGATCCTCACCCAGATGGGGGTGCGGTACGAGGTGCTCCTCCTGCGGGAGGGGGTCACCCGGGGTGAAGACTTCGACGAGACCCCCCTGCCGGACGAACCGGCGGTGGACTACGTCCTCCGGGTAGCGAAACTCAAGGCCGAGGTGGGTTGGACCCGCATGCTCCAGCGCCGCCTCCTCAAACAGCCGATCCTGTCAGCGGACACCACCGTCGCGCTGGACGGCAGGATCATGGCAAAGCCCACCGACCGGGCCGATGCCATCCGCATGCTGCAGGCGCTTTCCGGCCGCAGCCATGAAGTCCATACGGCGGTTGCCTTGAAGATGGACGAGCGGGTCGAAGTGGTGCTGTCGTCCACCCAGGTCACGTTCGCGACCCTTTCCGACGAGGTCATCCGCAACTACGTCGCGACCGGGGACCCGATGGACAAGGCCGGCGCCTACGGCATCCAGGGCAAGGCGGCCCTGTTCGTGAAACACATCGCCGGCAGCCACTCGGGCGTGGTGGGCCTGCCGGTGTACGAGACCAGCGACCTGCTGGCGCGGTTCGGCTGCCGGGTGCTGTGAACGGAGAGATCCTCATCAACGTGACCCCGCAGGAAACGCGGGTCGCGGTGATGGAACAGGGTTCCGCGCAGGAACTGCACGTCGAACGCAGCTCGCAACGCGGGCTGGTGGGCAACACCTACCTCGGCGTGGTGAGCCGCGTGCTGCCCGGGATGCAATCAGCCTTCATCCAGATCGGCCTGGATCGCGCCGCCTTCCTGCACGTGGCCGACATCTGGGGCCACCGCGGGGGCGATGAGGCGAAGCCCATCGAGAAGATCCTGCACGACGGCGACACGGTGCTGGTGCAGGTCATCAAGGACCCGATCGGCACCAAGGGTGCGCGCCTGTCGACGCAGATCAGCATCGCCGGACGATTCTTGGTCTACCTGCCGCAGGAATCGCACATCGGCGTCTCGCAGCGCATCGAGGACGAGACCGAGCGCTCGCAACTGAAAGAGCGGCTGCAACAGATGTTGCCGGCGGAACAGGGCGGCGGTTTCATCATCCGCACCATGGCCGAGACGGCCACGGACACGGAGCTCGCTTCCGACCTCGATTACCTGCGCCGCCTCTGGGCCGGCATCCAGGACCGCGCGCGAACCAGTTCAGCGCCTGCGCTGCTGTACCAGGATCTCGACCTGAGCCTGCGGGTACTGCGCGACTTCGTGAACGACGAGACCGACCGCATCCTCGTCGATTCGCGCGAGACCTTCCAGCGTCTCACCACCTTCGCCAGCGACTATCAGTTGCCGTTGCTCGATCGGGTGCAGCACTACACCGGCGATCGGCCCCTGTTCGACGTCTACGGTGTCGAGGACGAGATCGAGCGCGCCCTCGCGCGAAGAGTCGCGCTCAAGTCGGGCGGCTACCTGATCCTCGACCAGACCGAAGCGCTCACCACCGTGGACGTGAACACCGGCGGCTTCGTGGGCGGCCGCAGTTTCGACGACACCATCTTCAAGACCAATCTGGAAGCCGCACAGGTGATCGCGCGGCAGCTACGCCTGCGCAACCTGGGCGGCATCATCATCATCGACTTCATCGACATGGACAACGACCTGCACCGCGATGCGGTGCTGGCGGAGTTCCGCAAGGCATTGTCGAGCGATCGCACGCGGGTGGGGGTGAATGGCTTCACCACCCTTGGGCTCGTGGAGATGACTCGCAAGCGCACGCGCGA
>JAIEQG010000001.1 GCA_019747905.1 Burkholderiales bacterium
CCTACTTCTTCTTCGCGAGCCGGACCACCAGTCCCTTGGTCACGTTCTCGATGAAACCGGCGCTGTACCCGAGCTCCTGCAACTGCCAGCGGAACACGTTGCCGAGCTTGGCCTTGCGATACACGCCGAGCTTGTTTTCCTGATGAAAGCGCATGGCCCGCGCGTACAGTCCTTCCGTGACGACGGCGAGCTGGTTGGCAGCCCCCTTGTCGGTGCGCGCCTCGCTCGCGGGCGGGAAACGCCGCGCCAGGTCCTGGGCGAGGCTGCGCGCGAAATCGTCGACTTTCTTGGTATCGAACAGGCCGAACATGAATGGCACTCCGTTTGCTTTGACCGCGTCGCCGGCGCTTGCGCGTCACGACGGCGAAATGAGTTGGTAGACGTTTCAAAACACTAGTTTACGTGCCACTGCGCGCACCCAGCAAACCCGACCCGTGACCTTCGCCGTCGCATCGTCGTCCGCCCGACCGCTCGCCGGCCGATTCGGAGCACACAAGTGCAAGGTACATGCCACGCTCGCAGCGGGGTTGCTCGGGCACCACGACATGGATTCCGACCCGTGCTCAACTGGTTGAAACGCAGTCCGACCGCGGCGCCGCTGCCGCCCGCCGTCGGCGCCGAGCCGGATGCGGCGTTGGCAGAGTCACGTCGTCTCCAAGAGACGGGCGACCTGCAAGGCGCTCTCGCCGCTGCCATGGCAGTGCTGGCGCACCATCCGCGCGATCCGCGCGTGTTAATGCGCCTCGGGACACTGCACCTGCTGCAAGAGCGCTTCGACGAGGCCGAGACGTACTACCGCCGCGGTCTCGAACTCGACCCGGCCAATGCCGACTGGCACTACAACCTGGCCCTCGTGCACGGCGGCCGCGGCGACAGCGCACGTGCGATCGAGAGTTACCGCAGCGCCATCGCGTTGCAGCCGGCACATCGCGACGCGCACTTCAATCTGGCCACCGAACTGCACGAGACCGACGAGCTGGAAGATGCGATCGACCACTACCTCGCCGCCGACGCGATCGAGCCCGGGCATCGCGACGTCCTCACCGGCGCCGGACTGGCGATGCTGGAACTGGATCGTCTCGATGAAGCGTGCGCCTGCTTCGAGCGGATCCTCGCCCATCACCCCGAGTATCCCGAGGCCCGGCTGTATCGCGGTCTGGCGGAACTCAAGCTCGGCGACTACGCACACGGCTGGGACGACTACGAGTTCCGGCTCGACACCGACGAGATCCGCAGCATGCGCCGGTACTACCCGGGCAACGCCTGGAATGGCGAGGACGTGGCCGGTCGCACGGTGATGCTGGTGGCGGAACAGGGTTTCGGCGACGCCATCCAGTTCGCGCGCTTTGTACCTTTGCTGATGGCGCGCGGCGCCCGCGTGCTGCTGGAAGCACCGCGCCCGCTGGTGAGCCTGCTGCGCTCCATCCCGGGACTCGAAGTGATTCCCCGCGACGACCCGCTGCCCCACTACGACTACTACGCCTATCTCATGTCGTTGCCGCGGTTCTTCGCGCGCAGTCTCGACAGCGTCCCGGCACGGGTTCCGTATCTGACCCCGAGCGCCGACAAGGTCGCTGCCTGGAAGCAGCGTCTCGCCGACGATCGCAATTTGCGCGTCGGCCTGGTGTGGGCCGGCGACCCGCACAAGAACCATCCGAAACGCTACCGCGCCGATCGGCGCCGCAGCGCCCCGCTCACCCGCCTCGCCGCGCTCGGCACCGTGCCGGGTGTCACGTGGTACAGCCTGCAGAAGGGTGATGCCGCGGAACAGGCGCGCGGCCCGAATGCGCCGTTCCCGATCGTCGACCTGACCGACGAGCTGGAAAGTTTCGAAGACACCGCCGCACTCATCGAAGCGCTCGATCTCATCGTGGCGGTGGACACCGCCGTGGGCCACCTCGCCGGTGCGCTGGCGAAGCCCACCTGGTCCATGCTGCGCTACGACTGCTGCTGGCGCTGGCTCAAGGACCGCACGGATTCGCCGTGGTATCCGCATGCGAAGCTGTACCGGCAGCCGCAGCGCTTCGACTGGGAAAGCGTGGCAGCGGCCGTGGCGCGCGACCTCGCGGCGCTGGTCCGGGCCCGCTGAGTCATGGCCTTCGATGTCCAGCACCACATCGACGAGTACTGGTTCAGCGGTCGCTGGGACGAACTGGAAGTGCGGTGCCGAACCCACCTGGAGCGGGCACCGGGCGACGCGGATGCCGCCTTCGTGCTCGCGGAAACCTGTCACAGCACGGGTCGCCGCGACGAGGCGATCGCACTGCTGCGGCAGCTCGCCGACGCCGAGCACGATGCGCGCTACCCCGCGCGCCTGTCGTGGCTCCTGCAGGAGGCCGGCGACCTGGACGGCGGCATCGCCGAGTTCCGCCGGGCGCTCGCGCTCGATCCGGACTGTGCTCTTGCGCGACCGCACGTCGATGCGTTGCTCGAGGTTCGCGACCGCATCGACGACGCGCTTGGTCGTCAGTTCGCGGCCCGGGCACCGGCAGGTGCGCTGATGCTGATCCATCCGGGCGGGGCCGGATTCTGGTCGGACGTCCATCATGTCCTGGGGCACGCGCTCGCCGCACGGATCGACGGGCGGCGTCCCTACGTGCATTGGGGTGAAACGAGCTTCTTCTCAGAGGACCCGGCTCGCAACGCGTGGACTGATTACTTCGAACCGCTCGACACCGTCGCATCGGAAGAAATCGAAGCAGCCGCAGTCCGCCGCGCCTATCCGGACACTTGGGGCGGATCCTCCCCGTTTCGCGACGTGGCGGCGCGGCGCGCGGCGACCGGGCCGATCAGTGCCGCCGACCTGGTAGCCCGCGTGGAACCGCTGGTGGTCGGCTCGTACTTCACCGGCGTGCACCTCACCCGCCATCTGCTGCCGATGGACGATCCGCTCGCCCAGGCCGACACCGGTACGCTGCTGCGTACGCTCGCCCCCGGATGGCTGCGTCCGCGCCCCCACCTGCGGGACCGCGCCACCAGTTTCGTCGCCGAGCATTTTGGCGACGCCCCGTTCATCGCCACGCACCTGCGCGGCACGGACAAGCGCGAAGAGCAGGGTGAGCATCTCGAAGCGGTCAACCGCGCCATCGGCCGCATCGTCGAGCGCCTGCTCGCGGAGCGCGGTGACGTGCGGCTGCTGCTGCTCACCGACGATCGCGACATCGAGGCACGCTATCGCAGCCGCTACGGCAATCGCATCGTGACGAGCGGCGCACTGCGCGCCCAGGGCAGCCAATCCTTGCACCTTGGATCGGGCCTGCCGCCGCGGCAGCTCGGCGAAGAGGTCGTGGTCGACGTGCTCACCGCGCTCGCGGCCGACTGCTTCGTCGGCAACCGCTACTCCAACGTGGCCTGCATCGTGCGCGCGCTGAAGCCCTGGCCAGCGGACCGGCTGTACATGCTGGGATCGGACGACGCCGTATTCAACTATTGGGCGTCGGTGCTGCAGCCGTGCGTATGAGTTTCTTCCGCCGCAAGCCACGTCCGGACACGATGGCGCCGGCCATCGCCGACCCGGCCGCGCTGGTCGCCGCCGGATTTCGATCGCACCAGTCCGGGGATCTCGATGCCGCGCGCGCCGCGTACGAGCAGGTCTTGAACCTGGAGCCGCAGCACCCGGACGCACTGTATCTGCTCGGTACGATCGATCTCGCCGGCGGCGCCGTGGCCGCGGCGCTGTCGCGGTTCGACGCTGCGATCGCTCAGTCGCCAGGACAGGCGGCCTACCACTACTCTCGCGGCGAAGCGTTGCGTGCCACCGGGCGGCTGGAGGACGCTGTGACTGCATTCCGGCACGCCCTCGACCTGGATGGCAGCGATGCGCGCTGGTGGAACGAACTCGGGTTGACCCTGGACGCGCTGGCGCAACCCGACGCAGCCCGGATTGCCTACGAGACCGCGCTCGCACGGGATCCGCGTTGTGCCGCTGCGTTGTGCAATCTCGCCAACCAGCATTTGCGCGGCAGCGCGCCCGCGACGGCGGTCGAGTTGCTGCGCCGGGCGTTGGCCATCGAGCCCGACTCCTTGCCGGCGCTCGGGGCGCTGTCGCAGGCCCTGCTGGTGCAGGACGACGTGGCCGGCGCCATCGCGACGGCCGAGCATGCCGTCGCGGTCGCTCCCGACTCGCCGCTCGCCCACCTGCAGCACGCATTCGCACTGGCAGCCGATGGGCGACTGGACGCCGCGGAGCCAGCGGCTCACGAAGCCGTGGTGCGTGCACCGGCCATGCCGGAAACCCATTTCGCGCTCGGGAGCATCCTGCTGCGGCGCGGATTCATGGAAGAAGCCGAAGGTGCGCTCGCGCGTGCCATCGAACTGCGGCCGCAGTACAGCGAAGCGATCCTGGAGCGAGCGGACCTGCTCTATCGCGTCGGGCGCTGGCCCGAAGCGGTCGCCGATCTGAAAGCGCTGGTCGAGCGCGAACCGGGACTCGCAGCGGCTCATGTATCGCTCGCCAATCATCTGCAGCAGATCGGGCGCATCGACGCGGCCGAGTTCCACTATCGCCGCGCGATCGAACTGGAACCGCAGCAGCCGCTCGCCCACGTGCTGCTGTCGAGCCTGCTGTACGCGGCGATGCGATTCACCGAAGCCGAGGCTGCCGCCCGCGCCACCGTCGCGTGCAAGGCCGACTATCCCGGCGGCTGGGTCAACCTGGCGATGGCGCTGCAGCACCAGGGCCGGCTGGAGGAATCGGCGCAGGCGAACCGCCGTGCGCTCGCCCTGGCCCCCGGCGACGCGCTCGCACGCAGCAACCTGCTGCTGACGCTGAACTACCTGCCGGACGTGAGCGTGGAGGAGCTGTTCGCCGAGCACCGGGCTTTCGGCG
>JAIEQG010000028.1 GCA_019747905.1 Burkholderiales bacterium
AAGCTGGGGGAGGGGATGTACACCCCTTCCCCCGACTTCGTCGGGGGAAGGTCGGGATGGGGGCCAGCAATGCACGCAGTACGGCAGTGCGTCGATGGGTGCGAGCCCAAGACAAGGCCCACGACGTTCTTCATACGGTCACGGTGTTTCAACGGCAGGTCTCTCTCCCCGCCTCGATGGAGCACAAGATCGCGGCCCTCCGGCCTGGGTCGCGATGGTGTGCTCCGTCGCCTTTTCTCCGGTGCCCGTGGGATTCGACACTGGTAATGAATCGGTAAGGCAGGCGCTGCTAGAGTGGGCCTGACTGACGGCGTTCGCGGTCGGTCAATCCCCTTTCCAGCCAATCAAGAACACCAAGGAGCCATACCCATGAAGTGTTGCGCACGCATCGCGGCGCCAGCCGCGGCCGCCTTGTTACTGTTCGGTGTCGCCGGTGTCGCCTCAGCCGACAACGATTTCGAAGCGCCCCTCACCGCCTGTCTCGCCAACAAGACCGCCATCGGCGATGTCCCTTCCTGCGGCAAGATCTGGAAGCTGAAGTCCGGGGAAGCCGAGCTGAGCGAGAACGGCTCGCTCGAAGTGGAGGTCCAGGGCCTCGTGCTCAACGACACCACGGTGGGCGAGTACAACGGCACGCCCGACGGTGTGGATGCCGTCGCAGCCGCCGTGCTGTGCAACGGCCCCGGCGGCCTGAAGGTCGTTGCCCAGACCGAACCGGCGCCGCTCAGCAAGACCGGCGACGCCAAGATCAAGGCGAAGGTCTCGCTGCCCAAAAGCTGCGCCGGTCCCGTCATCGTTCTGCGCGAACGCTACGAAGGCAAGATCGGCGGCTGGCTCGCAGCGACCGGCTTCTGATTCGGATCCGCTGTCGAACGAACAGGCACCTCCGGGTGCCTGTTTGCTTCCAGGAGTCGGTCAGAATCGGTACGTCACGCCGATCGTGTAGTAATAGTTGTTCGTGTCCCGCGTGTACGGGCTGTCGCGCGTGTCGCCCAGGAGGCGATGCCATTCCGCACTCCACAGGACCACCCAGTGGCGCGAGATGTCGTAGGCGCCGAGCACCCCGAGCACCGTATTGCGAAGGCCGGCGCCGGCGGAATACACCGGCAAACCGGTAGCAGTGGACTCGGTGGGCGTGACGCCGAAGTAGGTCTGATTGGATTTTTCACTGGCCCAGGTCACCTGCGCGAAGAGGCCCACCCGATGGTGCTCGGTACCGAGGATTCCGACGGTGAATCGGGCGTCGGCCTTGGCGCCCTGGTCCGTATCGACATGCTGCCGCCAGCGCAGCAGGCCGTTGACGGGCGCGCGGCCGAACTTCTCGTCCCACTCCAGATGGACGCCCAGCGCCGCGCTCGGATCGATGGTGGCCACGTTGCGATCGATCAGGAACGCCGAATCCTTCGTGCGCCGCCCCGGCTCGTAGGATAGCTGTGCGCCGGCCGTCAGCGTGGGGGTGAGCCCGATACGGTAGCCGCCCTCGAGCTGCCCCTGGGTCGTGCGGGCGAACCAATGCTCGCCGAACACCCGCAGCAGCGGGATCGATTCGGTACGCATGGAGTCCGCACCGACGTACGCAGGGCGGATGTAGGCACCGAGACCGACCAGCTTTTCGTTCTGCCGCCAATCCTGCGCCTGCGCACCGGTGGCGAGAAGCATCGGAATCAGCACGGACCATCGTACGTTCAGCTGCATCGGAACTCCTCGTCGGTGTGCCCTGCAGGTACGCCGGCAGCGCCGGATTACTTCTTGAGCGGCTTGTAGCGGATGCGCTTGGGCCGCGCACCCTCCTCGCCCAGGCGCTTCTTCTTGTCGGCTTCGTACTCCTGGTAGTTGCCGTCGAAGAACACCCATTGGGATTCGCCTTCGCACGCGAGGATGTGGGTCGCGATGCGGTCGAGGAACCATCGGTCGTGCGAGATCACCAGCACGCTGCCGGCGAATTCGAGCAGGGCGTCTTCCAGCGCCCGCAGCGTTTCCACGTCGAGGTCGTTGGACGGTTCGTCCAGCAGGAGGACGTTGCCGCCCGCGATCAAGGTGGTGGCGAGATGCAGCCGGCCCCGTTCGCCGCCGGAGAGATTGCCGACGATCTTCTGCTGGTCGGCCCCCTTGAAGTTGAAGCGCCCGATGTACGCCCGCGAAGGCATCTCGAACTTGCCCACGGTCAGGATGTCGGCACCGTCGGATACTGCCTCCCACACCGTCTTGTCGTTCTTCAGCGCGTCGCGCGACTGATCGACGTAAGCGAGCTTCACCGTCGGCCCGACGATCACCTCTCCGCTGTCGGGTTTGTCCTTGCCCGCAATCATGCGGAACAGCGTCGACTTGCCTGCGCCGTTCGGACCGATGATGCCGACGATGGCGCCGGGCGGAACCTTGAAGGACAGCTTGTCGATCAGCAGACGGTCACCGAAGCCCTTGGTGACGTCCTTGAACTCGATGACGCTGTCGCCGAGACGGTCGGCGACCGGGATGAAGATTTCCTGGGTTTCGTTGCGCTTCTGGTATTCGTAGGACGACAGTTCCTCGAAGCGGGCGATGCGCGCCTTGGCCTTGGCCTGCCGGCCCTTGGGGTTCTGGCGCACCCACTCCAGTTCCTTCTTGATGGTCTTCTGGCGCGCGGACTCGGTCGCCTCTTCCTGCTTGAGGCGTTCGTCCTTCTGCTCCAGCCACGAGCTGTAGTTGCCCTTCCACGGAATGCCGTGGCCGCGGTCCAGTTCGAGAATCCATTCCGCGGCGTTGTCGAGGAAGTAGCGGTCATGGGTCACGCCCACCACCGTGCCGGGAAACTTCTGCAGGAACTGTTCGAGCCAGTCGACGCTCTCGGCATCGAGGTGGTTGGTGGGCTCGTCGAGCAGCAGCATGTCGGGGTTCGACAGGAGCAGCCGGCACAGGGCGACGCGGCGTTTCTCGCCACCGGACAGGTTGGCGACCTTCGCGTCCCAGGGCGGCAGGCGCAGGGCATCGGCGGCGATCTCGAGCTGGTGCTCCGTATCGCTGCCGGCCGCGGCCAGGATCGCCTCGTACTTCTGCTGCTCGGCGGCGAGCTTGTCGAAATCGGCGTCGGGCTCGGCGTAGGCGGCGTAGATGGCGTCGAGCTTCTGCTTCGCTTCCATCACTTCGCCCATGCCCGCCTCCACCGCCTGGCGCACCGTCTGCTCCGGGTCGAGTTGCGGCTCCTGCGGCAGGTAGCCGATGTTGAGGTTGGGCATCGGCACCGCTTCGCCTTCGATGTCCTTGTCGATCCCGGCCATGATCTTGAGCAGCGTCGACTTGCCCGAGCCGTTCAACCCGAGCACGCCGATCTTGGCGCCGGGAAAGAACGAGAGCGAGATGTTCTTGAGGATCTGGCGCTTGGGCGGAACGATCTTGCCAACGCGGTGCATCGTGTAGACGTACTGGGCCATGGAGACTTGCCTTCGGGTCGATGCCGTATGGATGAAGGGCGCGATTATGCCCGGTCCGCCGGGCGGTTGCGGCGCAGCATTGAAGCATGTCCCACCCCGGCGTATACACCGCCGGGGGCCCTACTTCACTCGCCAGGAGGAAACGTCATGCTGCCGTCGATGTTCGCACGTCTCTGTGTCGTCTTCGCTGCCGCCTCACTGCTGATCGCGAGCCCCGGCGCCCTGGCGCAGAAGAAGTACGGGCCGGGTGCCAGCGACACCGAAATCAAGGTGGGCAACACCAATCCCTACAGCGGCCCGGCTTCGGCCTACGGCACCATCGGGCGCGCCGAGGCAGCCTACTACGCGATGATCAACGACCAGGGCGGGGTCAACGGCCGGAAGATCAACTTCATCACGCTGGACGACGGCTACAGCCCGCCGCGCGCGGTGGAACAGGTGCGCAGACTGGTGGAACAGGACCAGGTGCTGCTGCTGTCGGGCACGTTGGGCACGCCATCCAACTCGGCGATCCACAAGTACGTGAACGCCAAGGGGGTGCCGCACATCTTCGTAAACACGGGTGCCACCAAATGGGGCGACCCGAAGAATTTCCCCTGGACCATGGGCTTCAACCTCAACTACCAGGCCGAAGGTCACATCTACGCCAAGTACATCCTCGAGACCAAACCGGATGCGAAGATCGCGATCCTGTCCCAGAACGACGACTACGGGAAGGACTACGTCAAGGGTCTGAAGGACGGCCTCGGCGACAAGGCGGCGAAGATGATCGTCGCCGAAGCGAGCTACGAAGTGACCGATCCGACGGTGGATTCGCAGATCGTCACGCTCAAGTCCTCGGGCGCCGACACCTTCTACAACGTGACGACGCCGAAGTTCGCCGCCCAGGCGATTCGCAAGGTGGCCGATCTGGGCTGGAAGCCGCTGCACATCTTGAATCAGGTCTCCGCCTCGGTCGGTTCGGTACTGACGCCGGCAGGCCTGGACAAGTCCGTGGGCCTGATCTCGGCCGCCTACTTCAAGGATCCCACCGACCCGCAGTGGGCCAACGACCCCGACATGAAGGCCTACACGGCGTGGTTCAAGAAGTACTACCCCGACGGCAACCTGAGCGACGGGTTCAACGTTGCGGGCTACCTCATCGCGCAAGGCACGGTGCAGGTGCTGAAGGCCTGCGGCGACGACCTCTCCCGCGAGAACATCATGAAGCAGATGGCGAACATCCGCGACCTGCAGGTACCGATGATGCTGCCGGGTGTGAAGTGGAACACCAGCCCGACGGACTTCTTCCTGATCGAATCGGCGCAGCTCGCGAAGTTCGACGGCAAGGAGTGGGCGCTGTTCGGCAAGGTGATCGGGCGCTGAGGGGCAGCACTTGCCCCCATCCCCCGCCTTCCCCCGACAATGTCGGGGCGCTTCGCTGCCCCCATCCCCCGCCTTCCCCCGACAATGT
>JAIEQG010000003.1 GCA_019747905.1 Burkholderiales bacterium
GGGCTCGCGATCATCTTCGGTCAGATGGGCGTCATCAACATGGCGCACGGCGAGTTCATGACGATCGGCGCCTACACGATCTTTCTGTGCTCCAGCCTCACGCAGAGCTACGCACCGGGCTTCATGCCCTACTACTTCTTCTTCGCGATCATCGCTGCCTTCGTCCTGGCGTTCGCGTTCGGGTGGTTCGCCGAATGGGCGCTCATCCGACATCTGTATCGCAGACCGCTCGATACGCTGCTCGCGACCTGGGGCTTGAGCCTCGGCATGCAGCAGGCCTTCCGCTCCACTTTCGGCGCCAAGGAAGTGAGCCCCACTCTCCCCGACTGGCTCCTCGGATCCTGGATGCCCCACGAAGGCCTCGACATCCCGATCAACGGCATGTTCGTGATGGGGCTCACGTTGCTCGTGACCGGGCTCGTGTTCCTCATGCTGTACCGCTCGCGCTGGGGTCTCAGGGTGCGCGCCACCGTGGCTAACCGCACCATGGCCAACGCGATCGGCATCAACACGCGCAAGACCGACCGCATGACCTTCGCCATCGGCTGCGGTATCGCCGGTGTCGCCGGAGCGGCGTTCACCACGATCGGTTCCACCGGCCCCACCAGCGGCTCGCTCTACATCGTGGACGCGTTCCTGGTGGTGACCTTCGGTGGCGCGGCGAGCCTGCTCGGCACCGTGGCCTCGGCCTTCGGCATCGCCCAGACGCAGTCGGTGAGCGAATTCTTCATGACGGGCTCCATGGCCAAGGTGCTCACGCTCCTCTTGATCATCTCCATCCTGATGATCCGGCCGCAGGGGCTGTTCGCCGCCAAGGTCCGTCGCTGATTTCGCAACACCCGGAGCAACACTCATGACCCGTTTGCGCACCTGGCTCACCTCCTCCGATCTGGCGGGCATCGCCGTCCTCGCCCTCATCATCGTGGTGGTGCTGCCGCTGTCCCTCGACATCTTCCGTCTCAACCTGGTCGGCAAGTACCTGAGTTACGCCTTCGTGGCGGTCGGCCTGGTCATGCTGTGGGGCTACGGCGGCATCCTGAGCCTGGGTCAGGGCGTGTTCTTCGGACTGGGCGGCTACGCGATGGCGATGTTCCTGAAGCTCGAGGCATCCGATCCCGAGAGCACCAAGATCCAGTCGACACCCGGGATTCCCGATTTCATGGATTGGAACCAGCTCACCCAGTTGCCCATCTGGTGGGAACCGTTCCGCCATCTGCCGGTGGCACTGATCGCGATGCTGCTGGTGCCGGCGATCCTCGCCTTCATCGTCGGCTTCGCGATGTTCAAGCGGCGCGTGGGTGGGGTGTACTTCGCGATCATCACCCAGGCCGTGGCGCTGGTGCTCACCGTCCTGATCATCGGCCAGCAAGGGTACACGGGCGGCGTCAACGGCATCACCGACCTCAAGACGATGCTGGGCTGGGACATCCGGACCGACAGCGCCAAGTACATCCTCTACTTCGCGACCTGCGCCTTGCTGATCGCCGCCATCTTCCTGTGCCGCTGGGTGCAGAGGACCAAGCTCGGTACGCTGCTGCTCGCGATGCGCGACAAGGAAGACCGCGTGCGCTTCTCCGGCTACGACGTGGCGAACTTCAAGGTGTTCGTTTTCTGCCTCGCTGCCATGCTCTGCGGCCTCGGCGGCGCGCTGTTCGTGCTGCAGGTGGGGTTCATGTCCGCATCCTTCGTCGGCATCGTGCCTTCGATCGAGATGGTCATCTTCGCGGCCGTCGGTGGGCGCATGTCGCTCGTCGGAGCCGTCTACGGCGCTCTGCTGGTCAACTTCGGCAAGACGTTCTTCTCCGAGAGCTTCCCGCAGCTCTGGCTCTTCCTGATGGCGGCCCTGTTCATCGGCGTCGTGATGGCCTTTCCGAACGGGCTCGCGGGCCTCTACAACGACTACGTGAAGCCGTGGCTGCTGCGCAAGCGCGAGCCGCGGTCCGACCCGCCCGACCCGAAGCCGTTGCCGGCCACGCCGCCATCACACCCGCCGGTGGCGGGCTGGAATCCCAGCGTGCCCAGACCTCGCGCCGATGCCAAGAGCGTCGGCCCCGCCGTGGCCTGACCGGAGACTTGCGACCATGAGCAACACCGACTTCGTACTTGCCATCGAAGACCTCACTGTGTCCTTCGACGGCTTCAAGGCCATCGACAACCTGAACCTGTACGTCGACAAGGGCGAACTGCGCGTGATCATCGGCCCTAACGGCGCCGGCAAGACCACGCTGCTCGATCTCATCTGCGGCAAGACGCGCGCGTCGAAGGGCACCATCAAGTTCAAGAACCAGGAGATGACGACACTGGCCGAGCATCGCATCGTGCGCTCCGGCATCGGGCGGAAGTTCCAGACACCGTCCATTTACGAGAACCTGACCGTCTTCAAGAATCTCGAGGTGTCGTTCCCGCGCGGGCGCGGCGTGTTCGGCGCGCTCAAGTTCAAGTGCACCGCCGACGTGAAGGAACGCATCGAATCGGTCGCCGGGGAGATCGGCCTCGCCGACCAACTCGAGACCGAAGCGGGCCTGCTTTCGCACGGCCAGAAGCAATGGCTCGAGATCGGGATGCTGCTCATGCAGGAGCCTGAACTGCTGATGCTGGACGAACCCATCGCCGGCATGAGCGTGCGCGAGCGCGAGTTGACCGCCGAGCTGCTGGAACGCATCTGCCGCAACCGCTCGATGATCGTGATCGAACACGACATGGAGTTCGTGAAGAAGATCGCGCACAAGGTAACCGTGATGCACCAGGGCAAGATCCTCGCGGAAGGCCCGATGGAGAAGGTGCAGGCCGACCCCAAGGTCATCGACGTCTACCTCGGCCACTGATCAGTAGATAGGAGCAACGCCATGCTGCAAGTCGACGACCTTTTCGTAAGCTACGGCCAGAGCCAGGCCATCCACGGCATCTCGTTCTCCGCGAAGGAGAACGAAACGGTGGCCGTGATGGGCCGCAACGGCATGGGCAAGACCACGCTGTTCAAGTCGCTGATCGGCATCCTGCCGG
Organism: Burkholderiales bacterium; assembly: GCA_019747905.1. Lineage (GTDB taxonomy): Bacteria > Pseudomonadota > Gammaproteobacteria > Burkholderiales. The sequence goes on from JAIEQG010000003.1 coordinate 3,004, forward strand.
TGAAGAAGGGCAAGGTCACCGTGGACGGCACCGATCTCACCCAGGAAGAGTCCTTCCGCCGTGTGGCGAAAGGCATCGGTTACGTGCCCCAGGGTCGGATGATCTTTCCGACGCTGACGGTGGAAGAGAACCTCGAAACCGGTCTGGAAAACGCCAAGGACCGCACCGTCCCCGAGGACATCTATGCGTTGTTCCCAGTGCTGTGGGACATGCGTCGCCGCAAGGGCGGCAACCTGTCCGGCGGTCAGCAGCAGCAGCTCGCCATCGGACGGGCGCTGGTGACCAATCCCAAGGTGCTGCTGCTCGACGAACCTACCGAAGGCATCCAGCCCTCGATCATCAAGGACATCGCGAAGGCGCTCAACGAGATCCGCAAGCTGCGCAAGATCACCATCGTGGTCTCGGAGCAGGTGCTGTCGTTCGCACTCGACGTGGCCGACCGCCTGTTCGTGATCGAGGGCGGCCGGCTGGTGCACGAAGCCCCGCGCGACGCGATCGACGCGGAACGCATCAAGCAGTACCTGTCCGTGTGAACGGATAGCTGCCACCGAGCAGTACGGGGCGTCCGGCGGTACCCCCTTGTCGTCGGACGCCTCTTTTCGAAGACCCCACCTGCAAAGAGGAAGACATGCCGGACACCCTGGTCAAAATCGATCTCAAGGCCTCCCCCTACGACAATCCGATGATCCACAACCGCTGGCATCCGGACATTCCGATGGCGGCGTGGGTGAAACCCGGTGACGACTTCGTCCTCGAGACCTACGACTGGACCGGCGGCTACATCCAGAACAACGATTCGGCCGACGACGTGCGCGACGTGGATCTCACCACCGTGCACTTCCTCTCCGGCCCGATCGGCGTGGAAGGTGCCGAGCCCGGGGACCTGCTCGTGGTGGACCTGCTCGACATCGGTGCCCTGCCCGACAGCCTGTGGGGCTTCAACGGGTTCTTCTCGAAGAAGAACGGCGGCGGCTTCCTGACCGACCACTTCCCGCTCGCACAGAAGTCCATCTGGGACATCAGTGGCGTCTACACTCATTCGCGACACGTACCCAACGTGAAGTTCGCGGGCCTCATCCACCCCGGGCTGATCGGCTGCCTGCCGGACCAGAAGATGCTGGACACGTGGAACAAGCGCGAAGTGGACTTCATCGCGACCAATCCCACGCGCGTACCGCCACTCGCCAACGCACCGTTCGCGAAGACCTCGCACGCCGGCAAGGCCACCGGTGCGGCCAAGGCGAAAGTCGACGCCGAGGGCGCCCGCACCGTGCCGCCCCGCGAGCACGGCGGCAACTGTGACATCAAGGACCTGTCGCGCGGCTCGAAGATCTACTTCCCGGTCTACGTGAAGGGCGCTGGCCTGTCGATGGGCGACCTGCATTTCAGCCAGGGCGACGGCGAGATCACCTTCTGCGGCGCCATCGAGATGGCGGGCTGGACCCACTTGAAGGTGGACCTCATCAAGGGCGGCATGGCGAAGTACGGCATCAAGAATCCGATCTTCCGCCCGAGCCCGATCACGCCCACCTACAACGATTACCTCATCTTCGAAGGCATCTCGGTGGACGAATGGGGCAAGCAGCACTACCTCGACGTGCACGTCGCCTACCGTCAGGCCTGCCTGAACGCCATCGAATACATGACCAAGTTCGGCTACTCGAAGGCACAGGCCCACTCGATCCTGGGTACCGCACCGGTGCAAGGTCACATCAGCGGCGTTGTCGACATCCCGAACGCTTGCGCGACGCTGTGGCTGCCCACGCAGATCTTCGACTTCGACATCCGCCCGAACGCCAACGGCCCCATGAAGATGGTGACGCCGGGGATGGACATGCCGATCTCGCCGGACAAGTAGGGAGACCCGCCATGCCGCTCTACGAGTACTGGTGCGAGGACTGCGGTGATTTCACCGCGATGCGGCGGCTCGC
>JAIEQG010000128.1 GCA_019747905.1 Burkholderiales bacterium
ACCGAACACAGGGCCATCATGGTGCTGGTGCGAACCGTCGTTGTGATCGTCGCGGTGTTGCTCGTGGTCGGCCTCGTTGACGGATTCTTCCGTGGTCAGGAGTTAGTGGAACAACGCCGTATCGGCACTGGGGCGAAGGTGGACGGCAGCGCAATCTGTGGGGTCGACAGTCGAGAGATGACGATGAGGTGCCGAGCCGCAGCGTGAAGGGCCTCAGATCGCCAAGGCGGTAGAGCGCAGTTGGACAGTAGTGCAAGCGGAATCGTCGGGTTGGGGTTCGAGAGGTTTGGCCGGGGCTTTGGTGCCGTTCGCCACTCTTCGGGCAATCGTCGACAAGCCTCTGCCTACGACCCCTTCATCAGCACGCGCGAGGAATCGGTGGCGTTCATCCGCTCCTAGAACGGACGGCTTGAGCGCGTAGTCAAGAGCACGGGCATTTGGCTTGAATAGTCCACTCGAGACAGCTCCCTAAGTGGGCAGTCATGGGGCAGTCCGTGCCGCATCAGGTCGTTGCCGCTTCATTTTTTTTGCGGAGTATGGCCTGCGGGTCATCCATCAATTCGTGCGCCACCTGGGTCCAGCGGGCGCTGGCGGGTCGGAAGACGTCCCGCCAGATCGGGAGCTGACGGGGTGGTTGGTGATCTCACGCGCCGGCGACGAGTCGCTGCTGCAGCGTTGAGGGCGTGGTTTGCGGCGGGGGGGCGCCCGAACGCGCCCTGGGACCCGGGAAAGGTCATGGCAGCGCTCGCTCGAAACCAGCTCGTTCCGCCGATCCTCGTCGTGCCCGGCATGGCGAGCGTGCGCGCGCTTCGCAGCAGGTACTATGGTGTTTCCCACTCCCATTCGATGTCGTCCCAGAACACTTTGTCGGTCACCCCAACAACGTTGAACTTGCCTTTGCCTTTGATGCCGTTGAATGGTCCGGTTCCACCCAGCAGCGTGACGACGCCGGCGGAACCTTTCTCGGTACTGCTTTTCCAGTCGCAACGCGCGAACAGCTTGTGTCCTTCTGAAGTGGTAAAGGTCTTCATGCAATAGCCGGATCCCGTACCAGCGTCGCCAACCCATTGAACGATGTAGTGCGCCCTGTCCAGCATCTTGTCGAGGGCTTTCCCGCTGCCGAGATGAAAGAGCAGTCCCTCGAACTCTCCCGATTGCGCGGCTTTGTAGGGATGACCTTCGGACGCCTTGTACTCGTTGTACTTGCTGACCAGTAGTGCAGAAGTACCTACGAACTTGCCTCGCTCGCCGGCAATCGCCGAGCCTATGGTCGCCGCACCCGTTGTCACGAGTGCGCAAGTGCAAATGATCAGTCCCGCCTTCATGATGTGCCCTCCTGGAATCGACGCAGAAGTGCGCCCGAGATCCCACGGTAGGACCGCAACCGCCACAGATCGCTTACAGATGGCCCGACGGGCCGGACATCAAGGAGGCCGATGTTGCGCCGGGTTGTCCCTCTGCAGTTCGCGGGCCAGGGACTGACTCGCTTCCGAGGGCGAGACCCCCAACAGGACGGACAGCAATTGCCGCAACCGGCGGTAGGCTCCGATCGCCTCCGAATGGCGACCCATTTTCCCAAGGCAACGCATCGAGCCTTGGTAGAAGGATTCGGCAAGCTGGTCCGCCTGCAAGCCGCCCTGGTACCGGGCGAGTGCCTGCTCCCACAGTTGCGCGCGCTCATACCGCATAGCCACGGACTCCACGAGCCGAAGGAATCGGCCGCGCAAGAGCTCGCGGCGCCCGAGCGCCCAGTCTGCATCTGTTTCGGCTGGCAAGAACTCACCGCGGTACAGCGAGAACGCCTGTTCTGCATACCGCTCGACAGTCGCTCCTTCCATCCACGGCTCGATGGATTGCGCCTTGCGCTCGAATGCCCAAGCATCCACCCAGCATATGTTCGGATTCAGACCGACAAGTGCGTCGCCCGCTACGATGGCACTTTGATGTCCAAGGAGTCGGCGGAGCCGTACCACATTGACGTCCAGGGACTTCAGCGCCATGTCGGCATCCTCATCCGACCACAAGGCGTCACAGAGCTTGTGCTCGGGCACAGCGTGCCCACCGAAGGCAGTCAGTACCTTGAGTAGCATGAGAGGCTTCTTCGGAACCTTGCCGGCGAAGGTAACGAGGATGCCGTCGCGCCACACTTCGAACCGGCCGAGTGTGTAGATCTTGACGGGCCAAGGCCAATCCTCGATGTCGCCGGAAGGCGGTCGGAGGCGATACTTTCCGATGACATGCATCACATAGTCCACTTCAATGTGGAGCTCGAGCGCCTCGGCGCACAAGTACGGCATCGTCGCGTTCCAACGCACGTTGTAGGTATAGCCGGCCTGGCGGGCGTGTCTCAGTGCATCGGCAAGGAGCTGCGTTCCGCGCGCTCGTCCTTCATGCCGGAGAATCGAGTACGCTGCGATCAACAGCACTTCGCTGTGCAGATGAGCGAAGCACGTACCCTTGGCGAGGCTATCGGCGCGCTCGAGAACTTGCCGGACTTCCTCGTGAGTCCCGAAGTCTGCCAGACCGCGTGCTTCCGCAAGAAGGGCGACAATCTGGATGTAGATCATGCCGCTCTCGCGTGCTGCCTTTACCGCTTCGGTGCCCCGCTCGAATGCCGGCCTGGTGTTGCCCCGCCCCAGCTCGTACTCGATCCTCCCTATCGTGCGATGCCAGTCTCCCATTCGACGGTCGAGATCCGGAAGCATGTCAATGCTGCGTAGACACGCTTCACCAGTCTTGAAGTCGCCCAGCGCAACGGCGTTGAACAAGCGGTAGTTCAGCCAAAGGATCTTTGCGGATCGAAGTCCGGCCAAGCCGTGCTCTTCTGCGATCCGCTCGGCCTCGTCCAGCAGGCCTTTGGCGGATTCGTACTCGGTGAGATTCCAGGCTAGGTACCCACGGCGCGTGCGCCACCAGATCTGATTTAGAGGGCTCAACTCGGGACGGCCGAGTAGCGGTTCGACCTTCGCGACGACGTTCCTTCCGCGTTCGAGTGAGTTGGTGATCGAGCAGAAACTGAGTAGAAACGTCGCGGCTCGAATCCGAAGGTTCACGTCGATGTCCAGATCGAGCATTTCCGTCACGCGAGCGACGCTGATGGCCAGCAGAGGGTGGTCGGGCTGGGCGTACATGGTCGCGATGATGAGGCTCGAATGAATCTGCAGTTCGATTTCCTGCGACTCGAAGACCAGAGCGTTCGATACGACCCGTTCCAACGGGCGAAGCCAGGTGGTCATGGGCCCGAACTCGGACCACTCGTAGTAGTAGGCGTCGATGATGCCGCTGGCGGCCAGTGCCTGACCCTGGATCTCGTCGGCTGTCGCGAACCTCTCGAAGGCCTGCTCGAGATGCTGCCGCGCCGCCTTCTGGTTGACCGGAATCATGGAAGTGCCGATCCAGTAAAGCAGCCAAGGATCCGATTGGACTCGCTGCTCGGGTAGTGCCCCAGCCCATTCCCTCAACGTTTGTCCCCGACCCTGGGCGAGCAGTGCGGGTGCTGTCCGGTGGATTAGTCGACCCACCGAATCCCAGTCGGACGCCTCGCGATAAAGCATGACGGCATCGTCCACTAGACCGTTGGCCTCGAGCAGATGAGCCACTCTCGATGCGAGAGTCTTTTCTTCTTCGCCGGAGAGCAGCTTCCTCGCTTGCATGCGAAGGAATGTCTGAAACAAGGTGTGGTACTGGTACGAAAGTACATCCCCTGGGCGACGATGTGTGAACAGGTGGCGTCGATACAAGTTCTCGAGGATTTCCGCTGAACCCATGTGACCTGTCAACTCCTGCGCGATTGGCACCGTCACGCGTGGCAGGAACGCAGTATCGACCAGGAACTTCTGTGTCCTCTGTGGAAGTCGATCGAATATCTGGGTGGCGAAGTAGTCGAACACCGAGTCGATGGTGGAATCCCGCAAGTCGAGCTCGAAACCGGTTCGTCTACCCTGCTCGAGCAGCAACGTGAGGCCGGCTGCCCATCCGTCGCTGCGGACGTGCAGATACGCCAAGTCGTCGTCGCGTACCCAGGTCCTTGCTGCGGCGATCGAGCGGGCTTCCTCCAGCGTGAGTTTCAGCGCCGCCCAGTCGACGAACGCCACGTGCTCGTTGGCGATGAGACGGGCATAGCAGTCCGGCGGATCGCTCCGACTGATGACGATCACCGTCGTGCCTTCGGGAGCTTCGTCGATGGCTTGGATGATCATCTGATGGAACGGCTCGTTTCGGGCGACCTCCTGGTAGTTGTCCAGCACCAGCGCAGCCCCTGCCGGGAGCCTCGAGTAAAGCTCCCGAAAAAAGCGACGCGAGAACCCCGCGAGGTTCTGCAAGTGCTCGGGCGTGAGCAAGGGTAGCGGTCGATGCCCTTTGCGACCGAAGGTCTTCGCTGCCTGCCCCAGGTAGTAGAAGCAGGAAGCCAGATCAGCATCGCCCGGATCGACCTGGTACCAGATGCCCCTGATGTTCCGGGCATCGAGCCAACTCGCCACGAGTGTCGTCTTGCCCGCACCGGGAGGCCCCACCACGCAGGTAGCAGTATTGTGATTGCGGGCGTTGTCGAGCAAGGCGAACAACCGCTCGCGGGCCACCGCCTTATGGACGCGCGGCCTGGTGAGCTTCGCCAACTGCGGGGGATTCCTCGGCACTCTTCCCTCCCTGAAGGCGGAAGATTGAACCCAGTCTCGCCAATGTTCCCTGCCTGACAGAATTGGTCAAGGGAGAGTTATCCAACGGGCCCCCTGGCACTGCCATGTCCTGGGCGCTATTCCGGTTTCAGCCGGGCTCTAGGCGAAGCAACCACTAGCCACCAGTCCCGGTGGCAATGCAAGGCGAGGGTCATGCGTGCCGCGCGGAGGGTGCAACTTCCCATGGGTGCATGAAGTTTGGGAACATTACCTCGCGACCTCAGATACCGCTCGGTGGCAGCGCACTGCCATCCGCTGGCTGCGACGTGTGTTGCATAATCTAGGGTTCGCGCCAAAGAGCGCGTCATCGGGAGGAGCCATGAAGTCGCTGAAGTCATTCGCGGCCGCTGCCGTGTTCTCGAGTGCTGTGCTCGCCGTTTCGCACGCCCACGCCGACAAGAAATACGGTCCCGGCGCTTCGGATGCCGAAATCAAGATCGGCCAGACCATGCCCTACAGCGGTCCCGCGTCCGCTTACGGCACCATCGGCAAGGCGCAGGCG
>JAIEQG010000115.1 GCA_019747905.1 Burkholderiales bacterium
TTCTTGACGACGAAGGCGAGAAGCTCGGAGATGTCCATCTATAATCCTTGCGCGTTCGGGTTCGGGAAGGACTCTTATCCGGAGATCAAGGAAGCTAGGAGCATGCCATGGGTGGCGTGCTGCGCTCGCTCCGGGAGATGGAAGCGCGATCGATTATGGGGGGACTGCCTGAACGCCTGCAAGCCGTGGCCGGCCGGGTCGCTGCGGCGGCGCTGGCGGCTGGTCGACACGCGGAAGGCATCCGTATCGTCGCGGTTTCCAAGACTTTTCCGCCGGCGCGTATCCGCGAGGCCTGCGCGGCGGGGCAGCGCGACTTCGGCGAGAACTACCTCCAGGAAGCGGTGGAGAAGATGGATGTGCTCGCGGATCTGCCGATCACCTGGCATTACATCGGACCGATCCAGAGCAACAAGACGCGGACCATCGCCGAGCGCTTCCACTGGGTCCATTCGGTCGATCGGCTGAAGATCGCGGAACGGCTCTCGGCGCAGCGGCCGTCCGGCTTGCCGCCGCTCGAGATCTGCCTGCAGGTGAACGTGAGCGGCGAAGCGAGCAAGAGCGGTGTGGCGCCCGGCGACGTTACGGCGCTGGCCGCCGCTGTGGCGCAACTGCCGAACCTGCGCTTGCGCGGGCTCATGGCGATCCCCGAGCCGACGGACGATGTCGCGTTGCAGCGCCGCCGCTTCGCGACTCTGCGACAACTGCGTGACGCGACCGGACTCGGACTCGACACGCTTTCCATGGGCATGTCGGACGATCTGGAAAGCGCCGTCGCGGAGGGCGCCACGATCGTACGGGTCGGGCGAGCGATATTCGGCGATCGCGGCTGAACCCCTATACTTGCCGATGCGGCTCGTATCGCCGCGCCGGCGGTCCCACAACGACAAACCGAGGAGCCCCATGAAACGACCCCTGAAGCTGCTGCTCGCCGCGGTTTTCACCGCCGGCGCCGGATCTGCCCTGGCCGACGAAGGCTGGAGCACGCTCAACACCTACGAGACGATCACGGTCAATGCTCCGGCGGACCTGGCCTGGGCTGCCATCAATCGCTGGGACGCCCTGCAGACCTGGTGCCCCGCCTTCGAGAAGACCGAGATCGTGAGTGGCGGCACGGATGTCGGCTCGGTGCGCGCGATCACGCTGGCCAACGGGCCCACGTTCACCGAAGAGCTGCTCGCGCTCGACGGGGCGGAAAAAGCGCTGCGCTACAAGATCATCGACTCGCCGCTGCCCATCGTCGAATACGTTTCCGGCATGCGTGTAGTGAGCGTCGCCAAGGGCACCTCCGACATCATCTGGTACAGCAGCTACAAGCGTCGCGCGAAGGACAATCCCGGCCCGGATGCGAACGACGAAGCGATGCAGAAGCTGGTGGGCGGCTTGTACAAGGCCTGCCTGGCCAACGCCAAGAAAGTGGCCGAAGGCAAGTGACGCAGACGATCCACCGCGGTGCGGCGCCTGCGGGCGCTGACCGCAGAGAAAGATGAGAGCCGCCACGCTCGCCTTGGTCGCTGCCCCCCCGGGGGCAGCGTCAGTAGCTAGGGGCGGCCCGGCGGTACCTACATCATGAAGCTCGTTTTCATCGGCGGTGGCAACATGGCCACCGCGCTGATCGGTGGCATCCTGAAAAGCGGGACCGCGGCGGCCGACGTACGGGTCGCCGACATCGTGCCCGAGGCGCGTGAGCGCATGCAGACGGAATTCGGCGTCACAGCCGTCGCGTCCGCCGCGGAAGCGGCCCGCGGCGCGGACTGCATCGTGTTCGCAGTCAAGCCGCAGCAGTTGCGGGCCGTTGCCTCGGAGGTCGGCGATGCGGCGCAGCGGGCCCTCGTCGTCACGATCGCGGCGGGGGTACGCACCGGAGATCTCGGCCGCTGGCTGGGTGGACACCAACGCATCGTGCGGGTCATGCCCAACACGCCCGCGCTCGTCGGCGCCGGCATGTCGGCGCTGTTCGCTTTGCCGTCCGTCAGTGCGGCCGAACGCAAGATGGTCGAGCAACTGTTTTCGGTGGTGGGCAAGGTGCTCTGGGTCGGCGCAGAAACGCAGATCGACGCAGTCACCGCCGTCTCCGGCAGCGGTCCGGCCTACGCGTTCTACCTGGTGGAGAGCATGGAGGCCGCTGCCCGGCAACTCGGTTTCGACGCCGAAGCGGCGAGGTTGCTCAGCGTGACCACGTTGCTGGGGGCCGCCAAGCTCGCGGATGCGAGCCCCGAGTCGGCCGAGGTGCTGCGGGCCAGGGTCACCTCCAAGGGCGGCACCACGGAACGGGCCCTGTCCGTGCTCGAAGGGCATGCCGTGAAGCAGCATATCGTCGAAGCCATTCTCGCCGCCGAAGCCCGCTCCCGGGAACTCGGCGAAGCGGCCGGCAAGAGCTGACCGTGTTTTCCAACGCGATAGTCTTCCTGCTCCAGACCTTCTTGGGTCTGTTCTCCATCGCATTACTGCTGCGGTTCTACCTGCAGCTCGTCCGGGCGCCGGCCCGTAATCCCGTCTCCCAGTTCCTGGCGGCACTGACGGATTTCGCCGTTCGCCCGGCGCGGCGCGTCATCCCCGGCCTCTGGGGTATCGATCTGTCGACCCTGGTCCTCGCCTGGCTGGTGGAGTTGCTGCTGCTGGTCGCCGTGTTGTTCGTCGTCGGCCAGAGCCTCGGCGCCGAGGTGGGCCTGTCCGCCATCGGGCTGGTCCTGCTGGCGGGGGTGAACGTCCTGCGGGCGAGCCTCTACATCCTGATGGGGGCGCTGATCGTCCAGGCCGTCCTTTCGTGGGTGGCACCCCACAGCCCGATCGCCCCGGTCGTGAACACGCTGACCCGCCCCCTGCTGCGACCGATCCAGCGCCGCATTCCTCCCGTGGGCGCGGTCGACCTTTCGCCCCTGTTCGCGATCGTCGCCTGCCAGCTGGCGCTGATGTTGCCGCTGGCCTGGCTGGATTCCCTGGTCAGAACGCTGCTGTAGGGCTGCGAGGCCCGCTGTTTGGTACGATGCTTGCTGCACCCTGGTCCATTTAGACGGGGCTCTCACGTGCCCAGCCGCTGCCCGAACCAGCCATGAGCCAACTCGAAAGCCTAGTTGCCCAGTATTCGCAATGGCGCGACCAATTGCGTGCGGGCATCGAGGCGTATCACGCCTGGCTCGATTCCCACGGCCACGTGGACATCCAGCGCTCCCTGCGGCTGTACGACCTGGCCGAGAGCCTGCGCAATGACCGCATGACCCTGGCCTTCCTGGCCGAGTTCTCGCGCGGCAAGACCGAGCTCATCAACTCGATCTTCTTCTCCGATTTCAAGCAGCGGTTGCTGCCGTCGAACGTGGGCCGGACCACCATGTGTCCGACCGAGATCTTCCACGACGCCGCGGAGGAACCCTACATCCGCCTGCTGCCGATCGAGACGCGCAAGTCCGACGAGACCATCGCCGCGCTCAAGCACAAGCCGATCGAGTGGGTGAAGGTGAAGTTGAACCTCGACAACTTCGAGGAACTGCAGAAAGCGCTGTCCACCCTCGCCCAGTCGAAGAGCGTGGCGATCGAGGAAGCCGACGCGCTCGGCCTGCTGGTGGAAGGCGACATCTTCACCACCACGGTGATCAAGCGGCGCGTGTCGCGCGTCGACATTCCCGCCTGGCGGCACGCGATGATCAACTTCCCGCACCCGCTGCTGAAGAGCGGCCTGGTGATTCTCGATACGCCGGGCCTCAATGCGCTCGGCACCGAGCCCGAACTCACCGTGAGCATGATTCCCAATGCGCATGCGGTGCTGTTCCTGCTTGCCATGGATACCGGCGTCACCAAGTCCGACCTCGAGGTCTGGCAGAAATTCGTCCAGGGCAAGGTCGCGCGATCGCTCGCCGTGCTGAACAAAATCGATCTCATGTGGGACGACTTGAAGTCCGAGACCGACATCGAGACCAACATCCAGCGGCAGATCGACGAGACCGCTCACATCCTCGACCTGCCGCGCAATCACGTCATCGCCATCTCGGCGCAGAAGGCGTTGCTCGCGAAGATCCGCAGCGATTCGGTGTTGCTGGAGCGCAGCCGCATCAAGCAGCTGGAGCGCCTGCTCGCCGAGGAGATCGTGCCCGCCAAGCAGGAGATCCTGCGCGCGGCCGTGTATCGCGAGATCGGCACGATGGTCGAGGGCTCGCTCGAAGGCGTGCGCTCGGCGCTCGTTTCCACTTCGAGCGAACTGCAGGAACTGTCGCAGCTCTCCGGCAAGAACCGCGATCTCGCTCGCGCCATGCTGGGCCGCCTGGAGCAGGACAAGACGGTCTACCAGCAGAACATGGAAGCGTTCAAGACCAACTACGGCGTCGCGCTGAAGCAGGGACATCAACTGCTGGGCACGCTGTCCGACGATGAACTGGACCGGATGCTCTCCGAGAACCAGAAGTCGATCGAAGGCAGCTGGACCACCGCGGGGCTCATGAAGAGCATGAACGCGCTGTTCGACAAGTTCGGCGAGGAGGCCAACAAGATCCTCGCGTTCGCGACCGAAGCGAAGAAGTTCGTCGACGGCGTCTACCAGACCTTCCACGAGAAGCACGGTTTCCCGAAGCTGTCGCCGCCCAGCCTCAATCTCGAGAAGCACATTCTCAAGATGAACACGCTGCGCGACGTCACCGACAAGTTCTGCCGCGACCCGGTCAACGTCATGACCGAGAAGCACTTCCTCGTGCGCAAGTTCTACGGCGGTCTCGTTGCAGAAGCCAAGACCGTGTTCCAGCAGGTACGTGGCGAGTTCGAGGCGTGGCTCAAGGGCGCGCTGGTGCCGCTGTCGATGCAGTTGCGGGATCACCAGAAGCTGCTGGAGCGCCGCGTGGAGAGCATCCGCAAGATCAGCGGCGACATCAGTTCGTTGCAGGATCGGGCGAAGCTGCTCGAATCCTCGCGTGCCGATCTGCAGAAGCAGGTGGACGAGCTCTCGCACATCAAGACCGTGATCGCCGGTCACTCGGAGAAGCCGCGGGCGAAGGTGGCGTAGTTGTCGGTTGTTGAGGCGACTGCAGTACGGCTGCCCCCATCCCAGCCTTCCCCCACGCTGCGCGCGGGGGAAGGAGTGTACTTCCGCGGCGGCGCGACTGTGATCGCCGGTTACTCGGAGAAGCCGCGGGCGAAGGTGGCGTAGTCGTCGGTTGTTGTGGCGACTGCAGTACGGCTGCCCCCATCCCAGCCTTCCCCCACGCTGCGCGCGGGGGAAGGAGTGTACTTCCGCGGCG
>JAIEQG010000097.1 GCA_019747905.1 Burkholderiales bacterium
GCCGACCAGATCGTCGGCCGGTCGCGATTCGACTTCATCCACCCCGAGGACCAGGCGGAGTCCATCGCGCGAGTGCGCGGCATGCACGCCGGCCGGAGCGCGCCGCAGGTGCGCCAGCGGTATCTGCGACTCGACGGAAGTCTGATGTACGGGGAGGCCATGGCGATACCCATCGCCTACCAGGGCAAGCCGGCGGTGCTCGTGTTCGTGCGCGACGTGACCGAGCACCTGCGCGCTCAGGAAGCCCTGGAGCGCGCTCGCGCGGCCATGGACACCGCACCCGACCCCATCTTCCTCGTGGATCGAAACACGTTGCGCTACGTGGACGTGAACGCGGCCGTATGTCGCATGCTCGGCTATTCGCGCGAGGAAATGATGCACATGGGCCCGGAGGGTGTCACTGTCGGCTTCGATGCCGACGAGATGCATCGTACCTTCGACGCCGTCGTCTCGATCCACGAGCAATTGCCGCAGCAGGAGGCGGCACGCCGCGAACTGCGACGCAAGGACGGCTCCGTGTTTCCGGTGGAGATCCGCCGCTCCCTGGTCCGGTCGGGCGGTCAGGACATCATCGTCGCTGTGGCACGTGACATCACCGAGACGCTGCGGGCGCAGGGTGAACTCGCGCGTTTCCGCGCCGCCATGGACGTCGCTGCCGACGCCATCTTCCTGGTGGATCGCGAGACCCTGAGTTTCATCGACGTCAACGAGACTGCCTGCCGCATGCTCGGACTGACGCGCGAGGCGCTGCTGCGCATGACGCCGCTCGACGTCAACGTCAACCTTACGCGGGCGCGGCTCGAGCGCGACCTCGACGAGGCGATCGGGCTGGCACCCCAGGCAGCGCCGCCGGATTCGACCCGCTACGCGCGGCGCGCGGACGGGACCATTTTTCCGATCGACGTCTTTCGCAGTGCCCGGGTGGTCGATGGCCGGCCCATCGTGGTCGCGATCGTGCGCGACATCACCGAGCGCCGGCGGGCCGAGCAGGCATTGCGCCTGCGCACCCGTGCGGTCGAGGCGGCGGAGAACGGCATCGTGATCGTCAACGTCCGCCATCCGGAGCAGCCGATCGAGTACGTCAATCCGGCGTTCGAGCGCATCACGGGTTACGCCGCCAGCGAAGTGCTCGGGCGCAACTGCCGCTTCCTGCATGGCACCGATCGTGACCAGGCCGATCTCGAGAACCTGCGCGCCGCGCTGCGTGCCGGGACCGAGGGTCATGCGCTGCTGCGCAACTACCGCAAGGACGGTCGCATGTTCTGGAATCAGATAACGATCTCGCCGGTGCGCGACGACAACGGCACCATCACCCACTACCTCGGGGTGTCGAACGACGTGACCGAGCTTACGGTCTATCGCAACGAGCTCGAGCATCGCGCCTCGCACGATATCCTGACCGGGCTCGCCAATCGCAGCCTGCTCGACGACCGGCTCGCGATGGCGCTGGCGTCGGCGCAGCGCTACGACCGGTCGCTGGGAGTAGCCTTCATCGATCTCGACCACTTCAAGGCCGTCAACGACTCGCTGGGTCACGCCGCCGGCGACGAACTGCTCATCACCGTTGCTCGTCGCCTGCTGGCGTGCGTGCGTGACGGCGATACCGTGGCACGGCACGGCGGCGACGAGTTCATTCTCGTGCTCACCGAACAGGCGTCCGAGGCGTCCGTGGCGCAAGTCCTGAAACGGGTCCGCGAGGTGATCGCGCGCCCCTACCTGCTCGCGGGGCAGGAGGTACGCATCTCGTGCAGCATCGGGGCCAGCCTGTTCCCCCGCGACGGGGGTGACGCAGGGGAACTGATTCGTCGCGCCGACCAGGCGATGTACCTCGCGAAGACCTCCGGACGCAACCAGTATCGCTTCTGGGAGCAGAGCGACGCACCCGGAACTGCGTCATGACACCGGATCGCGATCCTGCCTTTGCGCAACGAGTGATCGACTGGCAGCGCCGGCACGGTCGTCACGACCTGCCGTGGCAGCGGACACGGGATCCCTATCGACTCTGGGTCTCGGAGATCATGCTGCAACAGACGCAGGTGACGGCGGTGATCCCGTACTTCACGCGGTTCGTGGCGAGCTTTCCCGACGTCGGTGCGCTCGCCGCGGCGCACGAAGACGACGTGCTCGCGCATTGGAGCGGCCTTGGCTATTACGCGCGCGCACGCAACCTGCACCGGGCAGCCCAGGCCGTCGTTGCCCATCACGGCGGACGATTTCCAGGCACGGCCGAAGCGCTCGCCGAACTGCCGGGCATAGGCCGGTCCACCGCGGCTGCAATCGCCGCGTTCGCCTTCGGCGAACGCGCGGCGATCCTCGACGGCAACGTGAAGCGCGTACTGGCCCGCTGGCTGGGAGTGGGCGGCTGGCCCGGCGATGCCAGAGTCCAGGCGGCGCTGTGGCATGCGGCGGAAACCCTGCTACCCGATCGCGACATCGAAGCCTACACGCAAGGACTGATGGATCTCGGGAGTCAGGTATGTACGCGCACGCGGCCGCGCTGCACGACGTGCCCCGTGGCGTCCGATTGCGTTGCGCTGCGCGACGGGCTGACCGACCGCCTGCCCGCGGCGCGCCCGGCAAAGCCGCTGCCACAACGCGAGACCGCGTTGCTCGTCCTCGCGCGGGCTGGCGAGGTGATGCTGGAGAAGCGCCCGCCCACGGGTATCTGGGGCGGCTTGTGGAGCTTTCCCGAACTCGCGTTGGACGACGATCCCCGGCGCATCAGCGCACAACGCTATGGCGCGGCGATCGCTCCGGTCGAAGTCCTCGAACCGATCGAGCACGGGTTCACGCATTTCCGGCTGCGGCTGCGACCGTGGCTCGCGTCCGTGACCGCGCTCACGCCGCAGGCGAATGCACCGGGACGATTGTGGCTGCCGGTCAGCGATGCGATCGGGGCAGCGGTGCCGGCGCCGATCCGGAAGTTGCTTCGGTCATTGGACGGCGAAAAGACAAGGCGCTGAACAATCTACCCGCGCTTGAGCAGGTGCAGCACCCGATCCAACCGAGCGATCGCGTCGTTTGCCACCAGCATCCGCTGTTTCTCGAAGCGGTCGATCGGCAGGATCTCCGCCAGCCGATAGCTCACCCACGACGCATCGGTGTAGTCGTGCGGCGGCGGGAAATGCTCATCGCCGAAGCGCTCCACCAGTTGACGCAGTACTTCGACGCATTGGCCATGGCGCTCGGCCACGGGCGCGGAAGGCTCAGGGTCGAGAGTCGCGACTTCGCCACGGATCAGGCCGCTCGAGGTGGTTTCCATCGACAGGATGCGGAACCGTTCGGCACCCTTGGTCACCAGATGGAAGATGCCGAGCTGCGGCATGTCCCAGCGTTCGATGTGCGCGATGGTGCCGACTTCGGCTGGCGTGGCGGGCGTGCCCACCTCCTGCCCGTCGTTGATGAGGCAGACGCCGAAATGCGTGCCGTCGCGCAGGCACGCCTTGGTCATGTCGAGGTAGCGTTGCTCGAAGATCTTGAGCGGCAGCACGCCACCCGGAAACAGCACGGTGTTGAGCGGAAAGATCGGTATGTCGACCTTGCGTTCGTTCGGCATGCCGCTACTCGCGCTCCGGCGGCGCTGCCCCCCACCGCTGCAGTAGATCGTGCTCGACGCCCAGTTGATCGAGCACCCGTGCCACCACGAAGTCGACCAGGTCGGCAGCCGATTGCGGGCGATGATAGAAACCGGGGTTGGCCGGCAGGATGACGGCACCTGCGCGTTGCAGGCGCAGCATGTTCTCGAGGTGGATCGCCGACAGCGGGGTTTCCCGAGGCACCAGGACAAGCTTGCGCGATTCCTTCAGCATCACGTCGGCGGCACGTTCGATCAGCGTGTTCGCGAGCCCGCAGGCTACGGCTGCGAGTGTGCCCATGGAACAAGGACAGATCGCCATAGCGTCCGCCGGGTTCGATCCGGAGGCGATGGGCGCGAACCAGTCTTCACGTCCGAAGACCTCCAGTTGTCCGGCGCGAGCGCCGTGGAGCCTCGAGAAGTACCGCTGGGCTTCGCGCGGTTGGGTCGGGAGCTTGAGTTCCAGCTCCTGCTTCGCGACGATCTGGGCAACCTGCGAATAGATGAGCCAGACTCTTGCACCGCTCGCGATCAGGCATTCGAGCAGGCGCAGGCCGTAGGGCATCCCGGACGCGCCGGTCAAGGCGAGGGCGATGGTGCGGTCGGTCATTGCTTGCCGGCCGATTCCGGTGTCGCCTCGCTCTTCGGCAGCAGGGCCGCCGCATCGTTTCGCAGCTTTCCCAGCGCAGCCTCGAGGCGTTCCACTTCGGCCTTCAGGGCTTCGAGTTCCTTGCGGCGCGCGGTGAGCTGGGCTTCGTCGCGCGCGATGTCGGCATCGCGTTGCTTGGTGGATTCGACGAACGCGCACATGACCGACTGGAAGCGGTCGCCCACTGTTTCCGGTACCACGGGCGTGGCTTCCGCCTCCGGCGCGCTGGAGGTCTCGATCGTGACACCCTCATCGGCGAGCAACTGCCACGACAGGGCGCGTAACGTGTGATCGCGGCAATGCATCCGTTCCCGGTACAAGGCAAGCTTCGCCGTGCCCGCCTTCACCCGCACCGGTTTCGCGAACACCACCTTGCGCCAGTAGGTGACCTCGTCGCCGACGATGCTCACCTTGCTGCGGTCGTAGAAGTGCTGGTCGTTGCCGACGGAAGGCACGCGCTGCCAGTCGGCGGCGGTGGCGAGGACCGGAAAGACCAGCGCCAGTGCCACGCCGGCGCGCAAGCAGCGACGTGGGTGAGATGTGTTGCCTGCGGGCGCCGTGCTCACGACTCCGAGCCGAGTTCGCGATGTCGCTGCAGGACGCGATATTCGCTCGAGAACTCGTGGGCGAGCGTGTTCACGAGATAGACCGACCGGTGGCGCCCGCCGGTGCAGCCGATGCCGATGGTGACGTAACTGCGGTTGTCCGCGGCGAAGCTCGGCAGCCAGCGCGCGAGGAAGCGGCGGATGTCACCCAGCATCTGGTGCACGCTCGATTCGCTCTCGAGAAACTTGATGACGGGCGCGTCCCGACCGGTCAGCGGCCGCAGCTTCTCGTCGTAGTGCGGGTTGGGGAGACAACGCACGTCGAACACGAAATCGGCGTCGAGCGGGATGCCGTGCTTGAATCCGAACGACTCGAACAGAACGGTCAAGCCGGCGGTGGCGCGGACGTCGACGAATTCCTTGACCCACGCACGCAGCGTATTGGCAGACAGATCGCTCGTGTCGATGCGATGGCCGATGGAGATGACCGGTGCGAGCAATTCGCGCTCGCGCTCGATCGATTCGGTGAGGGTCCGGTCGGCGTCCGACAGCGGGTGGCGGCGGCGTGTTTCGGAGAAACGCTTGACCAGTGTCTCGGTCTTGGCGTCGAGGAACAGGATCTTGATATCGAGATCGCGCCGGCGCAGCGCTTCACGGACTTTCGGGATCTCGTCCAGCCCGTGGCCGCTGCGCACGTCGACGCTGATGGCGACGCGCTCGATGCCGGCCTCGGACAGATGATCCACCAGTTCCACCAGGAGCTTCGCCGGCAGGTTGTCGACCACGTAGTAGCCGCTGTCCTCGAGCACGTTGAGCGCGATGCTCTTGCCCGAGCCGGACAGGCCGCTGATCAGGACGAGTTGCATCAGCGCCCGCCCGGCCGCCCGAAGGGCGCTGAGCCCCCTGGGGGCAGCGAACGAAGAGAGCGAGGGGGGTTGTCCATGATCAGCGCCCGCCCGGCCGCCCGAAGGGCGCTGAGCCCCCTGGGGGCAGCGAACGAAGAGAGCGAGGGGGGTTGTCC
>JAIEQG010000126.1 GCA_019747905.1 Burkholderiales bacterium
CGCCTTCGCGTTCGTGACCTACGAACGGGTCGCCCGGTAGCGTCAAGCCCATCGCCTTCGCGTCGACGTTTCACTCCTCCATCGCTTGCCCCCATCCCATCCTTCCCCCGGCGAAGCCGGGGGAAGGGGTGTACGTTCCCTCCCCCGGCTTCGCCGGGGGAGGGTGAGATTGGCGGCGGGGAGATCTACGCACAAGCGCTGCCGCTCGCGACGCGCCTGCACCTGACTGAGATCGCAGCCACCGCCGACGGCGACGTGCGCTTTCCAGCCGTCGATTTCGCGCAATGGCGCGAGTCGTCGCGCGACGCCCGCACCACCGCCGACGGCACCGCCTTCGCGTTCGTGACCTACGAACGGGTCGCCCGGTAGCGTCAAGCCCATCGCCTTCGCGTCGACGTTTCACTCCACCATCGCTTGCCCCCATCCCAACCTTCCCCCGGCGAAGCCGGGGGAAGGGGTGTACGTCCCCTCCCCCGGCTTCGCCGGGGGAGGGCGGAGGGTGGGGGCAGCGCAGCGCCGGCTTCGCCGGGGGAGGGTGAGGGTGGGGGCTGCCGACGTCTCAGACGTCGAACGATGCCGGCGGTAAACCCTGCCGCTGCCGCTCGACCATGGCGGCGAACGCGCGTTCCAGGGTCTGCGCGAATCGCTGCGGTTGAAACATCGGCGCTGCGGCGCGGGCCGCGTCGATGCGGTGGCGCAGATCGGCGAGCCTGCGCGGATCGCCCGCCAGCGCCTGCGCGCGCTGCACGTAGGTGTCCATATCCGGGACCACCAGGGCGTCGGCGACCCCGAGCACCTCGAGAAAAGTGGCCGCGACCCGGGACGGCATGATCTCGCCCGGGCACGTGAGGATCGGTAGCCCGGCTTGCAGCGCATCGAGCGCGGTCGTGTGGCCGTTGTAGATGGGTGTGTCGAGGAACAGGTCGGCGACGAGGTAACGCGCGAGGTGGGTCGGGTGATCGACCACGGACGTGAAGACCAGGCGAGCGGGGTCGATGCCGCCGCGCGCCGCCTCCGAGCGCAGGTTCGCCGTCTGCCCCGCCGATGTGCCCACGAGCCAAAGCACACTGCGCGGTACCGCCGCCAGGATGCGCATCCAGCAGGCGAATACCCTCGGCTCGATCTTCCACGTGTTGCTGAGGCAACAGAACACAGTGCCTTCTTCAGGCAGGCCGCAGGCTGCACGGGTCGGGGCCGGTCCCCTGATGGCCGGGCTGGCGACGTAGCAGCTTCCCGGGAGGAAGACGAGTTTCTCGCACCAGTAGCGCTCCGCTTCCACCGGGACGCTGCCGCGATCCACGAAAGCGTAGTCCATGTTCGCGATGCCGGTGGTCCACGGCATCCCGAGCCAGGTGACCTGCACGGGCGCTGCGCGCGCTGCGAACACTGCCGGGCGCGCGTGGGCTGTGTGGCCGGCGAGATCCACCAGGACGTCGAGGTCGTCGGCGCGTATCCGCTGCACCAGCTCGCGCGTGGTCTCGCCCGCCACACGATGAAAGGCGTCGCAGCCCGCCTCCACCGCGCGGGTCAGCGCATCGTCCGGACCTTCGTGCAGCGAATATCCGATCACCTCCACCTGAGATCGATCGTGCGCGCCATAGAGCTCGCGCGTGAGGTGTGCGGTGGGATGGCGCCGGAAATCAGGCGAGAGATAACCGATGCGAAGCGGCGCACCGGTGCGAGTCTTACGAACCGGTGTGGCGTAGGGTTCGATTCCATCCTGCGCCACCGACTCGCGCAATGCGTCCCCCACGTCGCGCGCCAGGCGTGCGTGCAGGGTCGCTGGCAGCGGAAGCGCCAGCATGCGATAGGGCGCCGCCGTGTGGCAGAGCGGCGTCGGCCAGCCTTGATGGCTTTCGATCAGCGTGCGGCAACGGTCGACGAAATGATCGTAGCGCGACCAGTCGCACTCGATCAGCTTCTGGTAGTGCCACTGGATGAACAGTAGCCTCGCATCGAGCCCTTCGAACGCGCTCGAGCCGTCCGGATCGTACGCATTGCGATAGCTCGCGAACCGTCCCGGATCGTCGGCCTTGGCCCTGCCGAGCTCCTGTTGCGACTCCTGCAAGCGGTCCAGCAGCGCGAGCGCGAAGGCCCGATCGATACGCGCGAACACGTGTCCGGCGTCGATGCCGAGCGCAGCATCGGCTGCACTCAAGGCTTCCTCGACGGCACCGATCGCGAGGCAGTTCTCCGCGAGATTGAAATGCGCATCCGCGAGCGCGGGTGCAAGCTTCACGAGATCGCGATTCAGCGGCAAGGCCTCGGCGGCACGGCCCTCGCGCAGCAGCAGGGCGCCCAAGTTGAGCAGCGCCGGCACCAGTGCCGGATGGCCGTTGCGGCGTGCAGCGGTCACGGCTTCACGGTACCGGCTCTCCGCTAGCTTCTGATCGCCGGATCGTTCCAGCGCGATCGCCAGATTCACCAGCACCTGCGGGTCAGGCGCATCGACTCCGCGCAAGTCCTGTTCGAGGACCTCGCGCGCCGCCTCGGGACGATCCAGTTCCACGAGCAGCACCGCACGCGCATTGGCGATCGCCGGGACACCGGGTGCATGTTCTGCGGCGCGCGCGAAAGCGTCCAGAGCTGCTTCTAGGGCGCCGGAGCGGTGCCGCGCTGCGCCGAGGAGGAACCACGCTTCGGCGGATCCGGGTTGCTCCGCGCAGAGTTTCTCCAGGACCGATCGGGCACTGGCGGCATCACCCCGCGCAAGCGCGGCGCGGGCTGCCGCCAGCGGATCGGTCATCGTGCTTCCATGCAGCTGGGCTACTGGGGAACGACGGCGGCCCCACTCGGATCGGTCAGTGAGGTCTGCGTGAAGGCAGCGGCACCCTGCACCTGTCCGCCGGGCACCCACAGGTCGTAGGCCATGCCGGCCCGCATCGCGTTGGTGCCGGCGAAGAAACCCGAGAAGTTGAGGGCGCCGGCCGAAGAACCGCCGAAGCCGGTGAACGTGCTGCCCATCGACGAAATGAATCCCAGGGTCGTGCCGGAGTAGACGGTACCGCCCACGTTCACCGCAACCGACCCGGTCACCTGCATGTTGCCGAAGTTCGCCACCAGGCTGGCTCCGCTCAGCGAGCCCGCGACACCGCCGCTGCTCCACGTCGGCGTCGTGCCGCCGGCGAGTTCGTAGGTGCCCTTCAACTGCGCCAGGTTGAGCTGGCCCAAGTTGGCCGCGCTGGTCGGAAGACCGGCAACGTTGTGCAGGCTGCGGGTCTGGAGGTCGGTCAGCGGGTTCCCGGCCGCATCGCGGACGAAATCCCCGGTCCACCGGCTCCAGGCGATGATGCCGTCGTTACCCTGGTCGTAGACCGGGCCGTTCCAGTACTTCACCACGCCGCCGAAGTCGGCTTGCCGCAGCGCCCCGGTTTCGTCGAACACGGCCGCGGTGTTCGGCACCGGCCCGGGAGGGAACGAGCCCTCCACATACGCGAAGTGGACGGTCTGCGGCCCGGTGAGGATGAAGGAAACCGAATCACCGTTTTCATCGCGGTTCTCGGCCGCGACGAATATCGGCAGCACCAGCGGTGGCGGTTGTTGCGGCTGCAGATCCACCTTCTTGTCGGACATCTCCGGCCGGACATCTGAACCGCGCACGTAGTAGGACTCGCCGTTGGTGACTTCAAGACAGCCGCCGCCGTTGCAGACCTTGATTTCGCCTTCGCCCACGGTGCCGGATACGCTCTTGCCGTACTGGATGGTGTATTCGGTGCCGCGGATGCCGATGGTCGCGACGCTGGTCGTGACTAGGTAGGCATTCTTGTTGGTTCGGCCGACCAGGCCCGTGATGGTTCGCAGGCCGCCCTTCACCAGGCTGAAGAAGCCCTTTTCGGTGCCGTCCTGTTTGCCGTTGTAGCGGAAATCGTCGATGCGGAACTGCGACTGCGGTTGCAGCGACATGTACGCCCCGTCGACGAACCTGAGCTGTACGCGGCCGTCACGCGTGTCGATCATGTCGCCGTTGCCGACCTCGACGCCCTTGGTCAGCGGACGCACTGTGCCGCCGGGCCCCTGGGCAGTAGGGTTGCCGATGGCGAACTCCACGCGTGCCGCCGGCGCGCTCTGGGCTGCCGTGGGGTACGCCGCCGCTATGGCAAGCATCAGGACACCGCGCCCGCCGAGTCTGAAACCGCTTCGCTTCATGGTGACTGCCTCCGAGCTGGACGACGCCCCGGGCGGGAAGAACGCAATCCGTTGAGAAGGGTGGACATCAGAAATCGAAATCGCGACGCAACCGCACTTCGGCGAGCGCGCGATCGAAGGTGAAGAGATCGATGTTCGACCGGTTCACGAAGCCGAGCACCTGCGTGGTGATGCGCCAGTTGCGCTTCGGGACGAAATGGACACCGAGGGACCCCGTGAACTGGTTGTCGCGACGCGTGACGAGGAAGAACGGTTCCTGAGCGTCGTAGCTCCGGCGCTCGTAGGCGCCGTTCAGGAAGGCGGTGAACTTCTCCGAGAGCACCTGCTCGCCGCCGAGCCGCACGCCATACAGATCGAAGCCGAGGTGCGGCACGCTCGCATCCCGCACCCTCTCGCTGCCGCCGTAGGCACCCACGTACATCGTGGGCCCACCACCGACGAATGCGTGGGCATAGCCCAGCCCGGCAACGTAACGATCGGCATTCCGGATGCGCTGGTCCGGGTAGGTCAGACCGGCGTACTGAACGTAGGCACTGACCTGATTGCGGGCATCGAGGTCGCGCTGCCACTGCAGCGTGCCGCCACGCGCCTCGCGATAGGCACTGTTGTAGAGAGGGTCGTACACCGTGAAGTCGTTGAGCTGCACGAGGAACGACAACAGATCGCGGTCACGCTTGTAGGTCGCGCCAAGGTTCAGGTCGAGGAAGCTCGTATCGAACCGGTCGTGCTCGAAATTCCACCGGCGATTGCCCGCGAACCCGCCGACCAGCGCCCAGCGTGGATTGATCGGCACCCGGCCCGACACACCAGCGGCGATGCCCCAGTACCCATCGGACAGCTTGTAAGCCCCTGGGCCCAGCGAGAAGAGGGCGCCGCCGAACAGCGGGATCGCGATACTGCGGTCCGCGGTCGCACTGTTCACGTTCGTGTCGTAGCCGGCATAGCCTTCCACGTAGAACCGTGCGGTCGGTTTCGGTCCGACCGTGGCCCGGTCGATCGCATCGAGGTAGCGATCGATGGTGATCTTGACCTCCTCGGGCGGGCTCTGGTCACGGACGTTCTGGAACTCCCGTTTCGCGGCCTCGGTTTCCTTGAGGTTGTAGTACGCCCGGGCGATCTCCGCCCGCGCCTTCGTGTTCTTCGGCTGTACCGCCAGCACCCGCTCGAGGGCGAACACCGCCTCGGTGTTGCGGCCGAGGTCGAGCGCTGCGATACCGAGCAGATAGTCGTAGTTCGGATCGCCCGCGCGCTCGGACTGGAGTGGCGCCAGCAACTGGTAGGCGCCATTCGCGTCACGCGCAGCCATGAGCGCCTTGGCGCGGTCCAGTACGTCGTCGGCAACGGCGCTCAGCGGCAACAGGCACACAAGCAGACCCGCCGCAGCGATGCGGAGCAATTTTCGACACTTCATGGTCGTTCCCTGGCGCGCCTGGCTGAGTTGATGTTCCCCCGATGGGCCTGCGGCCCTTCCCCCAGGGGGCAACCCGCTAGGGGAGGCCCGACGAGGGCTGAAGCAACGGGTGAACAATCGACTACAAATCGTTGTTCTTTAGACCGACGTTACAAAACTTGCCTTCGGGCGTCAAACCAGCATGTCGCCCGCGAGAGACACTCGCAATCTTCAGGCCGGCGGCAGCTGAGCACTGCCGCCGGAGTGCCGCAGGCGTCCCTACGCGCCCCCGTGCCGCCTCAGGCCCACAGGCCGCTCGGCACAACGCTCACCGCACGCAGTCCACATGGAACGTGAGCCGCCCGTCCACCTCCTCGTCGACCAGCCCGTGGATTTCCGTGCCGAACCCGGGGAAGCGGGTGTTGAACGCGCGCGCGAACTGCAGGTAACGCACGATGGTCTTGTTGAACCGCTCGCCCGGGATGAGCAGCGGGATGCCGGGCGGATA
>JAIEQG010000136.1 GCA_019747905.1 Burkholderiales bacterium
CTAGGGACTAGGGACTAGGGACTAGGGACTAGGGACTAGGGACTAGGGACTAGGGACTAGGGACTAGGGACTAGGGATGGAGCTCCGCGGGGTTCTTTTGTTCCCAAGTCCCTGCCTTTCCCTAGTCCCTGCCTTTCCCTAGTCCCTGCCCTTCCCTAGTCCCTGCCCTTCCCTAGTCCCTGCCCTTCCCTAGTCCCTGCCCTTCCCTAGTCCCTGCCTTTCCCTAACCTTCAGAAGAACGCCATCGTCCGGATCTCGATGCTCGAGCGCGTGCGGGCATCCGGTGCCGTGGTCGGATCGGTGAAGGCGCTGTGGCCCATGAAGCGGGCGCGCCCATCGGTCTCGGAATCGTAGGTCTTCAGCAACAGCGCCTGGCTCGGTTCCATGAGCGGGAAGTACCACCAGCGGTGCGCTTCGGCATGGCGCATCACGAAGATCTCGCCGGTGCGCTCGCGGTAGCGCAGGATCATCTTGATGAGATCGTCGTCGACCGACGTGGTGGCGTCGCACATGGCGAGCGGCATCTCCTCGACGCGGTTGTTGAACGGCAGCCAGAAGTTGTAGAAAGCGACGCGACGCTGCAGCAGGTTGTCGGCCTCGTCCGGCAGGATCTGCTGCACCCGCAGCGGTCCCGAGTGCGGCGTGAAGTCGCAGTGCACCAGGAGCACGGGAGCCCGTTGCGTGGTCGAGTCCTCGGCCGTCTGCTTGCGCTCGTTCACCTTGGAGCGGATGGTGTGGTCGAAGATCTTCACGCGCTTTGCACCCACGTGCTGACGGATGAACTCGGTCACCTTGGGATAGAGCTGCGACTCGATGGCCGAGTTGTCGTCCCAGCGGTCGAACCTGTGCGAGAACGGCTGCAGCTCGAAGCCTTCGCGATCGAGCGAGAACCGGTCGACACGCGACCAGCCGTCGAACACGGACATCTCGCGCGGATCGTCGCCGGGCTGGTGCGGGTCCACCGGCTCTTCGGGCTCGTAGAAATAGATCTCGGGCACCTTGCCGTTGTCGAGCGTGTAGTTGAAGGTGGAACGCACGAAGGGTTCGCGTTTCATGGGTCGATCTCCTCGAAAAAAGTCAGCCGCGCTCCAGGCCGTCCGAGACAACGTAGCCGCCGTCCACCGGGATGCACACACCGGTGACGTGATCCGAAGCGCGCGAGGCGAGATACACGCACGTGCCGGTGAGGTCGACGGTCTCGCCCAGACGGCCGCTCGGGGTGCGGCGCTTCAAGGTCTGTTCGAGCGGCGTGCCGGAGAGTTCCGCGGTCATCTCGGTGAAGTAGTAGCCCGGGGCGATGGCATTGACCTGGATGCCGTGGGCGGCCAGCTCCACCGCATTGACGCGCGTGAGGGCGATCACGCCTGCCTTCGACACGCTGTAGGGCACCTGCAGGCCCTTGCTCGGTGCCACCAGTCCATAGATCGAAGCGATGTTGATGATCTTGCCGCTGCCCTGGGACTTCATGATCCGCGCCGCGTGCTTGGTGCACAGGAACGGACCGGTGAGGTTGGTGTTCATCACGTGATCCCACGCGGCCCGCTCGAGTTCCATCACGGACTTGCGGTTCACGGTGCCGGCATTGTTGACGAGGATGTCGAGCCGCCCCCACCGCGCCACGACGCCTTGTACGGCCCGTTCGATGCCGGCCTCGTCGGTCACGTCGAGCTCGAACGCGGCACCGTCGGCACCGAGCTCGGCCAGCACCTCGGCATTGCGGTCCGGCCGGCGCGCACCGACCGCCACTTTCGCGCCTGCCTGGCGTAAGGCGAGCGCCAGAGCGCGACCGATGCCGGCGTTGCCGCCGGTCACCAGCGCAACCTTGCCCGCCAGGGAGAAGGGTCCTTCGGTCATGGCGCGCTCAGCCCTCGCCGGGCCGACCCGAGTGGGCTGGCCCTCCTGGGGGGACGGGCCGCGGGACCATCGGGAGGGACATCACCTCAGGCGGCAGCGCGCGTGAGGGTGAAGCCCGGCCCCACGTAAGTGCGATCCCACGCGGGCAGCTTTTCCACCCTCTCGGTCATCCAGCGCACGACGTTCGGATGCGGGTCGAGCGGCAGCTTCTGCAGGCCATGCAAGTGCATGGGTGCCGCGACGGCGATGTCGGCGATGGTGGGGCTCGATCCCGCGATCCACGGGCTCCTGGCGAGGCGCTCGTCGAGGATGCCCGCCAGCTTGTGGAACTGGGCGTCCTGCGCCGCGATCACGGCGGGATCAGGCTGTGCATTGAGCAGGGGTTTCACGCAATGCTCGACCAGGTACACGTAGCAGCTCGGGAACCAGCTCGACGACTCCCACAGCAGCCAGCGGTTGATGTCCGCGCGGGTCTTCACGTCGGTCGGGTAGTAGTTGGTCTTGCCGTGCTTGTCGGCCGCGTACTGCAGGATCGCATTGGATTCCCAGAGGACGAAATCGCCGTCGACCAGCGCCGGCAACGAAGCGTTCGGGTTGATGGCCACGTAGGCCGGAGACTTCTGCTCCGCCTTGAAGTAGTCCACGTGCACCCGCTCGTACGGAATGCCGAGCAGATCGAACCCGGCTACGACCTTGCGACAGTTCACGGTGATGGGGTCCGCATACAGTTTCATGATGTCTCCTCCCAGAATGGTTTGTCGTGGCGCCACGCCCTCCAACCCCGGAAGCGTCCGCGCGGAAAAGTCTACGGTTTGACCCTCGACCGAGCATCTGATGGAATGGGAACGGATTGTTTCCGTTCCGTGGACAATGCCCATCTCGACCGACATGCTGGAAGCCTTCGTCCGGGTCGCCGACCACCTGAGCGTCAGTGCGGCCGCGAACGAGTTGGGGGTCGGCAAGGGCGTGGTCAGCAAGCGGGTGGCGCAGCTCGAACGGGCGGTGAAGGCCACCTTGTTCAGCCGCAGCACCCGCCGGGTTGCCCTCACATCGGCCGGCGAGATCTACCTGGACTTCGCTCGCAATGCCTTGGGCGCGGTGCAGTCGGCCGACGAGCAGTTGCTGTCGCTGCGCGCCACCTTGAGCGGGCGCATCCGCGTGACTGCGCCGATTTCATGGGGCCAGCGCGTGCTGGCCAAGCTGCTGCCGGATTTCCTGGCTGCCCACCCCGGTATCGAGATCGAACTGCTGCTCGAGGACCGGATCATGGACATCGCGTACGAACGAGTCGATCTGGCGCTGCGCTTCACCTCATCGCTGGCACACGATCTGGTGCTGGTCCCGGTAGCCCGGGTCGACCTCATCGTCATCGCCTCGCCCGCCTACCTGGCCACCGCGGGTTCGCCGCTGGAGCCGCGCGATCTCGAAGGCCGCCCGTGCATGTGTTACTGGCGCGAGATGTCCGACGAGGTCTGGACCTTCACGTCGGGCGATCGCTCCCAGAACGTGCGGGTGCGCAGCCGCTTTCGCGCCAACAACCCCGAAGCCGTGGCCGATGCTGCGCTGGCGGGGCTGGGTATCGCCTTGTTGCCTGCCTACGTCTGCGAGCCGGACCTCACGGAGGGGCGCCTGGTCCGGTTGCTCGAACCCTGGACACCGGTCACGAAGTTCGGCAATCAGATCACTGCGGTGGCCACGCCGGACCGCATGCGCATCCTGCGCAATCAGGCCTTGCTCGACTTCCTCAAGGAGCGCCTCGGCTGAGCACCTGAGTGCTGTCCTACCCGGCGCCTTGCCCCCTCCCCAACCCTTCCCCGGCGAAGTCGGGGGAGGGAGCTGTAAACCCCTTCCCCCACGTCAGTGGGGGAAGGCTGGGATGGGGGCCAGCCTAGAGCCAGCCTAGAAGATGTTCCACCACGACTTCGCGCGGCTGTCCGCCAGGAGTTTGCTCTCGGGGAAGTTCAGCATGAGCAGGCGCTCCGAATCCTTCTGCAGGTCGGTGAGCCCCATCGCTTCATAGGCTCTGGACAGCACGACGAAGGCGCGCTCCAGCGCCGGGGTCTGCGGATAGTTGGTGATGGCAGTCTGCGCCCGGTTCACCGCCGCCACGTAGGCGCGACGACGCAGGTAGTACTCGGCCACCTTCACTTCGTAGGAGGCGAGGGCGTTGACCAGATACTGCATGCGCTTCACGGCATCCGGCGTGTACTTGCTCTCCGGATAGCGAGTGACCAGCAACTGGAGCGCGGCGAACGATTCCTGCATCGCCGCCGGGTCGCGCTCGGTCATGTCCTGGTTGGAGAACTTGGCGATGAGGCCGAGATCCTCGTTGAACGACACCAGGCCCTTCAGGTAGTAGGCGTAGTCGACGTTCGGATGGTTCGGATAGAGCTTGATGAACCGGTCGCACGCGGCGATGGCGGAGGCCTTCTCGCGCTCCTTGAAATAGGCGTAGGCGACTTCGAGCTGCGCCTGCTGGGCGTAGCGGCCATAGGGGAAACGCGATTCGAGCTTCTCGTAGTAACCGATCGACTTCTTGTAGTTGCCCGAGGTGAGTTCGGACTTGGCTTCGGTGTAGAGCTTGTCCACCGTCCAGTTCCGGGTCTCGTCTTTGGTCGGACCACTCTTGCACGCCCCGAGGACCGCAAGGAGGAGTACCACCAGGATTGCCGCTAGACTTCTGATCATGTCATTCGCCGAAAAAGAGCGCGCGGATTATAGCCCACCCCCTGCGCGCGACCGGCTCGTCGCCGTGGTGCCGCCGGCACTGGCCGGCTCGAGACTGGACCAGGCATTGTCGAAACTGTTCCCCGACTACTCGCGCACGCGGCTGCAGACGTGGATCGAGGGCGGGCGGGCGACGGTCGATGGTGCGACCGCCGAGGTTCGCAGCAAGGTCTGGGGCGGGGAGCGCATCGAGCTCATGCCCGAACCGAGTGCAGAGGAAACCAGCTTTGCGCCGGAGGCGATCCCGCTCGCCATCCTCCACGAGGATGAGACGCTGCTCGTGGTGAACAAGCCGCCGGGCCTGGTCGTCCATCCGGGCAGCGGCAACTGGGCCGGCACGCTGCTGAATGCCCTTCTCGCCCATGCTCCGGGTGTCGCGCGACTGCCCCGCGCGGGAATCGTGCACCGCCTCGACAAGGACACGAGCGGCTTGCTGGTGGTTGCGAAAACCCTCGAAGCACAGACGTCGCTGGTGCGCCAGCTGCAGGCCCGCACGGTGTCGCGGCGCTATCTCGCCGTCGTGCTGGGCGCCGCGCCCGAGTCGGGCGTGGTGGAAGCACCGATCGGCCGCCACCCGACCCAGCGCACGCGGATGGCGATCGTCGCCACCGGCAAACCGGCCGTGACCCACTATCGCGCCCTGCGCCGTGGCGAGAGCTGGACGTTGCTCGAGTGCCGGCTCGAGACCGGGCGTACGCACCAGATCCGGGTACACATGGATTCCGTTGGCCACCCGCTGCTGGGCGACCCGGTCTACGGTCCGCGCCGACTGCCGCCAGCGCTGGCGGCGCGCGTGGGCGAATTCGATCGACAGGCGCTGCACGCCTGGCAGCTCGCGCTGATGCATCCGGCCACGCAGACCGCCATGGCATGGGAGGCGCCGCCGCCAGCTGATTTCCAGGCATTGCTCGAGCGACTCGAATCCGCGTGAGCAGCTTCCCGCCCGACTGGATCGTCCCGGATTGGCCTGCACCCTCGAAGGTACGCGCGCTGATCACCACGCGCACCGGCGGCGTCAGCACCGGCCCCTACGCCAGCCTCAATCTCGGGATCGCCGTCAACGACGAGCCGGCCGCGGTCGCGGAGAATCGACGCCGCGTACGGGCCCATCTGCCTGCCGAGCCGCGTTGGCTGAGGCAGGTGCACGGCGTCGGTGTCGTGCATGCAGACTCGGTGGCAGCCCTGGTCGAAGCCGACGCGGCAATGACCCGGACCCCCGGCGTGGTCTGCGTAATCCAGATGGCCGACTGCATGCCGGTCCTTCTTGCGGCCCGCGACGGTTCGGTCATCGGTATCGCCCACGCGGGCTGGCGCGGTCTCGCCGGCGGCGTGGTGGAACGAACCATCGAGGCAATGGATGCAGACCCGACATCCGTGGTGGCCTGGCTCGGTCCGGCCATCGGACCGGACGCTTTTGAAGTGGGTGACGAAGTGCGTGCAGCGTTCGTGGCCGACGATGCCACGGCAGCCTC
>JAIEQG010000002.1 GCA_019747905.1 Burkholderiales bacterium
CCCGTGTTGCCGATGTGGGGATAGGTGAGCGTGACGATCTGCCGCTTGTAGGACGGATCGGTCAGGATCTCCTGATAACCGGTCATGGCGGTGTTGAACACCACCTCGCCCACGGTTGAGCCCTCGGCGCCGATGGAATGCCCCCGGAAAACCGTCCCGTCGGCTAGCGCGAGAAGGGCGGGCTGACGGTCGGACACGGGGCGGGGCTCCAGAAGGGCGAAACGGGGGCTCGGGTCGGAGCCTTGAGGTGGATGCGGCTCCCGCACGTCGTGGTCCGGGTTGCAACCCGGAACGGCCGGCGGGTGACCCGACATGCGCCAAGCGGGAGGGCGCTCGCGCGCCACTCCCGCTTGGTTTTAGCCCGGCGATTGTAACCCGCCGGAGGGTCCAGCTTCAACCGCGGACCGGTCAGCGGAGTCCGAGCACGTCCTGCATGTCATACAGCCCGGACTGCTTCGCTCCCAGGAATCGCGCGGCGCGCAACGCCCCCATCGCGAAGGTCGCCCGGCTCGATGCCTTATGGGTAATCTCGACCCGTTCGCCGATGCCGGCGAACATCACGGTGTGGTCGCCCACGATGTCGCCGCCGCGCACCGTGGCGAAACCGATGGTCGACGGCTTGCGCTCCCCGGTCACGCCTTCGCGGCCGTACACGGCATCGGTCGCGAGGTCGCGCCCGAGGGCGGCGGCCACCACTTCGCCCATGCGCAGGGCGGTGCCGGACGGCGCATCCACCTTGTGCCGGTGGTGGGCTTCCACGATCTCCACGTCGTAGCCCTCGCCCAGTGCCCGCGCCGCCAGGTCGAGCAGTCGCAGCGCCACGTTGACGCCGACGCTCATGTTGGGGGCCATCACGATGCCCACCTTGCCGGCTGCCGCCGTGATGCGGGCTTTCTGCTCGGCGCTGAAGCCGGTGGTGCCGATCACGAGCTTGACGCCGTGCCGCACACAGGCGTCGACGTGCGCCATCGTCCCTTCGGGGCGGGTGAAATCCACCAGCACGTCGGCGCCCCGCAAGCCCTGATCGAGATCCGCCGTGATGGTCACGCCGTTGGGGGCACCGATCAGTTCGCCGGCGTCGCGGCCGAGGAACGGGCTGTCGCCGCGCTCGAGCGCTGCGTGCAGGCGCAGGTCGTCCGACTGGGCGATGGATTCCATCAACGTGCGCCCCATGCGGCCGGAACTGCCGGCGATGACGACTTTCTGGACCATGGTCGAAGCGCCGCTCTGACTATTGCTTCGCCGTACCCGCCGGCGGCAGACCGTCCTTCAACGCCGGTTCCGTCTGAACGTCACCCAGCACCTTCGCCAATCGATCCTGGTCGAACACCAGCGTGAGGCGCTTCCTGTCCTTCAACTTGCCGCCCTTGATGAACTCGTAGAAGTAGTCCCAGCGATCGGTGTGGAACGGGTCGCTCACGAGTGGCGTGCCCATCACGAACTTAACCTGGGACCGCGTCATGCCCTGGCGCAACTTCGCGACCATGTCCTGAGTGACGACGTTGCCCTGCTGGATGTCGATCTTGTAGGTGGTGAGCGAACACGCACCCAGCAGCAGCGCCACCACGAGACCGATGCAAGGCGCCCACCCGATGGGCCTGTGACCTGCGCGCGACGTTCTCATCGTTCTCGGACGGTTGGAAAGGTTCTATGATACTCGACGAGTACCCCCGGTAACCCGTCCTCCATGCCTACCCGAACGCCCAGCGATCTCAAGACCATCGGCCTCAAGGCAACGCTGCCCCGGCTCAAGATTCTCAATCTGTTCGAGCACAGTTCGGAGCGGCACCTCACCGCCGAGGACGTCTACAAGCTCCTGATCGCCGAAGGCATGGACATCGGTCTCGCGACGATCTATCGCGTGCTGACGCAGTTCGAGCAGGCGGGCCTGCTGATCCGTCACCACTTCGAGAGCGGCAAGGCGGTGTTCGAACTGAACGAAGGCGGGCACCACGACCACTTCGTGTGCCTGCAGTGCGGGCAGGTCGAGGAGTTCTTCGACGAGCAGATCGAGAAGCGCCAGACCGAGGTGGCGAAGGAGCGCGGTTTCGCGATCCACGAACACTCGCTGCAGCTCTACGTCCACTGCCAGCGGCCGGACTGTCCGAACCGGAAGTAGCGATGCGAGATACCCGGCGAGGGGATCGTTGGAGCGCGGAGGAGGGGCCCCATCACAATATGGGGATCTGACCGCAAATGCGATCGTTGGGGCGGCGATCCCCTGTGCGTCGGAACGCGGGTCGCATCCCCACTACTGGGGCCCCTGCTCCGCCGCGTTCGCCGCCACGCCCGAAGGGCGGGGATCGACGGTCAATCGAGTCATCGCAGGCAGCCGAACACGACACGAGCCAATGCTCGGGAAATCGACCTGAGGCTGCGGCGCCGGGTCAGCGCGCCGTCGTGCCGAGCATCTCCGCCGCGTGCCGGCGAGTCGTGTCGGTGATCTTCACCCCGCCCAGCATCCGAGCGATCTCGTCCACTCGCGCGTCGCCCTCGAGCGGATCGACGCTCGACAACGTTTCACCTTTCACGGCGCGCTTCGCCACGCGCCATTGATTGTCGGCGGCCGCGGCCACCTGCGGCAGATGGGTGATGCACAAGACCTGGCGGCTGCGACCCAGCGCCTGCAGCATGCGGCCGACGATCTCGGCCACGCCGCCGCCGATGCCGGCGTCCACTTCGTCGAACACCAGCGTGGGCACGTCGGCCACGCGACTCGCGACAGTCTGCAGGGCCAGGGACAACCGCGACAGCTCGCCGCCGGAGGCGACCTTCGCGATCGGTCGCGGCGTCCCACCGGCATGGGCGGTCACGAGAAACTCGATCTGCTCCAGGCCGCCGGCGGACGGTTCGTCGAGGGGCGTCAGTGCCACCTCGAAGCGGCCGCCGGCCATGGCGAGCTGCTGCATGGCCGCGGTTACCTGGCTCGCGAGTTCCGCGGCGGCTTTCGTCCTCGCCTTGGTGAGCTTGCGTGCCTGTACGACGCAAGCCTCGCGCGCGGCCGCCTCCTCGCGCGCCAGCGCTTCCGCGTCCAGGCCTTCGGCGATCCGTTCCAGCCGCGCCGTGAGTTCCTGCTGCTTTTGCGGCAGTTCGCGCGGACCCACGCGGTACTTGCGCGCCATGCCGACCACCGCCTCGAGCCGCGCCTCGACTTCGCGCAACCGATCCGGGTCGAGGTCGAGCCGCTGGCGGTAGTGGCGCAACGCGTAGCCTGCTTCCTGCAGCTGGATCTCAGCGGGCTCCAGCACATCCAGCACTTCCTTGAGCGCCGGATCGTGGGTGGCAAGCTGCTTCAATCGTGAGACGACGCCGTTCACCGTGGCAAGGCAGGCTCCCTCGCCTTCCGACAAGGCGTCGAGACTCGCCTCCACCCCTTCGATGAGAGTCGCGGCATGGGCGAGGCGGCCGTGATCCGCCTGCAGTTCGTCCCACTCCGTTTCGGTGATCGCGAGCTGCTTCAGTTCGCGTACCTGCCAGTCGAGGCGCTCGCGCTCGTCGGCCAGTGCCTGCGCGTTCTCCAGCGCGCGCGCCCGTGCATCGGCAAGTTCACGCCAGCGCCGGTGCAAGCGCTCCACTTCGGCCGCGGTCTCGATCGCACCGGCATAGCCGTCCAGCAGCCGGCGCTGGCTGGCGGCCCGCACCAGTGACTGATACTCGTGCTGGCCATGGATGTCGACGAGCTGCTCGCCCGCCTCCCGCAACTGGGCCGCGGTGCACGGCCGGCCATTGATGTACGCCCGCGAGCGTCCGCCCGCGTCGATCACACGGCGCAGGATGCACTCGCCGCCTTCGCCGGCGAGGTCGTTGTCGCCCAGCCAAGTCTTGAGCGGGGCAAGGTTCGACGCATCGAACTCCGCGCTCACCTCGGCGCGCTCGCGTCCGGTACGGACGGCCGCGCTGTCGGCACGGCCGCCGAGCACGAGAGTGAGCGCGTCCACCAGCATGGACTTGCCGGCCCCGGTTTCGCCCGTCAGCACGGAGAAGCCGCGCGCGAACTCGAGCCGCACGCGGTCGGCGATGACGAAATCCTGGAGCGACAGAGCGAGCAGCATCGGATCTTCTCTACCGCCCCGGTCACTGCCCCGGCGACTCGCTCCAGCCGAGCTTCTCGCGCAGCATGTGGTAGTAGTCGTGGTTAAGGGGATGCAGCACCCGGATCAGGTTGGGACAGCGCTTCGCTTCGAGGCGGTCGCCTTCGTGGAGCTTATGGCGGGAATGGCTGTCGAAGTGCGCACCGGCGTCTTCCGCGCTCAGCACGAGGATCTCGAGCGTCGAGTTGCCGGAGATGACGATCGGCCGGTTCGACAGGGTATGCGGGCAGACCGGCACCAGCGCCAGGACCGACAGCGACGGATGCAGTATCGGACCGCCGGCGGACAGCGCATAGGCCGTGGACCCGGTGGGCGAGGCGACGATCAGGCCGTCGGCACGCAGGTTGTAGACGAACTGGCGGTCGATCCGTACCTCGAGCTCGATCAGGCTGCCGTCCGGACCCTTGTTGATCGCCACTTCGTTGAAGGCGTTCATGTCGACGATGCGCTGGTCGCCGCGCAGGATCGATGCGGTGACCAGCATGCGCGGCTCCACCATGTACTGCCCGTCGAGCATGGAGCCCACGGTGTCGAACATGGTGTCGATCGAGACGTCGGTCAGGAAGCCGAGGCGGCCGACGTTGACGCCGGCCAGCGGCACGTCGAAGGGCGCCAGGGTGCGGGCGATGTTGAGCATGGTGCCATCGCCCCCGATGACGATGGCGAGATCGGCGCGCTTGCCGATCTCCTCCAGGGTCAGCACGTCGCGATGATGGTTGGTCACGTGCTCGGCCGTCATGGGATCGATCGAGACTTCGATGCCGCGACGCTCCAGGAACTCCGCAAGCTCGATCAAGGGCTGTGCGATCTCCGGGCTGCGGTGTTTGCCGATGAGGGCGATGTGGCGGAACCCGGTTTTCATGCGCCGAATTAGAGCACATTTGCCTGGCGCGGCCGCTCGCCATCGACACGGGCTGGAATGGCAGGCCGGTTGCCCCGGCGCGGGACAACCTGTATAGAATCGTTCTGCCATGCTCAACCAGCGCGCCCGCATCCTCCTCAAGACTCTCGTCGAGCGCTACATCGTCGAAGGCCAGCCCGTGGGCTCGCGCTCGCTCGCCAAGTTCTCCGGGCTGGACCTGTCGCCGGCGAGCATCCGCAACATCATGGCGGACCTCGAAGAGATGGGCTACATCGCGAGCCCGCACACCTCGGCCGGGCGCATTCCCACGCCGCGGGGCTATCGCCTCTTCGTCGACAGCCTGCTCACGGTCAAGCCGCTCGACCAGGGCCAGATCAGCCAGCTCGAGGGACAGTTGCAGGCGGACAACACGCAGCGCCTGGTCACCTCGGCCTCGCAGCTGCTGTCGGAACTCACCAGCTTTGCCGGCGTGGTGATGACGCCACGGCGGCGCAATCCGGCGTTTCGCCACATCGAATTCCTCAACCTGTCGGACAACCGCATCCTGCTCATCATCGTCACCCCCGACGGCGACGTGCAGAACCGCATCCTGACCACCGAGCACCCGTATACGGCCAGCGAACTGACCGAGGCCGGCAACTTCCTGAATCAGCACTTCGCAGGCCTCGATTTCGACGAGATCCGCCTGCGCCTTCACGACGAGCTGCGCCAGTTGCGCCAGGACATGCTCGCCCTGATGTCGAAGGCCGTGGAAGTGGGATCGGAGGCGGTGGCGCAGCGCAACGAACAGGTGGTCATCTCGGGCGAGCACAACCTGCTCAACGTGGACGACCTGTCGTCGAACATGGAGAAGCTGCGGCGCCTCTTCGCGCTGTTCGATCAACGCACCGGCTTTCTCCAGCTCCTCGAGCTCTCCAGCCGCGCCGAGGGTGTGCGCATCTTCATCGGCGGCGAATCGGGCCTGGTGCCGCTCGACGAATGCAGCGTGGTCACGGCACCGTACGAAGTCGACGGGCAGGTGGTCGGCACGGTGGGCGTGATCGGCCCGACGCGCATGGCCTACGAGCGCGTGATCCCGATCGTGGACATCACCGCCAAGCTCCTGTCGAGCGC
>JAIEQG010000155.1 GCA_019747905.1 Burkholderiales bacterium
GCGGCGCCACGGCGGGCTCTGCCGGCTTCGGCGCGGGGGCCTCGGCGGCCGGAGGCGGCGCGGCCTTGGGTGGCTCGGCCTTGGGCGCAGGGGCAGGTGCGGGCGCCTGGGCCGTCGGCATGCCCTTGCTCTTGATCTCCATCAGGGCCTGCATGTCCTTGATGGTCTTTTCGAGGGCAGCGATGCGCTCGCCGGAGTCCTTGGCCGCCTTGTTCTTGGCGGCGATCTCTTCCTCGAGCGAACGGATGCGGTCCTGGAGCGCCTTCGCGTCCTGGGTCGCGGCGCCGGTGCCGGCCTTGGCCGGTTCACCCTTGGAAAGCTTCAGCACTTCCTTCGGCGCTTCCGCCGCCGGCGCCTTTTCTTCCACCGTGGTGGTGACCTTGCCGGACGCGCTCTGCTGGGCGCCGGTATCGATCGCCGGGGCTTCGGCGGTGACGGCCGCGAGCTTCTCGCGGTACGCATTCCAGTTGGCCGCCTGCACGCGGACTTCCTTGCGTGCGTCCTGGGGCGACATGTCCACCACGGACGAATCGTCCGGAAGGCGCATGACCGTCCCGGTCTTCAGGCGGTTCATGTTCTTGCCGGCGAAGGCGTCGGGGTTTTCGCGATACAGCAGCACCAGCATCTGCTCGAGGGCCAGACCCTCGACCATGTGGGCCTTCGCGATCTTGGACAAGGTATCGCCATGCTTCACGGTCACTTCGCCGCCAGCCGACGGGGCGCGTTGCCCGGCGGGCGCAGCCCGGACCGCGCCGGTCTGCACTGCGGGTTCGGGAACCTTGATGCCTTCGTCGCGCTGCGCGACGGGCGGCTCGTCCGGCGTGGGCTCCGCCGCCGACGGGGCCGGTTCAGGCTCCGGGGCGGGGGCCGCCTCGGCCACCGGCGGTTGCACGTCGGCGGGCGGTGGTGGCGGGGGCGCGGGTGCCGCGACAGGCTCCGGGGGCGGTGCCGCCTCGGCCTTCGTTTCGGGTACCGGCGCGGGCGGCAGGGTCTTCACCTCGGGGGCCTTCGAGGCTTCCGCATCGGTCACTATGGGCGGGTCGACGAGCGCCGTGTAGGCCCGGACCAGGCGGCCGGAGGTCCAGCCGAGTTCCACCAGGAAATCGATGAAGGGCTCGTTCAGCGGCTGATACGAGGACACCTTCACGTACGGATCGCCGTTGGGGCGCTTCTCGATGGCCAGTTTCAGGTTCGAGACGTAGGCGGTGTAGGGCAGGTCCGCTTGCTTGAAAGCATCCGGCGAAGCCATGCGCACCGTCAGGGACGACAGTTCGTCCTTCTTGACCGACACCAGGTCGATCTCGCCGCGGAAGGGTTGGCCGAGCGTCGAGATGACCGTGAGCTTGCCGAGACCAGCGGCGTAGGCGGACGCCGTGCAGACGAGGAGCGCGGCGACCGTAGCGACCACGCGAATCAGAGATTTGCCCACCGCGCCACCCTTGGATTTCGAGGTTTATAACGAAAATAACATCATGGGGTTACTGATGCAAGCTAATCTCGCCTCTCAGCTAACCATCGATTCATGGTTCTTTTTTCGGCTCATTTTGTCGTTTTCTGTAGCCGAAGGAACGCGCACCTTAAGGCGCGTCCAGGGCTGAAAATCGGATTCGGGCCGAATCAGCTTGCACACGGGCGACGAAGCAAGTTCCTTGCCGCCAACCGCGATCGTGTTGGCGGACAGCGTAAACGCCTACTCACCAGCCCCGTCATGCGCGGGGCGCACCGGCGTCAGCGGTCGAGCAGAATCCTCAGCATCCGGCGCAGGGGCTCGGCGGCCCCCCACAGCAGCTGGTCGCCGACCGTGAATGCCGTGAGGTACTCGCCACCCATGGGCAGCTTGCGCAGGCGCCCCACGGGAACCTCCAGCTTGCCGGAAACCGCCGCCGGGGTCAGCGCCTGCAAAGACGCTTCGCGGGTGTTAGGAATCACTTTCACCCAGTCGTGGGCAGATGCCAGCAACCGCTCTATCTCGGCCAGCGGGAGGTCGCGCTTCAGCTTGATGGTGAGGGCCTGGCTGTGCGAGCGCATGGCACCGATGCGCACGCAGACGCCATCGACGGGGATCGTGCCGGGCGGCTTGCCGAGGATCTTGTTGCCCTCGGCCATGGCCTTCCACTCCTCGCGGCTCTGACCGTTGCCGAGGTCCTTGTCGATCCACGGCAACAGACTGCCGGCCAGCGCGTGTCCGAACTGCGTGGTGGGGAAGTCGTTGCTGTTGAGGGCCTGCGCGACCGCGCGGTCGATGTCGATGATGGTGGCCGTCGGGTGGTCCAGCATGTTCTTCGCCGCACCGTGGACCGCGCCCATCTGCTCGACCAGCTCGCGCATGTTCTGCGCCCCGGCCCCGGATGCCGCCTGGTAGGTCATGGCGGTGATCCATTCGACCAGATCGGCCTTGAACAGGCCCGCCAGCGCCATGAGCATCAGGCTCACCGTGCAGTTGCCGCCGATGTAGTTCTTCACGCCGCGGGCCAGCGCCGCGTCGATCACCGCCCGGTTGACCGGGTCGAGAATGATCACGGCGTCGTCGTTCATGCGCAGCGCCGATGCGGCATCGATCCAGTAGCCGTTCCATCCCGCCGCCCGCAACTTCGGAAACACGGCGTTGGTGTAGTCACCGCCCTGGCAGGACACGATCGTGTCCATGGCCGTCAGCGCATCGACGTCGTTGGCGTCCTGCAGCGGTCCGAGATCGCGCCCGATGGACGGTCCGTCACCGCCGACGTTGGACGTGGTGAAGAAGGTGGGCTCGATCAGCATGAAGTCTTTCTCCCAGACCATCCGCTGCATGAGCACCGAACCCACCATGCCGCGCCAGCCCACGAATCCCACCCGCATTGCCGCTGCCATCACCGCTTCTCCGTGTCGTTAAAGTCTCGTTATCGATGTTGTGCGCCGAGCGCGGCGACCACTGCGTCGCCCATCGCCTGCGTACCGATTCTGCTCTCGCCCGCCTGGGCGATGTCCGCGGTGCGGCAGCCGTCGCGCAGCACCTTCTTCACCGCTTGCTCGATGCGCGTCGCCGACTCTTCGTCGTTGCCGGTGTGCCGCAGCAGCATCGCGATCGACAGGATAGTGGCGAGCGGATTGGCGACACCCTTGCCGGCGATGTCCGGCGCGGAACCGTGGATCGGTTCGTACAGACCCTTGCCGTTCGCATCGAGCGAGGCCGAGGGCAGCATGCCGATGGAGCCGGTCAGCATCGACGCTTCATCCGACAGGATGTCGCCGAACATGTTGCCCGTGACCATCACGTCGAACTGCTTCGGCGCACGCACGAGCTGCATCGCCGCGTTGTCGACGTACATGTGCGAGAGCTCCACATCGGCGTATTCCTTGCCGACTTCGGTCACCACTTCACGCCACAGGATGCTGGTGTCGAGCACGTTGGCCTTGTCCACCGAGCAGAGTTTGCGCGCGCGCTTGCGCGCGATGCGAAAACCCACGTGGGCGATGCGCCGGATCTCCGACTCGGAATACTTCATCGTGTCGTAGCCTTCACGCTCGCCGTTGTCGAGCGTGCGACGGCCGCGCGGCTCGCCGAAATAGATGTCGCCGGTGAGTTCGCGCAGGATCATCACGTCGAGCCCGGCGACGAGCTCGGGCCGCAGCGAGGATGCGGAAGCCAGCTCCTCGTACACCACCGCCGGCCGCAGGTTGGTGAACAACCCGAGTGCCTTGCGGATGCGCAGCAGCCCCTGCTCGGGCCGCTGCGGGCGCGGAAGCGTGTCGTACTTCGGACCGCCTACCGCGCCGAGCAGCACTGCATCCGCCTGCTGGGCGAGCTTGAGCGTGGCCTCCGGCAGCGGATCGCCGGCCGCATCGAAGCCGGCACCGCCGATCGGCGCATGTTCCATCTCGACCTTGAGTCCGTCGGAGCGCAGCGCCTCCAGCACGCGCGTGGCTTGCTGCACGATTTCGGGACCGATGCCGTCTCCCGGCAGAACTGCGATCTTCATCGGCGCCTCACGCGAAGAGCCACGGCTGGGCCGCGCGATGCTTGCTCTCGAATGCGCGGATCGCATCCACCTGCTGCAACGTGAGGCCGATCTCGTCGAGACCGTTCAGCAGGTTGTGCTTGCGAAAGCCGTCGATGTCGAAACCGAACGACGCGCCGGAGGGCGTGGTCACCTTCTGCTGCGCGAGATCGACCGTCAACCGATAGCCGGGCGTGGCCGCCGCCTCGACGAACATCCGGTCCACCACGTCGGCCGGCAGGATCACCGGCAGCAGGCCGTTCTTGAAGCTGTTGTTGAAGAAGATGTCGGCATAGCTCGGCGCGACGATGGCGCGGAAGCCGTAGTCGGTCAGTGCCCAGGGCGCGTGCTCGCGCGACGAGCCGCAGCCGAAGTTCTCGCGCGCGAGCAGGATCTGCGCCCCGCGATACTCCGGCCGGTTCAGCACGAAATCCGGATTGAGCGGGCGCTTCGCGTTGTCCATGCCCGGCTCGCCGTGGTCGAGATAGCGCCACGCGTCGAACAGGTTGGGGCCGAAGCCGCTCCTCTTGATCGACTTCAGGAACTGCTTCGGAATGATCGCGTCGGTGTCGACGTTGGGCCGGTCGAGCGGAACCACCAGGCCATCGAGTACGGTGAACTTTTCCATGAACGGGATTCCCTAGAACGGCTGGCGTACGTCGACGAAATGTCCGGCGATCGCCGCTGCTGCCGCCATGGCGGGGCTGACCAGGTGGGTGCGCCCGCCGGCGCCCTGGCGCCCTTCGAAATTGCGGTTGGACGTGGACGCGCAACGCTCGCCCGGTTCGAGCCGGTCGTCGTTCATCGCGAGGCACATGGAACAGCCGGGCTCGCGCCACTCGAAGCCGGCGTCGCGGAACACGCGATCGAGCCCTTCGGCCTCCGCCGCACGCTTCACCAGTCCGGATCCGGGCACCACCATCGCGAGCTTCACGTTCGATGCCACGCGGCGTCCCTTGACCACGTCCGCCGCGGCCCGCAGGTCCTCGAGCCGCGAATTGGTGCACGACCCGATGAACACCTTGTCGATCGCGATCTGGGTGATGGGCGTGTTGGCCTCGAGCCCCATGTACTTCAACGCGCGCTCGAGCGCGTCGCGCTTGACCGGGTCGTCGATGCGCGCGGGGTCGGGGACTCGCGCCTCGACCGTATCCACCATCTCGGGCGAAGTACCCCACGTCACTTGCGGCAGGATGGCTGCCGCGTCGAGTTCGACGGTCTTGTCGAACTGCGCGCCAGGATCGCTCACCAGCGTGCGCCAGTACGCGACGGCGCGGTCCCATTGTTCGCCCTTCGGCGCGAAGGGTCGGTCGCGCAGATACTCGATGGTCGTGTCGTCCACCGCGACCATGCCGGCGCGCGCACCGGCCTCGATCGCCATGTTGCACACCGTCATGCGGCCTTCCATGGAGAGCGAGCGGATGGCACCGCCGCCGAATTCGATCGCGTAGCCGGTACCGCCCGCGGTGCCGATCTTGCCGATGATGGCGAGCACCACGTCCTTCGCGGTGACACCCCGTCCGAGCTTGCCCTCGACGCGCACCAGCATGCGCTTCGCCTTCTTGAGATTGAGGCATTGCGTCGCCAGCACGTGCTCCACCTCGGAGGTGCCGATGCCGAATG
Source organism: Burkholderiales bacterium (assembly GCA_019747905.1). Classification (GTDB taxonomy): domain Bacteria; phylum Pseudomonadota; class Gammaproteobacteria; order Burkholderiales. The sequence continues at coordinate 5,601 of JAIEQG010000155.1, forward strand.
CCAATGCAGCGAACGCGCCGTGGGTGCTGGTGTGCGAATCGCCACACACCACGGTCATTCCCGGCAGGGTCGCCCCTTGTTCGGGCCCGATCACGTGGACGATGCCCTGACGGCCGTCCAGGAACGGGAAGTAGGCCTTGGCACCGTATTCGCGGATGTTGGCGTCCAGCGTTTCCACCTGGGTGCGCGAGATGGGATCGCGGATGCCCTTGTCCCAATCCTTCGTGGGGGTATTGTGATCCGCCGTCGCCACGATGGAATCGATGCGCCACGGCTTGCGGCCAGCCAGCTTGAGACCCTCGTAGGCCTGCGGGCTGGTGACTTCGTGAATCAGATGGCGGTCGATATAGACGAGCGCACTGCCGTCGCCGGCCTCGCGCACGAGGTGGCTCGACCACAGCTTGTCGTAGAGGGTTTGTGGTTGCATTGCGAGACTCTCCGCAGAGCCGGCGATTATGTCACAGCGGTTGCAGCAACTGCCCTTGCTTCGGTGCTCGACGCGATCGCATCACTCGCCCCCTTCCCCCGCGACGGCGGGGGAAGGTTGGGATGGGGGCCGGCGGTGGTGC
>JAIEQG010000144.1 GCA_019747905.1 Burkholderiales bacterium
CCAAATGCTCGCAAACACTTGGAAAGCCTCGTGCTTCGGAGGTTTCGCCACCTCGCTGATGAAATTTCCGGGCTAGTACTTCCGCAATGCCTCGATCCGCTCCCGGGTCGCGGGATGCGATGCAAGGTAGTCGTTGATCGACTTGTCGTCCGTCGCTGCTCCCGGACTGCCATGGCTCGCTTCCAGCTTCTCCAGCATCGAGGCCAACAGCGCCGGCGACAAGCCGTTGCCCTTCAGCATTCGCGCACCGTAGGCATCGGCGGCGGCCTCGTGCTCGCGCGAGAACTTCGCCTGCAGCAAGGCTGCCGGAACGCTCGCTGCAAGACTCGAGACGTCGCCGATGTACCAGGTCAGCACGAAACCTACGACCGAGCTTTCCACCAGCAATCGCAGTCCATGCCGTTCGTGCACGTGCCCCAATTCGTGCGTGAGCACCGCGAGGATCTCGTCGTCGTTCTCGGTGAGCTTTACCAGCGCGTCGGTGACGATGATGGTGCCCGAGGGCAGCGCCAGGGCGTTGGCCCCGATACCGGCTGATGCGCGGAACAATACCTCGTGGGGTACGGGCAGCCCTCCCGGTGGCGTGAGGTGCCGGAACCTATCCGCGATGCGCGTGCGCCGTTCCTCGGGCAGCTTGCTGGGTTCGAAGGCCACCTTGTCGAGGAGGGTGAGGGTCTGGTCCGACAGGGTCGTGACCATGGATGCCGGAATGCGCTCGGCGATCTTCTCGGCCAGCCACGGCAGCCCGACACGGTAGCCGACCGCGATCACGACCAGCAGCAGGATCGCGGAGCCGATCGCCCATGACCAGCGGGACTGTGCCCGTACCACGTGGGATTCCGGAGGACCGACCGCCGCGATGAATGCATCTCGGCCCGCTTGCGCCATCACTTCGCAGTAGGCGCCATCGCGAAACGTGAGCAGGCGCGGCGCACCTCCCAGCGGTTCCGATACGGCGATCCCGGCAACCGGCTCGAAACGGTCGACCCCCGAGCCCTCCACGTGCAGGACGCCGAACGTGTCGAGGGAGAGAGTGACGTCGCGTCGCGCCGAAGTGCGGCCGTCGAAGTAGTGTCCCGTGACGCGCGGCGCTGTCAGGTCGGTCACAACGAAAGGTCGAGGTCGAGGAACTCGCCCAGCTCTTCGCCCACTGCCGCGACGCCGGCCTGCTCGCCGGCGATGAATGCGTCGAGCGACGAGGCCGGCAGCAACGTCATGCACGATACCCGGTAACGCGCCAGGCGTACCGCGGCGAAAGGCATGAACAAGCCCAGGGTAACGACCACCAGGACCAGGTTCGAGAACATGATCCAGACGAGCTTGCGTGCCTGCAGCCGGCACTCGAACCGGTGCGGTCCGAGGGTGGTGTGGTTCCAGACCAGGTTCTGGATGCGCGCGAGGAGGTAGGGTCCGAGCAGGATGGAGAAGGACACGAACGCAAAGCTTGCCACGATGGCCATGACGGCGATCATCGCGCCACGCGATGCGCCCGGGCCGAAGCCGGTCATCGTGGCGGCCGCGATGCCGATGACGGCCGCCAGCCCGACGAACATCAGGAGGGCGCGCAGGTAGGGGCCGTAGAAGCTGCCCACCGTTGCCGAGAAGCGAAACGCCGTAGTTCCGAACACGCTGTTGTCGTGCTGGTAGCGCTTCAGGCGCTGATGCCACATCGGCCCGAGCAGGTACAACGACATCAGGGTGAGGATTGGCCAGAGCAGGAACGCGACATATGCGCCGCTCAACGTTCCGCGGAATCCGAAGCGCAATCCGCGCCAACTGGAGTAGTGCAGGCGAAATCGCAGCGACTGCCGCAGCATCCACGGCAGTGCGATGACGATGGGGATCGCCACCGCGATCGCGAGCCGGAAGTCGAATTTCTCGGCCAGGTTGTAGGCCACCAGCAGGGCGAACGCGATGGCGCGGCCCTTGAGTATCGCGGTCGGCCGGCCGTGGTAGTCGAAGCTCGACCCGGCCACCCGGGTGTTGCGATAGAAGTACTGCAGCCGCCGCACCTTGGCCCACGCCGAGTAGATGCCGAGAGTGACGACCGTGAGCGCGATGTTGACGATCCAGATGCGGAAGTATTCACCGCCGGAACCGGTGAACTGGAAGGGCTCGGCGGCGGGGGCCGGCGGTGCGGGCTGCGGTTGCTCAGCTTCCATCGTCCCTCCTGTATGAGCGGGCCGGATGCTCCCGTCATTCGGCCTTGATGTTCTTTTCCCGGATGAGCTTACCCCACTTGTCCGATTCCGCCCGGATGAGCTTGCCGAAATCTGCCGGCGAACCGTTGCCCGGATCCAGGTCGATCTCGGCGAAGCGCTTGCGCACGGTCTCGTCCTGCATGGCTTCGTTGAAGACGGCGTTCAGTCTGTCGATCACCGCAGGCGGCGTCTTCGCCGGCGCGAGCAGGCCGAACCATGGCGCCACCACGACGGTCGGATAACCGGATTCCTGCATCGTGGGGACGCTGGGGAACATCTTCGAACGCTTTGGTCCGGTCACCGCAAGCGGTCGCACCTTGCCGGCCTGAGCGCTCGGCAGGATGGACGGCATGTTGTCGAACATCATGTTCACTTCGCCGGCGACGAGCGCGGTGTCGGCAAGCGCGCTGCCCTTGTAGGGCACGTGGCGGACGTCCATGCCGGCGGCACTCTTGAAAAGCTCCATCGACAGGTGCAGCGAAGAACCGAAGCCGGACGAACCGTAGGTGAGTTCGCCGTTCTTCGATTTCGCCAGGGCTACCAGCTCCTTCACGCTGGTGGCCGCCACCGAGGGATGCACCACGAGCAGGTTCGAGATCGACCCCACCAGCATGAGCGGTGCGAAGTCGCGTTCGACGTTGAAACCGACGTTGTCGTACAGGAACGGATTGAGCGAGCACGTACCGATGGTGCCCATTATCAGGGTGTAGCCGTCCGGGGCAGCGCGTGCCGCAAGCTCCATGGCGACATTGCCGCCAGCGCCGGGGCGATTCTCGACGATGATCTGCTGCTTTACGAGTTGCGTCGCCCGGTTCGCGAGGACGCGCGCCAGCGTATCCGGCGTGCCGCCCGGCGGGAACGGCACCAGGATGCGGATGGGCTTGGTGGGGAAATTCTGTGCGCTGACCGGCAGGGCGCAGAACACGCAGACGACGCACAGCGACAACGCAACGATGAGGCGCATGGAGACCGAAGGGGTGAGCGAAGGGTGCGGCATGGTAAGACCGACCGCTTCGCTCCCACAACACCTCGACCGGCACTGCCGGTGCCCTGCGGCGCTGCTCCGCGGGGGCGAGCCCCCCTCTACCGATAGACCAGGACCGGAATCTTCGAATGCGTGAGGACCTTGGAGGTTTCGCTGCCTAGCAGCAGCCCCGCCAGTCCGCGCCGGCCATGCGAGGCCATGAAGATGAGGTCGCATTTGCGCCGTTTCGCGGCAGCGACGATAGCCTCCCAGGGGGCCGTACTCGCCTTGAAGGCCGTGGCGGCGTCGACACCGGCGGCGGTCGCCACCTTGGCCGCTTCGGCCAGGACCTTCTCCGCGTTGCGCTTGGCTCGCTTGTCGAACTCGTTCTGCGTCAGCAGGTCGGGCGGGAAGTACTCTCCGTACAGCGCCGGCTCGAATTGCACGGGCGAGTGGAAGAACGTCACCTTCGCGCCGAGGGCGCGGGCGAGACGCACCCCTTCGCGCACGGCCTTCTTCGACAGTGTCGACCCGTCGGTGGGGATCAGGATATGTTGATACACGGTGTCTGCCTCCTTTGCAGTGGCACTCAAGTGGGCACGCGTGCCACTCGCGACGATACGGTACGCGCGGGGCTGCGGTCGACGGTTGACGTGGATCAAGCGGCGTTGTTCGCTCGGTTCCGGCGGCGGCGATGCGATAATCGGCGGCATGAACCCTTTGACTCTCGCCACGCTGCGCCTGATCGGCGACGGCGCGTTCCATTCAGGCGAGGAGGTCGCCGCCGCCCTCGGCGTCACGCGGGCCACCGTCTGGAACGCAGTCCGCGAAGCCGGCGAGTTCGGACTCGCCGTGGAGTCGGTGCGGGGCCGCGGCTACCGGATCGGCGCGCCGCCCGTGTGGCTCGATGCCGCGCAAGTGGCGCGGCAACTCGGCTCGCATGCTGAGCGCTTTCGCATCGAAGTGGTCGAGCAGCTCGAGTCGACGAACTCGGCGCTGCTCGACCGCGTCGAGGCTGGAGGCGTTACCGGTACGGTGCTGGTGACCGAACTGCAGAGTGCCGGCCGCGGCCGTCGCGGCCGCTCGTGGACCAGCGGACTGGGCGGCGCCCTGACCTTCTCGCTGCTATGGCGCTTCGAGCGGGGAGCCGCCGCCTTGACCGGCTTGAGCCTGGTCGTCGGCATTGCGGTTGCGCGTGCATTGGCGTCGCTCGGAGCCGGTGACGTGCAGCTCAAGTGGCCGAACGACATCCTGCATCGCGGCCGCAAGCTGGGCGGCATCCTGATCGAGGTGCGCGGCGACGCGCTGGGACCGACTGCGGCCGTGATCGGCATCGGACTCAACGTGCGCATTGCCCCCGCGTTGCGGGAGCGCATCGATCAACCCGTGACCGATGCCGTCGCGGCGGGGGCGGGGGCCGATCGCAACCGGATGCTCGCGGCGGTATTGACGCAGCTTGGCGAGTTGCTCGACGCGTTCGCCCGTGACGGTTTCGGGCCGCTCGAGCCGGAGTTTCGCCGCTGGCATGCATTGCAGGACGCAACCGTGGTGGTCGATCTGGGCGACGGCAATCCGGTGCACGGCCATGCGCGCGGCACGGCCGAAGACGGAGCGTTGCTCGTGGAGACGCCCGCCGGGTTGCGCCGTTTCCACGGCGGCGAAGTGAGTCTGAGAGCGGCACCGGGAGAGCGTTGAGATGTTGCTGGCGGTGGACGCGGGGAACACGCGGATCAAGTGGGGCTTGCACGATGGGCGCGAGTGGTTGCGGACGGACTCGATGCCCACGACCGATGCACGGCGGCTCGGGCAGGTCTGGACGGCCTTGCCCGACCCGCCGGACCGCGTGATCGTTTCCAACGTGGCCGGGCCGGCTGTCGGCGAGGCCATCGCGCTGTCGCTGTCGGCCCTCGGCGCGACGGTCGTACCTTTCGCACCGCTCGCGGCACAAGCCGGTGTCGTGAATCGTTACGACCGGCTCCATCAGCTCGGCACCGATCGATGGGCGGCGCTGATCGCCGCGCGCAGCCGCGTGCACGGGGCGTGCGTTGTCGTTCATGCCGGCACGACCATCGTCGTGGATGCCCTGACGGAGGCCGGCGAGTTTCTCGGAGGTCTGCTCGTGCCGGGCATCGATCTCATGGTGGAATCGCTGGCGCGCCGCATCGAGAGCCTGCGGGTCGAGCCCGGCGCTTACGCGGAGTTCCCGCGCAATACGCCGGATGCGCTGGCGAGCGGCGCCATCGATGCAGCCGCCGGAGCTGTTGCTGGATTGACGCGCCGGCTCGGCCTCGTGACCGGCGCGTCGCCCGCAATCCTCGTTGCTGGCGGCGCAGCGGCACGCCTCGCTCCGTATCTCGCGGGCGACGTGACGGCGGTCGAGGGGCTCGTGCTCGACGGACTCGCGATCGCGGGGCGCGCATGAAGGCGCTGGTCGCCATCCTGGTCATCGCCAACATCGCGCTCGCTGCGTGGGGTCTGCTCGCGCAGCGCAGCCGCAGCGGCACCGAGGCCGCGTTGATGGAGTCGCAGTTGAACGCGGACAAGATCCGCATCGTGCGCGGCGAACCTGAGGCCGCCCCGCCGGCACCGGTGCTCGCGCGCGGCGACGCCTGCGTCGAATGGGGGCCCTTCTCGGCCGAAGAACTCGTCCGGGCACGTGCCGCGCTGGAGCCGCTGGCGCTCGGCAACCGCCTGGCGGTTGCGCCGGTGTCGGTCACCGCGGGTTGGTGGGTCTACCTGCCGCCGCAGCGATCGCGCGATGCTGCCGAGCGCAAGATCGCCGAACTGAAGAGCCTCGGCGTGGAGGAAAGCTATCTGGTGCCCGAGCGGGGCGATTGGGAGAATGCCATCTCGCTGGGCATCTTCCGGAGCGAGGAGGGGGCGCAACGCTTTCTCGAGAATCTGCGGGCGAAAGGCGTTCGCTCGGCCGTGGTCGGCTCGCGCCAGCAACTGGTGCGCCTGAACACATTGCTTCTGCGTGCGCCGACAGAAGCGGAGGCAGCGCGGCTGGTGGAGTTGCGCGCGGAGCTGCCGGGGACTTCGGTGAAGGCGGCGAAGTGCCCGTGAGTGGCGCTATG
>JAIEQG010000163.1 GCA_019747905.1 Burkholderiales bacterium
CAGCAGGAACTGATCGGAGGTCACGGCGACGAAGTCCGCGCCGTGATCGAACCAGCGCTTGGCATCGGGCTCGGCGAACGCGAGGATGCCCGCACCCTTGCCGGCCTTCTTCATCCGGGTGATCGCATCGGCGATCGCAGCTTGCACCTGCGGGTGTCCCGGGTTGTTGAGATGGCCGAACCCGGCAGCGAGATCCTGCGGACCGATGAACAGGGCGTCGATACCGTCGATCGCGGCGATCGCGTCGATCTGCTCTATCGCGGCGGGTGACTCGATCTGCACGATCAGGCAAAGCTCGTCGTGTACTCGGGTGAAATAGTCCTTCACGCGGCCGTAGCGGTTGGCGCGGGAACTGGTGGAGACACCGCGGAAACCGTGGGGCGCATAGCGTATCGAGGCCACGGCTCTGCGGGCTTCGTCGGCGTTCTGCACGTAGGGAAGCAGCAGGGTCTGCACACCGACGTCGAGCAGGCGCTTGATGATCACGGGATCGTTCCAGGGCGGCCGCACCATGGCGGAGACCGGATACGGCGCCACCGCCTGCAGCTGGTGGTGCACGTTCTCGAGATCGGCCGGCGCGTGTTCCATGTCGACGAGCACCCAGTCGAAGCCGGCACCCGCGCAGATCTCCGCCGAAGTGTGACTCGCCAGGCTCAGCCAGCAGCCTGCCTGCTTGCGCCCCTCCTTGAGCCCACGCTTGAACGCATTGATGGGCATGTCCATGCTCTTCCTCCCCTGCAACCGGTTGTTGTTGTGCCCGGCATTGTAGACGAGCGTTTACAGCGGGCGACTGCATCGCGAGAATTCGTGACTCGCCCAACCCGGAGCGCCCAAGGTGGCCACGTCCCTCGACCCGCAAGGCGTCATCCCGATCCTCGCCACGCCGTTTCGCGAAGACGAAGCGCTCGACCTCGAATCCCTCGACCGACTGGTGCGCTTCATGGCGGATGCCGGCACAGAGGGTGTCACCGTGCTCGGCGTGCTGGGCGAGTCGAATCGCCTGTCCGACCGCGATCGCGAGAACGCGATCCGCACCGCCGTGGCGGCGGCGCAGGGACGCTCACCGGTCGTCGTGGGCGCCAGCCATCCGGGCACTCAGGCCACCATCGATCTGGTCGCCATGGCGGCGAACCTCGGCGCGTCCGCGGTGATGATCACGCCGTCCGCAGAACCGGTGCCCAGCGACGAACGCGTCTTCGAGTACTTCCGCCGCATAGGCGAGCGCGCCCGGTTGCCGATCGTGCTGCAGGACCACCCCGCTTCCACCGGCGTGCACATGCCGGTGCCGCTGATGCTGAAGATCGTGCGTGAAGTGGAGCGCGTGATCGCGATCAAGGAAGAAGCGGTGCCGACGCCGCCCAAGCTGCGTGCGTTGCGGGCCGGCATGACGGAGCGCAAGGTACGCATCCTGACGGGACTCGGCGCGCTCTACGGGTTGTTCGACCTGGAAGCCGGCAGCGATGGCTTCAACACGGGCTTTGCGTTCCCCGAAGTGCTGAGCGCGATGGTGGCTGCAGCTCGAAGCAGCGACTGGGAGCGCATGCGTGCGCTGTACACGCGCTTCCTGCCGCTCATCGTGTTCGAGCAGCAACCGGGGGTGGCGGTGCGCAAGGAGATCCTGCGGCGGCGCGGGTTGTTGTCCACGGCCACCGTGCGTCATCCGGGTGGGGCATTGCCGCCGGGCGCGGCGGAGCAACTCGATCGCTTGTTGGTGGCGACGCTGGGGACTACGGACATCACGCGGCCGATCGCGGTTTAGTACTGCTTGCCCCCATCCCAACCTTCCCCCAGCCAAGCTGGGGGAAGGAGCCGTACACCCCTTCCCCCACCGCAGGTGGGGGAAGGTTGGGATGGGGGCGCGCAGCGAACCTCTGCGCGGCTATCGCACCACTTCTGCCGACGCTTTGCTCACGGCAGCCGGATTCACGTCCAGCACCGTCTCGAACGTAAGGTCCTTGGTGTCCACCACCTGCGCCTTCAGTTCGCCGGCCTCACGCGCGATGAAATGGAACCGAACGCTGGGATTCTCGCTGATGGAGAAATCCACGTCGGCCGTCATGACCGGTTCACCGCGGTAGCTCACGGCGATGGAGCGCACGAAGTAGGCCGGCGTGTAGTGCCGCGTGAACTGATCCATCGCGAGGCCGGAGTGGTTCGGATGCATCACCGACAGCCGCGCCGTGGCCGGCCCGCCTGAAGCGGCGGCATCCTCCAGCACCAGGCGCATGCGGCCGAGGCCGGTCGTGCCGTCGGACTTCGCGGCCGGCGCCGAGCATCCGCCTGCTGCCTTCACGTACCTGGTCGCCGCGTACAGTTCGCCCGTGCTCATCTCCGCGATGGCACGCACGTTCGTGTAGTCCTCGATGCGCACGCGTGTTTCGATGTCGGCGCGTCCACTCAGCGGCGTAAAGCGGAAGATCGCGGCGACCGGCGAGGGGTTGCGGTCGATCACCACGTATAGCGCCCGCACGTAGCGATCGCCGGATTGCGGGCCGGCGACACTCACGGCAAGGGGCACCACGGCGGCATCCGCGGCGCGCGCAGGCACCCGCAGGCGCACCACGTCGTCCGCGGGCTCCTGGATGGGACGATCCGCGAACAGGCTCGCGCGGACCAGCGCCCAGATATCGGTGCCGGCGGCATCCTCGGCCCGCACATTCGCGGCACCCAGCGCGAGGCCCATCGCAAGTAGCATCAGCGTGGCGGCGTGTTTCATGGGATTGCCTCCTCCGTAGCGGCGCCGCCACGCGCGGCGGCTGCCGCGTCGACCGAACACCGTGTCGGCGCTGACCCGCCGCGGCCGGCCAGCCTTCAGTCCAGAAAGCACTGCTTCTTGGCTTTGTCCTCGAGCGAACGAAACCGTTTCGCCATGGCCTGCGCGTCGGCGGCTTCGCGCACCACGGCGCCGCGTTCGCCTGCAATGGTGATCGCGCGGGCGGCCGTCAGCAACTCCACGTACTCGGCGTACTTCACCTCGGCCGCGAGCGCATCGATGGCGCACGCGCACTTGTAGAGGAATTCCTGGCGCATTCCCTGGCGGTCGCGCATGCACGCTTCGACGAATTCCACCCGGTCCACCGTCGGGAAATCGTTCGCGTGCGCAACCGGCAGCGCAGCCGCCATCAAGGCGGTGCAAAGCAGCCGCTTCATCATGAGACCCTCCGGATCAGCGTTGCAGCGACAGGGCGCGTTCGCGGAAGGCGCGTGCGTCGGCGTTCTGCGGTTCTTCCTCGAGCCAGAGGGCGGTCAGTTCCAGCAGTCCCGAAGCATTGCCCGCGGCTTCCAGTGTCGCTGCCCGCAGGAAATACGGCAGCAGGTTCGGCTGCCCCTCCCAGAACGACGCCGCGCCGACGATCGGACCGATTGCCGTGACCTCGGCACCGGCCGCCGCGTGCACCCATTCCACCGGCACAGTGAAGAAATACGCACCGCGCGCCGGCAACCGGAACGTGAGCAAGCCCACCAGGTGTCCGGCCTCGTCGAACAGCCCACCCCCGCTGGCACCGGAGCTGAATCCGGCATCCGTCTGCAGCACATGGCCGCCATCGAAAGCGTGCGCCGCACGGACCGCACCCATCGACGGCGACAGGCCGAAACCACCGCTGTAGCCCAGAGCGAGCACGCGACCACCCGGAGCCACCGACCCGGAAGGGGCCGAATCCACCGACGGCAGCGACAGGCCGGGCACCGTCAGGATGCACACGTCGTGCTGAGGATGTGCCTGCCGAGCCGTGGCTTCCCAACGCATCGTGCCGGACAGCACCGCCACTTCGGCCGCATTGCGTACCACGTGACAATTGGTCGCCACCCGCTCCGGTGCGAACACCACCCCGCTGCCCATGCCGTTGCGTCCCTGGTCGCCGCGCGCGGCCTCGATCCGCACCACGCTGGGCGCCAACTTCTGCATGGCGGCCCGCAACTCCAGCGCGTCCACCGCCTGCGCGGGTGCACAAAAAGCGAGCAGCAGGCTGCCGAGAATGACCGGAAAGCGAGCATTCGTACGGCCGGGGCGCGCTTGCAAGGCCTGTTCGGCTCGCCCACCCGCACGCGGCGTCCGGCCGAAGGTTGATGTCCATACGTCAGGGAACCGGATTTCCATTCTCATCCACCAAAGGCACACGATACTCCCGCAATATCTGCAGTATCTGTGCCTGATTCTCGGCGATGAGGGTTTCGATGGTGCGCTTCCAGTTCGGTTCGCCGAACCGCACGCCCATGGCGACGGCGAAGTCGAACTTGACGCCCGGTTCGGACTTGAGCGGAATGACCACCAGTTCGACACCAGTGACCCGACTTGCGGCGTAGCCCGCGACCGGCCCCCAGACGATGGCCGCGTCGATGTCGCCAGCCACGAGGTCCTTCTCCACGATCTCGCCTGGATAGAAATCGGGGCGCGCATTCATCATGCGATACGGCACGCCGGAATCGACGATGCCGTGCTGCGCCAGCCACGCCGTGCCGGGCGAGCGGTCGTACACACCGATGCGCACCGATTTCAGTTTCTCGCCGAGCGCCAGCAGATCCGCCGCGGAACTCACGCCATCGAGCTTGCGGCCCTTGACGTAGACCAATGCATAGGTCGAGCGGAAATAAGCCGGGGTTGCGGCAACCTGCTCGAAGCCGACCGGCACGCCCATGATGACGTCGCACCGGTAGTCCTCGTCGGGGAGCTTGAAGCGCAGCGTGTTGCGCACGAAATTCAGGCGCTGGGGAAAGTAGTAGTACTCGAGCGGCAGTCCGACCTTGCCGGCGAGCAGCTCCGCGATCTTGTTCTCGAAGCCTTCGCCGGCCTGGTTGGAGAACGGCAGGTTGGCAGGGTCGCTGCAGACGCGAAACGCCTTGCGCACCGGAGCCTCGTCGGCACTCGCGCTGCCCGAGAGCAGTGCGAGCGTGCCGAAGGCAGCGACGCCGAGACGCCGCAGCGACGCCATCGCGTTCACTCCTTCAACTCCTCGACCTTGGTGCGCGTGATGGCGCCGTCGGAACGGCCCTTGAGGTACGCATACAGGTTGTCGAGGTTGTCCATGACCTGCTGGCTGGTCTTGAACGCCACCATGCCCTTCTCGAGCCGGCCCTCGATGACCGTGGTCTTGAACTCGTCCTTGGTGAGCACTTTCAGGCTGGCGATCAGGGACGGGCCGACCAGGCCTTCCTGATTCGCGCCGTGACAGCGGTCACAGGCAGCAGCGCGCCAGGTGCGAAAGCCCTTCATGGTATTGCCATCCACCTTGTAGCCGTCGACGACGGTGTACAGCTCGGTCTTCACGGTGCCTGCCTTGTCCTCTGCCAGGGCCACCGCCGCGGACGCACAGGCAAGTGCAGCCGCGAGTATCACTCGATGCATTCGAAGCTCCTTCGTACGATGAAAACAAGGCATCCCGCACCAACGTGCGGGATGCCGTTACCGATGACGATCCGCGAAGGATCGAACCGTCAGTTACCGCCGGGAATCGCGAACACGGTGAGCGAACCGCCCAGATCCGTGTACTGATTCAGCTCGCGATACCCGCCCACGGCGCCGAGGCCGTCGGTGTCCTTCTCGAGACCCGCCGCCATGCCGATGCCGGCCCAGCCGCCGATGCCCGAATAGACGCCCACGTACTGCTTGCCCTTGTGCTCGTAGGTGAAGACGTTGCCGATGATCCCGGAGGGCGTCTTGAACTTCCAGAGCTCCTTGCCGTCGCTCTTGCGGATCGCCTTGATGTAGCCCTCGAGCGTTCCGTAGAACACCAGGTTGCCGGCGGTGGCGAGGGCGCCGCTCCACACCGAGAACTTCTCGGGGATGGAGTAGACGATCTTGCCCGCGCCCGCGTCCCAGGCGATGAAGTTGCCCATGCCGCCGTGGCTGCCGGGGGCCGGATACATCGACAGCGTCGCACCCACGTACGGCTGACCCGCGGTGTACTCGACCGCGAACGGCTCGTAGTCCATGCACACGTGGTTGGTCGGAACGTAGAAGAGCTTCGTGTCGGGCGAGTACGCGGCCGGCTGCTGGTCCTTGCTGCCCAGGGCTGCGGGACACACGCCCTTGGTGTTCACGTCGGGACCGTTCTGCGCGGTGCTGTACTTCGCCACCACCTGCGGGCGACCGGACTTCATGTCGACGTGCGTGGCCCAGTTCACCTTCGGATCGTACTTCTCGGCGACCAGCAGCGCGCCGTTGGTGCGATCGAGGGTGTAGCCGAAGCCGTTGCGGTCGAAGTGCACCAGTGCCTTGGTGGCCTTGCCCTTCACGTTGATGTCGGCGAGGATCATCTCGTTGATGCCGTCGAAGTCCCACTCGTCGTACGGCGTCATCT
>JAIEQG010000132.1 GCA_019747905.1 Burkholderiales bacterium
TCGTCGTGACAGTTTTCCTTGCCGCCGCACTGGGTCGCGTCGATCGGCTCGTCCACCGCCAGGATGACGTCGGCCACGGAAACATCCGCGGTCTTCTTGGCGAGCGTGTAGCCGCCTCCCGGTCCGCGCGTGCTGTTGACCAGTCCCTGGCGGCGCAGCCGCCCGAACAGCTGCTCCAGGTAGGAGAGCGAAATTTTCTGCCGCTCGCTGATGTCGGCCAGCGTGACGGGCCCTTGGCCGTCGCGCAGCGCGAGATCGATCATGGCGGTCACAGCAAAACGGCCCTTCGTGGTGAGTCGCATGGCGCCCTCGTATGGGTTGAACCTAAAGGATGCTGCCGGGCCCGTTCGCGCCCCTCGACGCCCAGGACGGGTACCTGATTATTTTGGTCAAGTATAAAAGTGCCCGACCGAATCAGTCAACAATGCGGTTGAGGTAAGCGGGGTCGAACTTGTCGGCGGTGGCCTTGGAATCATCCACATGACCGCCGAGACGCTCGATCTCGGACCGCAGCGCCTCGATCTGCTTTTCCTGGACGGCCATGTGATCGATCAGGCCATGAATGGCCTTCACCATGGGGTCGTTCATGTCTGCCCCGACGGCATAGGCAGAAAATCCCATTTTTTCAGCGCGTTGCTCGCGGGTCTGGCCCTCGGTGGACTCGATGATCCGCGCCGGAATGCCCACGGCGGTGCTGCCTGCCGGCACGTCGCGAACCACCACGGCATTCGATCCGATCTTGGCGTTGTCACCCACGGTGATGGGCCCCAGGACCTTCGCCCCGGCGCCGATCACCACGCCTTCACCCAAGGTCGGGTGCCGCTTGCCCTTGTTCCAGGAAGTGCCGCCGAGGGTAACTCCGTGGTACAGGGTACAATCGTCGCCGATCTCCGCCGTTTCACCGATAACGATACCCATCCCATGGTCGATGAAGAAACGGCGACCGATACGCGCGCCGGGATGGATCTCGATGCCCGTCAGCCAGCGGGCGATCGCCGACACCCAGCGCGCCAGCCAGAGCAGTTTCCACGTCCACAGGCGATGAGCGAGACGATGGAACAGGAGCGCGTGAAATCCCGGGTAACAGGTGACGACCTCCCACGCTGACCGTGCCGCGGGGTCGCGGTCGAACACCACCCGGATCTCTTCCCTCACCTTCGCCAGCATCGTCGTTCCCGTAGCGCCTCGCGTGAACCGATCACGTTACTGAAACCCCAGTGTTTCGGTCAACTTCTCCGGGCCTTCGACACCTTGTTGAGGAGTCCGCGGATGATCCGCACTTCCTCCTGGTCCACCCGGGCCTTGGCGATCAGACGGCGCAGGCGCGGCAGCAGGCGTTTCGGGTTCTCGGGGTCGAAGAAGCCGATGCTCGCCAGCACTTCTTCGAGATGGGCGTGGAGGTGCTCCATGTCGTCGAACGTCGGCCGCGCCGCCGGCTCACCTTCCGGAACGAAGTCACCGACTGCGGCGAGCCGCACTTCGTAGGCGAACACCTGAACGGCCTGAGCCAGGTTGAGCGACGTGTATTCGGGGTTGGAAGGAATGTGCGCCAGCAACGAACACTTGCGCACCTCGTCGACCGTGAGGCCGTTCGCCTCGGTGCCGAAGACCAGGGCCACGTCGCCAGTCACCGCATCCTCGATCGCGCGCGCCGCGGCCGCGCGACAGGTCACCAACTCCGGCGCCATCTCGTAGGTGTGGCTCACCGTCGCCACGGCGAGCACCGTGCCCGCAAGCGCTTCATCCAGCGACCGCACCACCCGCGCCGCGCCGAGCACGTCCAGCGCGTTCGATGACAGCGCATCGGCTTGCGCGTCGGGGAAGCGCTTGGGGTTCACGAGGACGAGCTGCGTGAGACCCATCGTCTTCATCGCCCGCGCCGTCGCGCCGATGTTGCCGGGATGGGTCGTGTGCGAAAGCACGACGCGTACGCGTTGCAACCGATCGCTCACGGGTGCGCACTCCGGGAACAGGAGTTCGATCGGCTAGAATGCGCGTCTTTCGCCATTGCGCCGCGCCCACCATGCATCACATGCTCAATATCGCGGTGAAGGCCGCACGCCGCGCCGGCAGCATCATCGCGCGCGCGTCGGACAACCTCGACATCCTCACCGTCCGCCACAAGTCCCTCAACGATCTCGTATCCGAAGTCGACAAGGCGGCCGAAGAGGCGATCATCGACACGTTGCGGACCGCCTATCCCGATCACGCCTTTCTCGGCGAGGAAAGCGGCCCCTCCGGCGATTCCGATCACGTGTGGATCATCGATCCGCTCGACGGCACCACCAATTTCCTGCACGGCTTTCCGGTCTATTGCGTATCGATCGCGATGACCTTGAAGGGCGTGCTGACCCATGGAGTCATCTTCGACCCGGTGCGCAACGATCTCTTCACCGCCTCGCGCGGCAGCGGCGCCTTCCTCAACGACCGGCGCCTGCGGGTCTCCAAACGCGAGAAGCTCATCGACACGCTGATCGGTACCGGGTTTCCGTTTCGCATCCAGGAACATACCGACGCCTACGTCGCGATGATGAAGGATTTCATGCACAAGACCGCGGGCATCCGCCGGCCGGGGGCGGCAGCGCTCGATCTCGCGAACGTCGCGGCGGGACGCCTCGATGGTTTCTGGGAGATCGGGCTTTCGCCCTGGGACATGGCAGCTGGGGCACTGATGATCCAGGAAGCGGGCGGACTCGTCGGTGACCTGCAGGGCAACGACGGCTATCTGCAGAAGGGCATGATCGTGGCGGCGAACCCGAAGATCTTTCCACAGATGCTGCAGGTGATCGGATCTCATCTGACGCCGGCGTTGCGCGCCGCGTAGTTCAAGCGACGGAAACGCCGGAATGCGTGTGCTGGGCATCCATTCCGGGCGAGCACCAAGAAAGGTCGACATGTTGCCATGGCCGCCGGTGGTCATCGCCGCCAGGGCGCCAGACGCATCACCAAAACACGTAGAGCGCTGCGCTGGATGAACGCCAACCAGCATACACCGGTGATGCAGCAGTACCTGCGCATCAAGGCCCAGCATCCGGACATGTTGCTGTTCTACCGCATGGGCGACTTCTACGAGCTGTTCTTCGAGGATGCGGAGCGCGCCGCAAAGCTGCTCGACATCACGCTCACCAGGCGCGGCGCCTCGGCCGGCGAGCCGATCAAGATGGCCGGCGTGCCCTACCACGCCGTCGAGCAGTACCTCGCGAAGCTGGTGAAGCTCGGCGAGTCGGTCGCCATCTGCGAGCAGATTGGCGACCCGGCCACGTCGAAAGGTCCGGTGGAGCGACAGGTACAGCGCATCGTCACGCCGGGCACTTTGACCGATGCGGCACTGCTGGACGATCGACGCGACAACGTCCTGCTGGCGCTGGCGCGCGCGAAGGGTGTGCTGGGGCTCGCCTGGCTATCGTTGAGTTCAGGTCGATTGAGAGTCCTGGAAACCACACCCACCGAACTCGCCTCGGAACTGTCGCGTCTCGCCCCGGCGGAGATCGTGTTCGCGGACGACGACGGCAGCGCGACCCTCGAGGGCACCGGCATCGCCTTGAAGCGGTTGCCGCCGTGGCAGTTCGACGTGGACAGCGGGCGCCGCCTGCTGTGCGAGCAGTTCGGTACTCGCGATCTCGCCGGCTTCGGTGCCGATCGCTTGGGCCCCGCGCTGGGAGCCGCCGGCGCCCTCCTCCAATACGCCCGTGCAACGCAGGGCGCCACCCTGGCGCACGTGCGGGAATTGGGTGTCGAGCAATCCGATGGCGTGGTCCTGCTCGACCCTGCGACCCGGCGCAACCTGGAAATCTCGGAAACACTGCGCGGCGAACCGGCGCCGACGCTGCTATCCGTGCTGGACAATTGTGCGACCAGCATGGGCAGTCGCTTGATGCGTCATTGGCTGCACCACCCGCTGCGCGATCGGACGGTGCTGCGCGGACGGCTGGCAGCCGTCGCGGCGCTGCGCGAAGGTGCGGGCGAATCGCTGCGCGCAGTGCTGCGCGAGTGTTCCGACATCGAACGCATCACTGCCCGGGTGGCCCTGAAGAGCGCCCGACCGCGCGACCTGTCCGGGCTGCGCGACACGCTCGCCCGCGTCCCGGACATCGGTGCGCTGCTTGCGCCGAGCGACACGCCTCGCATCTCCCAACTCGCGCGTGCGCTGCACGTCGACCCCTCGATCACCGAACGCCTGCAGCGCACGCTGCTGGAAACCCCGGCCGCCACTGTTCGCGACGGCGGCGTGATCGCCGATGGCTTCGACACCGATCTCGACGAGTTGCGCTCGCTGCAGAACGACAGCGGCACCTTCCTGCTGCAACTCGAGGCGCGCGAGCGCGAACGCACCGGCATCGCGAACCTCAAGGTCGAGTACAACCGCGTGCACGGGTTCTACATCGAGGTCACCAACGCCAATGCCGACAAGGTCCCCGACGACTACCGCCGTCGCCAGACTCTCAAGAACGCCGAACGCTACATCACACCTGAGCTGAAGGCGTTCGAGGACAAGGCGCTCTCCGCTCAGGACCGCGCACTTGCCCGCGAGAAGCTGCTCTACGAAGAGCTGCTGGAATGGCTGGCTCCGCACATCGCGGAGCTGCAGGCCGCAGCGGCCGCCCTCGCTGAACTCGACGTCCTCGCGACCTTCGGCGAGCGCGCCGAGGTGCTGGGCCTGGTCGCGCCCGACCTCGTCGAGGACGACGGACTGGAAATCGAAGCGGGCCGCCATCCGGTGGTCGAGCGCCAGGTGGAGAGCTTCGTCCCGAACGACACCCGTCTGCACGACGCGCGGCGCATGCTTCTCATCACCGGGCCCAACATGGGCGGCAAGTCCACCTATATGCGGCAGGTGGCCCTCATCACGATGCTCGCCCACTGCGGCTGCTTCGTGCCCGCGACCCGCGCCCGCATCGGGCCCATCGATCGCATCTTCACCCGCATCGGCGCAGCGGACGACCTCGCCGGGGGGCGCTCCACCTTCATGGTGGAAATGACGGAGGCGGCGAACATCCTGCACAACGCCACGGAGCGTTCGCTCGTGCTCATGGACGAAGTGGGCCGTGGCACGTCCACTTTCGATGGGCTGGCGCTGGCCTGGGCCATCGCGAGGCACCTTGTCGAGAAGAATCGAGCGCTCTGCCTGTTCGCCACGCATTACTTCGAGCTGACCCGCCTGGCCGAGGACTACCGGGAAGTCGCCAACGTTCATCTCGACGCGGTCGAACACAAGGACCGCATCGTGTTCCTGCACGCCGTGGAAGAAGGCCCGGCGTCGCAGAGCTACGGGTTGCAGGTTGCACAGCTAGCCGGCGTGCCCGGCGCCGTCATCCGCAGCGCGCGCAAGAAGCTCGCCGATCTGGAATCGGCAGCCAGCCCGCAAGGCGATCTGTTTTTCGGTGCACCGCCGAGCGCTTCGCCCGAACCGACAGGTCCTGACGCACAACCCTTGCTAGCGCGCCTGGCAGCCATCGACCCCGACGGCCTGGCACCGCGCGAAGCGCTGGAACTGCTCTACGAACTCAAGCGCCTGGCGGGTGATGCTTCGTAGACTTGCCGCAGCAGCGCTACTGACCGGATGCACCCTGTCGGCCGCAGAATCCTTCACTTTCGCCGCACTGGGCGACGCCCCATACAACTGGAATGAGCGTGATGCCATGGTGCGGATGCTCGACGGCTTCAGCCGCGCCGGACTCGCTTTCGCGGTGCACATCGGTGACATCAAGAGCGGCCACAGCGACTGCAGCGACGCGACCTACGCCGACCGGCTGAAGCTGCTGGACGACACGCCGGTGCCCATGGTCCTCATCCCCGGCGACAACGACTGGACCGACTGCAATCGCATTACCAGCGGCGGCTGGGTGCCGGACGAACGGCTCGCGAAGCTGCGGGAAATCTTCTTCTCCCGACCCGAATCTCTCGGCAGGCAACGCATGGCACTCGAGCGCCAGCCCGTGATCGAGAACGGCTGCTGCCCGGAGAACGTCCGGTGGTGGCACGAGGGCATTCTGTTCGTCGGCCTGCACGTAGTGGGTTCAGCGAACCATCGGGGCTCCGGCCAGGACCCGACGCCCGAGTTCGCGGCCCGCAATCCGGCCAACATCCAGTGGCTCAAGGAAAGCTTTGCGATGGCGCGCAACCGAGGCGCACCGGGAGTCGTCCTGTTCATCCACGCGAACGCGAATATCGAACGCGTGGGTCGATTCCACCGCGCGTACGTCGACATCCTCGAAACCCTGAGGGAAGAGACGGTCCTGTTCGGCCGGCCCGTGCTCCTCGTCCATGGCGACACACACCGCTTCCGGCTCGACCGGCCGTGGTGGCAGGCCAAGACCAGCGCAGGCATTCCGAACCTTCAGCGCGTGGAAGTTCCGGGCTCACCGACCGTGGCTTGGGTGCCGGTCCGCGTCGACCCGTTGGCGGTCGAGGTCTTCAC
>JAIEQG010000101.1 GCA_019747905.1 Burkholderiales bacterium
CCGGTGGCGTTGAGGAAGCGCTTGCGCAAGCGCTCCCGCATCGGGGCGGTCCAGGGCTCGTCCACATCGCCAGGCAGGAAGGACCCGCAATAGCGGCCGAGCGCCCCGGCGGCATGTTCGGCACGCTGCAGGGCGCTCTCGAACGCGATGGCGTCCACCCAGCACACCCGGGGATCGACGCCCACCCTGCCATCGTCGCTGACGATCGCATCGGGCCGTCCGAGCAGTTTGCGCAGCCGGTGCAGTGCGACGCGAAAGGCGTCGCGGGCCACGTCGCCCTCCTGGTCCGCCCATAGCGCATCGATGAGCAGATAGTCCTTCACGTCGCGGCCGCCGAACGCGATGATCGCCTTGAGCAGCGCCAGCACCTTGCGGGGAGCCTTGCCCGCGAAGCTGACGGGTTGCCCGTCGACCTCGAGCACGAAACTGCCGAGCGTGGTGATGCGGATCGGCCAGGGCCAGGCGTCGCAGCCGGCGGCGGGCGGGTCCAACGCGAACGCGCGGATGAATGCCCGCACGTGCGCTGTCTCCACGTCACGTTCGAGCGCCGCCGCCGCGAGTGCAGTGCTCCAGGTCCGGGCCCAGTTGAGCTGGTGGCCGTACTGATCGAACAGATCTCGATCGTGCGCGAAGATGCGGCGCAGCCGATCGCACAACGTCGCTTCGTCGCCGCGGCGCAGCGCGAAGATGGCCTCCGCGGCGTCCGGTGCCCAGCGCGCCCACTCCATGTTCCTGCGCATCGACCAGCCGCGATGCTCGGCGATGGCGCGGCGCGCCTCTGCCTCGTCGTCGTCTTCGGTCAAACCCCAGATGCGGCCGTTCAAGGCCATCATGATGTGCGGGATGGATCCGGCCACGTTGAAATGCCGCACCGCGTCGGGCGCATTCCGCAGCGACAGCTGCCGATCCCGCGTGAGCATTCCATGCCAGGAACGCATGTTGACCAGGGATGCGGCCTCGTAGGGGTGCGACGGAATCATGATCTCGGCGAAGCGGTCGATCGCGCGGCGACCGGCGTCGACGTCGCGGCGGTCCATGTAGAGAAAGTAGCCGAGGACGACCGCGAAGCGTTCCGCGAGGTGCATGCCTTCGTCCCGAGCGATGGCCAGGTTCGCCGCCACGGCACGATCGCCGAGTGCATGGTCGCTGGCGTTGGTCGCATACCAGCAGATCACCGCCCAGGCGAAGATGCGGCGGAAGATGTGCACGCCGGGATCGTTCAGGAGCGGGATGACGATGTTGGAGGCGCTTCGGGCGAGTTCGAGGTGCCCGGTGAAGGTCCCGTACAGCGTTAGGTACGTTCCCGCGCTGACGCGAAGATTCGTGTCGATGGGCGTGGTCAGCAGCGCGTACATGCGCTCGGCACATCGCTCGACGCGGGGATGATCCGGAGCACGATAGGTCGCGGCGATCAACATCGCGCCCAATGCCCGCAGTTCGCCCTCGGGGTCGGGGAAACGAAATCCGGGCTCGAACATGCGCTCCAGCGCGGGGATCCATGGCGTGATCGGCGAGAACTCGATGTACTCCAGAAAGTACGCGTCCACCATCCCGGCCGCGCACAGCACCTGACAGAGCTCGTCGCCGCGCCGGGAGGCGATCGCATGTGCGCGTTCGAGCACGGACCGAGCCGACACCGGGTCGACGCCGATCCGGGCCGTGCCACACCAGTGCAGCAGCCAGGGATTCTCCCCGATGCGGGTTGCGGGCAGCGCTTCGGTCCAGTCGACCACCACCTTCCAGCGGCCTTGACCGATCAGCCCCGGCGCATCGCGCTGCACCAGCGCTTCGGCGGCGTCGAAGTCGCCGATGCCGATGTACAAGGGCATCGCGGCCTCGGGTTGGCCAGCGGTGACGAGCAGATGGGCGGCACGTCGGCTCAAGTCGACCCGTTCGGCATCGGTGAGCTCGGTTTCGGCCCGGTGCTGCAGGAACGCGCGAAAGAGGGCATGGAATGTGTAGGCCCGATCGGCGCCCTGGCGCCGGTCGGTGAACAGGTGCCGCCGGTACAGCCGTTCGAGCAAGGCAACCGCTGCCTGGTCGCCGGTCAGCTCGCGCGCCATCGCTTCGCTGGCGCTCGGCAGGAAGCTCAGCGCGACCAGCAGACGGCGATCCCCGGCGGGAGCCTGATCGAACAGCTGCCCGGCGAAATAGGCGAAGACCTGCGCAAGCGAGTCCGGATCCCCTACGGATTGCGGGGCATGTCCGCGGCGGAGTTGTTCCGCCAGCAGCACCAGTCCCGCAGCCCATCCACCGGAGCGTGCGTGCAGCGACGCCACGACCTGATCATCCAGGGGTACGGACCCGCTGCTCACCAGGGCGCCGGTCTCGGCTGGGGTCAGCTTGAGCGCATCCCAGTCCACCAGGGCCATCGATCGATTCGCCGCGAGACGCGCATAGCGGTCGGGGGGCGGATGGCGGCTCACCAGAAACAGGTGGACGCCACGCGGAACCTCGTCGATGGCGCACAGCAGGACCCCGTGCAACGGGCCTTCGTCCCCTGCCTCCTGGAAATTGTCGAGCACCACGGCAGCGGGCGCCTTCAGGCGGGCATACAGCTCTCGAAAGAACCGCCGCGCGAATCCCTCCAGGTCCGCGAGGTATTCCGGGGTCAGCGGTGGCAGCGGCGGGAGGCCGCGGGCACGACCTGGCAACGACTGTTCGGCAAGGCCCAGAAAGTGGAAGAACGTCGCCGGATCGGCGTCGCCGGTGTCCACCTGGTACCAGATGCCCCCCAGCTTGCGGCTCTCGAGCCAGCTCGCCACCAGCGTGGTCTTGCCGGCACCCGGCGGTGCGGCAATCAGCGTGACCGGCAGGTGCTGGTGGTCATCGAGGCGTGCGAACAGGCGCTCGCGCGGGACGCTCTCGAACAGCCGCGGTCGACTGAGCTTTGCCAGCATCGTAACGGGCTCTCCTCCGGTTCGAGCCGGGTCTTCAGCCGGCTGCGTCTGGGTTGCAGAAGCTGTATGCCGAGCATGCGACGCCCGGAATTACCGATCCGTTACCGACCGCGTCGCGACCGGCTATTTCTGGGTGTTCTGGGTCGCGAAGGTGATCCGGCCGAAACCCGCCATGCGGGCGGCCTCGAGCACCCGGATGACCGACTGATGAGTGGCCTTGGCGTCGGCACTGATCACCACCATCGGGTCCTCGTTGTTCCCGGCGGCGCGCTTCAGCTCCGTCGTGAGCGCGTCGGACGATGAGAAGGTGACCGGTGTCTTGCCGATCACGTAGTTGCCGGTGGCGGTCACCGCGACGTTGATCTGTTCCGGTCGTTCGATCGCCTTGCCGGCATCGGCGGTCGGCAGGTTGATCTGCAGTTCCGAGTACTTGGAATAGGTGGTCGTGACTGCCAGGAAGATCACGATCACCAGCAGGACGTCGATGAACGGGACGAGGTTGATGTCCGGTTCTTCGCGCGGGCGACCGCGGCGGAAATCCATCAGTCCCGTGGCCTCATCAGGCCTGCCGCTCCCCGTGCAGCACTTCCACCAGCTTGACCGCCTGCAGTTCCATCTCCACCACCAGGCTGTCCACCTTGGCACGGAAGTGCCGGTAGAACACCAGGCTCGGAACCGCGACGATGATGCCGAATGCAGCGTTGTACAGTGCGACCGCGATGCCGTGCGCGAGCTGCGCCGGGTTCGCCATGCCCGAGGGGCCCTGACTGCCGAAGATCTCGATCATGCCGATAATGGTCCCGAGCAGGCCGAGCAGCGGAGCCATGGTCGCGATCGTACCCAGTGTGGTGAGGAAGCGGTCGAGTTCCTGCGCGGCGGCGCGGCCAGCTTCCTCGATGGACTCCTTCATCACTTCGCGCGAGCTCTTGACGTTCTTCAAGCCTGCGGCGAAGACCCGGCCGAGCAGCGAACTCTGGGTGAGGCGGGCCAGCATCTCGCTCGTGACCCCGCGGGTACGGACCTCGTGCAGCGTTTCCGCCAGCAACTCGCGCGGGGCCACCACGCTCTTGCGCAGCGACCAGCTGCGCTCGCCGATGATGCCCAGCGCGACGATGGAGGCCGCAATGATCGGCCAGATGGGCCAACCGGCGGCTTCGATGATGGCGAGCACGAGCGCGTTCCCTGATTTGCGATGAGTGCCGCACTTTAGCTTGCGGGTCAGTGACCCGCAACCGGACCCGATGGTCCGCGAGGCTCGGACATCGGTGCGGCGCTTTGTCCACATTCTCTGTGGATAACGTTGTGGAGAGGTTGTCGATACCGGACTTAAGTGGACGCACGCGAACGATTTTCCTTGCCGCGCTCATCGATTGAGCAGAAATTTTTCGACTTCGATTCATGCGTTTGGATGTCGCTTCCCTCGACGCGCACGAACTCGGAAAGCGCGTGTTTCAAGTATGTGTACCCTGTGGAAAGCCACGTCCGGCGCGGGATTGCGGGCGGTCCCCAGGGGCGTGTGAATCCGATGCATATGTCATGGTGCGCGGCGCCGGCATCGCATCGTGTGTGCTCCGCCAGCGGTGTGAGCCACCCGGCGAGGGGTCCATCGGAAACGACGGGGATCGACGGACAGGCGCATCAACGCCGGACACCGACCCGGCAACTCTTGCACGGAAGCAGTGGTTCGGAGGCTAGAATCGCGTCCCATGCACGAATCGCCGAGCGCATCGATGGTGCCGGTCATCAGCGTGAGCGAACTCAACGCGCGGGCTCGGGACCTGATCGAGGCTGGTCTGCCGCTCGCCTGGATCGGCGGTGAGATCTCGAACTTCACGCGGGCCGCATCGGGCCATTGTTATTTCTCGCTGAAGGACGATCGCGCCCAGGTCCGCTGTGTGCTGTTCCGCAACCGTGCCCAGCTGCTCGACTGGCAGCCGGCCAATGGCGCCCTGGTCGAGGTGCGGGCCGTGGCCACCCTGTACGAAGCGCGCGGCGACTTCCAGTTGAATGTCGAGTTCATGCGGCGGGCCGGGCTCGGGGCATTGTTCGAAGCGTTCGAACGCCTGAAGCGCAAGCTCGAGGCCGAAGGCCTGTTCGCCGCCGAGCGCAAGCGGCCGCTGCCGCCGTTTCCGCGCACCGTGGGTGTGATCACGTCGGCCCGCGCCGCAGCCTTGCGCGACGTACTGACCACGTTGCGCCGGCGCCTGTCGTCGATTCGCGTCATCGTGTACCCGACGCCGGTGCAGGGCGAGGATGCGGCACGGCAGATCGCGGCCGCGCTCGCCGTTGCCGGGCGCCGCGCCGAAGTCGACGTGCTGGTACTTTGCCGGGGCGGCGGCAGCATCGAGGATCTTTGGTCCTTCAACGACGAAGCGGTCGCGCGCGCGATCGCAGCGAGCCCGATCCCGGTCGTGACCGGCATCGGTCATGAGACCGATTTCACCATCGCGGATTTCGTCGCCGATGCGCGGGCCCCGACACCCACTGCGGCCGCCGAACTGGTCAGTCCCGACGGCGCTGCGCTGTTGCGCCGGGTGAGTGCCGCAGGGTCCGCATTGCTGCGCAGTTCGCAGCGGGGCCTCGAGCGGCGCATGCTCGATCTCGACGGGCTGGCGCGGCGACTCAAGCACCCGGGCGAGCGCCTCGCGCAACAGCGGGAGCGCCTCGAACAATTGCGGGTACGCCTGCGTCGCGAAGGGTTGCGCGGGCTCGAAGAGCGGCACCGGCAGGTGCAGGAACTGGCAGCCCGTGCGCGTCGATCGCGACCCGACGTCGGGCGCCTCAGCGAGCGCGTCCGGGCCGACTCGTTGCGCCTCGCCCGAGCCATGCGCGCGCGCGCTGCCGACTGGCGCGCGTCGATTGCCCAGCGCGGCGCGGCGCTGGGCCACCTGAATCCGCAAGCGGTGCTGGAACGCGGTTACAGCATCGTGCGCACCGCCGAGGGTGGAGTGGTGCGCGATGCGGGGCGGCTCGTGCCGGGGGACCCGGTGGTGCTCACCCTGGCGCGCGGCGAGGCCGATGCCCGGATCGAAACGGTCCGCAAGCCCTGAAGCGTCGCGTTGCGACGATTGAATCCGGCCGCGGGTTGAGCGTATCGTCTTCGACTTCGCTCGCGTCGACGCGTGCCGTGACCGGCGATCCTTCCCAAGACCTAGAACCCATCGGAGGCCCCATGAAATTCCTGAACCGTTGCCTGTTCGCGCTCGCCTTGTCGCTGTTCGCCGCCACCGCCGCGCAGGCCCAGCTTTCCGATCGCAAGGCTTTGACGCTGGAGGCCGCGATGAAGATCGCGGCAGCTGCCGAAGCCGAGGCGACCAAGAACAACTGGAACGTGTCCATCGCCATCGTCGACGAAGGCGGTCACCTGGTGCTGCTGCACAAGCGCGACAACACCCAGTACGGCAGCATCGACATCTCGATCCAGAAGGCGCAGACGGCCGCCGGCTTCAAGCGCGCGACCAAGGTCTTCGAGGACGCCATCGCCGGCGGTCGCACCGCCATTCTCGGCATCGAGCAGGTACTGCCGCTGGAGGGCGGGGTGCCGCTGGTGTTCAACGGCCAGATCGTTGGTGCCATCGGCGTGTCCGGCGTGACTTCACAACAGGATGGCGTGATCGCGAAGGCCGGCGCGGACGCGTTGTTGGGGATGCAGTAAGGTCTTCTGCC
>JAIEQG010000015.1 GCA_019747905.1 Burkholderiales bacterium
CCACGTGTCCAATCGTCCCCACGTTCACGTGCGGCTTGGTTCGCTCAAATTTGCCCTTTGCCATGTCGGTTCCTTGTCTGCCTGGATTTACTTTTTGTTGATGATCGCTTCCGCTACGTTCTTGGGCGCTTCGGAGTAGTGCTTGAACTCCATCGTGTAAGTGGCCCGTCCTTGGGTCGCGGAGCGCAGCGACGTCGAGTAGCCGAACATCTCCGCGAGCGGCACTTCGGCCTTGATCGCCTTGATGCCCGAGACCAGGTCGTCCATGCCCTGGATCATGCCGCGACGGGAATTGAGGTCGCCCATCACGTTGCCCATGAATTCCTCCGGCGTCTCCACCTCCACCGCCATCATCGGCTCGAGCAGGACCGGATTCGCCTTGCGCATCCCGTCCTTGAACGCGATCGAAGCGGCCATCTTGAACGCGTTCTCGTTCGAGTCCACTTCGTGGTACGAACCATCGAACAGCGTGACCTTCACGTCCACCACCGGAAAGCCTGCCAGCACACCGTTGGGCAGCGTGTCTTCCAGACCCTTCTGCACCGCCGGGATGAATTCGCGCGGGACGACACCACCCTTGATGGCATCGACGAACTGGAAGCCCTTGCCGGCCTCGTTCGGCTCCATCTTGAGCCAGACATGGCCGTACTGACCCTTGCCGCCCGACTGCTTGACGAACTTGCCTTCGATCTCGACCGGCTTGCGAATCGCTTCGCGATAAGCGACCTGCGGCGCGCCGACGTTCGCCTCGACGCCGAACTCGCGCCTCATGCGGTCGACGATGATCTCGAGGTGCAGTTCGCCCATGCCGGATATGATGGTCTGGCCGGATTCCTCGTCGGTGCGCACGCGGAACGACGGGTCTTCCTGCGCCAGCCGATTGAGCGCGATGCCCATCTTCTCCTGGTCGCTCTTGGTCTTCGGCTCCACTGCGACGTGGATCACGGGCTCGGGAAACTCCATGCGCTCCAAGACGATGATCTTGTCCGGATCGCACAGCGTGTCGCCCGTGGTGGCCTCCTTGAGGCCCACTGCCGCGGCGATGTCGCCCGCGCGCACTTCCTTGATCTCTTCGCGCTGGTTGGCGTGCATCTGCAGGATGCGGCCGATGCGTTCCTTGCGGCGCTTCACCGGGTTGTAGATGGTGTCGCCGGAGTTCACCACGCCCGAGTAGACGCGGAAGAAGATGAGCTGACCGACGAACGGGTCGGTCATGATCTTGAACGCGAGGCCCGCGAAGGGCTCGTCGTCGCTCGCCTTGCGCGTGGCCGGCTGGCCGCTCTCGAGCTGCCCCTTGACGTCGGGGATGTCCACCGGCGCAGGCAGAAAGTCGATGACGGCGTCGAGCATGGCCTGCACGCCCTTGTTCTTGAACGCCGATCCGCACAACATCGGGAAGATCTCGTTGTTGATGGTGCGCAGGCGCAGACCCAGCTTGAGGTCCTCGAGGGAAAGATCGCCATTCTCGAGGTACTTGTTCATCAGCTCTTCGTTCGCTTCCGCCGCGGACTCGACCATGCGCTCCTGCCACGACGTGGCTTCGTCGAGCAGGTTCGCCGGAATGTCGCGCTCCTCGAACTTCATGCCCTGGGTCGACTCGTCCCAGTAGATCGCCTTCATCTTGACGAGGTCGATGACACCCTCGAACTTGTCTTCCGCCCCGATCGGCAGCTGGATCGGCACCGGATGCGCCTTCAGGCGCTGCTTCACCTGTTCGTAGACGCGCATGAAGTTCGCGCCTTGACGATCCATCTTGTTCACGAACAGCAGGCGCGGCACCTTGTACTTGTTGCCCTGGCGCCAGACGGTCTCGGTCTGCGGCTGCACGCCGCCCACGGCACACAGCACCGTACACGCGCCATCCAGCACGCGCAGGCTGCGCTCCACCTCGATGGTGAAGTCGACGTGGCCGGGCGTGTCGATGATGTTGATCCGGTGCTCGGGGTAGTTGTTGTTCATCCCCTTCCAGAAGCACGTGGTCGCTGCCGACGTGATGGTGATGCCGCGCTCGCGCTCCTGCTCCATCCAGTCCATGACGGTGGCGCCGTCGTGCACTTCACCGATCTTGTGCGACACCCCCGTGTAGAACAGGATGCGCTCGGTGGTCGTGGTCTTCCCCGCATCGATGTGGGCCATGATGCCGATGTTGCGATAGCGTTCGATGGGGGTGGAGCGGGGCATCTTCGAAAACCTTGTGGGGCCAGCGGACGATCGGGCCGGGGGGGCTCAATCCTGTCTTCTGGCCTCGATCAGAACCGGTAGTGGGAGAAGGCCTTGTTGGCCTCCGCCATCCGGTGCACTTCTTCGCGTTTCTTCATGGCACCGCCGCGACCCTCGGCCGCTTCGGCGAGCTCGGCGGCGAGCCGGCCACCCATGGACTTCTCCGAGCGCTTGCGGGCCGCTTCACGCAGCCAACGCATCGCGAGCGCGGTGCGGCGCACGGCACGCACTTCCACCGGCACCTGGTAGTTGGCGCCACCGACGCGGCGGCTCTTCACCTCGACCGACGGGCGCACGTTCTGCAACGCCTGGTTGAACACCTCCAGGGCGTCCTTGCCGGTCTTCTTGCCGATCTGCGCGAGCGCGCCGTACATGATGCGTTCGGCCACGGACTTCTTGCCCGCTGTCATCAGCACGTTGATGAACTTCGATACGTCCTGGCTGCTGAACTTCGGGTCCGGCAGGATATCGCGCTTCGCTACGACTCGGCGTCTCGGCATGGCTTCCTCGGTTTGCTCTGGTCTTTGTTACGGCCGGATCGGGGTCAGCCCGCCTTCGGTCGCTTCGCGCCGTACTTGGAACGGCTCTGCTTGCGGTCCTTGACACCCTGGGTGTCCAGGCTGCCGCGCACGATGTGATAACGCACGCCCGGCAGGTCCTTCACGCGGCCGCCGCGGATCAGAACCACCGAGTGTTCCTGGAGGTTGTGACCTTCGCCGCCGATGTAGGAGATGACTTCGAATCCGTTGGTGAGCCGGACCTTGGCGACCTTGCGCAGCGCCGAGTTCGGCTTTTTCGGGGTCGTCGTGTAAACCCGGGTGCAGACGCCGCGTCGCTGAGGCGACTGCTGGAGTGCAGGCACCTTGCTCTTGGACGGGGTCTTGGTCCGCGGTTTACGGACTAACTGACTGATTGTCGGCATATTTCCGGCATCCCAAAAAACCGGGACGGCTCCATAGAGCCGTCCCGCTCACTGTTGGTTGATGTTGTCCGCTCGTTCCGTCGAAGACGGCAGCAGCGGCGGTAAAAAGACGCGGGAGTCTATTGTCGGATCAAGGACCTGTCAAGCTACCTGCTCGTTGCCGGCAGCCTCGCCGACCCCCGCATCGGCCCCGGTTTCCGCGAACACCTCGGCGTCGCCCAGGGTAGCCTGGTGCTTGCGCGCGTTGTGATACGCGAGACCGGTGCCGGCCGGGATCAGACGGCCCACGATGACGTTCTCCTTGAGGCCACGCAGGTCGTCCTTCTTGCCCATGATGGCCGCCTCGGTGAGCACCCGGGTGGTCTCCTGGAAGGAGGCCGCCGAGATGAACGAGTCGGTGGACAGGGACGCCTTGGTGATCCCGAGGAGCAGGTGCTCGTAGGTCGCCGGCTTCTTGCCTTCGGCCAGGACGCGATCGTTCTCGTCCAGCACCTCGGCGCGCTCGACCTGCTCGCCCGTGATGAAGCGGGCATCGCCGGCGTCGATGATCTGCACGCGGCGGAGCATCTGCCGCACGATCACCTCGATGTGCTTGTCGTTGATCTTCACACCCTGCAGGCGGTAGACCTCCTGCACCTCGTCGGTGATGTAGCGCGCCAGGGCTTCCATCCCGCGCAAACGCAGGATGTCGTGCGGTTCCGGATCGCCTTCGACGATCTCTTCGCCGCGGTTCACCACCTGGCCGTCGTGCACCAGCACGTGCTTGTCCTTGGGGATCAGGAACTCGTGCGCCACGCCATCGAGGTCGGTGATGATGAGACGCTGCTTGCCCTTGGTGTCCTTGCCGAACGAGACCGTGCCCGTGACTTCTGCGAGCACCGACGAATCCTTCGGCGACCGCGCCTCGAACAGTTCCGCCACCCGCGGCAGACCGCCGGTGATGTCCTTGGTCTTGGCCGATTCCTGCGGGATCCGCGCGAGCACCTCGCCGATCTGCACGTCCTGGCCGTCCTTCACCGTGATGATGGAGTGCACCTGGAACGTGTAGTTGACCGGCTGGTCGGTGGCGGCCAACCGGACTTCGTGGTTGGTCTCGTCGAGCAGTTTCACCTGCGGGCGCACACCCTTGGTCGCGGCGGTGCCGCGGCGCTTGGCATCGATCACCACCAGGGTCGACAGACCGGTCACTTCGTCGATCTGCTTCGCCACGGTCACGCCTTCCTCGACGTGCTCGAACTTCACCTTGCCCGCGTACTCCGTGATGATCGGGCGGGTATGCGGATCCCACGTGGCGAGCACGGTGCCGGCACGCACCTTGGCAGCGTCGCCCACGAGCAGGGTCGCACCGTAGGGCACCTTGTGACGCTCGCGCTCGCGTCCGTTGTCGTCCAGGATCAGCACTTCGCCGGAGCGGGAAATCGCCACCTGCTCGCCACGCGCGTTGGTCACGTAGCGCATCAGCGGCGAGAACCGCACCGAACCGTTCGACTTGCTCTCGATCTGGCTCGCCACCGCGGTACGCGAAGCGGCGCCACCAATGTGGAACGTCCGCATGGTGAGCTGCGTACCCGGCTCGCCGATCGACTGCGCCGCGATCACGCCGACCGCTTCGCCGACGTTCACCAGCGTGCCGCGACCGAGATCGCGACCGTAGCACTTGGCGCACAGACCGTAGCGCGTATCGCACGTGAGCGGGGTGCGCACCTTGACCTCGTCGATACCCAGCGTTTCCACGGCATCGACGCTGTCTTCGTCGAGCAGAGTTCCGGCCGGGAACAGCACGTCGCCCGACTCCGGATTGATCACGTCGTTCGCGCTGACCCGTCCGAGGATCCGCTCGCGCAGCGCCTCGACCACTTCACCGCCTTCGACCAGCGCCTTCATCGCCACGCCGTTGCTGGTACCGCAATCGTCTTCGATCACGACCAGATCCTGCGTCACGTCCACCAGGCGCCGCGTCAGGTAGCCGGAATTGGCCGTCTTCAACGCCGTATCCGCGAGACCCTTCCGCGCGCCGTGCGTGGAGATGAAGTACTGCAGCACGTTCAAGCCTTCACGGAAGTTCGTGGTGATCGGCGTCTCGATGATGGAGCCGTCCGGCTTCGCCATCAGGCCGCGCATGCCGGCCAACTGACGGATCTGGGCGGCGGAACCGCGCGCCCCGGAGTCGGCCATCATGTAGATGGAGTTGAACGACTCCTGCGACAGGGGCGCGCCCTTCTTGTCGGCGAGCTGCACCCATTCGTTCTTCTTGCCGTCCCAGCTCATCACCGGCTCGGTGCCGAGCTGCTCCATCATGGCCTTGGCCACCATGTCGCCGGCCCGACCCCAGATGTCGACCACCTTGTTGTAACGCTCGCCCTGGGTCACGAGACCGGAGGTGTACTGCGCCTCGATCTCCTGCACTTCCTTCTCGGCGGCGTTGATGATCTCTTCCTTCTGCGGCGGCACCTGCATGTCGTCCACGCAGATCGACACGCCCGCGCGGGTGGCCATGGAAAAACCCATGTACATCAGCTTGTCCGCGAAGATCACCGTCTCGCGCAGCCCGCAGCGGCGGAACGACGCGTTGATCAGCTTGGAGATCTCCTTCTTCTTGAGCGGCTTGTTGATGAGCGGGAACGGCAGGCCCGGCGGCAGGATCTCGGACAGCAGAGCCCGGCCCGCGGTCGTCTCGTAGCGGGTCACCTTGTCCTGCAGCGATCCGTCGTCGGCGTAGAACTGCTCGCGAATGCGTACCTGCACCTTGGCGCTGACGTCGATCTGCCGCGTCTCGTAAGCGCGCGAGATCTCGCCGACGTCGGTGAAGGCCATGCCCTCGCCCAGCGCGTTGACCTTCTCGCGCGTCACGTAGTACAGGCCCAGCACGATGTCCTGCGAGGGCACGATGATCGGATCGCCGTTCGCGGGCGACAGCACGTTGTTCGACGACAGCATCAGCGTGCGCGCTTCCATCTGGGCTTCCAGCGACAGCGGCACGTGCACGGCCATCTGGTCGCCGTCGAAGTCGGCGTTGAACGCGGCACAAACCAGCGGGTGCAGCTGGATCGCCTTGCCTTCGATCAGCACCGGCTCGAACGCCTGGATACCGAGGCGGTGCAGGGTCGGCGCGCGGTTCAGCATGACGGGATGCTCGCGGATGACGTCCTCGAGGATGTCCCACACTTCCGGTACTTCGGCTTCCACCAGGCGCTTGGCAGCCTTGATCGTGGTCGCGAGACCCAGGACCTCGAGCTTGTGGAAGATGAACGGCTTGAACAGCTCGAGCGCCATCTTCTTCGGCAGGCCGCACTGGTGCAGCTTCAATTGCGGACCGACCACGATGACCGAACGGCCGGAGTAGTCGACGCGCTTGCCGAGCAGGTTCTGACGGAAGCGGCCGCCCTTGCCCTTGATCATGTCGGCGAGCGACTTCAACGGACGCTTGTTGGCGCCGGTCATCGCCTTGCCGCGACGGCCGTTGTCGAGCAGCGAGTCCACCGCCTCCTGCAGCATGCG
>JAIEQG010000046.1 GCA_019747905.1 Burkholderiales bacterium
CTGGTGAAGCTCGTCAACAAGATCATCGTCGATGCGTACCACCAGGGTGCTTCGGACATCCACATCGAGCCGTTCCCCGGCAAGGCCAAGACCGAGGTGCGGTTTCGCAAGGACGGCACGCTGGTGCCCTACATCTCGGTGCCCGCGTCGTATCGCAACGCACTCGCGGCGCGCTTGAAGATCATGTGCGACCTCGACATCTCCGAGAAGCGCAAGCCGCAGGACGGCAAGATCAAGTTCAAGAAGTTCGGCCCGCTCGACATCGAGCTGCGCGTGGCGACCGTGCCCTCGCAGGGTGGGGTCGAAGACATCGTGATGCGTATCCTCGCCGCGGGCGAGCCGATTCCGCTCGAGAAGCTGGGCCTGTCGGCGCGCAACTTCAAGAACGTGAAGGAAACGGTCTCGAAGCCCTACGGCCTGTTCTTCGTGTGCGGACCGACCGGTTCGGGCAAGACCACCACACTGCACTCCGTGCTGGGGTATCTCAATACGCCCGAGACCAAGATCTGGACCGCCGAGGATCCGGTGGAAATCACGCAGAAGGGCCTGCGCCAGGTGCAGATGAACCCCAAGGCAGGCCTCAACTTCGCCACTGCCATGCGAGCGTTCCTGCGGGCCGATCCGGACATCATCATGGTCGGCGAAATGCGCGACAAGGAGACCACCTCAATCGGTATCGAGGCCTCGCTCACCGGCCACCTGGTGTTCGCCACCCTCCACACCAACAGCGCGCCGGAGTCGATCATCCGCCTGCTCGACATGGGCATGGATCCGTTCAACTTCGCCGACGCCCTGCTGGGCATCCTGGCGCAGCGCCTGGCCAAGCGCCTTTGCTCGAAGTGCAAGGCGGCGCACACGCCGTCCCAGGAAGAGCTGAAGGGCATGCTGGAGGAGTACTGCGCCGAACTCAAGAACACCGAAGCATGGAAGAAGGATCCGAAGGGTTCCTACGAAGCCATCTACCGCGAGTGGGCGCAGAACTTCGGCAACGACAAGGGGCAGTTCACGCTCTACACGCCGGTCGGCTGCGACACCTGCAGCGGCACGGGGTACAAGGGCCGGGTGGGTCTGCATGAGCTGCTGATCGGCACCGACGCGATCAAGAAGCACATCCAGGAGCACGCACGCGTCGCCGAGATCGTGGCCACTGCACTCGCCGAGAACATGCGCACGCTGAAGCAGGACGGCATCGAGAAGGTGCTGCAGGGCATCACCGACATGAAGCAGGTGCGGGCCGTCTGCATCAAGTGACGCGACCGAGATCCCGGGCCCACCAACGCCGATGAACAATCCCGTCCAGTTCAAGGATCGTCCTGAAGTCGTGCAGGTGCGTGCCGGCGATCTCATCCGGCGGCTCGAGGAACTCAACCAGATCGGGATCGCCCTCTCGAAGGAGAAGGATCTCGACCGCCTGCTCGAGACCATCCTCATCGCGGCGAAGAAGATCACGAACGCCGACGGCGGCACGCTCTATCGGCGGCATGCGGACAACCAGAACACGCTCGACTTCGAGATCATCCGCACCGAGTCGCTCGGCATCGCCATGGGCGGCACGACGGGTGTGAGGATCCCGTTCGAGCCGATCCGCCTGCGCGACGAAGCCGGCCGCGAGAACACCTCGATGGTGGTGGCCTACTCGGTCCTGAAGGACAGCACGGTCAATATCGCCGACGCCTACACCGCCGAAGGGTTCGACTTCTCCGGCACCAAGGCCTTCGACCAGCGCACCGGCTATCGGTCGAAGTCGTTCCTCACCGTGCCGATGAAGAATCACGAGAACGAGATCATCGGCGTGCTGCAATTGATCAACGCCAAGGACCGTTCCACCGGCGAGATCGTCCCCTTCAGCGAAGCGGACGAGCGGCTCGCGCAGTCCCTGGCGTCCCAGGCCGCCGTGGCGCTCACCAACCGGCTGCTCATCCTGCAGCTCGAGAACCTGTTCGAGTCGTTCATCAACCTCATCAACGAGGCGATCGACGACAAGTCGCCCTACACCGGCGGGCACTGCAATCGCGTGCCGGTACTGACGATGATGCTCGCGGAGGCCACGCACGGCACGGTTGCGGGGCCGCTGTCCGACTGGAGCATGACCGACATCGATCGCTACGAGCTGAAGATCGCCGGGCTGCTGCACGACTGCGGCAAGGTCACGACCCCGGTGCACGTGGTGGACAAGGCCACCAAGCTGCAGACCATCCATGACCGGATCGAGTTGATCGATACCCGGTTCGAGGCGGTCAAGCGCGATGCCGAGATCGAGATGATGCGATTGCGCGGCGCTGCGCGCTTCGCCACCGCCGGCGGTGACGGCGCGGTGCTCGAGCAGGCATTCCGCGAACGCATCCGCGAGATCGAGGAGGACCGGCGCTTCCTGAGGGCCTGCAATGTCGGCAGCGAAGCGATGCCGCCCGAGGATCAGGAGCGGGTGCGCGAGATCTCGAAGAAGTACCGCTGGCGCAACGTGCACGGCGAGATGGTGGATTTCCTCACCGACGACGAACTGGAGAACCTGACGATCCGTGCCGGCACCCTGACAGCGAAGGAACGTCAGATCATCAACCACCACATCGAGGTCACGATCAAGATGCTGGAGGCGCTGCCCTGGCCCAAGCACCTGAAGAACGTGCCCGAGTACGCCGGTGGTCACCACGAACGCATGGACGGCAAGGGTTACCCGCGCGGCCTCACGCGCGACCAGATGTCGGTCCAGGCCCGCATCATGGGCATCGCGGACATCTTCGAAGCGCTGACGGCGAAGGACCGGCCCTACAAGAAGGGCAAGACCCTGACCGAATCGCTGCACATCCTCGGCAAGTTCAAGCTGAACGGGCACGTGGATCCGGATCTGTTCGACATCTTCGTCCGCGAACGGGTTTACCTGCGCTACGCCGAGCAGTTTCTCGATCGCGAACAGATCGACGAAGTGGACGTTGCTCGCATCCCGGGCTACTCCGGCGACTGACGGAAAACGTCAGGAAATGCCGAGTGGGCCGTCCCGGATCCCAGGGACGAGCGGCGCCCGGAGCCAGCCTCGAGGCTGAAATCTGACGGACCGTCAGGATGCCTTGCCCGTGGTGTCCACGAAAGGCCCGATCAGACGGGATTTCGACAGGGTTCGCACCGCCCCATCGGACGAAACTTGTCCTCCGCCAAGCCCTTGCGAGCTTCTTACCCGTCTGGCACACCGCTTGCGTTTAGGAGGGGCGCACATCGCCCGTCTGTGTATCACCTGTCCAACCGCCTTAGGAGTTCCATAAATGAAGCGTATTCAACAAGGCTTTACCCTGATCGAACTGATGATCGTGGTGGCGATCATCGGCATTCTGGCGGCGATCGCGCTGCCGGCTTACCAGGACTACACGATCCGCGCGAAGATCCAGGAAGCCACCAGCTTGACCGAACCGGCGCGTCTTGCTGCCGGCCAGGCCTGCTCGGAAGGCACGCTGGGTGGTGCCGCTTCCGCCGGTGGCGTGAGCGACGCGGCCACGGCCGGTCTGCCCACGAGCATCACGGGCCGTTACGTCACGGGTGTCGCGTTCGCCGCGACGACCGCCGGCGCGACGATCACCGTGACGCTGGGCAACATCAACTCGCAAGTGAACGGCAGCACGGTGATCTGGGTGTCGACCTGCAACACGGCCGGCAACCAGTGGTCCGTGGGCGGTGGTGTCCCGACCAAGTTCTATCCGAAGGGCTAATACCGCGCCGGTCCCGCGAGTTCTCGCGGGAGCATTCAGGAAGGGGGCTTAAGAGGCCCCCTTCTTCGTTTTTCGGGACGGCTCGCTGCAGGAAACGGCCACCGATCGACCAGGAGATCGACTGATAACATGCGCAGACTGCACATCGGCGGCTGGGAAACGCGGGAGGGGTGGGAGATCTTCGATGCGCTGCCGCGCCAGGGCGCCGACCACGTGGGCACGTGCAAGGACCTCTCGAGGTTCCCCGACGCCACCTTCCAGGACGTCTACGCCTCGCACGTCATCGAACATCTCGACTACCTGAACGAGATTCCGAGCGCGCTGAAAGAATGGCACCGTGTCCTGGCACCCGGGGGGCGCCTGTATGTAAGCGCTCCCGACCTCGACACGTTGTGCGAACTGTTCCTGCTGCGCGAGACCACCACGCCGGCGGAGCGCTACCTGGTCATGCGCATGATGTTCGGCGGGCACACCGATCCCTACGACTACCACGTCGCCGGCCTGAACGAAGAGTTCCTGATCGGCTACCTGCAGGACGCCGGTTTCGGCGAAATCCGGCGCGTCGACGGCTTCGGATTGTTCCACGACTCCAGCTCCCTGGAGTTCAAGGGCATCCCCATCAGCGTCAACCTGATCGCGACCAAGCCCGCCTGACGACATTCCGACATTGCGGACGTCGATTGCCGGGGCACGGAACGTGCGTCGGATCGAGGTAGCCCGGAATTCCGAAGCTGATCACTACTACTATCCAGGAGAACCGTTTTGAAGCGCATTCAACAAGGCTTTACCCTCATTGAACTGATGATCGTGGTGGCGATCATCGGCATTCTGGCGGCGATCGCGCTGCCGGCTTACCAGGACTACACGATCCGCGCGAAGATCCAGGAAGCCACCAGCTTGACCGAACCGGCGCGTCTTGCTGCCGGCCAGGCCTGCTCGGAAGGCACGCTGGGTGGTGCCGCTTCCGCCGGTGGCGTGAGCGACGCGGCCACGGCCGGTCTGCCCACGAGCATCACGGGCCGTTACGTCACGGGTGTCGCGTTCGCCGCGACGACCGCCGGCGCGACGATCACCGTGACGCTGGGCAACATCAACTCGCAAGTGAACGGCAGCACGGTGATCTGGGTGTCGACCTGCGACGCGTCGGGTAACCAGTGGTCCGTGGGCGGTGGCGTCCCGACCAAGTTCTATCCGAAGGGCTGATCGACGCTGCCTGCCGCCGCGAGGCGGTACGAGAAAGAGGGCCTGCGGGCCCTCTTTTTCATGGTGCGCGAGTCAACGTTCGCGCGCCGCTGCTTGCAGCATCGCGCGGTAGCCCGCTTCCAGCGCACGGGTGAATGCGCTGACATCGCCGAGAGCGCAGTGGCTCAACTGCCAGCGCAGTCCGGAACGAATGCGCGTCAGCCGTTCGCGATCGCGGGCAAGATCTGCAGCGATGGCGACGTACTGTCCGGCATCGGCAGCGACCCATTCTGGGTGCCCGACACGCGTGAGGAGGCTCGCCCCGACCCGGGCAGCATGTACCGGCCCGGCCAGCGAAACCACCGGTACACCCATCATGAGTGCCTCGCACGTGGTCGTGGTGCCGTGGTACGGATAGGTGTCGAGCGCGACATCGACGTCGCCGTAGCGCGCGAGGTGCTCGCGGAAATCGGGTCGGCCGCCGTCGAGATCGAGGTGCTCCGGGTCACCGCCGACCGATCGGAAACGGGACCGCAACATCGTGCCGACCGACGGCTCCTCCAGACCCTTGCCCTTCAGGAGCAAGCGTGAGCCGGGGACCTGCGACAGCAACTCGGCCCACAGTCGCA
This sequence comes from Burkholderiales bacterium, assembly GCA_019747905.1. Classification (GTDB taxonomy): domain Bacteria; phylum Pseudomonadota; class Gammaproteobacteria; order Burkholderiales. The sequence continues at coordinate 5,510 of JAIEQG010000046.1, forward strand.
GGCAGGTGTCGGTGATCTTCGGCGGGTTGTTGAAGCAGCCGAAGGTGACGTGACCGCGCGCGAGCGCCGGTACCGGGCCCACCGGGGGTACGTCGCGCAACGGGACGTACGCGAGGAAACCCTGATCGAGACGCCACAGCCGCTCGGTGTGGTAGGCCTCGGTCATCCCGGGCGGATCGCACCATGCATCGGTCAGGCGGTAGTCGATGGCCAGGACCCCGCTGGTGTTCGGGTAGCCCAGCCAAGTGGCTTGCACGGGTGCGACGCGACGCGCCAACACCCCGAGCCGATTGCCGCGCGTGTGACCGGACAGATCGACCGCGATGTCCAGACCATCGGCGCGCATGAGGGCGGCGGCCGCATCGTCGTCGAGACCGACCAGCGAGCGCCAATGCGCCGCATGCCCCTGAACCTGCGCGGACCGCGGATCGTCGTGCGGCGCGGCGAAATAGCAGAACACTTCCACGGCCCCTCGGTCGTGCGCAGCCAGCACCGGTTCGATGAAGAAGCTCACGACGTGCAGGCCGAAGTCGGCGGAAACGTAGCCGACGCGCAGCGGCCGCGAACCGTCCAGGGCGCGCGGATCGACGAGCCAGGGTGCGGCGGCTTCGCCGCGTACGCCCCACGGGCCGATCATGGCGCCGCCGCGGCGGTGTTCCTCCGCCACCTGCTGCGGCGTGACGCGGTCGCTGAAGTTGAGAGTCATGAGCAGGCTCTCGAGCGGCGGGCCGTAGGCGTTGGCGAGGCGCGCGGCCTCGCGATAGTGGGCGATGGCCTCGTCGGCGCGCGCCTGTGCCCGCACGCTCTCGCCCAGCAGGTGCCAGGCGTTGTGCAGTTGCGGCTCGAGTCGCGTGGCCTTGCGTGCACACTCCTCCGCCGCACTCGGTCGTCCCGCGGCGAGATACAGGTCGCCGAGCTGGGCCCAGCGCTGCCCTTCCGTCCCGTCGATCGTCAATGCCGCCTCGAAGGCACGGATGGCGCTGTCGCGATCGTTCAGCGCGCGAGCAACTTCGCCCGCGGCGAACAGATAGTGCGCATTGGCAGGATCGGCCTGAAGCGCAATCTCAATGTGAGCGCGTGCCGGATCGAAACGGCCGCGCGTGATCTCCACCAGGCCGAGGAGATAACGGGCGTCGCCGTGGTCTGGCGCCAGCGCGATGGCGGCTTCGTAGTTCCGTGCCGCGCCTTCGACGTCGCCGGTCCGGTGTCGTTCGAAGCCCTGTGCGACGTGGCGGGATGCTGCCGCGGAACGGTCGTCGACGGTCAACGCGGCCCCATCGCGTCGTTCCAGGCGGAGCGATAGGCCGTCTCGAGCTCGCGCACGAATCCGGCGGTATCGGTCAAGCGGGCCTTGCGCATGCGTTCGCGCAGCTCGGGCCGCAACGTCTGTCGAAGTTGTGAATCGAGGGCGAGTCGTGAGGCGATGTCGACGTACTGATCGGTGGAGCGGGCGAT
>JAIEQG010000109.1 GCA_019747905.1 Burkholderiales bacterium
ACGCTGCCGTAGCTGGTCCCCACGTTGACGCTGCGCCCCGCCACCCCCGCAACGATCGTCCCCGCGTTCGCGATCCCCGTGTTCGCGCTGCTGGTGTAGATCGTGCCGTGCTGCAGGCTCGTGGCACCGCCCACCGTCACCCCGGCACCGATCGACAGCGCCGTCCCCGCCGTGCTGTTGTTGTAGTACAGGTAGTTCGTCGCCGTGCTGCTCGCATCCCCGAACACCACCGAGCCCGTCCCCAGCAGGCTCGCGTTCGCGCTGTCGAAGTACAACCAGCCGCCGTTGGTCAGCGTCACGCTGCTGCCCGCTCCCAGCGTCAGGTTGCCCTGGGTTCGCAGGACCGTACCGTTGACGAGGATGTTCGTGGCGAGCGTGGCGTTGCTCAGTACCGAGCTGCTCCCGAACACGTACGCCCCGGTCCCGGTCCTGGCGAGCGTCGCCGACTGGAGGGCCGAACTGTTCCCGAGGGTGAAATTGCCCGCGCCTGCCAGCGTCACGGTGCCGCCGTTCAGGTTGAGCGCCAGCGAGTTCGCGACAGTCACTGCACCGCCACCGGAGGCGTCAGAGTTTGGCGTCACCACCAGATTGAGCGCGCCGTTGGTGGAGGTGATGCCGGCGTTGATCAGGATGTTGTTGTGCGCGGACAGTGTCAGCGTGGCCGCGGCCCCGCTGGTCTTGTTGATGGCCGCTGCAATGGTGATGTCGCCGGCCTGCGCGTTGGTGCCGGCGGAACTCGTCGTGATGCTGACGTTGGTCCCGTTGTTGAGGGCCGTCAGGATCGAGGTAACCGTCACGATCGCGCCGTCGTTCGTGGTGCTGAAGATCGGGCCCGCGCTCACGTTGGTGTCGGAGCCGCTCGCCTGCACGGTGACGTTGTTGGGGTCGAGCAGCCACGTACCCGCTCTGCCCGCCGGCGCGGAAGCATCGACCGCTCGCGTCACGTCCAGATAGTTGTACCCCGATGTCTCGACGAACCCGCCGTTTCCCCCCACGGCGCCGCCGCGTGCAGAGATGCTGCCGTGCACGCGCGTCGCGTCGTCGGCCCAGACGATGATGCGACCGCCGTCGCCGCGCTCGATCGCATCGGCCCGGATCACCGATCCGGCGGAGACGAACGTTGCCTCGGCATTGAAGACCGTCGTCCCGCGCCCCTGGTAGTCGCCGCCGATGAGCACGGTACCGCCACTCGCGGCCCCGGAGGCGTCGATGAACGACTCCCGGACCAGTCCGACATGCCTGCCGAGAACCTGGATCGTGCCACCCGATCCTTGATTGCCGCGTGCGTTGATCGAGCCTTCGACCAGGGTCGTGCCGCCGGATTCGACGCGCACTTCCCCGCCGGCCTTGCCGTTGGCGGAAACGATCGCATCCGCCGTCACGGTCGCGTCGCCGCTCGCCTTGAACAGGATCCGACCGCCGTCGCCGACCACTGCGCGCGTTGCGTCGACCGCCCCGCCGACTCGCACCGTTCCCGCGTAGATGCCCACGTGGCTGCCCACCAGCTGCCCGACGTTGATCGCCTCGCCACCCGCGGTCACCTCGACCTGCACGAACGGACGATTCGAATCCAGCAGGGTCGCGGTCTTGCCGGCCGCCAGCACGACGGATCCATCCGGTGCGGCGATCACGCCGTTGTTCTCGATGGTGGGTGCGATCAGGTAGACGGACCCGCCATCGATGGCACGCAACGCCCCGTCGTTGCGGATGCTGCCCGCCGTCGTGCCCGCAGCAAAGGACATGCGCCCCGAGAGAAAATCGGCGTTGCTGATGTTGAGAGTAGAGGCGACGAACCCCGCCACGTCCACTCGCGCCCCGGCACCGAAGGCGATGCCGTTCGGATTGATCAGGAACACCTGTCCGTTGGATTGCAGCGCGCCAAGAATCTGACTCGGGTCGCCCCCGGTGACCCGGTTCAACACCTGGCTCGCGGCGGATTGCTGGATGAAGCGAGTGACTTCGCTCTGACCGATCGAGAAGGATTGCCAGTCGATGATCGTGCCTGGCGTGTTCGTGACGGTCAGCGTGTTGCCGTGGTTCTCGAACGTCGCGCCGCCCGCGGCGACCGTGGGATCGAGCGGATTGCCGAAGGTGACCACCGGAAAGCACGTGGCCACGGCGAGCGCGATAGCACGCGGTGTGAAGCGGTGGCGATTGCGGATCGGTCGCGCGCTCACGGTGGCGGTCTCAGAAATACACCGCGGCGATGCCTTGCAGCCGCTGGTCGCCGCGGCCCTGGATGCCGCCCGGCTGCATCACCACGCCATAGTCGAGGCGCAGCGAGAACGTCTGCTTGTAGCTGGCACGCAGGCCGATGCCGGCGCTGCTGATGGACTCGCCGGCGGATTCGCCGGGAGCGGGGCGAACACGTGTCACCTGCGCCGCATCCACGAACGCGAGGGCCCGCGCCGTCGCGCCGGTGACGAGCTTGCCGCCGAAATCCGGGCTGTACAGTTCGAGCGCTATGCGGTTGCCGCGATCGTTGACGATCTCGCGCTCGGTGAAGCCACGCACGGAATCCATGCCACCGATGCCGTACTGCTCACCGGGAACCAGCGGCTCGTTCGTGTACTGGCCGTTCGCCGCCAGGCGGATCTGAAGATCCCAGGGCAGCGCCTGGGTGAATGCCAGCCCGTACCGGTACAACGTATAAGTGGAACTCGCCCCGGCGCGCGACGCGTTGAACGCGGCAGCATCGCCGTCGTACCCGCCGGGGATGTTGTGGAACGCGGACAGGAAGCCCGAAAGATCGGTCTTGTCGCCCGCCCACTTCACCGAATAGCGCGCGCTGATCGGATGCAGGGTGATGTCGGGCACCTGGCTGCCCGATGTCCCGGTGAACGTGACGTCGTTGCGGAAATCACGCCAGTCGAAGCCGAGGCTGATGCGCTGGTCCAGGTTGAGGCGGCGCGGCAGGTTCCAGTTGTAGCGCACCGTGTAGAAGTTGCCGCTGCCGCTGATGCCGAAGTTACCGGCGGAGGTGCTGACCGAACCCGAGTTCACGTTCGAGTAGACGTAACCGAACTCGAGCGTGTCGCCGAAGCGGTAGAGCGGAACCCGATACCCGACGCCGACGATGTTCACGTCGCGCGGGTTCTCGGTCGACGTCAGGTACTGGGCCGAGAAAGCATGATCGCGATCGAACAGGTTCGAGTGCTGCGCCGCGACCCCGGCGCGCAGGATGCCCGTGGACGGCGTACCGGTGCTGTCGAGGCTCAGCGAGAATCGCAGCGGGCGGCTGTCCGAGACCTTGGCGACTGCATCGACGGTCCCGTCCTTGTCGCCGGCCCGCAGCACCACGCGCGTCTGTTTCGCGGCGCTCTCGTTGGCGGTGCGCAGGTTGCGCGCGATGTCGTCCACCTTGGGGGGCTGACCGGGCCGCAGTGCCGGCAGCGAGCGGACGATGTTCGCCGTCGAGAAGTACTTGTTGCCTTCGACGATCACCTGGCCCAGGCGCGGTTCGGCCACGGTGAAGCGCACGATGCCGTCTTTCAGTTCCTGTTCGGGAAGGCGGATCTGGACGGCCGAGTAACCGGCGTCCGCGTAGGCCTTGTTGAGGGCCGCCAGCGCCTGCTGGACGGCGGCGAAGGTCTTGCCTTGGCCAGTGAAGGGCGCGAGAGCCTTGTCCACCGCCTCTGCCGGCAGCAGGGTGTTGCCTTCGACCTGGTAGCGCTTCACTGCAAAGCGCGGCCCGCCAGAGCCCGAGTCGGTCTGGGCGGATACGCCTCCGGTCGCCAGTACGAAAAGCATTGCCACCCATGCGGGGAGGTTTTTCACCCCGTGGTCTCCCTGCAATTTTGTTTGAATTCCGCTGCTCGGGAGGCGGGATGCTACTGCGGAACGCTTTTCGCGAGAGATTTTTTTCGATTTTTCATTCGTACGACATACGACCCGTACGAATCAAATTGAAAAACTGCAATCGATTCCGCGTGAGCGTGTGCTCACACTGTTCGATTTGGCGACATTTCCGAAAATCGATTTTCCGGTGCCGAACCTCAGACTCGCGCTGGCGTAAACGTGTCGCAGGCCTTCAGGTCACCGGTGTCGAGGCCGCGCTTGAACCAGCGCACGCGCTGGTCCGAGCTGCCATGGGTAAAGCTCTCCGGCGCGACGTAGCCCTGGCCCTGCTGCTGCAGGCGATCGTCGCCGATCGCCGCGGCAGCATTCAACCCTTCCTCGATGTCGCCCGCCTCGAGCAACTGGCGCGAGCGGTTGGCGTTGTGTGCCCAGATCCCGGCGAAGCAGTCCGCCTGCAGCTCCTGCCGCACCGACAACTGGTTCGCCCGTTCCTGGCTGCCACGCTGGCTGGCGGCGTGTACCTTTTCGGAGATCCCGATGAGGTTCTGCACGTGGTGGCCGACCTCGTGCGCGATCACATAGGCTTGCGCGAAGTCGCCGGGTGCGCCGAAGCGCTGCTCCAGCATGCGGTAGAAGTCGAGGTCGATGTACACCTTCTGGTCCCCCGGGCAATAGAACGGGCCGACCGCAGCACCGGCGCGCCCGCAAGCGGATTGCACCGCCCCGGTGAACAACACCAGCCGTGGCGCCGCGTACTGGCTGTTGCCGCGCCGGAAGATCTCCGACCATGTGTCTTCGGTATCGGCCAGGACCACCGATACGAAGTCCTTCAACCGGTCCTGGGCAGGGTCGGGCGGCGCGGCTTGCCGGGGCGGCTGGGATCCGCCGAGCTGCCCAGCGCCCTCCAGGACCAGCCGCGGATCTACGCCGAAGAACATCGCGATCAGCGCGATCACCACGACGCCGATGCCGCCGCCGGCGAACCCCCCGGGAATGCGCATGCCACGCCGGTCTTCGATGTTGTCGCTGCGTCTGCCGGATTCCCAGCGCATGGTTCGTCTCCGTCGAGAGCGCTATCTGGCGCTGCGTCTGACTCGGGATGTCGGCGCCGCCGGTGGCGACACCATGAACAGACCGTAGCGCGGATCGGCGGTCGCCGCCAGTCTGCGCGCTACGTCCAGCCGTCGCAGTGCCGTGCGCTCCGCGTCGTTCCATGCCGGCGCACGCAGCAGATCGCCGAGCCCATGGTTCTGGATGATCCCGGCGCGCGCCGCTTCCACGAGCGTGCGCGAACTTTCGATCAGCACCTGCGCGGCGGCATAGGGCGTGTCCGGCCGATCCGGGTTGTTGTCGGGGGTCACTCCGACGTGGATACCTTCGAATGCCGACAGCGACGGCGGCTCGCAGGGGCGAAGCACCGACAGCACGACGATGTTCGAGCGCGCACTGACCGTCTCTTCCACCGCGAAACTGGTGCGGAATTCGTTGTGCCCGACCACGTAGAGCAGACCGTCCACGTCCTCGTGATGCAGCACGGTCCCGCGGATCTCGGAGCGCTGACTCGCCGCGCCGAGGCTGCCGGCGCGGGTTTCACGGTAGTGGATGACCATGTCGTCGTAGGTGATCTCCACATGCGACACGTTGACCGCGTCCGGCACGAGGTAACTGCGGCGGAAGCACAGCATCGTTCGCGGCAGTTCACGCCGCAGACGCTCCGGCATCAGCGAGGTACGCGAGAGTGCTTCGATGGCCCCCACGAGCTCGGCGCCGGGTTCCGCAGCCACCTGCACCAGCCCTGCCTGTTCGAGCACCGCCTTCAAGCGCGCCAGTTTCGACTGCGACAGTTTCTCGACCGTTTCGCGCCGCGCGGCCCGGTAGAAATCGTCGCGCGTCAGGCCTTCGCGCGTGGCATGGGGCTCGAGCGCCTCGTAGGCGGACGAGAGTTTTCCGCCATGGCGCTCGCGCGCGGTCTCGAGCGCCTCGAACACGGCACGGCGTAGCAGTACGACTCTTTCGCTGCGGTCGGTGGAGCCCAAGGTGAACCGGGGAGCCGGCGGATCGGAATGCGATTGGTTGCGAAAGTCTGCGAACGGTTGCGACGGCTTGCCGTTTCCGTCGCAGCGCCTGCCGCGACGCCGTGGCTCGCCCGCTCGTATCTTACCCGTCAAGCATCGACTCAACCTCCGAAGGAGTTCGTCATGACGCAACCGTTCTCGATCGTCGCCGCTGCATTCACGCCTTTCAACGCCGACGGCTCGATCGCCGTCGCCACGATCGCCCGTCAAGTGGCGCGCCTGGTCGCCGATGGAGCCACCGGCGCCTTCATCGCCGGCACCACTGGTGAGGGGGCTGCGCTCACGACCAGCGAACGCAAGCAGCTGGCGGACGCGTGGATCGCGGCAGCTCCCGAGGGCTTCGAGATCATCGTGCACGTGGGCCATGCGTCCGTGGCCGAGGCTGCAGAGCTGGCAGCTCACGCGGCCAAGGCCGGTGCCAGCGCGATCGCCGCGGTGGCGCCGTATTTTCTCAAGCCACGCACGGCTGCCGAGCTGGTCGAATGCCTGGCCCCCATCGCGGCAGCAGCACCGGCCCTGCCGTTCTTCTACTATCACATCCCGATGGTCACCGGCATCGCCGTGCCGGCCGCCGACGTCGCACGCACGGCGCTGGAGCGCATTCCCAGCTTCGCCGGCGTGAAGTTCACCGGTGACGATCTCGGCGATCTCGGTCGCGTGATCGACCTCGGCCGCGATCGCCTGCGGGTATTCTTCGGTCGCGACGACATGCTGCTGCCGGCCATGGCGCTGGGCGTGCGCAATGCCGTGGGGATGACGTTCAACTTCACCGCACCGGTCGTTCGCGCGCTGGTGCAAGCCCACGACGCCGGCGATCACGCCGCCGCTGCACATCAGCAAAAAGTGATTCGCGACGTGCTCGGGGCTGCGGCGGCCTACGGCCTCATCAACGGATTGAAGGCGCTCGGCCGTCGGGTGGCGGTGGATTGTGGCCCGTGTCGCTTGCCGCTCACGACGTTGACCGCGTCGGAAGCGAGTCGCATCGAAGAAACTACCGGCATCGTGGCGGCGCTGGCCGCGACACACAGCCAGTATCTGCACGCGGCCTGATCAGCGGCCGTAGCGTTCCCGCAGCACGTTCTTCTGCACCTTGCCCATCGCGTTGCGTGGCAGGTCGTCGACCACCACCACGCGCTTGGGCACCTTGTAGCCGGCCAAGCGTGTCTTGAGCGCGGCGATGAGTGCGGCCT
>JAIEQG010000035.1 GCA_019747905.1 Burkholderiales bacterium
GCAGCTTCCTCGGCGTGCTTGCGCAGCATCCCCACCAGGCCGGTGAACGCCCGATCGAACAGCGGCACGTTCGCCATCACCGTCATGCGCCCGGAGCGCAGCGCGCTCGTGATGTCGAACATCGAGAACTCGCCGACCTTCTGGCCCTTGCGGTTGGTGAAGACGTAGGTACCGCGATACGGGCTCACGTACGAGAGACGAGCCTGTACGGCGGCGCCGCTTTCTTCGTGCAGCTCGATCCAGTCGCCTTCCTTGAACTGCAGGACCAGCTCGGACCATTCGTCGCCTTGCGGCAGCGGCTCGGCTTCGATGTCGGTGCCCGCCGGTGCGCCGTCGATGGCGGTCGCGGGCTTGAATCCCGGCAGGTCGCCGAACGAGACTTCCTCGAGTTCGATGCTGCCTTCGCCGAACGGATTGCGCACGACCACCGCGGGTAGCGTGTCGGGTGCAACCACCGGACGCATTTCCTCCTGGAGCTGGATCTTCGCGGGTGCGCTCACGTCGGCTTCCGTGAGTTCGATGGACTCGGCCGCAGCCGGCATCGGCACTTCCTCGACATGGAGGCCGGTCGCCGGCGCAATCTCGACCGGTGCGAACACGTCGATCTTCGCGTCGGCTGCGGCGCGCTGGGCGACAGCCTGTTCGGCAGCGAGGGGGTTTTCCACGTCGGCGGTCGCCGCATCGCCGCCGCCGATGGCTTTCGCGTGGCAGCGCATCAGCACCGAGTTGAAACGTTCGCGTGCGTGCTGCTGGGTGCCGATGATGTCCATGCCGGTGGTGAGCCGCTTCAGCAGTCCCGGCAGTACCGAAACGAGGCGCTGGCGTTCCTCGGTGGATTGCTTCGGAGTCATGGACCAGACCAGGATGTCCATGGTCTCCACCAGGCTCTGCCAGGCGCGGCTCTCGCGTCCGCCCTTCGCGTACGCGAGGATCAGCAGCTTCATCCACTCGGTGGCGAGGAAGCGCAGCACGGCCCGCGGCAGCGCCTGATTCTTCACGCGCGCCTTCACTTCGTTCTGCGCGAAGAGGCGTGCGACGTCGAGGCGTTCCTTGTCCTGGATGCGGCGGGCTTCCTTCTTGCCCGCCTGCTCGGCGGTCTTGTCGGCGTCCTGGATCAGTGCCTGCAGTTCGGCGGTGGTGCGGTCGAAGATGCCGACGTCCTCCTCGAATTCCTCTACCACGCGCTGCAGGATCGACTCGATCCGCTGGTACAGGGCGCTGCCGGCATCGAAGCCGTCGCCCAGGCCGACCGACAGTTCACCCAGCGTATCGAGCATGTGACGGGCGGGATGGTTCTTCTTCGAGAAGAAGTTCTTGTCCATCACCGCGACCTTCAGCATCGGGATCTGCAGGCGCCCGATCAACGCCTTCATCGCAGCCGGGACGCGCGGGTCGCCGAAGATCTGGTCGAACAGCATGGCCACGATGTCGAGCGTGACCGTGTCCATCTGGCCGAGCTGGTTCGCGAAGCTCGTGCCCTTCAACGCGTGCAGGACGTTGCGGGCCGGTGCCGCGCCTGCTTCGAGCGAGGCTGCTGCGGCGAAGCCGCCGCCGAGCGAAACGCTGGAGAGATCCGGTGTGGCGAACGCCGCCGGTACGTCCGACGGCATCGCCCTGAAGTCACCGTGCTGCAGTCGTGTGAGCGATCCGATCAGCGCACCGCCGGTGAATACGCCGCCGGCGACCCCGCCGGTTGCGGGACCACCGGCCGCACTGCCACCCCCCGCGACACCGCCCCCGGCAAAGCCACCGGTTCCGGCAATACCACCGCCCGACAGTCCGTCCAGTTGCGGGAAACCCGTGTCCGGTGCTGCGGGCGCACCACCGGCGGTGCCGCCGCCGACGCCCAGGCCCGGTGCCCCGCCGCCGAGGCCTCCGGTGCCAAGTCCGCCTCGATGCGGGACGGCGAAGCCGGCGCCGCCGGCACCCGCCATGCCGCCGCCGAAGCCAGCGGGACTTCCAGCCCCAGGCATGCCAGTGCCAACACCTGGCCCACCCGCACGCGCCGCGATGCCCGGCGCCCCTGCGGGCCCCTTCGCCCCGCGCGCCACGGCGCCCATCATGAGCTGCTGGAGCATCGCGAACGGATCCTGTCCGTCCGCGATGCCGCCGCCGGCCGTGCCGGCACCCATGCCGGGCATGGCGACGCCGCCCGGCAGCGTCATGGTCATGGTCGCGCCGCCCGTCGCCGGTGAACCTGCGACGATCGGCAACGTCACGGTGCCGAGCACCTGCGACGCATCCGCCGCTTTCGCTCCGTTCGAAGGCCCCGCACCGGACACCGGCTTCTTGCTGCGGCCGTAGCGGATCGTGGGCAGGACACCATGCTCCTTCAGGAACCCGTTCAGTTCCGCGTAGAGCTTGGGCACGGGGAAACGCACGCCCTGGTCGAAGTAGCGGATCAGGAGCTTCTTCAACCGCGCGCCCGATTCGACCACGCTCATGGCGGACCGGAACGCATCACAGATCGCCATCGGCGAGAGCGGGTTGTCGTGGCTCTGCATGTTCGGGCGGTCGAGCACGACGGCCATGCGCTGGTCGAGTGCGGCGAGTTCCTCGTCGGCGCCGTTGCGGATGCGGCCGGCAATGTCGGTGAAGCGCACGCTCTCGTCGAGATCGCCGTCGGCGACCAGGGACAATTCGGACCACGCTGTCTGCACGTTCGAGAAGTCGGCGGGTTCTTCCTCTTCGCCGCGGGACTTGCGGTCGAACCCTTCCTCGAGGCGCTCGCGAAAGCGTTGCTCGAGGCGCGGGCGCAACGTCGGCCACTCTTCCTTCGCCTTGAGGTAGAAGTCGCGCGAATCGCGATCGAGCGACTGTTCGGCCAGCTCGTACAGTTCGTCCACGAACGTGTCGAGCGCCTTCGAGACCGACTCCGTGAGCGTCTTGATGGTCCGCGCGCGGCATTCGCGCAGCAGGCTGCCCGGTTTGGTGAGATCGATCGGCTGTCCGGTCTTTCCGGGCGGGAAGGCAATCACGTTGGCGGCGGCGGCATTCATGGCGTCTCACTCCCTCGATGCGGGTCGGGGCCATCGGGGTCGCCGCGCGCTCAGCCTGGTGACGGTCTGATCGATCGGCGGGGACGGGTGCGGCCGGAGGGTCTCGACACGGTCGCCTCCGATCGGCGACCTGGCCTCGGCCCGGGTTGCACCTGGCAGTCCCGCTATCCTGGCGGCGCCGGGGCGCCGCTGTAGACCGGAGACTTTGCGTCCCCATCTTTCGATGGGTTTGCCGTTTTCAGCTGCACGCGGGCGGCGGCCCGCTGGCAGACCGTTCTCGATGGCACCCTCTGGGAGCGACCCCCGGTTCCGGTCATGCTCGTTATATCTGCCGATTGCTGGAAAACTTGAGGGGAAATTCCGGAGCGTGCCCCCCCGATGCTTCGCCCCGAACTGGTGCGGGCAGCCGCAGGCATGCGCGAGCCTGATGCGTGAAACTGCGCCGGTTCGGCTCGAAACCCGAAATCCGGCGCGTCACATGCCCTTACTCTCTGAAATAATGGGAGTTAATTCACCACGCCGGATCCGGTACGGTTGCTGCGCTGGGGCCTGCCGGTTGGTCCCGTGCTCGGCCCGGCTATCGCTCATCCATGATCAGGTTCTCCCACCACAAGCTCGCCACGGCCGCCGCCGTCTTCATCGTCCTCCTGGTAGGGGTGGCGATCGCGGCCCCGTGGGTAGCCCCCTATCACCCGGAAGAAACCTTCTTCGACGGTCTTACGCTGGAGGGGGCTCCGCTGGCGCCGAACGCCAGATTCTGGCTGGGCACCGACCTGCTCGGGCGCGATCTGCTCTCGCGCGTGATCTTCGGCGCCCAGACCTCGCTCATCATCGGCGTGGTCGCCAATGGTGTCGCCTTGACCATCGGCACTCTGGTGGGTGTCACCGCCGGGTTCGTGCGCGGTTGGCTGGGCGGCGCCTTGATGCGCTTCACCGATCTCATGATGTGTTTTCCGGCGCTGCTGCTGGTGATCGTGCTGGCGGCCATCTTCACCCCGAGCCTGTGGATCGTCGCGCTGGTGATCGCGATGGTGAACTGGGTCCAGATCGCACGCGTGATCTACACGCAGACCGTGTCGCTGGCGGAGCGCGGCTTCGTCGAGGCAGTGCGCAGCCTCGGCGCGGGGGCGCCGCGGATCCTGTTCCGCCACATCCTGCCCCATCTCATGCCCACCGTGATCGTCTGGGGCACGCTCGGCATCGCCACCACCGTGCTGCTGGAAGCCACACTGTCCTATCTCGGGATCGGCGTGCAGCCACCCACGCCCTCCTGGGGCAACATCATCTTCGAGAACCAGAGCTACTTCACGACCGCACCGTGGCTCGTGTTCATTCCCGGTGTCGCGATCGTGCTGATGGCGGTGGCGTTCAACGTGCTGGGCGACGCGTTGCGCACGGCGCTGGATCCGACTTTGCGGGATCGGCGGGCTTGATGCGCCGTCGTTGCCCCCATCCCAACCTTCCCCCGGCACAGCCGGGGGAAGGGGCTTACACCCCCTCCCCCGGCTGTGCCGGGGGAGGGTTGGGGTGGGGGCACCACGAATCCCAGGAGCGGCCATGACCCGCTACCTCCTCGGTCGCATCGCCCAGGCGATCCTGCTGCTCGTCGGCGTGAGTTTCATCACGTTCCTGTTGCTCTACATCCTCCCGGCCGATCCGGCGCGCCAGATCGCGGGGCGCAGCGCCACGCCGGAGACGGTGGAAACGATCCGCAAGCAACTCGGCCTGGACCTGCCGTTCCACGAGCAGTACGGGCGCTATCTCGTGAACCTGGCGCAGGGCGACCTCGGGCGCTCGTACGCGCAGAAGACCGAAGTCGCCGAGATCGTCGCGGCGCGCCTGCCCGCCACCATGCTGCTGGTGGTGGCTGCCATCGTCTGCGAACTCATCCTCGGCCTCGCGATCGGCGTGTTCGCTGCCGTGCGCCAGGGCACGCGCACCGACTCGGGCGTGATGATCCTGTCGTTCGTCGGCGTGTCCACGCCGCAGTTCGTCGCCGGCATTCTCATGCTCTACGTCTTCGCCGACCGGCTCGAGTGGTTCCCGGTCGGCGGCTACGGCGAGTTCCGGCACCTGGTCCTGCCCGCGCTCACGCTGGGCATTCTCGGGGCCGGCTGGTATTCGCGGATGATGCGCTCCTCGATGATCGAGGTTCTCACCCAGGACTACGTGCGCACTGCGCGCGCCAAGGGGGCATCCGAGCTGCGCGTGATATCGGTGCACGCCTTGCGCAACGCGCTGTTGCCGATCATCGCGATGATCGGCATCGACATCGGGCTGTTCATGAGCGGTGCCGTCGTGGTCGAATCCGTGTTCGGCTGGCCCGGCATCGGCCAACTCGCCTGGCAGGCGATCCAGCAGGTGGATATCCCGATCATCATGGGTGTCACGCTGGTGGCCGCCGTGGCGATCGTGCTCGGTAACCTGCTCGCCGATCTCGTAGCGCCGCTCGTCGACCCTAGAATCCGCATCCGGTAGTCATGACCGTGTACCACCAAAAAGGAGACCAACCATGAAACGTCGTGCATCCACCATCGCACTGCTCGCCGCGCTGGCGCTGCCCATCGCGCTGCCGGCTGGCGCGGACGAGGGCAAGCAGGGCGGTTCGATCATCGTCACCTACAAGGACGACATCGTCACGCTCGACCCGGCGATCGGCTACGACTGGGTGAACTGGTCGATCATCAAGAGCCTGTTCGCGCGCCTGATGGACTACAAACCGGGTACGGCGGAGCTGACGCCGAGCCTTGCGGAGAGCTATGAGATCTCGAAGGACGGCCTCACCTACACCTTCAAGCTGCACAAGGGTGCGAAGTTCCACAACGGCCGCGAAGTGGTGGCGCAGGACGTGAAGTACTCGATCGAACGCACCAACAACCCCAAGACCGAAAGCCCGGGGGCCGGCTTCTATGACTCCATCGCCGGCATGGACGCTTTCAAGAAGGGCAAGGCCAAGGACGTGAAGGGCATCGTCGTGGTCGACCCGGCCACCATCAAGTTCACGCTGACGCGGCCCGACGCGACCTTCCTGCACGTGATGGCACTCAACTTCTCGTCGGTGGTCCCCAAGGAAGCGGTCGACAAGGCCGGCAAGGACTTCGGCAAGAAGGTGGTCGGCAGCGGCGCCTTCATGCAGGCGGACTGGAAACTCGGGCAGGAACTCGTGCTGAAGCGCAACCCCGACTATTTCATGCCGGGCGTGCCGAAGCTCGACCAGATCACGTTCCAGGTGGGCCTCGAGCCGATGACCGCGATCCTGAAGCTCGAGAAGGGCGAGGCCGATTTCGCCGGCGACGGCATCCCGCCCGCCAAGTTCCTGCAGATCCGCAACGATCCGAAGTACAAGGATCTCATCATCGAAGGCGGACAGCTGCAGACCGGCTACGTGACGCTCAACGTGCAGATGAAGCCGCTCGACAAGCTCGAGGTGCGCCAGGCAATCAACATGGCGATAGACAAGAACCGCATCGTGAAGATCATCAACAATCGCGCGGTGCCGGCGAACCAGCCGTTGCCACCGACCATGCCGGGCTACGACAAGGAGTTCAAGGGGTACGCGTTCGATCCGGACAAGGCGAAGGAACTCCTGAAGCAGGCCGGTCTGGAGAAGGGCTTCGAGACCACGCTCTACGTCTACAACGTCGATCCGAACCCGCGCATCGCGCAGGCGATCCAGGAAGACCTGTCGAAGGTCGGCATCAAGGTGAAGTTGAAGAACCTCGCGCAAGCGAACGTCATCGCCGCCGGCGGCAAGCCGAAGACGGCGCCGATGGTGTGGTCGGGCGGCATGGCGTGGATCGCGGATTTTCCCGACCCGTCCAATTTCTACGGTCCGATCCTCGGTTGTGCCGGTGCCACCAACGGCGGCTGGAACTGGTCGTGGTACTGCAACAAGGAACTGGACGAGCGTGCGGCCAAGGCCGATTCCATGTCCGATCCCGCCAAGGCCGGCGAGCGTGCCCAACTCTGGAAGACCATCTTCACCGACATCATGAAGGATGCGCCCTGGGTGCCCATCTTCAACGAGCAGCGCTTCACCATCCGCTCGAAGCGCGTGGGCGGCGCAGA
>JAIEQG010000119.1 GCA_019747905.1 Burkholderiales bacterium
GGTGCACCCGGTAAATCGAGTGAGGACAAGATGATCCACTACACCTACCACGAGTCGCCGGTCGGAGCGCTGCTGATGCAGTCCGATGGTCGGGTGCTCACGGGGCTGCATTTCCACGACGAGAAGTACGTGCCGCAGCGGCAGGCGGACTGGGAACTCAGTCTGGACCTGCCGATCTTCGCGCGGACGTACCTCCAGCTCGACGAGTACTTCGCGGGGTCCCGACGCGAATTCGATCTGCCGATCGAACCGACGGGGACGGAGTTCCAGCGCCGCGTCTGGAACGTACTGCTGCGCATTCCTTACGGCACCACGACGACCTACGGCGCCATGGCCCGCGACCTCGGCCAACCCACCGCCATGCGGGCCGTGGGCGCGGCGAACGGGCGCAATCCGATTTCGATCATCGTGCCGTGTCATCGGGCGATCGGCGCCGACGGTACCCTGACAGGCTACGCCGGCGGCCTGCACCGCAAGCGCGCCTTGCTCGAACTGGAAAGCGCGGCGCACCCGTTGTTCGGCAGGGCCGCCACGTAGTGATACTCGCCCGCCCGACGTTCAGTCGATGAACTCGAAGACCTGGACGACGCGATTGACGCCGCTCGTGGTCGCGGCGATTTCGCCGGCGTTCTTGGCTTCGGCCCGCTTCACCAGACCCATCAGGTAGACCACCGACGCTTCGGTGACCACCTTGACGTGGTTCACCTGGAACTTGCCCTGGTCGATGAATCGCGTCTTCACCTTCGACGTGATGTAGGTGTCGTTGGAGCGGGCCGAGAGCGAGCTCACCGGTCCGATGGCGATCTCGTTCTGCACCACCCGCACGCCGGGAACGCCTTGCACGATCTGGCCGATGTCGGCCTTGGTCGCTGCGTCCGGCGCTTCGCCGGTCAGCAGCGCCACCCGGTTGAAACTGGTGACGTTGACGTGCACGTCGCGGAACCGCTCGCTCACGCGATTGCCGGCCTTCAGTTCGATCCCCTGATCGTCGATGTACGTGCCGGCAGACCGGCGGTCCTCCGCGATCAGCGCGCCGGTGCCCGCGGCACCAGCGACGACCGGCACGCAACCTTGGACGAGGGGGAGTGCGGCGAGGATCAGCCCGGCAACGATTGCGGACCGCATCATTCGGCACCCAGGAGCTGGGTGTCGATCCCGTCGCAAAGGCAATGCAGGCACACCAGGTGCACTTCCTGGATGCGCGCCGTGACCGCCGAGGGCACGCAGAGATTCACGTCGTCCTTGGTCAGCATCCCCGCCATCTTGCCACCGTTGCGGCCGGTCAATGCGACTACGGTCATCTGGCGTTCGTGTGCGGCCTCGATGGCGGCGATGACGTTGGGCGAATTGCCGCTGGTGGAGATGGCGAGCAGCACGTCGCCGGCGGCGCCCAGCGCCCGAACCTGTTTCGAGAACACCTGGTTGTAGTCGTAATCGTTGGCGATGGAGGTCAACGTCGACGTATCGGTGGTGAGCGCCATGGCGGCAAGCCCCGGGCGTTCGCGTTCGAAGCGGTTCAGGAGCTCGGCCGCGAAATGCTGCGAGTCGGCTGCCGAGCCACCGTTGCCGCATGCGAGGATCTTGCCCTCGTTCATGAGGCAGAGAAACATCTTCTCTGCCGCGAGCCGGAGCGGCTCGGCCAGCACCTCGACGGCCTGCAGCTTGAGCTGCGCGCTGTCGGCGAAGTGCTGGTGGATGCGACCCAGAAGGTCCATTTTGATTCCTCGTGAAGTGCGCCGGGAATTATGTCACACGCCCCGCGCCGCGCTTCGGACCGCGGGGCGCGGCCGGGGTTCCGCATATCATGCTCCGAAGGCGTCGCGGACCCACTCCACGCTGCCGGCACCGTCGATCAGCACGGCGTCGAACCGGCACGGCACCTCGCGCCGCAGCGATCCGAGGTACTGGCGGGCCGTGGCGATCAGGCGATCGCGCTTGGTGGCGGTGATGCTTTCCGCGGCACTTCCGAACCGCGGGTTGGAGCGCTTGCGGACTTCGACGAAGACGAGAGTGCCCCGATCGTCCAGGACCAGGTCGATCTCGCCGAAGCGCGACCGGTAGTTGCGTGCTCTCAACTTGAGGCCGTGACGTTCCAGATAGGCGAGCGCCGCATCCTCGGCGCGCTCGCCGTCGGCCTTCACCGTCCGCTCACGGGATTCAGCAGTTTCGGCTGACCCTGGACGAACTGCGCCCCGATCGCCTCGCGCGTGAACTGGCGGCTGGAACCCGGCGTGAGGTAGCCGGTGACGCCGTCGAGGGTGCCGGCATCGTTGAAACCGGACTCGAGCAGGACCTGTCCGAGGCGCCAGGCGTCGATGCCGAGCGCGTAGAAACGCTCCTGCTCGTAGGACGCGAAGATGCCCTGCGTGCGGGGATAGGTGATGACCGCCGGGTGATCGGGCATAAGGAGCCAGGGCATGTCGACGAACGTGAGACCGTTGAGGTCGTGCTGGCCGACCACCTCGCTGCCGCCCATGAAAACCTGGGATGTTCCGTACGTCGGCAAGATCTTGCCGAGATAGGGCCGGATCGAGCGCGCGCGCGGTGCATCGAGCGCGAGGAAGATCATGTCCGCGTTACCGATGGTGATGCCGTCCTTGATCTTCTTCAGTGCGGCCTGGTCAGTGGTGTACATGTACTGGTCCACTACCAGCCGGCCGGAACGCGTCCAGTCTTCCGCGAAGGCGCTGGCGACGCGCCGGCCGAGCGAATTGTCCGATGCGATGATCACCGCGCGGCGGCGGCCTTGCGAGAGCGCGTATTTCACCATCTGTCGCGCTTCGGATTCGATCTGCACGCCGAAGGCGTACATGCCGTCCGGCAACAGGACGTCGCTGTCGGGAATGGTGAGCCCCAGGGTCGGCACGGTCACCGCGTTGCTGCCGGCAATGGTGTGCACACCGGCCTTGGTGAGCGGGCCGATCACCAGCCGTGCGCCCACGCGAATCGCATGGTCGTAGGTGTCGATCAGTTCCTTCGCGTCGTCCCCGGTGGGGTAGACGATGAGCGGCAGCGCGCTCGGCCCGCTGACGCTCGCTCCGGCGAGCAGACCGCGGCGTACGGCATCCGCGAGCTTGCCGAAGGTGGCCGACTTGGTCGGCAACAGCGCCGCGATGTGCGGTTTCTCCTGCTCGGCCGGCGGCGGGGGAGCCGGTGGCGCCGCAGCCGGCTCCGCAGGGGTGGCGGGGGTTGCGGGCGCCGGAGCCTCGGGTGCAGTGGGCGTCTGCGCGCGCACGTCGGTGGCCAAGGCAGCGATGCCCCAGTATAGTGACGTGGCGAGAATGACGAGGACGCGGCGTCTTTGCATGCGAATCCCTTCGTGGCCGAGGCGTCCACATTATATGTGGTGGCCACCCCCATCGGTAATCTGAGAGACGTGACGCTGCGCGCTCTCGATGTGTTGCGCAGTGTCGACGTGGTGGCTGCGGAGGATACCCGTCATACGCGCCAGCTGCTCAACCACTACGGCATCGAAGCGAAGCTGGTGGCCGCACACGAACACAACGAACGCGCTGCATCCGTGCAGGTGCTCGATGGGTTGCGAGCGGGAAGATCGGTGGCGCTGGTGACCGATGCGGGCACGCCCGGCATCAGCGATCCCGGCGCCGTGCTGGTGCGCGCGGTGCGGGAAGCCGGGTTTCGCGCCGTGCCGATTCCCGGTCCGAGCGCATTGGTGGCGGCACTTTCCGCCGCTGGGATCGAGAGCACGGCGTTCGCGTTCCACGGCTTCCTGCCGTCGAAGGGCGAGGCGCGCCGTCAGTTGCTGGGGCGCCTCGCAGCCGGCGATGCGCCGCTCGTGTTCTACGAAGCGCCGCATCGGGTGCTCGAGACCGTGGCGGATGTGCGCGCGGTCCTCGGTTCCGCGCGCCGCATCACGCTCGCACGCGAACTCACGAAAGTATTCGAAACCATCCACGAGTGCGACCTCGACGCGGCGCTCGCCTGGCTCGAGGCCGACGCGAATCGCACGCGCGGCGAGTTCGTGCTGATCGTGCACGGTGCGCCGCGGCTGGAGGAAGATAGCCGCGCCCGCGAGGGCTCGCGCGTCCTGGCTCTGCTGCTGGAAGAGATGTCGGCTTCCGGAGCCGCGCGACTGGCCGCGCGCATCACCGGCGCGCGCCGCAACGAACTCTACGAAGAAGCGCTGCGCCTCAAGGGCGCCGCCGCAGCGCCGGAATCATGAAGGAACACGCGTGGATCGACTGACTCTCACCCAACCCGACGACTGGCACCTGCACCTGCGCGACGGCGCCGACCTGGCTGCCGTGCTGCCCGATACCGCGCGCCGCTTCGCGCGCGCGATCGTGATGCCCAACCTGCGACCGCCCGTCACGACCACGGCACATGCGCAGGCCTATCGGGAGCGGATCCTGGCGGCACTGCCGGCCGGCTCGTCGTTCGAACCGCTGATGACGCTCTACCTTACCGACAACACGCCGGCGGAGGAGATTCGGCGCGCGCGGGCGAGCGGCATCGTGCATGCGGTCAAGCTGTATCCCGCCGGCGCCACGACCAACTCCGATTCCGGGGTGACCGACATCGAGCGCTGTCTCGGGGCGATCGAAGCGCTGGCCGACACCGGCATGCCGCTGCTGATCCACGGCGAAGTGACCGATGCCCGCATCGACGTCTTCGATCGCGAGCACGTATTCATCGAGCGCACGCTGGCACCGCTGGTGCGGCGCTTCCCGAAGCTCAAGGTGGTGCTGGAGCACATCACGACCACCCAGGCGGCGCAGTTCGTGCGCGCAGCCCCCGCCAACGTCGGTGCGACGATCACGGCGCATCACCTGCTGCTCAATCGCAACGCCCTGTTCCAGGGTGGCCTGCGCCCGCACCATTACTGCTTGCCGGTGTTGAAGCGAGAAGAGCATCGCGCGGCGCTGGTGCAGGCCGCGACTTCCGGCAATCCGAAGTTCTTCCTCGGCACCGACAGTGCGCCGCATGCACGTCACACCAAGGAGATCGATTGCGGCTGTGCCGGGGTCTACACCGCGCATGCGGCGATCGAGTTGTACGCCGAGGCTTTCGAGGCCGTGGGTGCGCTCGATCGCCTCGAAGGGTTCGCGAGCTTCCACGGTGCGGATTTCTACGGCCTGCCGCGCAACACGCGCCAGGTCACGCTGGTGAAGCGCACCTGGAAAGTGCCGGAAGCCTTGCCCTACGGCGCTCATGCACTCGTGCCGTTGCGGGCAGGTGCCAGCGTGGGCTGGTCGCTGGAGCAGGACGGGTAACGCGCTGCATCGCACAGCGAGGCCCACCCACGTGAGAACGGAAAGCCTCACCCGCTACGCGTGGCTGTCCATCGCGGCGGCGGTGGCGACGATCGGTCTCAAGACCGTCGCGTGGTGGGCCACGGGGTCGGTCGGTCTGCTGTCCGATGCCATCGAGTCGCTGGTGAATCTCGCCGCGGCCATCGTCGCACTGTGGATGCTGAAGCTGGCGGAGCGACCGCCCGACGAAGAGCACGCGTATGGCTACAGCAAGGCGGAATACTTTTCGAGCGGTTTCGAGGGCGGTCTCATCTTCATCGCGGCGCTCGCCATCGTGTGGACCGCGATCCAGCGCCTGATGGCGCCACAGCCGCTCGAGCATGTGGGCATCGGCCTCGCCATCTCGGCGGTGGCCTCGCTCATCAATCTGGGCGTGGCCGTGGTGCTGTTGCGCGTGGGCAAGCGCTTCAACTCGATCACGCTGGAAGCCGACGCGCACCATCTGATGACGGACGTGTGGACTTCCGCCGGTGTCGTACTCGGCGTGGGGGCGGTCGCGCTTACCGGCTGGCAGCGCCTCGATCCGATCATCGCCATCGTGGTGGCGCTCAACATCCTGTGGATGGGCTTCCGGCTGATCCGCCGCTCGGCGCGCGGGCTGCTCGACCGCGCGCTGCCGGCACAAAGTCGCGACGCGATCCATGCGGTGCTGGCGCGCTACGAGCAGCGGGGCATAGCATTCCATGCGCTGATGACGCGCCAGGCAGCGGGGCGCAACTTCGCGTCAGTTCACGTATTGGTCCCGGGCGCGTGGTCGGTGCAGCAGGGGCACGATCTGGTGGAGGAGATCGAGCGTGACATCCGGGCCGCCGTGCCCGGCACCTCGGTGATCACGCACCTCGAACCGCGTGAGGATCCGAAATCACTGGACGACGTCGCGCTCGATCGCTGAGCGAACGGTCAAGAAATCGCGCTTGCGGCCGATAAGACGGTATCGAACGCATTCGGCGTCGCTGCCATGATCGTCAGTCAATCGTCCGTTCAGACATCGTCCGAGCATTTCGCGTTCTCGGCCCGGCAGGTGACCGAATCGCTGCGGATCGAAGCGCGCCGGCCGGTCGCCGCGCCTGCATCCGATGGGGGCACAAAGGCCGCGGGCGACAAGGAAGAGAGCGGGCTCTCCCCGGAACTCGATCTGCTGAAGGCGATCGTCGAACGCATGCTCGGTCGGGAGATCCGGCTCTTTCGCATGGACCGGCGGGATGCGCCGCCTGGTGCGGCGCAGATCGCGAATGCCCGCGGCGGAGTGGCGCAAGGCGGCCCGGCCATTGAATACGAGCGGGTCGAGCGCTTGGTCGAATCGGAGCGCTCGGCGTTCCAGGCGCAAGGTGCAGTGCAGCTCGAGGACGGGCGCGAGATCGCGTTCGACGTGAGCCTGGTGATGGAGCGCACCCATGCGTCGGAGTCTCGGGTCGTGGTCTCGACCGGACCGGTGCGCACGAAAGACCCGTTGATGCTGAACCTCGACGGTGGCGCCGCCCGGGTCGTGGATGCACGCTTCCGGTTCGACCTGAATGCCGACGGTACGGCCGATTCCGTGCCGATGACCGACGGGGCGACGGTGCTGCTTGCCTTCGACCGCAACGGCAACGCGCGCATCGATTCCGGCGCGGAGTTGTTCGGGCCGATCACGGGCAACGGGTTCGCGGAGCTCGCCATGCTCGATTCCGACGGCAACGGCTGGATCGATGCCGGCGACGAGGCCTTCGCAGCGTTGAGTCTGTGGAAGCCCGCCGAGGATGGCGGCACGTTGACGAGTCTCGCCGCCGCCGGTCTCGGTGCCCTTCAGGTGCATGCGACCGCGACGCCGTTCTCGTTGCGCAATGCCGCCAACGAGGTCCTCGGTCAGGTCCGCGCGAGTTCGGTGTATCTCACGGAGGCCGGCACTGCCGGCGTGATCCAGCAGGTGGACGTGGTGGTCTGAGGTTGTGGTCCCCCCCGATGGGCCTGCGGCCCTTCCCCCCAGGGGGCCAGCCCGCTTG
>JAIEQG010000123.1 GCA_019747905.1 Burkholderiales bacterium
ACCTGCTTGCCGTAGGGCACGTCGATCATCTCGAAGGGCTTCTTGCCTTCGTGCTGCGAGGCGAAGGACACGTGGTCGGCGGTGTGCCAGTCCTGCGTCATCACCACGTACTGGAACTTCTTCGCGATGGAATTGATGAGCGGCACGATCTCGTCGCCGCGCTCCACCGCGAGCGAGCCACCGGGGATGAAGCATTTCTGCACGTCCACGACGATGAAGACGTCGGTCTTGCCAGGTGTGATCTTGCCCTGGGCAAGGGCCTGCGCGAGCCAACCGGCGGACGTGCCGGCGACGGCGGCACCGGCGGCGAATTTCATGAAGCTGCGACGATCGATTGCATTCATTTCGCTCTCCCTCGGGTTACAGCGGTGGTCAGTGGGCGGATTGCGTGGTCACCCGCCGTGCGCTTCGATTCTGGGACTTTCTTCCAGCCCCTGCAACGCGCCGGCGCGCAGGCGTTGGGTGGCCGGGAGATCGGGTTTTCCATGGGAGTCCAGCACCACGCCGAAGCGCTGTTTCGCCTCGGCCATGGTGTAGTAGCCGCGCTGCACGTCGCGGGCCACGTCGAACGGGTCGCGCGCAAACGGTTCGCCGTAGCCGCCGCCGCCCGGGGTTGAGACGGTGACGGTGTCGCCCGCCGCGAGCGGAATGTCCTGATCCTTGGAGCGGTGCGGCGGCACGTACTCGGTGCCGTGGACGTGGGCCTGCACCGCGTTGGTGCCGCCGTCTTCGCCGCCCAGCGCACCGCGCGGCCCGAAGCGGCCGTGGTCCATCACCATGGAGGCGCGCGCTTCGCCTCGGCGCAGCCGCACGGAATAGGTGACACCGAAGCCGCCGCGTTGCTCGCCGGCGCCGCCGGAGCCTTCGTGGATCGCATAGCGCTCGAACACCACAGGGTAGCGTTGCTCCATCACCTCGATGGGAGTGGTCTTCGAAATGCCGATGGTGGAGCAGCCGTTCGAGATGCCGTCGCCAGCGCGCGAGCCGCCGTAGCCGCCGCCGGAGATCACGTACATCACGTACTGGCGGCCGGTCTTCGGGTCCATCCCGCCGAGGGCGAAGTTGCCGGACGTGCCGGCGGGTGCGGCGAACAGGCGGTCGGGAATCGCCTTGACCAGCGCGTCGAACACGGCCTCGGCAATGCGCTGGCTCACTTCCGCCGCGCAGCCGGACACCGGGCGCGGATACTTGGCGTACAGGAAGGTGCCTTCGGGTTCGACGATGTGCAGCGGCTCGAAGGTGCCGGCGTTGATGGGTACTTCGGGAAACACGTGCTTGATCGCCAGGTAGATCGACGACTTGGTGGTGGCGATCACGCTGTTCATGGGGCCGGCGCACGGCGGCGACGAGCCGGTCATGTCGAAGGTGAGCGCATCGCCGGCCTTGGTGACGGCCATGGCGATCTTCAGCGGCTCGTCGACGACACCGTCGGAATCGACCCAGGCTTCGCCGTGATAGGTGCCGTCGGGAATGCTCGCGATCTTCGCGCGCATCTGCTGGGCGGCACGGCGCTTGAGTTCGGTGATGGCGCCCTCCACCTCGTCGGCGCCGTAGCGGTCTAGCAGGGCGGTGAGTCGCTTTTCGCCGACGGCCAGTGCGGCAGCCTGGGCCTGGATGTCGCCGATGCGCTGATCTGCGAGGCGGATGTTGGACAGGATGATGGACAGAATCTCTTCGTCCAACACGCCGCGCTTGAACAGCTTCACCGGCGGCAGGCGCAGGCCCTCCTGTTCCACCTCGGTCGCGTTGGCCGAGAAGCCGCCGGGCACCATGCCGCCGGTGTCAGGCCAGTGGCCGGTGTTGGCGAGCCAGCACCACAGCCGTTCGCGGTAGAAGTACGGCTTCACGAACTTCACGTCCATCAGGTGGGTGCCACCGAGGTACGGGTCGTTGACGATGAAGACGTCGCCCGGCGACAGGTCGCGCGCGCGTTCGATCACTGCCTGGGTCGAGAATTGCATCGTGCCCACGAAAACCGGCAGGCCGAGGTCACCCTGCGCGATCAGTTCGCCGGTGTCGCGGTGGTAGATGCCGTCGGAGCGGTCGAGGGCCTCGGCGATCACCGGGCTGAAGGCCGATCGCACGAAAGCGAGATCCATCTCGTTGCAGACCTGCTGCAGACCGTTCTGAATGACCGACAGCGTGATGGGGTCCAGAGACATCGCCGGCCCAGGGGAGGGGGAACGCGCAGTGTAGCGCGTGTGTCACATCCGAAGCAGTTCCCTGATCCGTCCGGATCGGGTTACATTTCGCCTCAACATCGTTCCTGGAGGCCCGATGAAGGCAGCGGTGGCGCTGGACTGGCTGATGGCCGGGTTCATGGGGTTGTTCGTTCCGGTGGGGCCCTTCGTGGCCACCGCCATCTCACGCGATCCTGCGTACCTGCGCGACTACCGGCGCACGGTGCTGAAAGGGGCCCGGCACCTCCGGGGCCAGGTCCGGTCGCGGGCGTTCTCGCGCTACGTGCTGTACCAGCGCGATCGCGTGTTCCGCGCCGAAGCGGTGGTCGGGGAGTGCACCCATTGCGGCAATTGCTGCATGCACCGGAGCTGCATCTTCCTCGACTGGAGCGAAAGCGGCGAATCGCGCTGTCGCATCTACAAGACGGCGTTCTGGAAGAAGCTCGCGTGCGGCCGCTATCCCGAGAGCGGGGTGGATATCGCGCTGTACCGGTGCCCCAGTTTCACGGCCGTGCCGGGCAGCGAGCTGGTGCCTCGGCGCCGGGTGATTCCCCTGGTGCCGGTGCCGACGTCGCCCACCGAGGCCATGCAGCGGCAGAGCATGCAATAGAACTGGCATGCCAGGGTAATACCCCTGTCATGGGAGGTGCCTAGCCTCCGGCGGGTTTTCATCAGGCCGCGCCGGCGGCAAGGGATTTCTCCTGAAACCCGACGACTTGACGTTCCTCGACCGCATCGACCAGCGGGTCTTCGATGCGATCTACTCCCGCTCCCTGGTCTACAACACCTGCTGGGAAGATCCGGCGGTGGACCGCCAGGCTCTCCGGCTGAATGCCGATGACATCCTCCTGGTCATCACCAGCGCCGGCTGCAATACCTTGGACTATGCCCTGTGCGGCCCGCGCCGAGTCCATGCGGTGGATGCCAACCCGCGCCAGACCGCACTGCTGGAACTAAAGCTGGCCGGCATCCGGCGGCTCGGCCACGACGACTTCTTCAAGGTGTTCGGGCACGGCAGGCACCCGCAGTTTCGCGAGATCTACGGCGATGCGCTGCGGGCCGATCTGTCGCCGTTCGCGCAGGGGTTCTGGGATCGCAACGGCAACTGGTTCACCCATCCCGAGGAGCGTGGGAGTTTCTACTACCACGGGCTCTCGGGGATCGTCGCCCGCGGCATGCGCAGCTATCTCAAGCTGCGGCCGAAGCTCGAACGCGCCATCCGCGACCTGACCGACGCCCCGAGCGTGGACGAGCAGCGCCACATCTACGACAGCCGCATCAGGCCGCTGTTGTGGAACAAGCCGATGAACTGGATGCTCGGCCGGCAGCTGACACTTTCGCTGCTGGGCGTGCCGCATCCGCAACGCAAGGAAGTGCAGGCGCAGCACCACGGTGGTGTCGCGGGCTACGTGCGGCATGCGATCGAATACGTCTTCCGCCATCTGCCCGTGGCCGACAACTACTTCTGGCGCGTGTACCTGCGGGGACACTACACGCCGCATTGCTGCCCGGAGTATCTCAAGCGCGAAGGCTTCGAGCGCCTGAAGGGTGGGCTGGCCGATCGCGTGCAGCCGCATACGTCGACGGTGACGGAGTTCCTGCACTCTACGACGGACCGCATCTCCAAGTTCGTGCTGCTCGATCACATGGACTGGATGAGTTCGTACTACCCCGAAGCGCTCGCCGCCGAATGGGAAGCCATCTTCGATCGCGCGGCACCGGGTGCGCGGGCTATCTTCCGCTCCGCCCACGCGCGACCGCGCTATCTCGATCGGGTATCGATCGCGACCGCCGGCGGGCGGCAGCCCGTGAAGGAGCGATTGCGCTTCCACGACGAATGGGCCCGCACCCTGACGCGCCAGGACCGCGTACACACCTACGCCGGGTTCCACATTGCCGATGTCCTCGTCCCCTAGCGGCATGCTGCTGGCCGATGCGCGGGTGCTGTTCCGCCTGCTGCGTGGCCAGCCGCGCAAGGGTACTCACGCCGACCGCCTCGCCGCGTTCTACGGCCCGCAGGCGGAGCACTACGATCGCTCGCGCGAGCACCTGTTGCATGGCCGGCGCGAACTGATCGAATTGCTCGACGTGCCGCCCGGCGGATCGGTGGTGGAGCTGGGCGGTGGCACAGGCCGCAACGTCGCGTTCTTCCGCCAGCGCCTCGCGTTCCTGAAGAGCGTCGAGATCGTCGATCTCTGCCGGCCGCTGCTCGATCAGGCGCGGCAGCGCGCGCAGCAATGGCCGAACGTGCACGTGGTCGAGGCCGACGCGACTGCCTATGCACCTTCGCAGCCCGTCGACGCGGTTTACTTCTCGTACTCGCTGTCGATGATCCCCGACTGGTATCGCGCCGTCGAGAATGCGCTCGCGATGCTGAAGCCGGGTGGTTTGCTCGGCGTGGTGGACTTCTACGTATCGCGGCGCGACCCCATGCCGGGTCTTGCGCGGCACAGCGGGTTCGCGCGCAGTTTCTGGCGTGCCTGGTTCGACCGGGACGGCGTGTTTCCCAGCCCCGATCACCTGCCGTACCTCATGTCGCGTTGTCGCACCGATGTGCTGCTGGAACGTTCCGGCACGGTACCGCGGATTCCGTTCGTGCGCGTGCCGTACTACGTGTTCATCGGCCGCAAGCGACAGCCGGTGCGGGGTGTGCTGGCCTGATCGCTGCTTCCTCTCGCGCGAAAGCCAAGCGCGGGGGTTGAATCATGGCGATACTGGGTCGTGGCGAACCGGGGGTGTCAGGGGTGGCGCGCAGGGTGCCGAGAATCGTCGGTACCCTGGTGCTGGCCTTCGCCGTCTTGAGCGTCGTCTTCGGCGTGGCGGGGACCATCGGTACCGGCAACGTCGGGGTGCGTACCACCCTCGGGGTCATCAGCCCAAGCGAGATCGGCCCGGGCGTCTACGTGAAGTGGCCGGTCATATCGAGCGTGGAGGAATACTCCGCGAAGGAGATCGCACTCGATCTCAATGACCTCACGCCCAAGGCCAAGGACAACCTGAGCCTGCGCGATTTCGACGTCACCGTGTACTACCGGGTCAAGGACGCCGCGATCGCTGAACTTCAGGCGAAGTACGCGGGGCAATCGGTGCGCGCACCCGAGGGCGGGTACTACCTGCCGGCCTATGAGTTGATCTTCCGCGTCGCCCGCAACGTCGCGTACGAGGAGATCGCCAAGGTCGATTCACTCGTCATGCATACCCGTCGCGATCAGCTGGCCGATGCCATCCGCACGAACATGCAGGCCGAACTCGAAAAGGCGGATCAGTCCGTGTTCGCAGTCACGCGAGTGGTGATCCGGTCGGTCATGACCGACCCTTCCATCGAAGAGGCGATCCGCGCCGCGGTCGCGAACCAGAAGAAGCTCGAAGCGATGGCGGTGCAGACGGAGATCGCGAAGAAGGAAGCCGAGATCCGGGTGACCGAAGCCGACGGTATCGCCCGCTCCAATCGCATCATCGCCGGCAGCCTCACGCGCGAGTATCTGCAGCACGAGGCCAACCTGGCGCTGCTCAAGTTCGCGGAGAAGGGCAACACCAATACCGTCGTCATTCCGGCGGGCACCAGCATCGCGCCGATGCTCAATGTCGGGAACGCCGTGAAATGAACCCGGCCAGCCCGATGCCAAGCGCGTAGAGCACCGCGGCATTCAGCAGGTGCCACAGGAAGTGCGTGCCTTCGTGGAAGACGTGGCACACGGCGAGATCGATGGTCCTCAGGGCCAGTGACAAGCCGAACAGGATGGTGGCGATGATGAAGGGCGCTGCGAGCGCACCTTTGGTCGCCACGAAGGAGACCGATACGCCACCCAGCACCGCCAGCGGCGGCACGTAGGCGATGGAGCCGTTCAGCCATTCGGCGTTGAAGTAGCGCTCGACCATGTACGCCGTGACGGCGTAGCTCATGACCATCAGCAGCGCGCTGATGTTGCCGAACCCCACCGCCCGCACCAGGAGGCGCTGCAGGAAGAACCAGATGAAGAGCGCGATGGCCGCGGTGTCGAGCGCCGCGGCCCATTGCATGGCGAAGGTATGAAAGGCGAGGCTGCTGACCCCGACCAGCGCGATCAGGCACGCCAGCACCCGCATGTCCCAGGTGCGCCCCCGGCCCTTGCGCCAGACCAGCCAGGCCGCCAGCACGAAACCCAGGTTCGAGAGGGCGTTGAGCGGTTCCTCGAAGAGGCCGGGGCCGGTGCGTTCGCAATACAGGTCGATCTCGCGATTCCAGTTCATGGCGCTCCCGCGGTTGGTCGTGGCCAGCCCGGACCTTACACGTTAAGCCCCTGTCATGTGCAAGGGGTGGTAGCGCGATCCGCGACTTCGAGGCGCGCGATCTGCGCTGCGGTCGCAGCGCGGAGAACTTTTGCGACACGGCACCTACGATCCGCCCCGGGTCGCACCACACGATCCGAAGTCCCACCGCCGCCGACTACCGACACCTCAAAAGGGGAACACCATGAAACTCGTCATCACCGCCGTCGCGCTGTGCCTCGCCGTTTCCGCCCCTGCCTTCGCCCAGACCCAGAAGGAAAAGATGAAGGGCTGCAACGCCGAAGCCAAGACCAAGGCCCTGAAGGGCGACGAACGCCGTGCCTTCATGAGCCAGTGCCTGTCCCTCACCGCTGCCGAGAAGCAGGAGCGCCAGGCCCAGGTCGACAAGGCCAAGGCGTGCATCGCCGACGCAAAAGGCAAGGCCCTGAAGGGCGATGCGCGCAAGAAGTTCGTGAGCGAGTGCAGCGCCGCCTGAACGACAGCATCAACCGCAGTCTCCTGACGTAGCTCCTCCCTTTGGCCGGGACATGAAAATGTCCCGGCCTTTTCTTTGGTGCGACGTCGTGTGAGGTGGAGTAACGCCACGCGTACCTCGCGATTTTCCCGTATGCACTCCTTCCCCCGGCTGTGCCGGGGGAAGGCTGGGATGGGGGCAAGCGAACGTGGCAATGCCACCGTCCGTTGCCCCCACCCTAACCCTCCCCCACGCTGCGCGCGGGGGAGGGGACGTAACGCGCGAGCGCCTCGCGGTGAATGCCGCAGGCACTCCTTCCCCCGGCTACGCCGGGGGAAGGCTGGGATGGGGGCAAG
>JAIEQG010000033.1 GCA_019747905.1 Burkholderiales bacterium
CTACGCGCACTCCGTCAGCAGCTGCCCCACCGGAACTAGGCGAAGGAGTGCATCTGGTCAATGAGTCTCGGCGCAGTCCAGCGCAGGCACTCCTTCCCCCGGCGCGAGCCGGGGGAAGGTTGGGATGGGGGCTCGCAACAACCTCCAGCCGACAACCCTACGCGCACTCCGTCAGCAACTGCCCCACCGGAAATAGGCGAAGGAGTGCATCTGGTCAATGAGTCTCGGCGCAGTGCAGCGCAGGCACTCCTTCCCCCGGCGCGAGCCGGGGGAAGGTTGGGATGGGGGCTCGCAACAACCGCCAGCCGACAACCCTACGCGCACTCCGTCAGCAGCTGCCCCACCGGAACTAGGCGAAGGAGTGCATCTGGTCAATGAGTCTCGGCGCAGTCCAGCGCAGGCACTCCTTCCCCCGGCGCGAGCCGGGGGAAGGCCGGGATGGGGGCTCGCAACAACCGCCAACGGACCACCCTACGCGTACTCCGTCATCGGCGGACAGGAACAAACGAGATTGCGATCGCCATGCACATTGTCCACGCGAGCGACCGGCACCCAGTACTTGCTCGCGTGGAGCGAGGGCAGGGGATAGGCTGCGCGCTCCCGCGTGTAGTCATGGGCCCAATCTTCCGTGAGGCACATGCGGGCCGTGTGCGGTGCATTGCGCAACGGATTGTCGTCCCGATCGAGTTCGCCGCGTTCCACGGCGCGGATCTCTTCGCGGATGGCGATCATCGCGTCGATGAAGCGATCGAGTTCCGCCTTCGATTCGCTCTCCGTCGGCTCGATCATCAGCGTGCCCGCGACCGGAAAGCTCATGGTGGGCGCGTGGAAGCCGTAGTCGATGAGGCGCTTCGCGATGTCCTCGTTGCTGATGCCGATCGCGTCCTTGATCGGGCGGATGTCGAGAATGCACTCGTGGGCCACGCGACCGCCGCGGCCTGAATAGAGCACGGGGTAGTGGGGGGCGAGGCGGGTTGCGACGTAGTTGGCATTCAAGATGGCGACCTGCGTGGCACGCTTCAGCCCGGTGCCCCCCATGAGCGCGATGTACGCCCATGAAATCGGCAGGATGCCGGCAGACCCGAACGGTGCGGCACTGACCGGCCCGACAGTGCCGGTATTGCCCACCGGATTCCCGGGCAGATACGGCGCGAGATGGGCCCGCACCGCGACCGGGCCCACACCCGGCCCTCCGCCGCCGTGGGGGATGCAGAACGTCTTGTGCAAGTTGAGGTGCGACACGTCGGCGCCGAACTTGCCCGGACGAGCCACGCCGACCAGCGCATTGAGATTGGCGCCGTCTAAGTACACCTGGCCGCCGTGGGCGTGAACGATGTCGCAGATGTCCGTGATGGTGTCCTCGAAGACGCCATGGGTGGACGGGTAGGTCACCATCAGTGCCGCGAGATCGGAAGCGTGCGCCGCGGCCTTGGCGCGAAGATCGGCGACGTCGACGTTGCCGTGGTCATCGCAATCGACCACCACCACCTCCATCCCGGCCATGTGGGCCGAAGCAGGGTTGGTGCCGTGGGCGGAAGACGGAATCAGGCACACATTGCGATTGCCTTCGCCGCGAGCCCGGTGATACGCCCGGATCGCCAGCAGGCCGGCGAACTCGCCCTGTGCGCCGGAGTTCGGTTGCATGCTGACCGCGTCGTAGCCGGTGATCTCGCACAGTGCCGACTCGAGCCCGCCGATTAGTTCGGCATAGCCTTCGGCCTGGTCCGCGGGCGCGTAGGGATGCAACGCACCGAACTCCGGCCAGGTGACCGGAATCATCTCGGTGGTGGCATTCAGCTTCATGGTGCACGAGCCGAGCGGAATCATGGTGCGATCGAGCGCGAGATCCTTGTCGGCGAGCCGGCGCAGGTAGCGCAGCATCTCGGTCTCGGAGTGCAGCGTGTTGAAGATCGGATGCGTGAGGAACGGCGTCGAGCGCTCCAGTTCCGGCGGGATGGCACTGCCGGCATCGCGTTCGCAGTCGCGAACGGCTGGCGCGGGTTTGCCGGCAATCTCGGCGAACACGGCCAGCAGCGCCGCCACGTCGTCGGCACCGTGCGTTTCGTCGAAGGCGATGCCGACGGCCGGCCAGGCACCGAAGTCGCGCAGATTGATGCCGCGGCCCCGCGCGAGCGCCAGCAGCTGCTCCTTGCGGTCGCCGACCTGTACCGTCAGCGTGTCGAAGAACCGCGCAGACATCGGTGCGAATCCCAGCTTGCGCAGCCCTGCGGCGAATACGCAGGCCAGCGCGTGCACGCGTCGGGCTATGCGCTTCAGACCCTCGGGCCCGTGATACACCGCATACAGGCTCGCCATCACGGCGAGCAGCACCTGCGCGGTGCAGATATTCGAAGTCGCCTTCTCGCGCCGGATGTGCTGTTCGCGGGTCTGCAGTGCGAGGCGCAGCGCCCGGTTGCCATGGGCATCCACCGAAACCCCCACCAGGCGGCCCGGCAGCGAGCGCTTGAATTCGTCGCGACAGGCCATGAACGCCGCGTGCGGGCCGCCGTAACCCATGGGCACGCCGAAGCGTTGCGAAGTGCCGATCACGACGTCCGCGCCCCATGCGCCGGGCGCTTCGAGCAACGTGAGCGCCAGCGGATCGGCAGCCACCAGGAACAGCGCACCTTTGGCGTGCGCCTCCTCCGCGTGCGGGCGCATGTCGTGGATCTGACCGGAGGTCGCGGGGTACTGGGCCAGCACCGCGAAGTAGTCGCTCTGTTTCATGAGCTCCGGTGCGAATCCGACCCGAACGTCGATGCCGAGCGGTTCGGCGCGCATCCTCACGACCGCGATGGTCTGGGGATGGCAGTCGCCCGCGACGATGATCGTGTCGCTCTGCGCTTTCGCATGGCGCCGGGCGAGCGTCATGGCTTCGGCGGCTGCGGTGGCTTCGTCCAGCAACGAAGCATTCGCGATCGGCAGGCCGGTCAGATCCGCGATCATGGTCTGGAAGTTGAGCAGCGCTTCGAGGCGACCCTGCGAGATCTCGGGCTGGTACGGAGTGTAGGCCGTGTACCAGGCGGGGTTCTCCAGGACATTGCGCAGGATCACGCCCGGCGTGCGGGTGCCGTGGTAGCCCTGACCGATGAAATTCCGCAACACGCTGTTGCGAGCGGCCATGCCCTTCAGTGCGTCGAGCACGTCGGCTTCGGTGCGCGGCCCCGGCAGATCGAGAGCATTCTTGGCGAGGATACGGTCGGGAACGATCTCGCCGATCAACTCTTCGAGAGTCGCGGCACCGACCGTGCGCAGCATGTCGGCGATCGACTGTTCGTCCGGGCCGATGTGTCGCCCGATGAACTCGTCGCGCGTTTCCAGCGCCGCGAGGTCCATGACGCTACTCCTGTGCCGCCGCGTATCCGGCGGCATCCAGCAGCCCGGCGAGATCGCCGGGCTTGGCGGGCTTCAACTTGAAGATCCACGCCTCGTACGGCTTCTCGTTGATCTGCTGCGGCGCATCGTCGAGCGAGTCGTTGAAGGCCAGGACCTCGCCGCTCACGGGTGCGTATATGTCGGACGCGGCCTTCACCGATTCGACCACGCCTGCGGTCTCGCCGGCGGCGAGTTTCGCGCCGACCTTCACGTCGCCGACGAAGACGATGTCGCCCAGCATCTCCTGGGCGGTGTCGGTGATGCCGACGGTGAGAGTGCCGTCGCTCTCGGAGCGGACCCACTCGTGGGTTTTCGCGTATTTGAGTTCTGCGGGGAGATTCATGGAGACCTCATGAGATGAGCGCCTTGCCGTGGCGCACGAAGGGAGCCTTGACGATACGGGCGGGCAGCAGCTTGCCGCGCACATCCACCTCGACGTCGGAACCGGGCCGAGGGTCGGCGTCGCCCACCCTCGGAAGACGGGCGAGCGCGATGGAGAATCCGAGAGTCGGCGAGAACGTGCCGCTGGTGATCTCGCCGTCGCCGGCCGGCGTGACCACTTTCATGTGGGCACGGAGCACGCCGCGATCGAGAAACCTGAGCCCGACCAGGGCGCGCTTCGGCGTATTTGCCGTGAGCGCGCGGCGCCCGATGAAATCGCGGGCGGCATCCTTGAGATCGACGGTCCAGGCGAGCCCGCTTTCCAGCGGCGACGTGGACTCGTCCATGTCGTTGCCGTAAAGATTCATCGCGGCTTCCAGGCGCAGCGTGTCGCGGGCACCGAGTCCGCAAGGTGCGACGCCGGCAGCGCGCAACGCCTTCCAGAACGCCGCGGCGTCGCCCGCCGGCAGGGCGATCTCGAACCCGTCCTCGCCGGTGTAACCGGTGCGCGAGACGAGGCGCTCGCCGATCTCGGCGGCGTGGAACGGCTTCAGATTCTCCGTTGCCGGAAGCGACTCGGGCCATGCCGACCAGACGGCGGCCCGGGCCGCGGGGCCCTGGATCGCGATCATTGCGAGATCGCGCCGGGGCAGGAGCTGTGCATTCGCGCCGGCCGCCGCGATGCGCGCGTTCATCCAGGCAAGATCCTTGTCGGCGGTGGATGCATTCACGACCACGCGAAAGCGTTGCGGCGCGAGCAGCGTGACGATGAGGTCGTCCACCACGCCGCCTCGTTCGTTGAGCATGCAGGAGTAGAGCGCACGACCGGGCGCATCGAGCTTCGCGACGTCGTTGGCGAGCAGCGTGCGCAGGTACGCAAGCGCGTCCGGCCCGGTGATGTCGACGCCGAGCATGTGCGACACGTCGAACATGCCGGCCGCCTTGCGCACCTGATGGTGCTCGTCCACCTGGGAGCCGTAGTGCAGCGGCATCTCCCACCCGCCGAAGTCCACGAGCTTTGCCCCGCTGGACGAGTGCGTGTCGAACAAGGGTGTGCGCAGTGGCATCGGGACTCCGGCTGGACGAGGATCGGCAACGACCGTCAACCGGCGCGCGCGCCCACCTGACGATCACCCCTCTGTCCGTTTGCCTGAGAGTTCGGCCTATCCGCTCGGATCGCCTGCCCCTTCGGCGCCGGCGTGGTCGCCGGTCTCTCCAGAGTCGCCACCGGAGCGTTTCCGCGCCCCGCCACAGCGGTATGGGAAGCCTGAGCGATTCCGGGTGGTTGCGCCTTCGGCGGCGGATCGTGCTTGGCGACCCGCTCTCTCCCGCTGTGTTGCAGCTACCGCAGCATAGCGCAACGGCGGGCCCGACATCAACGCGGAGAAGTCACGGCCGCATCGAGCAGCTCGTTGGTGCAGGCATCGCCCGGGCAATCGGCCCCGGTCTCATCCGGATCGAAGGCACCCAGGGTCATGCCTGCCCGTCTTGGCGGTGCGATGAGCGGTCGCGCGGCAGCCCATTTGGCGCGCTCGCGTCCGATGTCGAGATGCGGGTTGGCGACGGTGAGCGCGACGATGCAGGGTTCGCCATCGGCCGCGCAGGTTGCGTAGCCCCGCTGCGTACTTTGCACGAAGGCACGCGCCGGGGCGGGATGGGCGGCGATCCACGTCGGTGAGAGGGCAAGCACGTGTCCGACGGGGTTCGGTCCGACGTCGCGCCACCACAGGATGCGAAGTCGATCGCCGAAGGCTTCGAGATACTCCACGTGGTGGTGATAGAAACCGTTGGCAGCGACGTCGACGTCGCCGCGCGCGAGGGCTGCGACCTTGGCATTGTTGGGACGGTCGACCCAGGTCACCGCGTCCTCCGCCAAGCCGTGGCGCCCGGAGAATGCGGACCACAAGCGCCGGGGCGGGTCGGTCGCGTAGGCGGCAATGCGTTTTCCCGCGAGATCACCCGCGACGATGACCGGCCGCTCGGCCAGGGAGTAGAAGGCGAGCGGCGAGTCGGCGAAGACCGCCAAGACGGCGACGATGTCCCTGCCTGCTGCGCGGGCGGCTCGCACGGCGCTGAGGTCGGCGACCGCGGCCTCGCATTCGCCGGCGGCGAGTCTCTTCAAGGCATCGCCGGAACCGCCGCCCGGCAGCAGGTCTACGGCGACGTTGGCGTCCGCATACCAGCCTTGCTCGCGCGCGAAGTAGATCGGTGCATGATCGGCGCCCGGTGCCCAGTTGAGGCAGAGGCGGACGCCTTCGGCGGCGTAGGCGTTGCAGGTGAACGAGAGGAGGGCGAGAAAGCGGAGGAGGGGGCGCATGGTGGGAGTGTAGTGGGCGGTCGGCCCCCATCCCAACCTTCCCCCGGCTGAGCCGGGGGAAGGAGTGCTCATGTTTCGTGACGTTCTGAAGGGATGCACTCCTTCCCCCACCTACGGTGGGGGAAGGTTGGGATGGGGGCCATCACTGCTTCGCCTGCGGCGCTCCCACCACCAACCCCATCGCCGCCACCGACGTGAACACGGCACCCATCACGAACGTGAGCCCCGGCCCGTACATGGTCCACAACAACCCTGCCAACGAACTCGCGATCAGGAGAGCTGCACCGCTCGCCAGATTGAACACCCCGAACGCCGTCCCGCGCAGATCGGACGGTGCGGCATCGGCGACCAGCGCCGACAGCAAACCCTGCGTGAGGCCCATGTGCAGCCCCCACAACCCTGCACCAGCGAGCGTCGCAATCGCTCCGGTCGCGCCGGCGAGTACCAGGTCTGCCACCACCAGCACACCAAGTCCCCACAACAACAGAGATCGTCTACTGATGCGGTCCGCGGCGATGCCCGCCGGTATTGCCGCGACCGCGTAGACGACGTTCATCACGACCATCACCACGGGCACCCACGCCAACGCGAGGCCGATGTCGTGTGCGCGCAGCACGAGGAACGCTTCGCTGAAGCGCGCGAGCGTGAGCACCGAGGCGAATACCAGCACCCACCAGTAGTGTTTCGGCAGTCGCGCCAATTCGGCGGGAGCGAGCGGAATCCGCCGCCGACCGATGCGCTCCACCTTCTCCGGTTCCCGCACGAACAGCACGATGCAGGCGACCGACAACAGAGCGGGGATCACCGCGACCCACAAGACCATTCGGATATCGCCGGCGAACGCCGCCATGAGGGCGAGAGCCAGCAGCGGACCCACGAAAGCGCCGATGGTGTCGAGCGATTGCCGCAATCCGTAGGCTGAGCCGCGTTGCTCGGGAGGCGTGACGTCGGCGATCAACGCGTCGCGGGGTGCACCGCGGATGCCCTTGCCGATGCGGTCGACGAAGCGCGCCGTCACGATGAGGCTTATGCCGCTCGCGAGCGGGAACAGCGGCTTGGTGAGCGCCGCCAGCCCGTAGCCCAGGATCACGAGCGGCTTGCGGCGACCGATCCAGTCCGACAGGGCGCCCGAGAATACCTTCACGATCGCAGCGGTAGCCTCGGCGATGCCTTCGATCACGCCGATGGCCAGGATGCTCAT
>JAIEQG010000120.1 GCA_019747905.1 Burkholderiales bacterium
TTCCAAATGCTCGCAAACACTTGGAAAGCCTCGTGCTTCGGAGGTTTCGCCACCTCGCTGATGAAATTTCCGGGCTAACCCTCCCCCACGCTGCGCGTGGGGGAGGGAATGTACGGCGCAGGGCGAGTGGCGGTAGGCACGCAATGCGAAATGTGTCGCCATGCACTCCTTCCCCCGGCTTCGCCGGGGGAAGGTTGGGATGGGGGCCAGCTACGGCGATGAAGGAGACGTCGCTCGCCCCCACCCGAACCCTCCCCCACGCTGCGCGTGGGGGAGGGAATGTACGGCGCAGGGCGGGTGGCGGTGGGCACGCAATGCGAGATGTATCGCCATGCACTCCTTCCCCCGGCTGTGCCGGGGGAAGGTTGGGATGGGGGCAGAGCTAAGTGCGCGCGGGTTCCGGAATTCTCAACCAGCGCGCCGTGATGCCGAAGGCCACCGCCGCCGCGGCGGCCCCGATGGAGAACGTGATCGCCCCGCCGACGCGATCCCACAGGAAGCCGGCCATCAGGCCTCCCGCGGCACCGCCGGCGCCGAAACCGATGCCCGAGTACAGCGCCTGCCCCTTCGCCTGATGCCGCCCGCGAAAGAAGCGGTAGGTCAGCGCCACCGCGGCACCGTGAAAGAACCCGAACGTCGCCGCGTGCGCAAGTTGCGCCACGAACATGACGAGGCCCGAGGCCGGCAGCCAGCCGATCACCAGATAGCGGACGAACGTGATGCCGTAGCCGGCCAGCAGCAGCGAGCGCAGGGAAAAGTGTGATGACAGACGCGTCCACATCCAGAACACGATGACCTCGGCCACCACGCCGAAGGCCCAGAGCATGCCGACCGTGCCCTTGTTGTACTCGTGGTCCACCAGCCAGATCGAATAGAACGTGTTGTACGGTCCGTTCGCGAGCGAGCTCAGGAAACAACCCGCGAACAGCGCGATCACCTCCGGCCGCCGCAGGATGTCCCAGACCTTCACGTGATCGTTGTGATGCGGATGGGTCGGCGCTTCGGGGATATCGAACGACGTCGCTGCGTGCAGCACCAGCAGGCCCGCGATCATCCACGCGGCCGCCCGGATGCCGGTGTAGTCGAGCGCATATCCGGCCACCACCACGACCGCGACGAATCCCACCGACCCCCACGCACGGATGCGCCCGTAGCCGCCCGGCCGGTCGCCGAGATGTCCGAGCGTGGTCGCCTCGACCAGCGGCAGCGTGCCGCTCCAGAAGAGGTTCATGGCCAGCATCACGACGAGCAGCCAGACGAAGCTCGAATCGACGAACACGCCGCAGAACGTGAGGAGCGTGCACAACGTCGTGATTCGCACGATGGGTGCCCGTTGCCCGCGCGTGTCCGCGACCCAGCCCCAGAACGCCGGCCCGGCCATGCGCGTCACCGGCACCACGGCCAGCAACATGCCGATCTCGGCCGACGCGAGGCCGACCGACTTGAGGTACAGCGCCCAGTAGGGCGCGAACACCCCGAGGAACGCGAAGTAGAAGAAATAGAACCTTGCGAGGCGGCCCGCAGGGACCGCAGCGCTCATCTCGTGCTCCGGCTATTCGTACTGTTTGTCGTCATTCCAGCGCCATACCAACCAGCCGAGGGTCGCGAGCATGCCGACCC
This sequence comes from Burkholderiales bacterium, assembly GCA_019747905.1. Classification (GTDB taxonomy): domain Bacteria; phylum Pseudomonadota; class Gammaproteobacteria; order Burkholderiales. Next base: position 1,621 of record JAIEQG010000120.1, read on the forward strand.
AGGCGACGAACCGCACGAAACCGGCAATCGTCGTGTCGAGATGCAGCACACCCCAGCGCGTGAGGATCTCGGTCCAGTCGTGCTCGCCGCTGCCCACCAGCGGCAATACCTGCGCGCGGGCATCGGCCATGTAGCGCGCGATGTTCCAGAGATTCTCGAAGAGCCACAGCACGCCGATCCCGAACGACACCGTCTCGCGCCGCGCCCAGAAGCTGCCGATCACCACCAGCGGAAACACGAGTTGCGCCATGGTGCCGCCGTAGACCGTGACGCGGCTGCCCAGCAGCAAGCCGAAGATCGGATGCCCCGCTTCGTGGAAGACCAGGTTCGCGCCGTCGAGCACGTGGACCCAGCCCTCGCCGGTATTCGCGAACCACGCGCAGTACAGCGCGAACAATCCCGCGGCCACCAGGCCGCCCACACCCACCGGCTTCCAACCGGCCTCGTGGATCTCGCGCAGACGGTCCATCCATTCCATGGGCCGTGGCTCCGTCAGTGCCGTCGGGCCGCCCCAAGCGGGCTGCCCCTCGGGGGGAGAGGCCGAAGGCCTATCGGGGGGGGAGTCACCTTACGCTTCGTTGGCGTCAGGGTCGGTCGATGCGCGCGAGGGCTGGACCGGATACCGCTGCCTGGCACCATCGGGCGCCTGCGCTGCGAGGTGCGGCGTATCCGTGAGCACGTCGGCGTTCTGCGCGCGATGTCGCAGCGCGTGATCCATCAGCACGATCGCGAGCATCGCCTCCGCGATCGGTGTCGCGCGGATGCCGACGCACGGATCGTGGCGACCGAAGGTCTCCACCGTCACGGCATTGCCGGCCTTGTCGATCGACCGGCGCGCCAGGCGAATGCTCGACGTGGGCTTGATGGCCACGTTCACGACGATGTCCTGCCCGGTGGAGATACCACCCAGGATGCCGCCGGCATTGTTGGAGAGGAAGCCTTCGGGCGTCATCTCGTCGCCGTGCTCGGTGCCCTTCTGCGCCACCGACCGGAAGCCCGCACCGATCTCCACGCCCTTCACCGCGTTGATGCTCATCATCGCGTAGGCGATGTCGGCATCGAGCTTGTCGTCCACCGGTTCGCCCCAGCCCACCGGCACGCCCGACGCGATCGCGGTCACCTGCGCGCCGACCGAATCGCCGGCCTTGCGCAACTGGTCCATGTACGCCTCGAGTTGCGGCACGATCTGCGGATCGGCGCTGAAGAACGGATTCGCATTGACACCTTCCCACGACCGGAACGGCATCACGATCGGTCCGAGCTGCGACAGGTAGCCGCGCACTTCGACCCCATGGCGCTCGCGCAGCCACTTCTTCGCGATGGCGCCGGCAGCCACTCGCACCGCCGTCTCCCGCGCCGACTGACGCCCGCCCCCGCGGTAGTCGCGGATTCCATACTTCTGCCAGTAGGTGTAGTCCGCATGTCCTGGACGAAAGGTCTCCTTGATGGTGCCGTAGTCCTGGCTGCGCTGATCGGTGTTGCGGATCAGCAGGCCGATGGGCGTGCCGGTGGTCCGGCCTTCGAAGACACCGGACAGGATCTCGACCGTGTCGCTTTCCTTGCGCTGGGTGACGAACCGCGACGTTCCGGGCTTGCGGCGATCGAGCTCCACCTGGATGTCCTCGGCACCGAGCGCCATCCCGGGCGGACACCCGTCGACCACGCAGCCGATCCCCGGCCCATGGCTCTCACCGAACGAGGTGACGCAGAAAAGCCGCCCCAGCGTGTTGCCCGACATCGCCTATCCCCACGAAAACAAAGCGGAATCTTACCACGAGGGGTGGTCATGGCGGACCCCGGTCGGGTGCTGCGCCGGATTCAAGCTTCCCCCGGCGAAACCGTTACTTGGGTATACGCTGCGACGACCGAACTCCGGGCGTAACGCCGAGCCGAACGCCCATGACCTCCCCCACACCCCGCTTCCTCACCTGGCAAAGCCTCGCCGCCTACACGTGGCTGGATACGGCCGTGTGGGTGTTCGACGCGGAGCGCTCGCGCAAGCTGTGGGCGAACGCTCCCGCGCTCGAGCTGTGGAAGGCCGCGACGCTGGACGAACTGGTCGCGCGCGACTACTCGGATCAATCGCCCGCGGCGAAAGCGCGCACCGCAGGCGCGCTGGAGAGCGTGCGGCGCGGCGAGATTCCGCAGCAGTTCTGGACCTTCTATCCGCGCGGCGAGCCGCTGCAGGTGTCGGTGCGCATCACCGGCATCCTGACCGAGGATGGCCGCCTCGCATTGCTGTTCGAAGCGCGCCCCATGGCGGAAGCCGCGATCCCCCCCGACATCGCGCGCCGCGTCGAAGCGTTCCGCCACACCAGTTCGCTCATCTCGCTGCACGACGAGGACGGTCGCGCGCTGGCGCGCAATCCGGCCGCGATCGAGGCCTTCGGCCCGGTGAACCCGCAGTCGACGGACAACGATCTCGCGATCCAGCTGGGCAGCGCCGACACGCTCGACGATTCCCACGCGAAAGTAGCCGAAGGCGGCGAGTTCCAACGCCGGGTCCTGGTCCACACCCGCATCGGATTGCGCTGGCACGACGTGCGCTGCCGCGCACTCAACGACCCGGCCACGGGCGGACGCATCCTGCTGCTCGATGCGCAGGACGTCACGGAAGCCCAGCGCGTGCACGAGCGCTTGGGCGTCGAGCGCATCGTGCTCGAGATGGTTTCGCTCGGCCGCCCCTTGCGCGAAGTGATCGACGCGCTGATCCACGGCATCGAGACCATCCTGCCCGGTCTGCGCTTCTCGGTGCTCGAGCTGCGCGCCGGTCACCTGTATGCCCTGTCCGCCCCTAACCTGCCGGCCGACTACGTCGCGGCCGTCGAAGGTTCGGCGATCGGCCCCCATGCCGGCTCCTGCGGGACGGCGGCCTATCTCGCCGAGCCGGTGATCGCGACGGACATCGCGACCGATCCCCTCTGGATCGATTATCGCGATGCGGCCTTGCGCCACGGCCTGCGCGCCTGCTGGTCCATCCCGGTGAAGGCTTCCGACGGCGCGGTTATCGGCGTCTTCGCGGCCTATCACGACGAGCGCAGGGGGCCCACGGAAGAGGAACGCTCGGTGATCGAGTCGGCGCGCCACATCGCGGCGATCGCGATCGAGCGCGACCGCACCCAGGCCGCCATCGAACGCGGGCGCGAGCAACTGCAGATGATCCTGGACGCGATGCCGATCAGCATCGCCTACGTCGACGACAAGTTGCGCTATCACTTCGTCAACCGTGCCTTCGAGCAGTGGTTCGGCACGACCCGCGCCAAGGCCATCGGCAGCGAGAGCCCCGCCATCATCGGCGCCGACCTCTACGCCGCGATCGCGCCCTATCTGCAGCGCGTGATGACCGGCGAGGAAGTGCGCTACGAGGCCGAGCGCGTCGGCCGCGACGGCAAGCGGCGCTTCGTGGACGTCCACTATCTGCCCCACTTCGGCGAGGACGGCCGGGTGCTGGGACACTTCGGCATCGTCCACGACATCACCACCCGCAAGCAGAACGAGCATCTGCTCGAGTACCTCGCCACGCACGATCAACTGACCGGCCTGCCGAACCGCAATCTGCTGTCGGAGCACATGCAGCTCGCGCTGTCCCGCGGCACCCGGGCGGGCTACGGCGTCGGCGTCCTGTTCGTGGACCTCGATCGCTTCAAGTACGTGAACGACACGCTCGGTCACGACGCCGGCGATCGCCTGCTGAAGTCGGTGGCAGAACGCTTCCACGCCAACGTACGCGCCGCCGACATGGTCGCGCGACTGGGCGGCGACGAGTTCGTCGTGCTGATGGACGAGCTGCACGACGCGCAGGAAGCCGCCACCCTCGCGCGGAAGCTCCTGGCGGTCCTGCGCGAGCCCTTCACGGTGGACGGCCACGACCTGTACGTCACCGCGAGCATCGGCGTCGCGGTCGCACCCGGCGACGGTCTCGACCCCGCGGCCCTGCTGAAACATGCGGACATCGCCATGTACCGCGCCAAGGCCCAGGGCAAGAACGACTTCCAGTTCTTCTCGGCCGAGGCCACCGCCGCCTCCTTCGAGCACCTGATGCTGGAGAACGCGCTGCGCAAGGCCGTGGAGCGCAACGAGTTCGTGCTGCACTTCCAGCCCATCGTCGACCTGCTCACCGGCCGCACCGAGGCGGTCGAAACCCTGGTGCGCTGGCAGCATCCGGATCTCGGGCTGGTGTCGCCCGCCAAGTTCATCCCGCTGGCGGAAGAGACCGGACTGATCGTTCCGATCGGCGCCTGGATTCTCGAGGAAGCCTGCCGGCAGATCGCGAAGCTCGCCGGGCGCGGCATCCAGGACCTGCGCGTGGGGGTCAACCTCTCGCCGCGCCAGTTCCGCGAGCGCGACCTCGCAGCGACCGTCGAACGCGCACTCAAGCAAAGCGGGCTCGATCCGCACCGCCTCGGCCTCGAAGTGACCGAGAGCAGCATGATGGAGAACCCGGAATCGGCGGCGCAGACTCTCACACGCTTCCGCGAGATGGGGGTGAAGGTTTCCATCGACGATTTCGGCACGGGCTACTCGTCGCTCTCGTTCGTGCGGCGATTTCCCATCGACACCCTCAAGGTGGACCAGTCCTTCATCCGCGACATCGTCGAGGACGAGGACGCCGCCAGCATCACGCGCGCCATCATCGCGATGGGCCGCAGCCTGCGCCTGGACATCGTCGCCGAAGGCGTGGAGAGCGCGTCGCAGCTCACCATCCTGCGCGCCGAAGGCTGTCACAAGGCGCAGGGATACTACTTCAGCAAGCCGGTCCCGGCGGATGCGCTCGCCGATTGGCTCGACGCCGGCGGCGCTCTCAGCACCGCATAGCAGGAAAGCATTCGCCGCCAAGCTGGCCTAAACTAGCGCTCGTCACCCGAACCCGACGAGCCGCCCGGCCATGCAGCAATACCTCGACCTGATGCGCCACGTGCTGGAGCACGGCACGCGCAAGTCCGATCGTACCGGTACCGGGACGCTGAGCCTGTTCGGCGCACAGCTGCGCTTCGATCTCACCGAAGGTTTCCCCCTGGTGACGACCAAGAAGCTGCACGTAAAGTCGATCGTGCACGAACTGCTGTGGTTCCTGCAGGGCGACACCAACGTGCGCTACCTGCGCGAGAACGGCGTGACCATCTGGGACGAATGGGCCGACGCCGACGGCGAGCTCGGTCCGGTCTATGGTCACCAATGGCGCTCCTGGCCCACACCCGACGGCGGCCACGTCGACCAGATCGCGCAGGTCCTCGCGGAAATCCGGCGCAACCCGGATTCCCGCCGCCTGATCGTGAGCGCGTGGAACCCCGCCGACATTCCGAAGATGGCGCTGGCGCCCTGCCACGCGCTGTTCCAGTTCTACGTGGCCGACGGACGCCTCTCCTGCCAGCTCTACCAGCGCAGCGCCGACGTGTTCCTCGGCGTGCCGTTCAACATCGCGTCCTATGCGCTGCTGACCCTCATGATGGCGCAGGTGTGCAATCTCGCCCCGGGAGACTTCGTGCACACCTTCGGCGACACGCACCTGTACCTCAATCACCTCGAGCAGGCGCGCGAGCAGCTCTCGCGCGCGCCGCGGCCGTTGCCTTTCATGCGGCTCAACCCGGAAGTGAAGGACCTGTTCGCGTTCCGCTACGAGGATTTCGCACTGGTCGGTTACGACCCGCATCCGCACATCAAGGCGGCGGTCGCGATTTGACGGCCAGCGGTTCCGTGCGGCCCCGCGTTTCGCTGATCGCCGCGGTGGCATCCAACGGCGTCATCGGCCGCGACGGCCGCATGCCGTGGCACCTGCCGGAAGACCTGAAGCGCTTCAAGGCGCTCACCATGGGTCACGCGATCGTGATGGGGCGCAAGACCTTCGACTCCATCGGCCGGCTGTTGCCGGGGCGGCGCACGATCATCGTGACGCGTCAGCCGAACTACCGCGTCGAGGGTGCCGAAGTCGTGAGCTCGATCGACGATGCGATCGCACTTGCACGCAATGACGACGAGGTTTTCGTCATTGGCGGCGGGGAGATCTACGCACAAGCGCTGCCGCTCGCGACGCGCCTGCACCTGACTGAGATCGCAGCCACCGC
>JAIEQG010000142.1 GCA_019747905.1 Burkholderiales bacterium
CTCGCCGATGACGTACTTGCGCACCTCGACGTCGTCGAGGACCTTGGCGGGCTCGCCGTCGGCGATGATGCGGCCTTCGTAGAAGGCAAGGATGCGGTGGGTGTAGCGCTCGACCACCTCCATGTCGTGCTCGACGAACAGCACGGTGACCTTGCCCTCGCGCACCGCGGCCATCACCCGGTCCATCAGCACGAACTTCTCGTCGGCGGATACGCCGCTGGTGGGCTCGTCGAGCAGCAGGATGCGCGGGCGCACCACCATCGCCATGGCGATGTCGAGCAGCTTGCGCGTCCCTTCGGGCAACAGCCCCGATTGCCGGTTGCGGTAGTCGCCCAGGCCGAACTGCTCGAGCATCGCGTCCACCGCCCGCTCCGGCGTGACGTCCAGCCGGTTCGACTTGGCCCAGCGCGCCCCCGAGGAAGCGACGATGCCTACGCCCACCATCAAGTTCTCGGCCACCGTCATGCTGTTGTAGAGCTGCGGAATCTGGAACGAGCGGCAGATGCCGAGCTGGGTGATCTCGCGCGGCTTCAACGGCGTGATGTCGCGCCCCTCGAAATGGATCGAGCCGGTGGTGGGCTTCAGGTAACCCGTCACCATGTTGATGAACGTGGTCTTGCCGGCACCGTTGGAACCGATCAACCCGACGACGGAATCCTGATCGATGGCGACGTTGATGTCGTTCGCCGCGGTGACGGCGCCGAAGCTCTTGTTGAGGCCCTTGGCGTGGAGGATGGTGGGCATCGGAGGTCAGCGCCGCCGGGCCGCCCCAAGGCGTTGACGCGCCCCTTCAGGGGGCAGCGAACGCAGTGAGCGTGGGGGTTGTTTCATGTCAGGCTGGCTTGCGGCGCTGGATGAGCGACCAGAGCCCGCCGGGCAGGAAGATCATCACGATCAGCATCGTGATGCCGAGCACCATCTGCCAGGTGTTGGGCGAATACTCGTAGGCGAAACTGCGGATCGTCTCGAACACCAGCGCGCCGCCGAGCGGGGCGAACACGTTGCCGGTGCCGGAGAGGATGGCGATGAACACGAACTCGCCGGACTGCGGCCAGTAGGTCATCTCGGGGTCGATGTGACCGATGTTGATCGCCATCAGTGCACCGCCGATCCCGGCCAGCACCGCCGAGATGACGTAGTGCAGGTGGATGGTGGCACGGACCGAAGCTCCCATGTATTCGACGCGCAGTTCGTTGTCGCGGATCGCTTCGGCGAGCCGGCCGCGATGCGAGCGCAGGTAGAGGTTCAGCGCGAAGGCCGACAGCGTGGTCAGCACCACCGTGATGCCGAAACCGGCGTAGCGGCGCGCGTCGTCGACCAGCGCGACGCCGAACAGTGTCTTCGCCGAGATGTTGAAGCCGTCGGTGGAGCCCAAAGCGGACGACTTCACCAGCAGCCCGTACAGGATCATCGAGAACGCGAGCGACAGCATCGCGAAGAAGATGTCGCGGTAGCGCGCCAGCAGCAGCCCGAGGATCGCGGCGACGATGCCCGTCACGACCGCACCGGCGGCCACCATCAGCGCCATGTCCGGCAGTTTCAGCATCTGGTCCACCGTGCCGGCGGCGTAGGCACCGAGGCAGTAATACAGCCCGTGTCCGAACGACACGAGACCGGTGCGCATCAGCAGCATCATGCCCAGCACCACGGTGCCGTAGCACAGCGATACGTTGAGCAACGACATCGCCCACTTGGGCAGCACGGGGGAAGCGGCCAGCAGCGCGACCGTGACCACGCCGATGGCGATGGTGGTGCGATCGAGCTTCATATCTTGCGCACCTCGGCGCCGCTGAAGAGGCCCTTGGGCCGTACGATCAACACCACCGCCATTACCAGGTAGACGCTGAAGAGTTCCAGCTCCGGCTTGTAGTGGATCGAAGCGGCCCGCACCATGCCGACGATGAAGGCCCCCAGCGCCGCGCCGGGCAGGCTGCCGAGACCGCCGATCACCACCACGGCGAAGGCCATCACGATGACTTCCGCGCCCATCCCCGTGACCACGGACACCGTCGGTGCCGTCAGCGCGCCGCCGACGGCAGCGAGCATCGCGCCGACGGTGAAGGTGACGAAATAGGTGCGCCCGACGTCGATACCCATGGCAGCACTCATCTCGCGGTCGTGGATGACCGCGATCAGCAGCTTGCCGGAGCGCGTGCGCGTGAGCACCCAGGTGAGCGCCGCGCCGGTGGCCACCGCGACGCCTACCAGCACCAGGTTGTAGTACGGGTAGCTCAGACCGCTCGCCTCGAAGTTGCCGAGGACCGAGTAGGGCGTCTCCCCGTTGGGGCCCTGCACCAGCAGCGGATCCACGCCCCACACCAGCTTGATCACGTCCTCGAGAATCAGGAACAGCGCGTAGGTCACCAGCACCAGCACCACTTCGTCCTTGCCGTACATGAAGCGCAGCAGCCCACGCTCGATCAGCGGACCGAACACGAGCCCGACGACGATGGCCGCCGCCGCGAGCATCGCGAAGCTGCCTGCCGCCGCGTAGTTGTGACCGAACCACGCGGTACAGAACGACACGGCGGTAAAGGCGCCGAGCGCGTACAGGCTGCCGTGCGCGATGTTGAGGATCTTCATCACGCCGTAGATCAGCGTGAGACCTACCGCGATTATGAACAGCCAGGACGCGTAGACGATGCCGTCGATGACGACGGCGAGCAGCTGACTCATGGGTGAAGCCTAGGAGATCAGTTGGAGCGCTTGAAGCCCGACTTGATCCAGTCGAGCGAGGTGACGCCTTCCGGCGGCGTGACCTTCTCCGCGTCGTAGTACTTGATGTTGCCGACCTTCACCACGCCGTTCTCGAAACGCGTGGTGCCGTAGGCCGTGCCCATCACCGCCTGATGGCCCTTGCCCAGTGCCATGCGCACCTTGCCCGACGGGCTGTCGAAGGTGATCTTCTCGAAAGCAGCGATGATCTCCTCCTGGTTCGGCGGGGAATAGGCCTTCTCCATTTCTTCCTTCACGTTCTTGGCGGCTCCCATGGGAATCGCCGAGCCGATCTTGTCGCGCATCGCCTTTTCGTAGGCGGCCTTCAGACCGAGGAAAGACTGCGCCGTGCTGTAGGCCGGGTAGTTGGGCTCGAGGCCGGCCTTGCCCTTGTAGACCTCAACCAGCCAGCGCTTCAAGGGGGAATCGGGTGCGAATACGCCATTGGTGCCGCGTGCGCCGACGATGGTGCCGTCGGGAATCTTGCCCGGCAGCCGGTGCAGGTAAGGCTCACCGGCGACCAGCACCAATTGCGCCGACTTGAAGAGGTCACGCGGCTGGGCCTGCAGCATGAAGGCCTCGAGGTCGCCGCCCCACAGGCTCGAATGGATCACGTCGGGAGTCGACGAGATCAGCGCGGAAATCTCCGCGCCGTACTGGCCGGCGCCGAACTTCGGCATCTGCGAGCTGATGATCTCGATCGCCGGCTTCATGGTCTTGATCGTCGCCTCGAAGTCGTTCCAGGAGTCCTGGCCGTAGGCGTAGTTCTGATTGATGCCGGAGACGCGTTTCACCGCCGGCCGGTTGTCGAGCAGGTACATGGTCGCGGCGACGGCGTCCATGGTCGCATGCGGGCGTGTCCGGAACACGTACTTGTACGACGCGTCCTCGAAGATTCGCGGCGTGCCGCAATCGAGCAGCACGGTGAGTTTCTTCAACTCCTCGGCTACGGGCGCCACGGCGAGGCAGTCGCCGCTGCCGATGTAGCCGATAACGATGTCGACGTCCTGGCGCTGCACCAGGGTACGGTACTCGCTCACCTGCTTGGTGGCGCCACCGGCCTCGTCGATGATGACCAGTTCGATCGGCAGGCCGCCGATGCCCTTGCTCTGGTAGGGCGGAGGGGCCTTGCCCGCGTTGAGCGACTCGACGATGGCTTCGGCCGCTACCTTGGCCGGTACGCCGAACGGTCCGGCCGCCGGGCCGGACAGGAAGGTCACGAAGCCGATCTTGATGCTGGTCTTCTTGTCCTGGGCCTGCGCTGTCTGGCTCAAGCCGAGCGCGGCAATCGCGGCCACAAAGGCGCGCAGGACGGTCCCGATCTTCATGGCTCCTCCCTCATTTCGAATCGTTGTCGCGGCGGGTCGAGACCGCGCGCGAGGGATGGCGAATCTAGCAGCCCGGGGCGATTCGGGCAACGCGCAGTTGCCGCTCAGCCCGCGGAGAAGCCGCCGTCGAGGAAGATGACCTGGCCCGTGATGTAATCGGATGCGCGCGATGCCAGGAATACCGCCAGCCCGCGGACATCGTCGAGCTCGCCGTTGCGGCCGATCATCGTCCGGGCGGCGAGTGCCGCGGCCCGCTGCGGATCGTCGAAGACCGCGCGCGTGAGCGGGGTCCGGAAGAAACCGGGGGCGATCGCGTTGCAGTTGATCCCCTTGCTCGACCAGGCCTCGGCCTGGACCCGCGTCAACTGGGCGACTCCGGCCTTCGACACCCCATAGGCGCCGCTGTTGTTGAACGAACGGATCGACTGGAGCGAGGCGAGGTTGATGATGCGGCCCCAACCCCGGTCGATCATGGCCGGCGCGAGTGCCTGCCCGAGCAGGAACGGCGTGTCCAGGTTGAGTCGAAGTGTGGCATCCCAGTCGTCGACGGTGAGCTGGGACAGGTGCGGCCGGCGATTGATGCCGGCCGCGGTGACCAGAATGTCCGGTGGACCGAAGGGTTTGGCGGCACGGACCGCGGCGTCCGCCAGCGCGTTGCGGTCGGCGAGATCGCAGTCGAACCAGGCCGCGCCGCGTCCGAGTGCCTCGATCGCACGGCTGGCCTCCTCGAGACGGACGCGGTCGCGCGCCAGCAGGACGACGTTGGCACCGGCTTCGGCCAGCGCGAGGGCGATCGCCTTGCCGATGCCGGAGTTGCCCCCGGTCACGAGCGCAACGCGCCCTTCGAGCGAGAACAGCGCCGGAAGCGCGAGGCCCACGGAGGCCTAGGCCAGAGCGGCCCGTGCAGCCGCGATCGCGGCACGCACCTGCGCCGGCGCGGTCCCGCCCGGATGGGCACGGCTCGCGAGCGAACCTTCCAGGGTCAGCACGGCATGCACGTCCGGGCCGATCAACGACGAGAACTGCCGCAGGGTGTCGAGCGGAAGCTGGGCGAGATCGACGCCGGCATCGGCCGCATGGCGCACCGCCCGGGCCACCGCCTCGTGTGCTTCGCGAAACGGCAGGCCGCGCTTGACCAGGTAGTCCGCGAGATCGGTCGCCGTCGAAAAGCCCTCGAGTGCGGCGGTGCGCATCGCCGCCGCATTCACCGTCACGCCCCGCATCATCGCCGCGAAGATAGCGAGCGAGTCGGTGAGGGTGTCGACGGTGTCGAACAGGGGTTCCTTGTCTTCCTGGTTGTCCTTGTTGTAGGCGAGCGGCTGCCCCTTCATGAGCGTGAGCAGCGCCACGAGGTGACCGTTCACGCGCCCGGTCTTGCCGCGCACCAGTTCGGGCACGTCCGGGTTCTTCTTCTGCGGCATGATGGACGAACCGGTGCAGAAGCGATCGGCGATGTCGATGAAACCGAAGCGCGGGCTCATCCACAGGATCAGTTCCTCGGCGAGGCGCGACAGGTGCGTCATGACGAGTGCGGCCGCGGCGCAGAACTCGATCGCGAAGTCGCGATCGGATACCGCGTCGAGCGAGTTGGCCGAGATGCCGTCGAAGCCGAGTGCGCGCGCGACCTGCTCGCGGTCGATCGGGTAACTGGTACCTGCCAGCGCTGCGGCCCCGAGCGGGAGGCGGTTCACGCGGGCGCGGGCATCCTTCAGGCGCCCCGCATCGCGGGCGAGCATCTCGTAGTAGGCCATCAGGTGATGGCCGAACGTGACGGGCTGCGCCACCTGCAGGTGGGTGAAACCCGGCATCACGGTGTCGACGTGCGGTTCGGCAAGGTCGACCAGCGCCCGCTGCAGATCGCGGACCAGTACCAAGCAATCGTCGATGGCCGCGCGCAGGTAGAGGCGGATGTCGGTGGCCACCTGGTCGTTGCGCGAGCGACCCGTGTGCAGGCGCTTGCCGGCGTCGCCGACCAGCTCGGTCAGGCGCTTCTCGATGTTGAGGTGCACGTCCTCGAGGTCGATCGACCAGACGAAGCGGCCAGCCTCGATGTCGGCACCGATCTGTCCGAGCCCGCGTTCGATGTCGGCCAGATCCTGGGCCGAGATCACCCCGACGGCACGAAGCATGCGTGCATGCGCGAGCGACCCCTCGATATCGAAGCGCGCCAGCCTGCAGTCGAAGCCGACCGATGCCGTAAAGCGTTTGACGCGCTCGTCCACGGCTTCGGCGAAACGGCCGGACCAGGTGCCGGCGGCGGGGGCGGGTTGCGGGGCCTTGGGCCCTTGCTCAGAATTCATCGGTGATCATGATGGGCGCATGTGCGCTACCGGCAGGACCAGCGGCAGGCCCTCGCAGCGACCGCAGCAATCCTCGGAAACCCGCGCCAAGTCTGGACCTCGGAAGGATGGCGAGTATAAATCAGAACCGGTACCCGGACCGTCTTCCCGACTTCCTCAATCTCGGAGTCTGGCTGCGGATCGTGCTGATCGTGACGCTGCTGTCGTTCGTGGTCGTGGTGCTGCGCACCGACGACTGGCGTGCGGTGATCGAGAACTTCTCGATCGCATCGCTGCGCGTGCAGCCCACGCTGGTGCTGTGCCTGCTGGCGCTCAGCGTGACGAGTCCCTGGCTGCGGCGCCTCGACTATCGGGTGGGCGTGGTCGCGGTCTTCGCGATGGTGACCGGCATCACGGTCCTCGCCCACCGGGTCGGTTCGCCGTTCCTGGACGTCGACCCGGGACCGGTCGAGCGCCCGCTCTTCATAGCGCTGACCACGACCGCGCTCCTGCTGTTCTATTTCTTCCTGCGCAGCCGTGCGTTGTCTCCAGCCCTCACCGAGGCGCGCCTGCAGGCCTTGCAGGCCCGCATCCGCCCCCACTTCCTGTTCAACAGCATCACCGCCGTGCTCTCGCTGGTGCGCAGCGAACCGAAGCGCGCCGAAGCGGCACTCGAGGACATGGCCGATCTGTTCCGCGTGCTGATGGCCGACAACCGCGACCTGGCACCGTTGGCCGACGAAGTGGACCTGTGCCGGCAGTACCTCGACCTGGAGCAGTTGCGCCTCGGCGACCGGTTGCGCATCGAATGGCACGTCGACAACATGCCACGCGACGCGATGGTGCCGCCGCTGGTGCTGCAGCCACTGCTCGAGAACGCCGTCTATCACGGCATCGAACCGTCGCCCGATCCGGGCGTGGTGAGCATCAACATCTATCAGGTCCGCGGCGAAGTGCACATCGTGCTGCGCAATCCGTACCGCAAGGAGGGGCGGCACCACGCCGGCAACAAGATGGCGCTCGGCAACATCCGCGAACGGCTGGCGTTGCATTTCGATGCGGAAGCCCGCCTCGAATCGCGCGTGGAGGACAATGCGTATCAGGTGCATATCCGCGTGCCCTACGTGAGCGAGACGCGGGGGGAGAAGCCGACGTGAACCATCCGCAGGCGCTGCGCGTCGTGATCACGGACGATGAGGCGCAGCCGTGAGCTACCGAGCCTCGGCACGTGCGAGCAAGGCGAACGGCTGCAGGGGCCGACAAGGAGGTGTGCGCGCGTGAGTCAGCATCCGCAGTCTTTGCGCGTCGTGATCACGGACGATGAGGCGCAGCCGTGAGCTACCGAGCCTCGGCACGTGCGAGCAAGGCGAACGGCT
>JAIEQG010000042.1 GCA_019747905.1 Burkholderiales bacterium
CAGTTTGCGTTGACCATTGGTATCCGCGTGATCTCCGCGATCAACTAAATGCACATCAACAGCTGTGATAGGTGTTGATGTGTGGTCTTGAAACCTACGTGTTGATTGATATGTATGCGAGGTGTGTGTAGGTTGCTCATCATGAAACCGTGTGTCTGGCTATCCGCAATCGTTTCATAAGTCGCTGCAGACAACGCAGCAAGCGGCCTCACTCACGCAGTAAGAGAACTCCAGCCGCTAAGGCGAAGCCTTCCGACGAAACAGTCTCAGTTGTCATACGTTCTTGGAGACGACGACAGGAGCATACGGATATCGTGCGCAAACACGTCTGCACCCCGCCCGTAGGCCACGAACAAGCGGATGCGTCCAAACGTGTCGAAGACGTACGTTCCCGCGGAGTGATCCATCGTGTATTGATCGGGGCGACTCCTCGGCTGCTTCTGGTAGAACACCTTGAACTCCTTGGCAACCCGGGCTGTCGCCTCCGCATCGCCGTGCAGACCCAGAAAGCTCGGATGGAAGGAGGGCACATAGGTGCGCAGCGGATCGGGTGTGTCGCGCTCCGGATCGATGGTGAGGAAGAGCACTTGCACCTTCTCGGCATCCAGACCGAGCTTCTTCATGACCGCCGCCATCTCGGCCAGCGTGATCGGACACACGTCAGGGCAGTGGGTGTACCCGAAGAACAGCACCACGACCTTGCCCTTGAAGTCCGCAAGCGTGCGGACCTTGACCGTGTGATCGGTGAGCCGGAAGTCTGCGCCGAAGTCACTCCCTGTTATGTCGGTGGAAAGAAACGTCAGTTTGTCCGCGGGCCTATCGCAGCCCATCAGCAGGAAGAGAAGCAGGCAGGCTGCGGCGAAACCGGGTGCCGGTGACCAGAGCATCTTCAGGATTCAGTGTTCCCCGGATGACGGCCGAAGAGCCGCGTCCAGGAAAGAATTGTCAATAGCGCTTGCCGGATCGACGTCTGCTTCGAGATCTTGCACTTCCCGTGCGATGTCGAAGTCCTTGCGCACCCTCGATGGATCGAACGCGCCGAGCGCGAACCCGGCCTGGCCGGCGTTCTGATACAAGCCCACGGCCCAGCGCCAATTGGCAAGCTCCTCCGAGCACTTCAGGTTCGGATAGGCTTCGGCGAGTGCATCGATGCACGGCTTACCGTCGGCCAAGCAGGCTGCCACCGCAGCCTGGGTCGCCCGCACCACGGCGGCGACCAGGCGCGGTTTGTCACGGATCAAGGCGGACGATGCGATGAGCGAGATGTTGTAGAGATTGAGGCCCGCGTCTCGCCAAGGAAGCCGACCGAGGTTGTCCCCGAACGCCTCCGGATAGAGCCGGAAGCTATCGGGAAAGGCGTTGATGGTGATGTCCACGGTTCCATCGCGCAGGGCGTCCACCTTGCCGGCGTTGGGAACGTCCACCCAAATGGCCGAACTCGGATCGATACCATTGATTCTGGCCAGGGCGCGCCACAGCGCGCGAGCGGGATCTCGCGCCTCGGTCCCGATCTTCTTGCCGGCAAAATCGCGGATCGACCGGATGCCGCTGTTCTTGAGCCAGTAGAAGGTGTAGGGCGAGTTGGCAAACAGATTCATCACCGCAACCACATCGCTGCCCTTGCTGCGCATCGCCAGCACGACCTGTAAATCGGCGATTGCCATGCTAGCAGGATTCTTCGCTACGAGGCCTACCGTACGGCCCGAGCCGCTACCCGGCTCGATCGCGACCTGGACGCCGGCTCGCGCATACAAGCCCGCCTTCTGCGCATAGAACAACGGCGCGTGTTCGGGGCCAGCCGCCCAGTTAAGATACAAAGTCACTTTGTCCTGGGCCACGCCGTGTGGACTGGAAAACAGGACGCTCGCGCCTAGGAAAAGCGCGGCAGAAGCAATCCGACTCCTCCTCACTCCTCTCTCCTCCTTTGCCCGCAGGAGGCTATGTGCCGAGCGACGCATCGAGGTATTGACGAAGCTTCGCGAAGTCGATCGCCCCGAGCGTCTGCGACACAAACTTCCCGCTTGTGTCTATGAGGAACGTGGTGGGAACGACCTGAGTACCGTTGAACGAACGCGCGAGCTCTCCGGTGGTGTCGAGCACTACGGGGAACGGCAAGCTCCTGCCAGCGGCGAAATGTCGAACGTGCTCCGGCGGGTCGTAGGTCATTGCCACCGCGATGATCTCGAAGCCACGGTGGCGATAGTCACGATAAGCCTGGATGAGATCAGGCATCTCTCCGACGCAGATGGAACAGCTCGTGGCCCAGAAGGTCACCATGACCACTCTCCCGCGCATCTCCTCCAGGCGGATCTGCCGGCCATCGAGGGTCGAAAATGTCACGGCCGGGCCGACCTGCCGCTGCACCAGTGCGTAAGAAGCTATCGCGATGCCCAGCGCGGCGAACACGAGCAGTGCGATCTTCCTGTTCCGGCTAGTCGCCACTAAATCGATCCCGCTCGATGCGTCCGTCCTTGACGTGCACTACGCGCTGGGCATGTTCGGCCACGGCGAGGTTGTGGGTCACCATGACGATCGTTCTGCCGTGCTCGTGCAGGGACCCGAGCAGCTTCAGCAGATCGGCTTCGGATGTCGAATCGAGATTGCCCGTGGGCTCGTCCATGAGCAAGATCTCCGGCTCGTTGGCGAGCGCGCGTGCTACGGCGACCCGCTGCTGCTGGCCGCCGGAGAGGGCACCGGGTGGCAGGTGCGCTTTGTCCGCGAGACCCACCGAATCGAGAAGCGTGATCGCGCGCGCGCGTCCTTCATCGCTTCTCTTGCCGCCGAACCACAGCGCAAGCTCAATGTTCTCGAGCGCCGTCAGGTGCGGCAGGAGGTTGAAGAACTGGAAGACAAACCCGATCGCCCGGGCCCGCGTGCGAGCGAGCTTGGCTGGCCCCAGGTTCGAGAGCTCCATGTCGTCAAGGTGCACCTGCCCGCTCGTGGGGCGGTCGAGGCCACCCATGATCTGCAGCAGCGTGCTCTTGCCATGGCCCGAGGGACCCATGATCGCCAGCCAGGAGCCGCGCTCCACCTGGAGGCATACTCCAGATAGAGCCGCCGCAGACGCCGCGCCCGAACCGTAGACTTTGGTGACGTTCTCGACCCGGATCAGCGCCTCAGGCATAGCGCATCGCCTCCACCGGAGTCAGCTTCGCGGCACGATAGGCCGGATACAAGCCGGCCACCAGCGCGAGGCCCTCAGACAGGGCGAAGGTCCAGAGAAGCGTCGCGCCATCGAGGCTCGGTACGGGTGACTGGCGAAGAGACGCCGTGAATGCGTTGTCGGTCAGGTAGGGCCCGAACACGTAAGCGCCGAGCAGTCCGATCAACACGCCCAGGACACCGCCGAACAGACCGTACAGTCCCGATTCCAATAGGAAGGCGGCGAACAGTGTCTGTCGCGTGCTGCCCACCGCCTGAAGAATCCCGATTTCGCGCCGGCGCTCGTAGACTGCGGTGAGCAGGGTGTTGACGATGCCGAACGCCGCCGCCAACACGCCCACCGCAGCCACCGCCTGCATGGCGGTGCTCACGGTGCCCACAATAGACAGGATCGAAGCCAGGAGCTGCTTATCGCTCACCACGGCGACATTGGCTTTCTCCTGGATGCGTAAGCTCACTGCATCGACCTGCCGCAGGTCTTCGACCTGGACCGCAACGAAGGAGACCTTGCCTTGCACCTCGTAGATCGATTGCACGACGGGAAGCGGCACGAAGCTAGCGATGTCGTCCTTGGTTCCGGTTTCGCGCAGCACGCCGATGATCGGCAACACCTTTCCGCGCACGGTGAACTCGTCGCCTGGCTTGAGTTGAAATTGCTTGGCAATAGCGGAGCCGACTACTACGGCCGGTTCGGCCACATCGTTGAAAAAACGCCCCTCGGCAAGCTCCCACTTTTGCAGCGCGCGCATCGCCTCCGGCCATACACCGATGATGGGAACCGGGCGATTGCGAAAGGCGGTCTTTTCGTTGAGGTAGGGAACGGCGGTTTTCACGCCCGGCACTCCCCGGATCTTGTCGACGTCGGACATTGGGATCGCTTCGGGCAGTTGCTCCCCGGTGAGCACCGAGATCTGCTCGTAGGCGCACCAGCCCTTCGGCGTGACCACGAGATTCGCGCCCAAGTCTTGCACCTGCCGTCTGATCTCGCGATTCAACCCTTGGCCGATGGTCAGCAGGGTGACAAAGGCCGCCATCCCGATCGCCACACCCCCAAGCGTGAAGATGAAACGGCCCTTGCGCCGTAACAGGTTGCGCCATACGAGCTTCGGTAGGTTCACGCGCAACTCACTTAATCGAGCCGAGGTTTTCGATCCGCTCCGCCGCCAGATAGTTGTAGCGCTCGCCATCGATCACCTTTCCGTGGATGTTCAGCTCGTCCCAGGGCTTCGGCACGGCACCATCTGTCTTCACGGGCAGATAGCGTTTCGCGCACTTCAAGTCCTGGCACACGCGCGCCTCGCGCGAATCGATGACGGCGAACAGGCCGGGGGCGTTGGGCGAGGCCACCGCCACTACGCCGCGCACCACGATCGTTCCCTGATAGCCTTTCATGTCGGCTGCAAGATCTCCTACCTGCAGCGCGCCTGGGGGCGGCGCCTGCTGAGCGGAGCCGAGGAGATCGGGCAAGCTCTTGAAGGGCGATTTCTCTCCCGCCAAAAGCAATCCGCCGCCGACCACCACTGCACCGGCGAGCCCGATGGCGAATAGCCATGACCGCCGTCGCTTTGCAAGCTCCGAAGTCGCGCGCTCGTTGGAATGTTTCACTCTTGCCTTTCCCATGACTCACTCTCCTCTCATCGAGCGAAGCGCCGGCCCCAGCAAGCGTCACACGCTCCGTCCGGCTTGTTCCTCGGGGGCTCGGCTCGCGATCGCGATCTTTGTGATGTGCGCCGAAGAGGTCGTGGCTCCTGTTCCAGAACTCGTGGTGCGGGGCTGGGTGCGCTGGCGCAGAAGGCGTGCCGAGTTGGCGAGGATCCCGAAATCCGGCCCGGCTTGCGCTGCGGCGGCGATAGTCGGTGGCAGGAAACCCAGCGCAGCCAGCGTCAGGCCGGTCAGGTTATAGACGGCCGTAAAGCTGATGTTGATCTTGACCGTGTTCATGCTGCGCCGAGCGATGTGCACAACCTCCGGGATCAACATCCAGTCGTCGCGCATGAGCGCGATATGCGCAGCCTCGATGGCGATCGGACTGCCCGCCGCGCCCATGGCGATGCCCACATCGGCTTGGGCAAGCGCGGGCGCGTCGTTCACGCCATCGCCAATCATGACAACCACCCGGCCCCGCTGCTGATGCTCCTTGACGACTGCGATCTTGTCCTCAGGCAGCAGGTTGGCGCGGTACTGAATTCCTAATGGCGTGGCTACAGCGGCAGCCGTGCGCTCGTTGTCTCCTGTCAGTAGTTCTAGATGGTTGAAACCGAGGCGGCGCAATTCGGTCAAGGCTTTCGGCACTTCCGGACGCAACGTGTCCATGGCAGCCAGCACCCCGACGAGTCGTCCGTTACGGATCACATAGATCAGCGTCTTGCCCTGGGCTTCCAGTTCACTCGCAACGGCAGGCAACGCCTCCCCCGAGAGCAGGCGGCGGCCGCCGACCGCCACCGTCTCGCCGTCAAAGTGCACGCGCACGCCCGCGCCCGGGATAGCCTCAAAGTGCTCCGGCTCGGCGAGATCAAGGGCGCGCTCTGCCGCGGCCATACGCACGGCTTCGGCCAGCGGATGCTCCGAGTAGCGTTCCGCGGTCGCGGCGAGCGCAAGCACGCGGTCGGCGCAGAGATCATCACCGAGCGGCACGACGTCGGTGATGGCGGGACGGCCGAAGGTGAGGGTGCCGGTCTTGTCGAGCACGAGCACGGTGGCCTTCGACAGCGCTTCGAGGTACTTGCCGCCTTTGATCAGCAACCCGCGCCGCGCCGACGCTCCGATCGAGGCGATCATCGCCACCGGCGTGGCAATCGCGAAGGAGCAGGAACAAGCGACCATCAGCACCGCAGCCGTAGCAAGCATGTTGCGGCTGGACAGGAAGGTGACGGTGGCTACTAGGGCCACGACAGGTAGATACCACGCGGCGAACTTGTCGGCGACGCGTTGGATGCCAGCGCGGTGCTGTTCCGCCTCTTCAACCAACTTGATCACGCGTCCGAAAGTAGTATCCGCGCCGGCCGCCGTGACGCGCACACGCAGGTGGCCGAGCTGGGCAAAGCTCGCGGCGAACACGCGTGCACCGGGGCCGGCTTCCACCGGCATGGATTCGCCGGTGATTGCGGCCTGATTGACAGTGGCCTGCCCACTGATAACCTTGCCGTCGATGGGGATCTTCTCGCCAGGCCGAACGATCACGGTCTCGCCAACCCGGACCTCCCCGATTGGAACCTCGGCCTCGTGACCTTCGCGCTGCACGCGCGCCGTTTCCGGCGCGAGCGCGGTCAAGTCGCGGACCGCCTGTCGGGCGCGCTGGGTGGTGAATTGCTCGATGTAGTCGGCAAGGCGCATGAAAAAAACGATCACCACCGCCGCGGGCCAGGCCTGGGCGAAGATCGCCGCGATGAGGCCGACTGTCATCAGCGTGTGGGAGGTGATCCTCGCGCGCGCCGCAGCACGCAGCACGTTGCGGAAAATCGGCCAGCCGCCCCAGAGCACGGCGGTTAGCCACACCGCCCACGGCACCAATTCGGCGAGCCGGTCGAGCAGGCCCAACTGCTCGGCGCCCACCACGAGTAGCACCACTACGGCGATGGTCAAGCCAAAGGCCCACAGCAGCGTCCTGGAAAATCCGACAAGAGGACTGACCGTTGGGTGGGCGACCGCAGTCGCCGAGCTGCAACTGCACGGATCCTGACTCGCGCAGGCCGTACTCGCAGGTCGATGGTCGATTGTGGTCTCTGACTCCACACCGAGGCCTATCGCTGAGATGATGGCGTTTAGGCCAGCCGCTGTTCCAGAAGCCGGAAGTCGCTTTTCAGCGCCTTGAGTAGGCCTTCGCCGCGCAGACGGTAATAAACCATCTTCCCGTCGTTGCGCATCGCGAGCCAGCCCTGATCGCGCAGCAGCTTAAGCTGGTGCGATGTTGCCGCCACGGTGAGTCCGAGCACGTGCGCGACGTCGCACACGCACAATTCGCCGTGAGCAAGGGCCAGCAGGATCTTGAGCCGCGTGACGTTGCCGAGCAGCTTGTAGAACTCAGCCAGCTGCGGGAGCAACTCCTCGTCCTTCGCAAGCTGAGCCTTGATTCGCGCGACCTTTTCCTGCTCAAAACATCTGATTTCGCAGGTCGGGTTGGCGGCGGTCACTGCGGAAGCTATTTTCATGTGCGTTTTTTGTCGACCACTTCAATTAGACATTTTCGAAAATGATAGTACGATCTTGGGATGTGCGCAAGATCATCAAGTCTTCTACGACCATTTGGTAGTTTTCACTGCTGTCGATCGCTCTTCCTGAACTTCCCGCATCTGAGTAGGGTTATCCCGATACATGTTCGACGCTCCCACGTCCCCATGTTTTGCTTAGTTGTCTGTGTGTTCGCTGGAAGGGTGGGTCTATCCCGGAGCCTCTTCGCTACAAATGTACAATCGGCGACACAGTTGGACGTGGTGACCTGATGGGTTTGTCCATGTCGCTCGTGGAGCAACCGCTAACCTCTCGCGCACCATGATCCGCCTCCTTCTCGCCGGATTGCTGCTGTTGCCGGCGCTCGCTTCCGTCGGCGCGCCGCTCGACGTACCGCATGCGCGCGTCGAACTCGTGGCTGCGCAATCATCCGTTCGCCCCGGCCAGCCCTTGCTGGTCGCGCTGCGCAT
>JAIEQG010000111.1 GCA_019747905.1 Burkholderiales bacterium
CAGGCGCTCGACATCATCCTGCAGTCGAAGGGCCTCGACATGCGCAAGAACGGCAACGTCGTGTGGATCGCCCCGCGTGACGAACTCGCGACCAAGGAGAAGCTGCAGCTCGAAGCGCAGCAGCAGATCCAGGAGCTGGAGCCGACGCGGACCGAGAGCTTCCAGCTGAACTACCAGCGCGCCGATTCGCTGCAGAAACTGCTGTCCGATCCGGCCCAGCGCGTGCTGTCCAAGCGCGGCAGTGCCGTGGTGGACCCGCGCACCAATACACTGTTCGTGCAGGACACTCCGAGCAAGCTCGAAGAGATCGCGGCGCTCATCAAGAAGATCGACGTGGCGGTGAAGCAGGTGCTGATCGAAGCGCGCATCGTCGAAGCCACGGACACTTTCGGTCGCTCGCTCGGCGCGCGGCTCGGTACCCTGGACATCTCGGCGACCGGCAACGCCGGTGTCAGTCTCGGCGGCGGTACCCGCGGCTTGCTCGGCGGTAACGTGCGAAGCGTCGGCGTGCAGACCGGGCAAGCACTGGACTACGCCCAGTCGTTCTTCCCGGATTCGCTCGCCGTCAACCTGCCTGCGCCCTCGCTGGGTCAGGGCCTGACCGCAGGCGCGTTCACG
This sequence comes from Burkholderiales bacterium, assembly GCA_019747905.1. GTDB lineage: Bacteria > Pseudomonadota > Gammaproteobacteria > Burkholderiales. The sequence continues at coordinate 619 of JAIEQG010000111.1, forward strand.
CTGTCACTGTTCAACTCGAGCCAGACCAAGTTCCTGAACCTCGAGGTCTCGGCACTGCAACTCGATGCCCGCGGCAAGATCGTCTCCAGCCCGCGCGTGATCACCGCCGACAACGTCGAAGCCAACATCGAGCAGGGTACGGAAATCCCGTACCAGACTGCGACAGCCTCGGGTGCCACCAGCATCAGCTTCCGCAAGGCGACCCTGTCGCTCAAGGTGAAGCCGCAGATCACGCCCGACGACAACATCATCATGAAGCTCGACGTGCACAAGGACAGCGTCGGCGCCCAGACCACCGCGGGCCCGTCCATCGACACCAAGCAGGTGACCACCGAAGTGCTGGTGGAGAACGGCGGTTCGGTGGGTATCGGCGGCATCTACACGCAGGACGAGTCCACCACTCTCAACAAGATTCCGGTCCTGGGCGACATCCCGGTGGTCGGCTTCCTGTTCCGCAACGAGCGCCGCTTCAACGATCGCCGCGAGCTGCTGGTGTTCGTGACCCCGCGCATCCTCAAGGAGAATCTGTCGCTGCGCTGATATCGCGCCGACAGCCGGTTTCGAAGCCCCGCGGACGACCCCGCGGGGCTTCGCGCTTTATGGGCCGCGCAGGTGATGCACTACAATCGGCCCATGATGGAAACTTCGCAGACCCCCACCGAGGCGACGCAACCGCTGCCGGAGCCGAGGCCGCGCGAGAACGTGTTTCTCGTCGGGTTGATGGGGGCGGGCAAGACATCGGTGGGCAAGATGCTGGCGAAGCGCCTGGGCAAGACTTTTCACGATTCTGACCACGTGATCGAGGCGCGCACCGGAGTCCGCATACCTGTGATCTTCGAGATCGAGGGCGAAGCCGGATTCCGCGCGCGCGAGTCGGCTGTCATCGACGAACTGACGGCGCTGGACAACATCGTTCTAGCCACCGGCGGCGGCGCGGTGCTGTCTCCCGCGAACCGTGAAGCGCTGCGCGCCCGCGGTACCGTCGTCTACCTGCGCGCGAGCGTAGACGAACTGTGGAACCGCACGCGGCACGACCGCAACCGGCCGCTGCTGCAGACCGAGGACCCCCGCGGACGGCTCGCTCAGCTGCACGAACAGCGCGACCCGCTCTATCGCGAGGTCGCGCACATCGTGCTCGACACCGGCACCCAGAGCCTGAAGTCGCTGATCGGCCGGCTCGAGGCGAGCCTTGCGCGCCGTGCGGCACAGGCGGAGCAGGAGGCGTCGTGATCGCGCTCGAAGTCGGACTGGGCGATCGCAGCTACCCGATCTACATCGGCACCGGATTGCTCGCTGAGACGACACTAATAACGAAGCATCTCGCGCAGCCGCGAGTGGCGATCGTGACCAACGAGACGATCGCTCCCCTGTATCTCGACGGCCTCACGAAGACGCTGGAGGCGGCAGGCGTCAGGGTCCTGCCGATCGTCCTGCCCGACGGCGAGAGCCACAAGGTCTGGGACACGCTAAACATCGTGTTCGACCGCATGCTCACCGCTCGCTGCGAACGCAAGACCACCGTCGTGGCGCTCGGTGGCGGCGTGGTGGGCGACCTCGCCGGTTTCGCGGCGGCGACTTATCAACGCGGCGTGCCGTTCATCCAGATTCCCACCACGCTGCTCGCGCAGGTGGATTCCTCGGTCGGCGGCAAGACCGCGATCAACCATCCGCTCGGCAAGAACATGATCGGCGCGTTCCATCAGCCGGTCGCCGTGATCGCCGACACCGACACGCTGCGAACGCTGCCCGATCGCGAGCTCTCCGCGGGGCTCGCCGAGGTCATCAAGTACGGAATCATCGGCGACGCGCCGTTCTTCGACTGGCTCGAGGCGAATCTCGATCGCCTGCTCGCGCGCGATCCGGAGGCGCTCGCGTACGCCGTGCGACGCTCCTGCGAGAACAAGGCGCACGTGGTGGCCATCGACGAACGTGAAACCGGCCCGCGCGCCCTGTTGAACCTGGGGCACACCTTCGGCCACGCCATCGAAGCCGGGCTCGGATTCGGGCAGTGGCTGCACGGCGAAGCGGTCGCAGCCGGGATGGTGCTGGCCGCACGCACTTCGCGCGCGCTGGGGCATATCGGCGATGCCGAGGTGCAGCGTATCGAGCGCATCCTTGCGCGCGCGCGGTTGCCGGTGAGCGCACCGGATCTCGGTTTCGAGCGCTGGCTCGAACTGATGGGGCACGACAAGAAGGTGGAGGCGGGGACGACCCGCTTCATCCTCGTCCGGCGTATCGGCGAGGCCTACATCGATGCGTCCGTGCCCCGCGCCGTCCTCGAGCGGGTGCTCGCGCCGGATGCCGTCCACGCCTAGCGATGGCTGAACTGGCCGCTTTCGCCGCCCGGCCGGAGACCTCGCGCGGCCGCCGCATCGCCGAATCGCTGCCCGAAGGACGTACCGAGTACCAGCGCGACCGCGACCGCATCGTCCACTCGGCGGCGTTCCGGCGGCTCGAGTACAAGACCCAGGTCTTCGTGAACCACGAAGGCGACCTGTTCCGCACCCGCCTCACCCACTCCATCGAGGTGGCCCAGATCGGCCGGTCGGTTGCCCGCAACCTGGGGCTCAACGAGGACCTCACCGAGGCCATCTCTCTGGCGCACGATCTCGGCCATACGCCCTTCGGGCACGCCGGCCAGGATGCACTGAACGAGTGCATGCAGGCGTATGGCGGCTTCGAGCACAATCTCCAGTCCCTGCGGGTGGTCGAACTCCTGGAAAGCCGCTATGGGGCTTTCGACGGGCTCAATCTCACCTTCGAGACCCGCGAGGGCATCCTCAAGCATTGCTCGCTCAAGAACGCGGCCAAGCTGGGCGATGTCGGCGAGCGCTTCCTCAAGCGGGAACAGCCGGGCCTCGAGGCCCAGCTCGCCAACCTGGCCGACGAGATCGCCTACAACAACCACGACGTGGACGATGGCATCCGGTCCGGCTTCATCGGCGTCGAGGAACTGTCCCAGGTCGGCCTGTTCGCCCGGCACCTGGCCGACGTCCGGAAGGTCTACCCTGAGCTCAAGGACCGGCGCGTGGTGCACGAGACCGTCCGACGCATGATCAACACCCTGGTGAGCGACCTCACGAGGCAGAGCCGGGAGAACATCGCCGCCGCTGCGCCGCGGGACATCGACGCCGTCCGCCAGAGCCCGCCACTCATCGCGTTCAGCGCGGCGGTCCGGTCCGAGCAGCAGGAGCTGAAGACGTTCCTGCGGCGGCACCTCTATCAGCACTACCAGGTGGCGCGGATGGCCTCCAAGGCCAAACGCATCGTGCGCGAGCTCTTCGCTGCGTTCCTGGCCGAACGGCACCTGTTGCCCCCGGAGTTCCAGCGCCGTGCCGAGGAGGACCCGCCCCGGGCCATCGCCGACTACATCGCCGGCATGACCGACCGCTATGCCATCAGGGAGCACCGGCGCCTGTTCGCGGTCGAAGAGCACTAGGGCCATCCTCGGGGCGGCCCTGGTTTCTGTTGCAGTGCATTGAAGCCCTGCCGGCCATCGGGTTAACATTTCACCCCTTGTCCGTCGAATTCGTGCGCCCATCACAGCCGTACGGCCCACGAGCACCGACCGGCCCCAAGACCTCCGGCGGCGGCAAGGCCAAGATTCCAGTAAGCAGACGAGGTATTCCGTGGCCCATCCGCACTTGCCGCCCGCGCAGGGACTCTACGACCCGCAGCATGAACACGACGCCTGTGGCGTGGGCTTCATTGCCCACATCAAGGGCCGCCGCAGCCATGAAATCGTCGAGCAGGGGCTGCAGCTCCTCAAGAACCTGACCCATCGCGGGGCCACGGGAGCGGATCCGCTGGCCGGCGACGGTGCCGGCATCCTGCTGCAGATCCCCGACGCGCTGCTGCGCGACGAGATGGCCAAGCAGGGCGTGGAGCTGCCCGAGGCCGGCGAGTATGGCGTCGGCATGGTGTTCCTGCCCCAGGAACCGGCCAGCCGCCTCGCCTGCGAGCAGGAGATCGAGCGCGCCATCCGCGCCGAGGACCAGGTGCTGCTGGGCTGGCGCGACGTGCCGCGCGACAGTTCGGTGCTGGGAGAGTCGGTGCGGCGCATCGAGCCGGTGATCCGGCAGGTCTTCATCGGCGAGGGCCCGGACGTGACCGTGACCGATGCGCTGGAGCGCAAGCTCTACGTCATTCGCAAGCGGGCCGGCCACGCCATACAGGCGCTGCACCTCGAGCACGGCAAGGAGTTCTACATGCCGTCGCTGTCGGCCCGGACCATCGTCTACAAGGGCATGCTGCTCGCGGACCAGGTCGGCACCTATTACCTCGACCTGCGCGATCCGCGCCTCACGTCGGCACTCGCATTGGTGCACCAGCGGTTCTCGACCAACACGTTCCCCACCTGGGACCTCGCGCATCCGTTCCGGATGATCGCCCACAATGGTGAGATCAACACCCTGCGCGGCAACGTGAACTGGCTGCGTGCCCGCGAAGGAGCGATCTCGTCGCCGGTATTGGGCAAGGATCTCGAGAAGCTCTGGCCGCTCATCTATCCCGGGCAGTCCGACTCCGCGTCCTTCGACAACGCCCTCGAATTGCTGGTGATGGCGGGTTACTCGCTCACCCACGCGATGATGATGCTGATCCCCGAAGCGTGGGAGAAGCACACGCTGATGGACGAGAACCGCCGCGCGTTCTACGAGTACAACGCGGCCATGATGGAACCGTGGGACGGTCCTGCCGCCGTGGCCTTCACCGACGGTCGCCAGATCGGCGCCACGCTCGACCGCAACGGCCTGCGTCCCGCGCGCTATCTCGTTACCGACGACGACCTGGTCGTGATGGCGTCCGAAACCGGTGTGCTGCCCATTTCCGACGAGCGCATCGTCAAGAAGTGGCGCCTGCAGCCGGGCAAGATGTTCCTGGTGGACCTCGAACTGGGTCGCATCATCGACGACAAGGAGTTGAAGGATTCGCTGTCGGCCATCAAGCCCTACCGCGGCTGGATCGACCGCATCCGCATCAAGCTCGACGACCTGCCCGAGCCTGCCACGGCGTGTCCGCCGTCCTCGATCCCGCTGCTCGACCGCCAGCAGGCCTTCGCCTGGACCCAGGAGGACCTCAAGTTCCAGCTGCTGCCGATGGCGCGCGACGGCGAGGAATCGATCGGTTCCATGGGCAATGACTCGCCGCTCGCGGTGCTGTCGGACAAGAACAAGACCCTGTACCACTACTTCAAGCAGCTCTTCGCGCAGGTCACGAACCCGCCGATCGATCCGATCCGCGAAGACCTCGTGATGTCGCTCGTGTCCTTCGTGGGGCCGAAGCCGAACCTGCTCGGCATCGACGAGACCAATCCGCCGATGCGGCTCGAGATCTCGCAGCCGATCCTGGATGGCGAGTCCATGGACAAGATTCGCGATCTCGCCAACTCCACCGACGGCAAGTTCAGCGCCTACGAGATCGACATCTGCTATCCGGTTGCCTGGGGCCATCAGGCCATCGAAGCGCGCCTCGCGAGCCTGTGCGCCGAAGCGGTCGACGCGGTGCAGTCGGGCTACAACATCCTGATCGTGTCGGACCGCAAGGTGGATGCCGAGCGCGTGGCTATTCCCGCGTTGCTCGCGACTTCCGCCGTGCACCAGCACCTGGTGAACAAGGGTTTGCGCACCTCCGCGGGCCTCGTGGTCGAAACCGGTTCGGCGCGCGAGGTGCATCACTTCGCCCTGCTCGGCGGTTACGGCGCGGAAGCGGTGCACCCCTGTCTTGCGCTCGAGACCATCCGTGCCGAAGCCGCCAAGTCGCCGGACGACCCGAACGGCGACAAGGCGGTCAAGAACTACATCAAGGCCGTGGGCAAGGGGCTGATGAAGGTGATGTCCAAGATGGGCATCTCCACCTACATGTCCTACACCGGCGCACAGATCTTCGAAGCGGTGGGTCTGTCGAGCAGCCTGGTGGAGAAGTACTTCAGCGGCACCACCTCCACGGTGGAAGGCATCGGCGTGTTCGAAGTGGCCGAGGAGTCGATCCGCACCCATCGCGCGGCCTTCAGCAACGATCCGGTGCTCGAGGAAGCGCTCGACGCCGGCGGCGAGTACGCCTTCCGCATCCGCGGCGAAGAGCACATGTGGACGCCTGATGCCATCGCCAAGCTGCAGCACTCCACCAAGCAGAACAGCTACGCGACGTACAAGGAATACGCGAAGATCATCAACGACCAGTCCACGCGGCACATGACGTTCCGCGGACTGTTCGACCTGCGCGTCGATCCGTCGAAGTCGATCCCCATCGACCAAGTGGAGCCGGCAAAGGAGATCGTCCGCCGGTTCGCCACCGGCGCCATGTCGCTCGGCTCCATCTCGACCGAGGCGCACACGACGCTCGCCATCGCGATGAACCGCATCGGCGGCAAGTCGAACACCGGCGAGGGCGGCGAGGATCCGCGCCGCTACGCACCGGTGAAGGCCGGCGAAACGCTCGCGTCCCGCATCGGTCGCGATCGCATCATGCGCGACCTCGAGCTGAAGGAAGGCGACTCGCTGCGCTCGAAGATCAAGCAGGTGGCTTCGGGCCGCTTCGGCGTGACCGCGGAGTACCTGAACAGCGCCGACCAGATCCAGATCAAGATGGCGCAGGGTGCCAAGCCCGGCGAAGGCGGCCAGTTGCCGGGGCACAAGGTGTCCGAATACATCGCCGAACTGCGCTTCTCGGTGCCGGGCGTAGGCCTCATCTCGCCGCCGCCGCACCACGACATCTATTCGATCGAGGACCTGGCGCAGCTCATCCACGATCTCAAGAACGCGAATCCGCGCGCCTCGATCAGCGTGAAGCTGGTCTCGGAGATCGGCGTGGGCACCGTCGCCGCCGGTGTGTCGAAGGCGAAGTCCGATCACGTCACGATCGCCGGTCACGACGGCGGCACAGGCGCCAGCCCGTGGTCGTCGATCAAGCACGCCGGCACGCCGTGGGAACTGGGGCTCGCCGAGACCCAGCAGACACTGGTGCTGAACCGCCTGCGCAGCCGCATCGCGGTGCAGGTGGACGGCCAGATGAAGACCGGGCGCGACGTGCTGATCGGCGCCCTGCTCGGTGCCGACGAATTCGGCTTTGCCACCGCGCCGCTGGTGGTCGAGGGCTGCATCATGATGCGCAAGTGCCACCTCAACACGTGTCCGGTGGGTGTGGCCACGCAGGATCCGGTGCTGCGCAAGAAGTTCAAGGGCCAGCC
>JAIEQG010000059.1 GCA_019747905.1 Burkholderiales bacterium
TCGATCCACACTTCCGCCTGAACCGCTTCGCCGGTCGGCACGATGGTCATCAGCACGGTGCCCGGTTGCACGACTGTCCCGGCCGTGTGCGTGGCCAGTTCCTTGACCACGCCGGCTGCGGGCGCGCGCAGTTCGAGCTGGCTCTGCCGCACCGACAGGCGAGCCGAGTCCTGAAACAGGCCGTCGAGTTCTGCCTGCACTCGCGAACGTTCGTCCTGCAGATCGCGCCGATAGGTCGAGTGCAGTTGCGCCACGCGCCGCTCCGATTGCGCGATGCCGGCCCGCAGGCTCTCGACCTGGGCGCGCTGTGCCTTCAACTCCTGCTCGGCTTCGAGCAGAGCGCGCTTGCGTTCGAGCGCGAGCAGCTTGCCGGCGAAGCCTTCGCGCGCCAGCGTTTCCCAGCCCTCGGCCTGTTCACGATGGATCGGCAAGGTCTTGGCGAGCTTCGCCTCCGTTTCGAGAGCTGCCTGCAGGTCGTTGCGTGACCGGTCGACGATGGCGGTTTCGGTTGCGACCGCGTCCAACTGGGACTGGCGGTGCGCGCGATACTGCGAACTCACCTGCGCGAACAGGTTCGGGGGGTCGTCGGGTCGTGGCGCGAACGCGGCCCCGGACAGTTCCGCGTCGATGCGCCGCAGTTGCAGGCGATGCTGGTGGATCCGACCCTGCACCGTCGCCGTGTCGGCGTCGGACAGTCGCGGGTCCATGCGCACCAGGACCTGACCGGCGGCCACGGCATCACCCTCCTGCACGAGCAGTTCGCGCACGACCCCCGACTCTGCGGGTTGGACGATCTTGAGGAAGTTCTGCGGGACGAGCCGGCCATGGGCCACGGCGATCATGTCGAGACGCCCCACGAGGGCGCCCAGCACGGTGACGGCCACGAGTGCTGCCAGGGTCCGGAGCAGCGCCCGCGGTAACGGTGACGGCGCTTGTGCCGCGAGGGTCAGGATGGCTGGTGAGAAGTCGCGCGCGGCGAGCGCGCGGTTCGCGTCCACGGCAGCGCGGGTAGCGGCGGGGCGATTGCTCATGGCGTGTCGCTTTCCATCGTGTTGTCGAGACTGATCGTCCGATCCGGCTGAAGACCGTCGGGCACCTGGTGGGTGATGAATAGCACAGTCACCCGGCCGCGCAGTTTCGAGAGCGTCGCCACGAACTGGCGTGCAGTGGGAGCATCGAGACCGCTGGTGGCCTCGTCGAAGATCAGCACTTTCGGGCGTTTCAGCAGCGCCCGTGCGATGGCGATGCGCTGCTTCTGTCCGCCGGAGAGACCGGCACCGTGCTCGCCGACGACAGTCTGATAACCCTCGGGGAGCGACTCGATGAAGGTGTGAATCTCCGCCTGCCGGCAGGCTTCGACCACGTCGGCGAAGGTGGCCTGAGCATCTGCGAGGCTCACGTTTTCGAAGACGGTGCCCGAGAACAGGACGGTGTCCTGGGGCACCACGCCGAAGCAGGCGCGCAACTCGTTGGCTGCGAGGTGGCTGGTGTCGTGACCGTCGATCGCGATGCTGCCTTCGTGCGGTTCGTAGTAGCGCAACAGCAGTTTCGCCAGTGTGCTCTTGCCGCTGCCGGAGGCCCCCACGAGCGCCACGAACTCGCCGGGCGCCACGTCGAGATCGAAGCCGCGGAATATCCATGCCCGATCGTCGGAGTGGCGAAAGGCGAGCCCGCGGATCGCAATGCGGCCTTCGCGGCGCGACTCGCGTGCGCTCGCGAGCGAGCAAGGTTCGGTCGGGACATTCATCACGTCGCCCAGCCGCTGGACGGCGATCGAGGCCTGCTGGAATTCCTGCCAGAGGGCGACGAACCGCAGCACCGGCTGCGACAGGCGGCTCGCGAACATCTGGAAGGCCACCAGCATGCCGATGGTCATGCCCGGCTGTGTCATCACGAACCATGCACCAACGCAGAGGATCGCAAGGGTCATCGTGCCCTCGAGCCCACCGGCCACCACGTTGTAGGTGTTGCCGAGCGAACGGGTGCGAAAGCTCGCGTGGAGGTAGTCGGCGAGATAGTCACCGTAGCGTCGCTCGAGCTGCGGCTCGAGTTGCAGCGCCTTCACCGTATCGATGCCGGCCACGTACTCGGTGGCGAAGGCCTGGTTGCGAGCCCCGAGCAGGAACTGCTCGTTCAACCGCGCGCGCAGGAGCGGTGTGACGATCACGCTGACGCCGCCGATCGCGGCGAGAACGCCCAGCGCTATCAGCGTGAGCTGCCACGAATACCAGAACATCAACGCGAGGCACAGGAGCAGGAAGGGCACGTCGAGCAGCAGGGCGATGCCGGCCCCGGTCACGAACTCGCGGATCGTCTCGACGCAGTGCAGGCGTGCGACCAGCACGCCGGTGGGGCGGCGTTCGAAGTACCGCATCGGCACTCGCAGCAGGTGCGAGAAGACTTCTGCCCCGAGCACCGCGTCGATGCGGTTCCCCGTGTGGATCACGAGATACTGGCGAATCCACGTCATCGCGCTCGAGAACAGCATGAACACGGCCAACGCGGCCGCAATCACGATCAAGGTGCTGGCGGTCCGATGCACGACCACCTTGTCGATGATCGCCTGGGTGAAGAGCGGTGTCGCGAGCCCGAGCACCTGGATCGCCAGCGAGGCGATCAGCACGTCACGCCACACATGCCGGTGCCGCAGGATCTCCCGCCGAAACCAGGCGAACCCGAAGGACGACTGCATGGATGCGGTCGATGTCGGGTCGCCGGTCTCGGTGACCGCCGCATGTAGGCGCACTGCGGACCACGCAGGCCCGCACAGGGAGCGTTCGAAGGGTTCGCGGGCTGCCATCTCGCCGACTGCGCTGCCCGGACGGAAGTAGAGGATGCGATCGGCGTCGGCGCGCAGGATGAACACCGGCACCGTGGTGGTGGCGCCTCGTGCGAAGGCGATGACCGGCATGCTCATGCGATCCATGCGTTCCCGGGTCGTGGCGGGATGCAGTTCGAATCCCAGAGCCTTTGCTGCCGCCTGCAAAGACACCGCGGAATGGGGCGGCGGGAACTGCTGCTCGACCAGATCGGGGTCGAAGGGAATCCGATGGAACTGGCACAGACAGCCTAGCAACCACGGCTGCTCGCCCGGTGCCAGGTCCGGCGGGGTGGCGTCGTAGCGCGCCACGGGTGCTGCGAGAGCTCGATGAGTCTTCACGCCATGGGATCCCGAAGTGGTTTCGGGCCACGGAGCCGCACAGGAGGTCCGGCGGTGGCGGACGCGCCGCGTAGCGGGTGAGCTCGCGAGGCGATGACGGGAATCCGGCTCGACCGGTCCGCAGACGTCGGACTAGGTGTTCATGGTTCCCGTGGTGGCCCCCCGACCGGAAGTGGTGCTCCAGACCGCTGAAGATGCGCACGACATCCCGCAATCGTTGCGGCGCTGCCTCGAGGACCGGGCGCAGCCTTGTCATGACGATCGCGTAACCAAGGTACCGAGGGGCGGCACGGAGGTCAACAGCCGACCCTATTCCGGCGCGCTGCCCGCCGCCGAGGCACCCATGGGCGGGCCGGACGGAATTCATCCCGGCGTCACACCAACAACCTAACCTCCTGAAAACTCTCGGAGGCTCCTCAGCATGAAGCGAAACACCTCGCCGCAGTCCATCGTCACTTGCCCGGAGTGCGGGCATGCGGAAGCCCTGCCATTGGCCGACGGCCCGGGGCGCCTCATCTACCGGTGCGCCGCCTGCGGCGTGCTGTCCCGGCCCAAGCAGGGCGACTGCTGTGTGTTGTGCTCCTACGGCGACCAGCCGTGCCAGGGTTCCGAGGACATGCGGGAGGCCCTGCCGGCGTGATCGGCGCGCAATAGGGCCCCGGTCCGCGCCCCGGGGTCCCGAGCCTCAACGGGCGGGTGCTACTTCGACAGGCACTCGCTCATGAATTTCTTGCGCTCGTCGCCTTTCAGGGCCTTGGTCTTGGCGTCGGCATTGCAGATCTTCATCTTTTCCTGCTGCGAAACGGCGGCGCCGTCCGGATTCTTGCCGGACAGGCAATCGCTCATGAACGTCTTGCGCGCGTCACCCGCCAGGTTCTTCGCCTTCGCTTCCGCGTTGCAGTTCTTCATGCGCTCCTGCGAAGACGACAATTCCTTCTTCTCCGGCTCGGCGCCGGCCGCGGACAGGCATTCGCTCATGAACTTCTTGCGTTCGTCGCCCTTCAAGTCCTTCTTGGCGGCATCGGCGTTGCAGGTCTTCATCTTGTCCTGCTGGCTCACGGCCAGGGCCGGGCCGGCGGCGAACAGCGCGAGGCTGAGGGCGAGGGCGATTCTCTTCATTTCGGTGTCTCCGAGGGGTCAGGTAAGCAGACCGGGCAGGGCACCCAGCCTGCCGGCATACTAACGAATGGACCTTGCGCCGGGCTTACGGGAGACCTCGAGGAACTTTGCCGGAGCCACCGGCTCCCATCCATCGGTGGCAGGGCAGGGGGCTAATCCAAGTCGAAGAGGAGCACCATGAAATCATTCGTCCGTTCCGTATTGGCGTCCTGTGTCCTGGGCGTCGTCCCGCTGGCAGCGTCCGCCGCCTGCCCGCCGCTGCTCAACCAGCAGATGAAGACCCTCGAAGGCAAGCCGCTCGACCTGTGCCAGTTCCAGGGCAAGGCGATCCTGGTGGTCAACACGGCCAGCAAATGCGGTCACACGCCGCAGTTCGAAAAGCTCGAGGGCATGTACAAGCAGTACAAGGACCAGGGACTGGTGGTGCTCGGTTTTCCCTCCAACGATTTCCGCCAGGAGCTCGCCACCAACCAGGAAGTGGGTGACTTCTGCCGCATGACCTACGGCGTGCAGTTCCCGATGGCGGAGAAGACGTCGGTCACCGGTGACGGCGCCAACCCGTTCTTCAAGAACCTCGCCGAGCTGACCATGGATCCGCCCACCTGGAATTTCCACAAGTACCTCATCGCTCCCGACGGCAAGACGGTGTTCAGTTTCGCCACACCGGTGGCGCCGGATTCACCGCAGGTGATGGCGAAGCTGCAGCCGATGCTGAAGAAGTAGCGCTGCCCATCGCACCCGACGGCCCGGGGCAGTCCGCTTCCGGGCCGTTTGCTTTCCAGGGCTGTTCGGTTTCGGTAACCTCGACGTCCGGAGACCGATCGAGCCTGGGAAAACCCGAACAAGGGCTGGCATGGCACTGCTGAACCGCATCTTCGCGCGCCGCCGCGAGAATTACTCCTTGCCGCCCGCGATCACCCAGGCATCGGGCAAGCGCCGGGTGTGGAAGAAGATCGGCATCGGCGTGGCGGTGTTCTTCGTGCTGCTGATCCTGTTCGGGTTCTTTGTCGCACCGCCGATCATCAAGTCGATCCTGGTCAACAAGGTTTCCGAGCAGCTCGGCCGCCAGGTGAGCGTCGGTGCCATCCGCGTCAACCCGTTCGTGCTCACGGTGGAGATCGACGATTTCCTGATCAAGGAGAAGGACAGCAGCGCCCGTTTCGTCGCCTTCGACCGGCTGCGCGTCGACGCCCAGGTGGAATCGATCTACCGGCGGGCGCCGGTGCTGCGCGAGATCTCGCTCACGAATCCGTACGTGAACATCGTGCGCATCGAAGGGCAGCGCTACAACTTCTCCGACATCGTCGACAAGTTCACCGCTGCGCCCGCCAAGCCCGAGCCGAAGCCCGCCATGGAAGAGCCTGCGACGTTCTCGCTCAACAACATCCAGTTGACCGGCGGCAGCGTCGACTTCGACGACCGGCCGCAGAAGACCAGGCACCAGATCCGCGACATGCGGCTGGCGATCCCGTTCCTGTCGAATCTGCCTTACTACGGCGAGATCTTCGTCCAGCCCGCTTTCTCGGCCAAGGCCAACGGCACGCCGATCGAGTTGAAGGCGAGCACCAAGCCCTTCGGCAAGGCGCGCGAGACGTCGGTCGACCTGGTGCTGACCAACCTCAATCTGCCGTTCTACCTCGAGTACGTGCCGTTCAAGCTGCAGTATCAGCCGGTCTCGGCTTTTCTCGACGCGAACCTCGATCTCACCTTCGCCCAGCCATTGGGCATGAAGCCCTCGCTGTTCGTCTCGGGCACCACGGCGGTCCGCGATCTCAAGCTGCGCGAGCTGTCCGGCGATCCGCTCGTGTCGTTCAAGCGCCTCGATGTCGCGATCGAGCGCATCGACGTCTTCGCGACCAAGGTGGCGATCCGCCAGATCAAGTTCGACGAATTCGATCTCACTGCACATCGCGCCCGCGACGGGAGCATCAATCTCATGAAGCTCGCCACCGTCGCGAAAGGCGGGGAGGAGCTGAAGGAAATTCGCGAGGAAGTGAAGGCGGAAGAGGCGGCGAAGATTGCCGCACCCGCGGCGCCCGAGAAGCCGATACCGGACATTCGGGTGGACGAGATCGTGATGAACGGTGCGCGCATCGCTTGGATCGACGACGTGCCGGACGGCTCGTTCCGCACCACGCTGCAACCGCTCGATGTTTCGGTGCGCGGATTCTCGACCGTGCCGGGGAGCATGACCGAGGCGCGGCTGACGGCGACGACCGACGCGCGCGAGATGCTCGCAGTGGAAGCGAAGTACGCCTTCATCGAGCGTACCGCCGAAGGCACCGTGAGCCTGGCGAAGTTGCTCCTCAAGCGCTACGCACCCTACTACCGCAAGGCCATCCTCTTCGATGTCGAGGACGGTGTGCTCGATGCTTCCACGCGCTTCACCTTCGCCAACGAGCCGGCGGGGCCGAAGGTGGCGGCCACCGAGATCGAGACCGCGCTCGCCAACCTGCGCCTGAAGAAGCGCGGCGACCCCGAGCCGTTTTTCCGAATGGCCCAGTTCCAGGTGCATGGCGGGGCGTTCGACTTGAACAGGCGCGAGGTATCGCTCGCCGAAGTGACAAGCAAGAAGGCGAGCCTGGCGGTCAAGCGCTCGAAGGACGGTGCGATCAATCTCGCGGAACTGACGCCGAAGCCCGACTCGCTCCCGCCCGCAGCGCCGCCGCCAGCGCCGTCGCCGCGCCCGGCGGCGGACAACAAGCCGTGGGTGCTCACGCTGAAGAAGCTCGCATTCGACGAATACGCCGTCCGGTTCGACGACGAAGTGCCGGCGCAGCCGGTGCAGGTGACGATCGATCCGATCAAGCTCGGTGTCGAGAACTTCGCGTTCGGCGGCAAGCCGCAGCCGGCCAGGGTGGATCTGGCTCTCAGGATCAACAAGAACGGCGAACTGAAGGCCAAGGGCCTGGTGACGCCGCAGCCGCTGGACACCGACATCAACGTCGTTCTGACCCGTCTCGAACTGCCGCCGTTCGAGCCGTACGTCGCGGACAAGATCAACATCACGCTGGCGAGCGGTGAAGTCGCCGCCGAGGGTGCGGTGAAGTTTGCCATGCCGGCGGAGGGCAAGGCGCTGTTCGAGTACGAGGGCAAGGCCGCCGTCAACAAGCTCGCGACCCTGGACAAGCTGCACGCGGAGGATTTCCTGAAGTGGGAGTCGCTCTTCTTCGACGGCATCCGCTTGAAGAGCGAGCCGCTGTTCGTCGACGTGAAGGAGGTGGCACTGACCGATTTCTATTCGCGCCTGGTGGTCAACGCGGACGGAACGCTCAACGTGCAGGGCATCATGGCCAAGGGCGACGCCGCCGCGCCCGCCACCGAGGCGGCGCCGGAAACGGGCAAGCCGCCTTCCGACTCGAAGAAGCCGAAGGAGGCGAACAAGGCGCCGGCCGAGCAGGTGCCGCCCGCGGACAACGCCACTGCCGCCGTCACGAAGGTGGTGAAGGTCGACCGGGTGACGCTGCAGGGCGGCACCATCAATTTCTCCGACCGGCTGATCCGGCCCAACGTGAGCGCCACGATGACGGAGGTGGGCGGGCGCGTCACCGGTCTCATGTCGGATGCCAGCACGCGCGCCGACGTCGAGTTGCGCGGCAAGCTCTCGAACCAGGCGCCGCTCACCATCACCGGCAAGATAAATCCGCTGGCGGGCGACCTGTTCGCCGATCTCAAGCTGAGCTTCATCGACATCGAGCTGCCGCCGTTCACGCCGTATTCAGGCAAGTTCGCGGGCTACACCATCGAGAAGGGCAAGCTCTCGCTCGATCTCACCTACCTCATCGACAAGCGCAAGCTGAAGGCGGAGAACCGGATCCTGATCGACCAGTTCACCTTCGGCGACAAGGTGGAGAGCCCGGATGCCACCAAGCTGCCGGTGCAGCTCGCCA
>JAIEQG010000108.1 GCA_019747905.1 Burkholderiales bacterium
GCGCATGGCATGAGCCACCCGGCGAGGGGCCGCCCCCACCCTAACCCTCCCCCATCTTCGATGGGGGAGGGGATGTACACCCCCTCCCCCGGCTGCGCCGGGGGAGGGTCGGGGTGGGGGGAAAGTCGCAACGCGAACACGCGCAAGCCGAATCGCCTGCATGCGCCAATCCGGAGTCGCATGCCATGAGTGCGAGCACTTCAACCCCGTCAGCGGAAGCGTCCGCTGCTTCCAGCACCACCCCCGGCATCTACCTCACCGTCGACCAGTTGCTGGAGGACGCGCGGCGGGCGCTGGCGACCATCGCCGAGCCCGCCAACCTCGAGGTGGACACCGCCTCGTTCGATGCGACCAATCCGCCCGACGACCGGACCATCCTGAGCATCCGCACCGTCATCGACAAGGGCCGGCGCACCGGTCGCATCCTCGACAGCTTCGAGGAACGCCGCGCGGCCCAGAAGGAACTCGACTATCTCGCCAAGATCCTCGACCGCTTCGGCCTCGCGTTCCAGGAAACCACGCTGGTTCCCTACAGCCCGGACGCCATGGGCGAACTGGATGTGCCGGCCTATCCTTTCGAGGACATCCTCGACCAGCAGCGCGAGCACCCGGCGCCGACCCGCGAAGTGCTGCAGGACTACCTGTGGAAGCACCTCGAGGGGGCGAATCTGCGTTGTGACCACGCGCTGTGGGACAACCTCACCTCGCAGCTCGCCGGCGATCCGGAAGCCTGGACCCTGCTCGACTTCACGCTGCGCCGCCTGTATGCGGATCTGAAGCGCGAAGGCACGGGGAACAAGTTGCAATGGCCCAAGGGCGTGGCCACGGACTGCCGCACCCTCCTCGCGGAAACGGCACGCCAGGTCTACGAAAGTGCGCCCAAGGCCGACCAGGATGCCATGCGCAAGGTGCTGGTGGCCCTGGGCCTGCTCGCACGCCGCTGGCAGGGGCGTGGCGACGAACCCGAGGCTTACGCCGTGGAACTGACCCGCAACGACGCCAACGCCCAGGCGCTCGCCACATTGCAGGCGCACGGCATCGTCAACCTCATCCCGGCACCGGACGGCAAGCGCCGCTGGCGGCTGGTGCACCGGTCACTGCAGGAGCGCTGGGGCGAGTTGCAGCGCTGGGTCGATGCCGACCAGATGCGGCGGCGGCGACGCCTGTCGTACGTCTTCTGGACTTCGTTCGCGATCGCCCTGTGCGCGCTCGCCACGGTCGCAGGCATGCGCATCTACCGTGGGCAGATGGAGCGCGCCGACGAACTCGCCGGCAAGGCGAACGTCGAGCTGTCGAGGATCGCGGACCTCGACGACGAAAAGCGCCACGCGGCCGAAACCGAAATCCTGCGCGACGTCCGCCGCGCATACGACATCGCCGGCACTCCCATCGCCTACGTCGCCCTGTTCAATGCCGTGAACGGCATCGCGCAAACGCGCGCACCCGACTCTGCCCGCCCCGGCCGGTCGTACCTCATGGCCTTCGGCGTCAAGCGCGGCGACCCGCCGATCAAGCTCAACATTCCGCCGGAAGACCCTTTCGTCCCGGGCAAGATCGACGGCATTCCGCTCGCCACCGCCTTCAGTCCCGATTTCGAGCGCATGGCCATCATCCATTCCACGCTCGAGAAGGACGCCCAGGTCTGGCTCAACATCTACCAATGGGGTCAGGTGAACCCGTTGTACTCGGAGCCGCTGTGTCCGCACGATTCCGGACGCCGCACCGTGCGGTTGAGTTCGGCCGGCCGCTTCTTCACGCTCGAATGCTCGTCGGCGACCGATTCGATCGTGGGTGCCATCGATCCGCAAGACCAGGACCTCATCAATCGCATGTTCGAGGCGACCGGCCTCGACAAGCTCGCCCACGAGCGATTCCCCTTCTTCAGCGGCCTGTCCGCGAACGACGTGCGCATGATCACCGTCAGTATCTCCGGTGACCTCAAGGTCCGGCCGCTCGACCAACGCAACGCCCGCGAACTCACGTTCCGTATTCCCCAGCTTGCCGCCATCACGCCGATCGATACGAGCTACGACGCTGCGCACGAGCGCGTCGCCGTCCTGGATCTCCAGGGGGTAGTGTCGATCTACGGGCGTCCCGGCAGCTTCGCGCGGCTGTTCCATCCGCTGGAGGAGTCGCCGGCGCTCCTCTACATCAATGCCAACGACAAGGAAAAGAGCACGGCGGGCCTCGAGTGGCGGCCGGTCGGCATCGAGTTCCTGCCCTCCGGCACCTGCCTTCGCGTGCGACGCATGGCGCTCGACATGCAGTCCGTCCAGAACGGCCTGCTGCAGCACTATCTCGACGACGTCTACATCATCGATCCGGGAACCTTGCTCACCATGGCGGATCGCCTCGCCCGGGACGAGCGCGTGGACGACACTCGCTGCATCCCCGAAGCGAACGGCCGATGACTGTTTCCACGGCTCAGTGGTTCTCCACCTGCAACTCCAATCCGGCCTCGAGCGCCTGCATCGCGAGCTCGACGGGAGTCTGGATGGTCTGGCGGCAATAGCGCGTCTCGGCCGCGCGGAAGGACCCGCGTTCATTCAGCTTGTTGACCGGCGAGCCACCACCGCAGAGCGAAAAATACGGGCACGCAGCGCGACAGGCGTCGTTCCCCGCGAGGATATCGTCGAACACTGCGGCGAAGCGGTCGGTCGCGAGCGCATCGATCATCCGGCCGTGCAGCACGTTGCCGAAGTCGAAGGAACCGTAGTCCGCATGGCGCTGATCGATGAGCTCGGGTGAGAAACACGAGAAACGCCCGGTGCAGTCGATCGTGGTGGTAGCAAACGGGATCACCTGCGGATTCGCCGGCATCGCATGCCCGGCCACCGTCACGACCGGCAGACCGGCCGCCACCCGACCCAGCGCTTCGTGCAGCTCGCGGACGCGCAATCGTTCCGGTACGTCTGCGGCACGTTCGAACACCCGCTCGAAGAAACCTTCGACGCTCGCATCGGCACCGGCGAGGCTCGACGTGGTGCGAACCCCTTCCTGCTCGTCGACGTTGAAGCCGATGGCGGGAATGCCGGCCGCGAGGCAGAAGTCCACGATCGCGTCCGCCCGCTCCAGACTGGCGTCGGTCACGACGGCGATCGCATCGAAGTCGATGCCGGCACGCTGGAGCCGTTCGATGCCCTGCATCACGCGTGCATGGGTCGGCCGGCCATCGCGGGTCTTGCGATGGCGGTCGTGAATGTCGGCGGGCCCGTCGACACTCACGCCGACATGCACCCCCCAGCGCCGGAATAGATCGCACCATGGCTCGTCGATCAGCATCGCGTTGGTCTGGATGCTGTGACGCACTGCCGTCGTGGCACCCGCCTCCTCGTTCATGATGCCGAACGCACGCTCATAGAACGCCGCCGGCGCCACGAGCGGCTCGCCGGCATGCCAGACCACGTTCAACTCGCGGGCCAACAGCCCGCTTTCGCGCGCATTGCGGATCGCGGCGCGGACCACGTCTTCGGACATGAAGCGCTTCGCATCGCGCTCGGCGAGGTAGCAGTAGTCGCACGCGATATTGCAGAACGGCGTCGGCTGCATCACCAGCAGTTCGATCGCGAGACCCGGGGAGAAATCCGCGCTCGACCAGGATCGCGATCGCGCTTGTCGACCGGGGCTCATCCGCGGCAGGGCGCAGGAACAGCCGTCAGTAGTTGCGCCAACCGCCGTTGCGCCAGCCCGACCCGTTGGGCCATTGCGCGAGCTTCGCTGCAGCCTCTTCGTGGGTGGGAACACCCGGTCCGGCCTGTTGGGCCAGCGCTGCGCGAATTGCCCGCAGCCGCGCTTCCACGCTCCCGTCGGTTACGGCCGCCTCGGCATCGCCGGCGGCAGCAGCGGCCGCTGCAGTGGACGACAGCAGTGCCAGGCGGACGGCCTGGGCCGCCCGCTGCTTGAGGGGACGCGGAATTCTCATGACAGGAGCCTCCGGTTCGAACGGGCACCGCGGGAGTGGCAGTCTAGTCCCGTGCGATAGCGGTTAGAAGGCTGACCTGCGCGAAGGTTTCGGCCGTGCGCCCTCCTCCCGTTCAATTCCGCCTGCCCAGCGTGTGGTTCCGGCGGCGCTAGTAGTCCCTGCGCGGCGTCTCGTATTCCTGCCCGGGAAACACGAACGGCGGCGTCCGCCCCACCAGCGTCTCGATCAGCATCAGTTCCTGGTCGGTGTGGTTCTTGAACGGGGCGAGGCGGATGTTCTTGCCCTTCTGCTTCGGGTCGGCGCCGATGTACAGCGGCTTGTCGTGATGAGTCGCGGTGACCGTTTCCTTGCTCGCCGGATCCGATGCGGAGACGACATCCGCCGTGCCGTAGCAGGTGCAGAAGTAAGTGAGATCGGGTTCGACTTCCAGGTACGCGCCCGTACCGCGGATTCCGACGGTGGCGGTGAGGGTCTGCAGGCGGATGCCCTGGGGTGCCTTGCCGAACACCGACAGCAGGCGCCCGGTGAGCAGGCGCAGCCCGGTGGTGACGATCGAATCCGCCTGCTTCTCGCCCTGAAGGACCATCTTGCCGCCGGAGCGCAGCAGGAACGCACTGCCGCCTACGGCAAACACGATCTCCCCGTTGCGTTCCGTCTCGACAGTGTCGCTCGGGCCGATCGCCGTCTTCAGCGTGGCCGCGGCACCGTTGACGCGCACCCCGCCCGAGAGCCGGTAGATCGACTGCCCGGGCGGCAGCCTGGCCGGCGAACTGCCGAAGATGTCGGCACGCGCGGCCTCCGTCGCCAGCCCACCGAAGCAGCCTGCGGCGAGCGCCTGCACCAGCAGGCGGCGGCGCGGATCGTCCACTTGGTCTTGACGGTTCATGGTCGGTCACCGGGTTGGCGGGCGCGGCAACCGCTGCGCCGTCGCGCGACGCCCGTGAGGCTAGCATAATCGCGGGTTTCCCCAACCCGCGTCATCAGGCCCGACAAGAACATGTGGTTCCGCAACCTGCAGATCCTGCGCTTCACGCCGGCAGCGTCGTTCGCCGCCGAGCCGTTTTCCGAACAACTCCGCGCCGATGCGTTCCAGCCCTGCACGAGCCTCAGCCGCGAGTCCCGCGGCTGGATCCCGCCGCGCGGTGACGATCGGTTGGTCTGTGTCACCCACGGCCAGTGGCTCCTCGCGCTCGGTGTCGAACAGAAACTCCTGCCCGCATCGGTGGTGCGCCAGACCGTCGAGGCGCGCGCGGCGGAACTGGAGCGGCGGATGGGCGTGAAACCAGGCCGCAAGCGCCTGCGCGAACTGAAGGAGGAGGTGACCGACGAGTTGCTGCCGCGCGCCTTCAGCCGCTACCGCACGACGTTCGCGTGGATCGATCCGGTACACGGATGGCTCGTCATCGACGCGTCGAGCCCCAAGAAATCGGGCGAGTTTCTCGAGGTGCTGCGCAAGTCGCTGGACGAATCTCCGTTCGCTCCGCTCGAGACGAAGCGGGCGCCGGCGGCGGCCATGACCGAATGGTTGACCGCTGGCGACGCGCCCGCGGGATTCAGCATCGATCGAGACTGCGAACTGCAATCCCCGCTCGAAGAGCGGGCCACGGTGCGCTACGCCAATCACGTGCTCACCGAGACGGCGGAGATCCGCAACCACATCGCTGCCGGCAAGGTTCCGACCCGACTGGCGCTCACGTGGCGCGATCGTGTGTCCTTCGTGCTGACCGACAAACTCGAGGTGAAGCGCGTCAAGCTGGTGGATGTCGCCACTACCGAGAACGAAGGCGAAGCGGACGACGCGGAAGCAAGGTTCGAAGCCGACTTCACGCTGATGACCGGCCTGCTCGATCGTTTCCTCGGTGAACTGGCGGAAGCGATCGAGAGTTGACGTCCCCCCCGACGGGCCTGCGGCCCCTCCCCCCGAGGGGGCCAGCCCTCTTGGGGCGGCCCTGCGAGGGCTACAGACTACCCGATGCCGCCCGCCTTGTTGGGTGAGACGATGTGGTGGCGCTGGATCCAGCGATACAGGGTCGGCCGCGATACGCCGAGTTCGCGCGCGGAGGCGGCGACGTTCCAGGTGTTGCGTCTGAGCACCAGCACCACGTGCTCGCGCTCGGAGGGGCGCAAGTCTGCAGGCAGCGCCGTCGCGGTTGTCACCGTCGGCGAGACGATCTCGGTCGGCAGGCAATCCAGGGTGAGCACCGCTCCGTCGCATAGCGCACAGGCGAGCCGCAGCACGTTGCGCAGTTCGCGGATGTTGCCCGGCCACGCATAGGCACCCAGAGCGGCCGCGGCACCGCGCTCGAGGCGGATCGACCGATCCTGGCGGTGCGCTTCCTGGTCGAGCACCTGGACGATGAGAGCCTCCTTGTCGGCGCGATCCCGCAACGGCGGCAGTCCGATGACCGTGCCGGCCAGCCGGAAGTAGAGGTCCTCACGGAATCTGCCCTGCCGTATCAACGCCTTCAGATCGCAGTGTGTCGCGCAGATGACGTTCACGTCCACGATCTCCGGGGCTGCCCCGCCCAGCGGCAGGATCTCGCCCTCGGCAAGCACGCGCAGGAGGCGCGACTGCAATGCAAGCGGCATGTCGCCGATCTCGTCGAGCAGCAGCGTACCGCCATGGGCTTGCAGGATGCGCCCCTTGGCGCCCTTCACGCTCGCACCGGTGAAGGCTCCGGCCCGATACCCGAAGAGCTCGCTCTCGATCAGAGTGTCCGGAATGGCCGCACAGTTGACGGCGACGAACGGTCCGGAACTGCGGTTACTCGCCTCGTGCAGCGCGCGTGCGAACGCCTCCTTGCCGGTGCCGGTTTCACCGGTCAGCAGCAGCGGCACCTTTGCATTCACGATGCGTACGGCCCGCTGGACGTTGTGCACGATGGCCGGGTCCGCCATGGTCAGGTCGCGGAACGCGTGCGCGATGGATGGCGCGATCGCCGGGCGCGAACGCTCGACACTGGTGTGCGAAGGCACAGCGCTGCCGCCGTGGTTCGCAGGCGCCCGCAGCACGCCGAACAAGGTCTCGCCGGCGATGGGGCGTCGCAGCTCCACCGGAAAGCCCGGACGTTCGAAGGATCGCCGCATCACGTCGAGTGCGTTGCAGTCGAACAGGTGTTCCAGCCGCGCATCGGCCGGCAAGCCGTGACGATAGAACTTGTCGCGCGCCTGGCGGTTGGCGGCGACGATGCGTCCCGCATCGTCGAACGCGAACAGATACTCGGGCTTGAGATCGACGAACTGCAGCGACGGGCTGGCCTGCAGGATCCAGCGGTCGCGGAACGAATCCACGAAGAACGCGTTCTCCATCGCCAGCGCGTGATTGACGACGAGCTGGAAGACCAGGCTCTGGCTGCGCTTGTCCTCGGGCGAGTACAACGCGGAGGCGTCGAGGATCGCGAGCAGTTCGCCGCCCGGCGCGAACACGGGAGCGGAGCTGCAGGTGAATGCGATGTTGTGCGCACGGAAGTGCTCGCCGCGATGCACCAGCATGGGTACCTTGTCGACGATCGAGGTGCCGACGCCGCAGGTGCCTTCCTCGCGTTCCGACCAGGTGGTGCCGACGCGAAAGCCCTCCTGCCTGAATTCGCGTGCGAGCGACGGCACGCCTTCGAACAGCACCGTGACCCCTTCGGCGTCCGTCAGCAGTACGCAATAGTTGGCATCGCGCACCTGCGCGTGCAGGCCCGTGACGGCATGGTTGCCGACACGCAGCAGCGATTCCACCGAGCCCACGTGGTCCTTGAGTTCGGTCGACGTCACCACTCTCGGCCGCGACACCTGGCCAGGGTCGATCTGCCACGCGCTCAACGAGCGTTCCCAGGAATCGAGCAGGTGGCTGAACCGGGTCGCGGCCGCATCGGGCGCATGCCGCCGGTTGACCACACGCGTGACAAGGCCGACGTGTTCCCTGACTTCAGCGAGCTTTCTCACAGCCGATCCTCCCGGGAACGCTCGTTCTCTGGTCGATGCTATGGGCATTCACCGATCGCCACAAGATTACAGGTGTAACACCGATGCAACGGCTGTCTCAGGCCCTGGAAGCCTCAGCGGCACTCGATCGACTCGGCGTCCCGCGTTGCAGCAACGCTGCGCTTCCTGCCAGACCTGTTCGCTGCGACTGCAGCGCAACATGCCGCATCCGCATCGGCCGATGCGTGGCACATGCATTGCACCTTGTAGGGGCGGAAGCGTTACGGGGCCATCGAAGCCCTCGGCGCCACCTGGAAGTGTTCGCGCTTCGCCACCACCGCATCAGGGAGACCCACCACATGCATATCCGCGTCTGTATCACCGTCGCGTTGGCAACGCTGGTTGCCGGTGCAGCGCATTCTGCCGACAAGGACGAACGCGCCGGCACGTGCAGTGACGCGAAATCGCAGATGGAGTACTTCTGCGACGAGAAGAACGCCGCCAG
>JAIEQG010000065.1 GCA_019747905.1 Burkholderiales bacterium
CAGGGTGGGGGCACACGGCGGTCGCAGGAACACCTGCCCCCATCCCAACCTTCCCCCGTCTGCGCCGGGGGAAGGAGTGCCTGCGCGGTACGGCGTCACGACCAGTACATCCCCGGCCATGCCGGACGGGTCGACTAAGATGTGCGGTATAGCCGGCTTCTTCTCCAATCACCCGCACCCGCGCACGGTCGGCGTTCGCATGCTCCACCAGCTGCGCCGCCGCGGTCCGGACGCGCAGCACCAGGTGACCTGGAATGCCGCGTTCCACCGCGATGCGATCGGACCGGTCAGCAACGCATTGCTGCACGCGCGGCTGTCGATCATCGACCCGCGGCCGGAAGCCGACCAGCCCATGAGCAATGCTGCGGGCGATATCTGGATCTGCTACAACGGCGAGGTCTACGACTGGGCGGCGCACGCGGACGAACTTCGAGCCAAAGGTGTGGTGTTTCGCACCCGCTCGGACACTGAATTCATCCTGCACGCCTACGAAGCTTGGGGCGACGATTGCCTGTCGCGCCTGCGCGGCATGTTCGCCTTCGCCATCCTCGATCTGCGCCGGCGGCGCGTGCTGCTGGCGCGGGACCGGCTCGGATTGAAGCCGCTGATCTATACGCTGCACGACGGCGCGCTG
Source organism: Burkholderiales bacterium (assembly GCA_019747905.1). Taxonomy (GTDB): domain Bacteria; phylum Pseudomonadota; class Gammaproteobacteria; order Burkholderiales. The sequence continues at coordinate 635 of JAIEQG010000065.1, forward strand.
GCGTTCGGTTCCACCGTGCGCTCGGTGCTGCCGTTCCTCGCGCACGACCGGCGGCGCTTTTCTGCCGACGCCATCGACGCGTATCTGGCGCATCGCTACATTCCGGCGCCGCTCACCGTGATCGAAGGCGTGAACCGCCTCGAGAACGCGCACTGCCTGGTGTTCGATCTCGACACACGGCAGCTCGAGAAGCGCCGCTACTGGACGCCGCAGCCGCGTCACGCCGACTGGCTTGCAACGCTCGACGCTGCGGTGGCGATGCGCACGGTGGCCGATCGACCGGTAGGGGTGTTCCTGAGCAGCGGCATCGATTCCTCGGTCATCGCGGCGCGGCTCGCACGGTTGGGCAAGCGCGACCTGCACACCTTCACGGCGGCGTTTCCCGGGTCGACCATGGACGAGAGTCCGCTCGCGGGCGAGATCGCGCGGCACCTCGGCCTCGTCAACCATCCGGTCATCGTGCCCGACACCGTTACCGAGGATTTCTCGCGCATCATCGCCGATCTCGACGAGCCCTTCGCCGACCCGAGCAGCGTGCCGAGCTGGTACCTCGCGCGTGCCACCACGGAGCACGTGAAGGTGGTGCTGGGCGGCGACGGCGGCGACGAAGTGCTCGCCGGTTACAAGCGCATCGCGAAGCACCTGCGCACGTCGTGGCGGCGCGGGCTGCAGCTGCCCGGCTTGACGCCTGCACCTACGGAATCGTCCAAGGGCTGGCGCAAATGGGCCACCGAGCTCGGCATGGATTGGCGCGAGGCCTACAGTCTGCGTTTCTCCGGGTTCACACCGGGGCAGCGTCGCTTCCTGCAACCGCGACGCCAGGGACTGCCGGCGACCCACTGGCGCTTGCCGGAGGCCGCGAGCGGCAGCGCCATCGCGACCTTGCTCGAAGTGGATTGGCAGAACTACCTGCCCGAGTACGTGCTGCGCAAGGCGGATCTGTGCACCATGGCGCACGGGCTGGAGCTGCGCGCCCCCTTGCTCGATCATCCGTTCTTCGAGACCTTGCTCGCGTTGCCGGAAGAGCAGCGGTTCACGCAACCGGCCAAGCTGCTGCTGCAGCCGGCGTGTACCGAACTGAACGATCTCGACCTGTTCCGGCGCAAGAAGAAGGGCTTCAACCCGCCGCTCACCGGCTGGTTGCGGCAGGATCTCGTCGGCCGGTTCGACGGTCTCGGCGAGCGACTGTCGCACGTGACCGGAGAACAGCTGTCCATGGCTGCCGTGGATCGTCTCGCACAGTCCTATCGGGCCGGTGACGAGGCGCTGGCCGAGCAGGTGCTCCAGCTCATGATCCTGGACGAATCGCTCGCTCAACTTGCCGTGCAGCGGGACGCGATCCATGCGTAGCCGCTTCCCTGGTCGCCTGCTCATCGCCGCCGGTGCGCTGCTGAGCCTGCTGATCCATGCGTTCGGGCGCCGCAAGCCGGCGATACCCCGGCGCATCCTGGTGCTGCACCACCTGCTGCTGGGCGACACGATCATGCTGACGCCGCTCGTCAAGAAGCTGCGGACACGGTTTCCCGGCGCTCGCATCGTCATGACTTGTCCGGTGGCGTTTGCCGGTCTGTTCGCCACGCGGCCCTATGGGCTGGAAGTCATCCCGTTCGACGAACGCAACGTGCGGACGATCCTCGACGTATGGCGTCAGCCGCGCTTCGACCTCACCGTCATTCCCGCGGAGAATCGACTCAGTCTGCTCGCTCGTGCCATCGGGTCGCGGTGGATCGTCGCTTTCGACGGCGATCGGCCCGCGTACAAGAGCTGGTTCGTGGACGAACTGCGGCCGTTTCCCGTGTCACCCATGGCCTGGGGCGACCTGGTCTGCATGCTGGTGGACGGTCCCGCTCCCGAGTCCTATCGTCCCTCGGAATGGATGGCACCTCCCGCGACGGCGCCGGAACTACCTTCCGAACCCTACTGTGTCGTACATCTCGGCGCCAGTTCGGTGCTGAGGCTCTGGAACCCTGACCGATGGGTGTCGATCATCGATGCACTCGAACGCCGCGGCCTTGCCGTCATATTGTCCGCTGGACCGAAGGAGCGCCACCTCATCGAACAGGTCGATCCCGCACAGGCACGCACTTGGTTCGCCGGCACGCTCTCCCTGGAAAGCCTGTGGCACGTGCTGGTCCGCGCGCGGCTGTTGGTGTGTCTCGACACTGGGGTGGCACACCTCGGTCGCGTGGTTGGCGTCCCGGAGGTGCTTATCTTTGGCCCCGGTTCGGCGCAGCTGTTCGGTGGCGGAGAGTTCTGGCGGAACATGCCGGATCGCAAGGTGTTCGTGCCGGATTTTCCCTGCCGTAACGAAAACCTGATCTTCCGACGGCAGGTGCCGTGGGCAGGACACTGCGGCCGACCCTTCGGGAAGTGTCTCGATCCTCTGTGCATGAAGGCCGTGACCGTCAATGCCGTGCTGGGTGCCATCGAGGCCAGTCTCGACGATGACCGCGCGCGCTCCGACGAACGCCGGAGCGACAATCCCGATGCGTGATCAGGCTGTGGCATCCCCGTCGAACGCAGAACGGTCTCTCATCGGCGGACCCGCCTGGTACCTGATGGCGGGCCCCGCCGTGCTGTTGCTGGTCTTGCCATTCGCCCATACGACCGCGCTTCGGATGGTGGCGCTTGCCGCGTCAGCGCTCGCTGCAGCCTTGCACTGGCGTCATCGGCGTCCGGCGCCTTCCGCCCTGATGCCGGCCTTCGGCGTATGGATCCTGGCGGCGGCGTGGTCCCTCTTGACCGCAGCCGACTTCTGGTACTCCGCGGGCGAGATCAAGACCGAGATCGGCTACGGGCTCGTCACGTTCCTGTGCTTCTATACTTTGACCGAATCCGATCGGGAACTGCGCGCGTGGGTTGCCGTGCTCGCGGTCAGTTTCGCAGTGCTGGTCGCGTACACGCTCGCAGCTTTCGTTCGCGAGGGCACGCTGGAGTTCCAGGGCCTGCACGGTGGCGTCCTCAACTACACCACCTACCTGGTCATGGTTCTACCGGTAGCAGCCGTCCTCGCCGCAAACCCGTGCGCGCCCACGCGCGTGCGCGTAGCGGTCGGCGTGCTCATCCTGCTCGCGCTTGTTTCGGCGGCGCTCACCTACAGCAGAATGTTCTGGTTGAGCGTGATCGCTGGCGCAGTTGTGCTCTTCATCTTCCATTGGCGAAACCAGACGACGCGTCGCGGCCGGCTCGTATCCATCGCACGACTGGTCGGCGCCATCCTGGCTCTGCTTCTGATGCTCGCGGTGGTAGCTGAAAAGCGCCAGTTCCCGATCGTGGGCTCGCTCGAACGCGTCGGCGTGACGTTGCGGACCGATCCCCACTTCCGCGTCTGGTCCTACGGGATCGACCGCATCGTGGAAAGCCCGCTCGTGGGGACCGGTTTCGGCCGAATGCAGCAGGCAGCCGTCTATGCAGCCCATTTCCGGAACGAGGAACTGCTCGTGCACGCCCACAACGTGTTTCTTGACTACGGCGTGCAGATGGGTATCCCCGGTATCGTGGCCCTCGCATTCCTGTTCTGGTCCGTCGGGCGACAGTTCACGCGGTTGAGCGCGTCGCGCGCCGCCGCCTGCCGGCTGGTCGGGATCGCCGGCACCGTTGCCGTGGTGATGGTCGTGGTCCGTAACTGCACCGATGACCAGTTCGTGCGGCACAATGCAATGCTGTTCTGGGCGCTGGTTGGCATCGGGCTCGGCTACGGACGACGGGCCGAGGTGCCGCCCACGGCAGTAGGGTCGTCAACATGGTCCTGACCGACCTCGCGCCGCCGCATGCGCTCTTGAGGGCGTTCGAGGCGATCGGCGTCGCCGTGCAGTATTGCGATCCGGGGACATCGGCTCCCGTTCCGTCAGGGGTCCAGGCGTACCTTGCTGATCCGCTGGGTTGGCTCTCGAAACATCCGTTGCAGTTCCGTGAACTCAAGCGGCGCCTCGGCGCATCCCGTGTTCCGACGATTGCCTGGAACCGTGACGCGCCATGGAACTTCGCCATTAAGCATTGGCGCAAGCGGTGGATCCGCCCGCTCGGGCTGGTCGACATCTATCTCGCGCACTCGCTGCAGGGCGCGGAATCGTTCGGCGAGAACGTGCACTATTTCCCCAACGCGGCGGATACGGATGCCTACAACCTGCGCGGCGCTCGGCTGGAATCACTGCGGGATCCCGGGCAGTATCGGGTCGATGTCGCGTTCTATGGGTCGCTTAGTCCGTCCTATCCAAGGGTGGGTGCACGCATCGCATTCATTGCAGCAATGAAGGATCGGTTGCGGACTGCAGGCATCAGCATTGACATCCGCGACGCGTGTCCGGGGCCGGAACAGATGAGCGTGCCCCAGCAGATCGAACAGATCCAGACGAGCCGGATCAACTTGAGCGTCGGTGCGGTCTGCGACGACAAGGAACGAAGCTGGGGCATGCCGGAGCGCTGCTTCGGGGTCCCCGCGTGCGGCGGGTTTCTGCTGTGCGACTTTCGCCGCCACGCGGCCGACACGTTTGCCGCCGGGGCGTGGGCCGATTTCCAGGACCTCGACGATTGTGTGCGCAGGATCCGTCACTTCCTCGATCACTTCGACGAGGCCCGCGTTCGCGCGGAGGCGTTACACGTCGACGTGATGGCGCATCACAGCTATCGCCATCGGGCTGAATCGATCCTCGCCCTGGCAGACGATTGGCGGCGGGCACGGCCATGAGCGACCGAGCCCCGCGCTTTCTCGTGATCCGCCGCGACAACATCGGCGACCTCGTCTGCACGACGCCGTTGATCCGCGCGTTGCGCGAGCGCTTTCCCGAGGGGCGCATCGACGCGCTGGTCAACACGTACAACGCGGCCGTGCTGGATCGCAATCCCGACGTGAATGCGGTGCACGTGTACTCGAAGGCCAAGCACCGCGAGGCAGGGCAGAGCGTCCTCGGCGTCTACTGGGACCGAGTGAAGCTCCTGGCGCGGCTGCGTCGGCAGCGCTACGACTACGCCATCCTGGCCGGTTCGACCTTCCAGGCGCACGCGCTGCGTACGGCTCGCCTGGCGCGACCGGCCCACGTCATCGGCTTCGTGCACGAGCAGGACTATGCCGGGCCGATCGACCGGGCGGTCTGGAAGGATCCGAAGGAGATCGTGCACGAGGTCGAGGTGGTGCACCGGTTGCTGCAACCGCTCGGCATCGAGAGCGCGCCCGGACCGTTGCGCGTGTTTCCCGATCCGGCCGCCATTGCGGCGGCACGCACACGGTTGGCGACGATACCGGGCATGCCGCTCGACAACCTCGTGGGGTTGCACATCAGCGCCCGTTCCCTCGACCGCCGCTGGCCCGCGGAGAAGTTCGTGGCGCTGGCGCGAGCGCTGTGCGAAAGGCGCGGCTGCGGCGTGCTGCTGTTCTGGTCGCCGGGGGCCGAAGATCACCCGCAGCATCCGGGAGACGATCGCAAGGCGCAGACCATTCTCGATGCGTGCGCCGATCTGCCGGTCCACGGCTTTCATACGGACCGGCTGGACGAACTCATCACGGGCATCGCTGTCTGTCGCGCTGTCGTGTGCAGCGACGGTGGTGCGATGCATCTCGCCGCGGCGCTCGGCAAGGACATCGTGTGTTTCTTCGGGCGCGAGTATCCGGAGCGCTGGTACCCCTGGCAGTCGCGGTACGTGCTGCTGCGCAAGGATTCGCGCGAGGTCGGTGACATCGGTGTCGAGGAGACCTGCGCGGCCTACGAGTCGCTGCTCGCTGGAGATTTGTCCGGCCGTTGACGCGGGCTTGCGGCACGGCCAACTTGGGCGACAATCGCGCCCACGGAAGATCATGCTGAACGGTTTGCCCATCCATCGAATGCGCACGCACGATCTGTCGCAAATCCGCGACGGATCGAGAATGCTTGTCGCAGCGTTGCTGGCGGTCTTGCCGTGTTCGGCAGCGTTGGCCCTCGCGCCCGAAGCGGTGATGGAAGCGGTGCAACCCAGCATCGTGCGGGTCGCGGTGCTGGATGCCAACGGCACTGCGGTGCGGCAGGGCAGCGCCGTGGTGATCCGCCCCAACGAGATCATCGCCAACTGCAATGCGGTGGCGGGTGAGGCTGCCACCGTCGTCGTGTTCCGCGGCGCGAAATGGGCGCTGGCGCAGCTGCAGGGCACGGACCGCCAACGGAATCTTTGTCACCTGCGCTGGCGCGGCGACGAAGAGATCGGCGTGCCGGTGCGCGGCGTCGTTGCCATGGAGCACATTCGCAAGGGGCAGGTGGCCTATGCGGTCGGATCGCCACGCGGTCTCGATCTCGAACTGAGCGGTGGCGTCGTTTCGGATTTTCGTCGGCATCCCGAGCGCGGCATGGTCATCCAGTTGGACCCGCCCGTGGCGCCCGAGGCGAGCGGCGGTGCATTGTTCGACCGCGAGGCCCGCCTGATCGGTTTCACGGCCATCGTGTTGAAGGACGATCAGGTGCTCGACTTCGCGGTGCCGGCCGGTGCGGCGTTCGATCTGGTGCCGGGGCTACGGACCAAACGCGCGGTGCCGTCCATGCCGACCGCCAAGGACGATCGTGCCGATCGGGATCACGTCGAACGGTTGCGCGACGCGACGAAGCGTCTGGCCGAGGCGCGGCGTTGGCTCGAGCAGGACAGGGTCGAGCGCGAGCGGGCGCAGGCGAAGGAGCAGGAGGCGAAAGCTGCGGCAGCGGAGAAGGCCGCGGCCGAACCGGAGCCGCCGAAGGAAGTAGCTGCCGCCCCGGTCGCGGTGGAGATGCCGGTCCAGGCCATCGGGCAACTGCAATCGATAAGCCGCCAGGTCGAGCAGGTGCTGGCCGGTGCGGGCTTGCCGGTGAAGACCGTGTCGCTTGATTACTCCATGATCGTGGACGACAAGGGGCGGGTCGCGCAGCTCACGCTCGACCGGTCGAGCGGCGACCCTAAACTGGACGCGGCCGTCACCGCGCGTATTCCCAAGGTGGGGCCGCTGCGCGATGCGGCGGAAAGTACCGGGGCCGGACCGCTGACGGTGACGCTGCGCGTGGGCTGGTTTCACGAGCGCGCTGCCGTCATCGCGATGTTCGGCCCTTTGCCGCCCTATGGTGTGGCGATGGGGAAGGCCACCTCGGGTACGAGCGATCCGGCGCGGCCCTCGTCGGGCCCGTCACCCGATGGCGAAGCGGAGCGTCAGGCGCGCGAAGTGGCCTTGGAGCGTTTGCGTGCGGCGGAGGAACAACGGCGACAGCGCACGCGGGCCGAGGCGGAACAACTGGTGCGCGACCACGACGAGGATCGTCGCACCAGACGCGAGAAGGCCGAAGCGGAAGTGCTGGCCGTGGGTGCCGCGGCGGTCAACGCGCAGAAGATCGTCGACGACTACGGCACCAAGGTGCGCGAAGCCATCGGCGACAAGTTCATGATCCCGGCAGCGGCCCAGTCGACCACGCGTGCGGAGATCGAGATCCGGGTGGCACGCGACGGCACCATCGGCACTTTCCGGTTCGTGAGGCGCAGCGGTGTCGCGGACTTCGACCGGGCGATCGAGACGGCGGTGCAGAAGGCGGTGCCGCTACCGGTGCCGGCCGATGGGGCGCTCTATACGCAGTTTCGCGATCAGCGGATGGTGTTCAGCGGGGAGAGGTAGGACTCCACCTGGTGCACTGTTGCCCCCACCCTAACCCTCCCCCACGACTTCGTCGCGGGGGAGGGAACGCAAAGCAGAGGCACCCTGTACCCAACGAAGGTGGGGGAAGGGGTGTACATACCCTCCCCCGGCTATGCCGGGGGAGGGTTAG
>JAIEQG010000006.1 GCA_019747905.1 Burkholderiales bacterium
AACGGCATCCAGGCGCTCGACCTGATGGGGCGCAAGGTCGGCATGGACGACGGCATGGCGATCCAGCTCCTCGCGCGCGAGATCGATCGCACGGCCCGCGAAGCCCGCGGCTGCGAGTCGGCAGAACTGCGCCGCTGCGGCGAGAAGCTCACCGATGCGTTCGCGAACGTGATGGAAGTCGTGCGCAACTCGCTCTGTGCCACCGACAAGGGCCATGCCGAGATGGCGCTAGCGAACGCTCACGTCTTCCTCGAGATGACCGGGCATGTGGTGGTCGCCTGGATGTGGTTGCGCCAGGCACTGGTCGCGGTGCGCAACGTCGGTACCGAGCCCGGACCGGAGCAGGATTTCTACCAGGGCAAGCTGCAGGCGTGCACGTACTTCTTCCGCTGGGAACTGCCGAAGACCGATCATTGGTTCCAGTTGGTGAACGACCTGGATCCGACGTGTCTGGAAATGCAAGATGCGTGGTACTGACGCCGCCCATGAATCCGAGGAGATGCAGATCTTGAACCCCACCCAACTCTTCAACCTGACCGACCGGGTCGCGCTGGTGACCGGCGGCTCGCGCGGATTGGGCCTGCAGATGGCCGAGGCCCTCGGCGAGATGGGCGCGAAGGTCGCCATCACCGCGCGCAAAGCGCACGAGCTCGACGCGGCGCGGGCGCACCTCGAGGGCATGGGCATCGACGTGCTCACCCATGCCTGCGATCTCTCCGATCTGGCTGCCGCCGAGCCGCTGCTCGACAAGGTGGTCGCTCAGTGGGGGACGCTGGACGTTCTGATCAACAACGCCGGAGCCACCTGGGGCGCTCCGGCGGAAGACCATCCGCTTGATGCCTGGCAGAAGGTCATCAACCTGAACCTCACGGCGATGTTCGTGCTGTCGCAGCTCGCGGGCAAGAAGGTGATGATCCCGCGCAAGGCGGGCAAGATCATCAACATCGCTTCCATCGCCGGCTACTCCGGCACCGATCCGCACTTCATGCCCACCATTGCCTACAACACCAGCAAGGCGGGTGTGATCAACTTCACCAAGTCGCTGGCGGCCGAATGGGCGCGCCATGGCATCCACGTGAATGGCATCGCCCCCGGCGTATTCCCGAGCAAGATGTCGAAGGGCATGATCGACCGGGCCGAGCAGTACATCCTCGACCACACGCCCATGCGGCGCATGGGCACGGATCAGGACCTGAAGGGCGTCACGGTCCTCTTGGCATCGCGTGCCTCGGACTTCATGACCGGCGTGACCATCCCCGTCGACGGCGGTTTCTCGGCCCTGTGAGGTAGCCGCCATGGGACGCACCGGCTTCGACATCGACATTCCCTACGCCGAATACCTCGGCATCCGACGCGTCGCCGTGGAACCCGGCCACGTGACGGCCGCGCTCACGATTCAGGCCGAACTGCAGAACAGCTGGCACGTGGCCCATGGCGGCGCGATCATGTCGCTGCTCGACGTGACCTGCGGCATGAGCGCCAAGTCGCTCGACTCGCACGCGAACGGGGCCACCACGGTGGAGCTCAAGGTGAACTTCCTAGCGTCGGCGACGGGCGAAGTGATCGCCGAAGGTTTCGCCCGCAAGGCCGGCCGCTCGCTCGTGTTCGTCGAAGGCGAGGTACGCGACATGGCGGGGCACGTGCTCGCCAAGGCCACCGGTACCTTCAAGCTTCGATACCCAACCTCCCACCACTGACATGGCCCTCGATCCCCAGGCGAAAGCGATCCTCGATGCGGTCAAGGCCGCCGGTCTTCCGGACATGTGGCAGCTCACGCCCGACCAGGGTCGCGAGCAGTACAAGCTGCGCATCAGGAAGCTCGATGCGAAGAACGAGCCGATCCACAGCGTCGAGACCATGCGCATCGACGTCACGGATCGCGCCCTGCGCATCCGGGTCTACAAGCCGCGCGAAATGATGATCGGCGAGCGCCTGCCGGCATTGCTGTGGTTCCACGGCGGCGGGTTCGTGATTGGAGATCTCGATACGCATGATTCGGCTTGCCGGCGAATCTCCCGCCTCGCGGAGTGCATCGTCGTTGCAGTGGAGTACCGGCTTGCTCCGGAATCGAAGTTCCCCGCGGCCGCGGACGATTGCATGGCGGCGCTGCGGTGGGTTGCCCTGAACGGCGAACGCCTCGGCATCGACGTCGAGCGGTTGGCCGTCGGCGGCGACAGTGCCGGCGGCAACCTCGCAGCCGTGTGCGCTCTCGTCGCCCGCAACGAGGGCTTTCCGAACCTCAGGCTGCAACTGCTCATCTACCCGTGTGTGGCGCCCGAACCCGAACTGCCGTCGCATTTCAAGTTCGCAGAGGGCTACCTGCTCACCCGCAAGAGCATGACCTGGTTCTACGCGCAGTACTTGCGCTCGTCGAAGGACATGCAGGACTTCCGCTTCGCCCCGCTCATCGCTGACGACCTGACGAATCTCGCGCCGGCGTTCGTGCTGGTGGCGGGCTACGATCCGCTGCGGGACGAAGGCGTGCAGTACGCAGCGCGGCTCATCGAAGCCGGCAACCGAGTCACGCTCGTCAACTACGAGGGCATGATCCACGGCTTCCTGCTGATGCTGGGTGCCGTGGATGCCGCGAGTCGCGCGGCCGAGCAGGCGGCAAACGCGCTGAAGCGCGCGTTCGCCACCTGACTTGAGGTTCCCCGGATAGGCCTTCGGCCTCTGCCCCCAAGGGGGGCCGGCCCGGCGCGGGTTTGAGGCGCCCCCCCGATATGCCTTCGGCCTTTCCCCCAAGGGGGCCGGCCCACTTGGGGCGGCCCGGCGCGGGCTAATCCGTCAGCCTTTGTCCAGCCCCGCCTGGGCGCGGGCCTTCACCGCGAAGTCCTCTTCCGGCGAGTAGACCAGGCTCTTGCGGCCGATGAGCGCGAAGTAGATCACGCCCACGGCGTACCAGATCGCCACGCCGATCACGCCGCCGCGGTAGGTCGGGTCCTGGAACTGCATGTAGAGGGTGACCGCAGCGATGACGACCACGATCCAGCCGCCGAGCACGCCGAACGGACTGCGGTACGGGCGCTCGATGTTGGGCAGCCGGCTGCGCAGCAGGATGAATGCAATGGCCTGCAGCGCATACGAGATCATCGCGCCGAACACCGCCATGTTGAGGAGCTGCGCGCCGATGAACGCGCCGGCCCCTTCACCCTTGATGAGGTACACCGACATCATCACCGCGAAACCGAGCACCGCCCCCGCGATCAAGGCCACGTGCGGTACCTTGCGCGTGCCATGGGTTTCCGACAGTTTGGACGGGAAATATCCGGCACGCGACAACGAGTAGATCTGCCGGCCGAACGCGAAGATGATCGTGTGGAAGCTCGCGATCAACCCGATCACCGCACACAACGACAGCAGCTTCGCCGCGCCGGTGCCGTACAGCGCGCGGAAGCCGTCGAGCAGAGGCTCGCCTGAGCTGCCGAGGTAGAAGGCACCGCTCGCGACCGGGTCGCCGCCCTTGACCGGAATGCTCGAGTTGAGGAAGAGCACCATGAAGGCCGAGAAGAGCAGGGTCGCGATGCCGAGCAGCAGGCCCTTGGGCATGTCGCGCTTCGGATCGTGCGACTCCTCCGCGGCGAGCGGCAGTTGCTCGATCGCGAGGTACAGCCATACGGCGAATGGCATGGCTGCGAGAATGCCCTTCATCCCCAACGGCAGGAACGCGCCGCCACCCTCGGCGAGTTCGATGAGGCTGCCGTCATCCCCCACGCCGATGTTGAGTGCCCAGCGGGAGAAGTCGAGCTGTCCCGAGAAGATGGCGCTCGCCCAGAAGATCGCGAGCACCGCGAGGGCCAGCAAGGTCACGAGCACCGACACCTTGAACGACAGCTCCACCCCGATGAGATTGAGCCCCACGAACAGGATGTACATCCCGATCCACCACAATGGCTGGATCGACTCCGGTGTCTCGAAGATGCCGCCCAGATACGCGCCGATGAAGAACACGATCACCGCCGGGGTCAGCACGTACTCGATGTTCTCCGCGAGGCCCGTGACGAAGCCACCCCATGGCCCCATCGCGCTGCGTGCGAACGAGTAGGCGCCGCCCGTGTGCGGCAAAGCGGGCGACATCTCGGCCAGGCAGAAGCACAGGCAGACGTACATCAGCCCGATGATCATGGCGGCGAAGAACAGGCCGCCGAATCCGCCCGCGGCCAGCCCGAAGTTCCAGCCCGAGAAGTGGCCCGAGATCACCGCGCCCACCCCCAGGGCCCACAGTGACCATACGCGCGCGTGTTTTCGCAGCTCGCGCTTGGCGAAGTAATCGGCGCCGGCTTCGTGATACTCGACGTTGCCTACTTTCCTCTTTTCCATTTGCCATAGTCTCCTGTATGGGTTGGAACGGGTCTTCCGTGGCGTTATCGGGCTTGTCGACTGCACCCCTTGGTGGGACCGCCCCGGAGTATGGGTGAATGCGCCCGCCCCTAGCAACCGCTGCCATGCCGCGAGGGTATGATCGTGGCGACAAGTCGATCACGACGAGGAAGGGGAGAGGATGGCCACGCTGTCGGGAAAGATCGCCTGGGTGACGGGGGCGGGAACGGGTATCGGGCTGGCGGGCGCGCAGGCGCTGGCGGACGCCGGCGCGACGGTGGTGATGTCCGGGCGTCGCGCCGACGTACTGGAGTCCGAGGCCGCCAGGCTCAAGGCGAAGGGTGCACGGATCGAGACGGAGGCGCTGGACGTGAGCGATGCGGACGGTGTTGCCAAGGTGGCCAAGGCCATCCTGGGCCGCCACGGTCGTGTCGACATCCTCGTGAACAGCGCAGGCCTCAACGTGCCCACGCGCTTCTGGAAGAACCAGACGATCGCCGGTTGGAACGAGGTGATTCGCGTCAACCTCGACGGCAGCTACTACTGCATCGCGGCCGTGTTGCCGTCGATGCGCGAGCGCAAGGACGGCCTGGTGATCAACATATCGTCGTGGTCCGGTCGCTTCGACACCTACATGACCGGCCCGGCCTACAACGCCGCCAAGCACGCGGTGATCGCCATGACGGCGCACCTGAATCAGGAAGAATGCATCAACGGCATTCGCGCCTGTGCCATCTGCCCGGCGGAGGTCGCCACCCCGATCATGGACAAGCGGCCGATCCCGCCGTCGGCAGAAGACCGCGCCAAGATGCTGCAGCCGGACGATCTCGGCCGCACCATCCGTTTCGTGGCAGAGATGCCGCCGCACGCCTGCGTCAACGAGATCCTGATCAGTCCCACATGGAACCGGATCTTCCTCGGGGCCTCGGACCTGAAGCGCACCTGAGCGCCCGCACGAATGCGAAGCGCCTTGGTCTCGCGCTGCTCGTTTGGGCATTGCTGCTCGGCAGCATTGCGCAGGACGCCGCTGCGAACGACGCCGACCCGCGGCACTGGCTGCTCCAGACCGGCATCTACGGGCGTCACTACGGCTCGCGCCCGGACCTCAACGAGGACTACCGCTACCTCGGCCTCGAATACCACTGGGTCACGCGCTGGCTGGTCGGTGCCGCCACGTTTCGCAATTCCTTCGACCAGCCGAGCCAGATGCTCTACGGCGGCAAGCTCTGGCGTCCCCTCGAGGAACGGGCGCCGCTGCTGCACGTCAAGCTGGTCGGCGGCCTCGTGCATGGCTACAAGGGCGAGTACGACGACAACATCCCGTGGAACGAGTACGGGATCGCGCCCATGGTACTGCCCACCGTGGGCGTATCCGGCAAGCGCTTCACGACCGACCTGGTGTTCTACTATCGTGCCGGTTTTCTGGTGACGGTAGGCGTATTCTTCTGAGTCGATGCGACCCGGACGCATCGACCTGACCTTGAGACGGGAGGAGTGATGGCGACAAGAACGCTGTTCAGGAACGTCAACATACTTGATTGCACCGGAGCGCCGCCTTTCGCGGGTTCGGCACTGATCGAAGGCAATCGCATCAAGGCCGTGGCTCCGCAGGGGACGCCCATCGCGGCTGAAGGGGCCACCATCGTCGACGGCATGGGGGCAACCTTGATGCCGGGGCTCATCGAATCGCACTCGCACCTCACGTTTCTCGACACCTCCGATCTGGAATCGCTCGGGTTCGTGCCGCCGGAAGAGCACATCCTGCGTTCCGTCAGGAACGCGAAGAAGATGCTCGACCAGGGCTTCACGGCCTGCAACAGTGCGGCGGCGGCCAAGGCCCGGCTGGACATCGTGCTCCGCAACGCCATCGACGCCGGCGATTTCCCCGGGCCGCGGACGCTCGCCGCAAGCCCCGAGCTGGCACCGACCGCAGGCCTGGGCGACGTACGTCTGCGCCACATGCATCGCGAAACCTTCGCCATCGTCTGCGACGGGGCGGACGAGTTTCGCAAGACGGCGCGCGAGATGGTGCGAGAGGGCGTGGATACCTTGAAGATCAATCCTTCGGGTGACGAGTTCGTGCCGCATGCCCGTGCCCACCAGACCGTCATGACCGAGGCGGAGATCGCTGCGGTGTGCGAAGTGGCCCAGATGCACGACAAGCGGGTCGCGGCCCACTGCCGGAGTGCGAAGTCGGTGAAGCTCGCGTTGAAGCACGGCGTCAAGGTGATCTACCACGCGACTCTGGTCGACGACGAAGCCTGTGCACAGCTCGAGGCCGCGAAGGACTGGTGCTTCGTCGCACCCACGCTGGGCATCAACTACACGACTTTGAACGAGGCCGGCAAGTGGGGTCTCACGACCGAGATCGCCGAGAGCATGGGCGTGCGGCGCGAGCTCGAGACCGGCATCCGCAACATGAAGGAACTGAAGCGCCGCGGCGTGCGCATCCTGCCGGGAGGCGACTATGGATTCGCCTGGAATCCCATCGGCACCAACGCCCGCGACATCGAACACTTCGTGAACCTGCTGGGCTTCTCGCCGATGGAGGCGATCATGGCTGCCACCAAGTTGGGTGGCGAGATCATGATGATGGACAACGAGCTCGGCCAGGTGAAGCCGGGCTTCCTCGCGGATCTCATCCTGGTGGATGGCAATCCGCTCGCCAACGTGGCGATCCTGCAGGATGCGACGAAGCTGTTCGCGATCATGAAGGACGGTGCGTTCCACAAGGCGCCGGTGGCGCGGCAGGAGACGCAGAGGCAGACGGCTTAGGAGTTCTGCGACGGCCGCGGCCCCCACCCTAACCCTCCCCCGGCAAAGCCGGGGGAGGGGATGTACGGCTCCTTCCCCCACCTTAGGTGGGGGAAGGTCGGGATGGGGGCGGGGTTACAACGACCTCAGGAAATTGAGCAGATCCTGCTTCTGCCTCTCCGTCAGGTTGCCGTAGTTCCGCACCACGACATTCGCCTCGGACCCGTTGCTCGCGTGGGCACGGATCGCCGTCTGCAGATCGCTGGTCCGGCCGTCGTGCAGGAAGAAGATGCGCTGCCCCACGCCCCACAAGGGGGCGGTGCGGAATTCGCGTGGTCCGGCTTCACCCTGGGTAATGCCATCTGCGAGACCCGCCCCCATGTCGTGTACCAGCATGTCGGAATACAGATTCACCGCCTTCTCACTCAAGGCCGGTACCGAGGACTTCGCAGTGACGAAGCTCGGCGTGTGGCAGTAGGCGCAGCCCACGTTGGCGAAGGCCGCGCGACCGCGCGCGATGGAGGCGGCGCCGCCGGGCGTATCGGGCGAGGGCTTCGGGGCATCCAGGAACCGCATGAAGAAAGCGAACTTCTCCACACCGCTGAAAGCGTCGAGTGGTGAGCTCGCATCGGTGTCGGTCACGTCGTTGGGCACGGCGGTGTACTGACATTCGGGCGTCTCGTCGCGCTCGGTCTGGAACAATTCGTTGCTGATGCCCATCTCGACGTTGTAGGCCTCGCCGGAGAACAGCAGCAGCGACTTGTTCTGCGCCTTCCAGCCGAAGCGCGAGATGGTGCCGTCGTTGCCGTTCTTGTTGGCCTGGCCGGTAATCGCGCGGCCCGCCACCTGGAAGTTCGCGCGGCCGCGGATACCCAATGCGCGCTTGGCCGTCTGGTTCGCCGCCTGGTTCGCGAGGATCGCACTGTCCGCAACCTGTTCCATCAGACCGGCACCGAACAGCGGCGTGGGAATGCGGAAGATCACGTTGGCGCTGGCAAGTGCCTTCGCGAAGTCCGGTTGAGCGAGGTTGCAGCCGCCGGCACCGGAACGACCCGTGATGGTGAAGAGGGCGTGCACGCCGCCGTCCGGCGTGCCATCCGCGTTGCGGATGAACCGTGCTTCGCGGATCGGACCGTCGCTCGCGATGAACGGCGGAACCTGGTCGGCGCCACCGCTTGCGAAGAGCTTCTGCGGATTGATCGCCGGACTCGTGCCGCCGATCGCTGGCTGGCTGTGACACCCGCCGCAACTGTCGAGGTTCATGCGCGGTCCCATGCCCTCGTCGACTGTTTCCACTTCCATGAAGTCCTCTCGACCGACGTCGAAGTAC
>JAIEQG010000081.1 GCA_019747905.1 Burkholderiales bacterium
TGGGCATGACGACCGTCTTGCCCGCATCCGCCGGCGACGACCATCACTCCATGGAAGGTCACGACAAGAAGATGGAGGCGATGGCGCCGTCCTGGACCGACGGCGAGGTACGCAAGATCGAAAAGGAGGCCGGCAAACTCACTCTGCGCCACGGCGAGGTGAAGAACCTCGACATGCGCGCCATGACCATGGCCTGGAAGCTGAAAGATCCGGCGATGCTGGACAACCTCAAGGTCGGAGACAAGATCCTGTTCACGGCGGAGAAGATGAACGGACAGTTCACGATCACCGAGATCAAGAGCGCGCCATAGACACGCTGACGGCGACGCAGGACCTCACCGTCCTTCGTCGCCATCGTGGAGGAGCATCCATCATGCAATCTCACTCGTCCGTCGTTTCCCGGAGGACGTTCCTGCTCGGCGCGCTCGCGTTCGCTGCGACGCGCGCCTGGGCAAACCCACCGTCGCTCGAGATCGAAGTCTGGAAGAGCCCGACCTGCGGCTGCTGCCGCGACTGGATTGACCATCTCGCGCGCGACGGCATCGCCGCCCGCATCAACGACGTCGGCAACACGTCCGCCCGCCACCGTCTCGGCATCCCGATGGAGTTCGGTTCGTGCCACACCGGCGTGATCGCCGGCTACGCCATCGAAGGGCACGTCCCCGCACGGGAGATCCGCCGCCTGCTGCGCGAGAAGCCCGATGCCGTGGGCCTGGCGGTACCGGGAATGCCGGTCGGTTCGCCCGGCATGGACGGGCCGGTCTATGGCGGGCGCAAGGATCCGTTCGACGTGCTGCTGATCGACCGGAAAGGCAAAACCACGAACTTCGCGAGGTATCGATGATGTCCAAGTGCGTACCGCGTTGGTCGCGTATCGGCCGAGCTTCGATTCCTGCGCTGATGGTCTTCGCGTATCCCCTGTTCGCCGCGGAGACGGAAAGTACGGTTCGACCCGAAGCTCAATCACCCACCGCGAAGCAACAGGAGCCCATGAAGCACCATGATCACGCCGGCACGGGAAAGCGGGAGTTCCGGGCGATCCACAACATGGACGAGATGCACAGGATGGGCGGCGCGCCCGGAATGGGTCTCGACGGTGGGCGAATCCAGATGCCTGCGACCGCCGCCCCGGACACGCGCTCGGACGGGGCAAGATGATCGCGGCGGCACTTTTCGAGCGGGTCGTCGCGAGCGGCACGGACGTGGTTCCGCGCGTGTCGGTCATCGTCCCTGCATTCAATGCGGAGGCAACGCTCGGCGCGTGTGTGGACAGCTTGTGTCGCCAGACCTTGCAGCCCTTCGAGATCATCGTCGTCGACGATGCGAGCACCGACACCACCTCATGGACCGCGGCGGCAAAGGGGGTCCGGACCCTCCGGATGGTCGGCAACGGCGGGCCCGGGCTCGCCAGAAACGCTGGCGCGGCCGTTGCGACGGGAGACATTCTTGCCTTCATCGACTCGGACTGCGTCGCGCTACCCGACTGGCTGGAGTACATGGTCGGCATGCTGACGCGCGAGCAACTCGGCGCCGTCACGGGCGGCTACGGCGGCACGCTGACGGGAGCGTTCCTGCCTCGGCTGCAGGACCTCGCGCTGAGGCTGCGGCAACGCAGCCTGCCCAACCGTATCGCATCGACGATCTCGTCCAACCTGCTCTGCCGGCGGGAGTTTTTCGACGCCGCACAGGGATTCCCCCTGTACTTCCGCCGCTGGGGGGACCGGCGCGCCGTCTGGGGCAACGAGGATGAGGAATTCGGTTTCCTCGCGGCACAGGGACGCAACGTGATCGGGTGGGTGGACCGGAGCGCCGTGCTCCACGAGTATCGCACCACGCTGCGCGGCTATCTGCGTCAGCAGACGTTCTACGCCGAGCGGATCGTGATGAGCTATCTCTGGCGCCCGGCCATGGCCGCCACCAAGACCAACTACAGCCGGGGCTCCGGGATGCGCGACCTCGTCGTGACGGGCTTGGTCCCCGCTACCGGCGCCGCGGCGATGCTGGCCGCGTCGGCCGCGTCGATCCACACGCCGGTCGCCTTGGCGGCTTTCGGTGCCTGCGTCGTCGCCTACCTGGCGCTGCCCATCGGCACCCTGCGCGGGCTACAGTCGCTCGGCGCAGACGCCAAGTTCATCGCCAAGGCCTATCCTATCGTACTGGCCGTCAAGGCCGCATGGTTCGTGGGCGCGCTCCGCGGGCTCATCTTCAGTCTGGGAGGTTTCAAGAATGGGAACACTCAACGCCGCGTCGCACCTGCCGCGTTTGTGGTCGAAACGCGGCCTGCCGCTGCACCTGACGTTCTTCGTGACGGCTCGGTGCAACGCGGTATGCAAGCACTGCTTCTACTGGGACAGCCTCAATCAGGGACAGAAGGAACTGACCCTCGATGAGGTCGACCGCATCGCCGCGAGCCTCGACCGGGTACTGTGGGTAGCCTTCACCGGCGGCGAGCCGTTCCTGCGCAACGATCTGCCGGAGTTCGCGGGTATCCTGCACGACCGGCTGCGGCCGGTGACGCTGTCGATCAACACCAACGGGATCCAGACCTACAAGATCGTCGACTCGGCCGAACGGCTGGTGGCGCGCTGCCCGGAGACCTTCGTCGGCATCCTCTGCTCGCTCGACGGGCTGCAGGCCACGCACGACCGCATCCGCGGCGTGCCGCGTAACTTCGAGCGCACGATCGAGACGTTCCACGCGCTGGCGAAGCTGCGCGACCGCGTCCCCAATCTCGGGGTCGGCATCACGACGACGTTCTGCGCATGGAACCAGGACGAGATGGACGAGATGTTCGAACTGGTCGTGCGCAAACTGAAGCCCGACAACTGGGACCTGTCGTTCGTCCGGGGCGAGGCCATGGTGCCGGCGATCGAACTGGCGGACGTGGCGAAGTACCGCAACATCAAGGCGCGGCTCGAGCGGGCCTACGCCGACGGCGAGTTGCGCTACTACTCGAACATGCCGCTCGCACGCTTCGTCCATGCGAAGGAGCGGCTGTCCACCCGGACGGTGCTGAAGACCCTCGAGACCGGAACCTACCAGACGCCGTGCTACGCGGGTGCCTTGTCGGCGGTCATTTCCGAAGAAGGCGACGTCTATCCGTGCGAGCTGCTGAACCGCAAGATCGGCAACCTGCGCGAAGCCAACTACGACTTCCGGGCGCTCTGGGCCGCGGAGGAGGCCCGCGAGATCCGGGAGTTCGTGCACAAGAGCAAGTGTTTCTGCACCCACGAATGCAACATGTCGGTCAACCTGCTGTTCAACCCCGCCGCCTATCCTCGGATCGCCGGCGAGATGGTGCGGGAAGCCATGGGCGTCTCCCTGGCCCCCGATCGGGGAGCGTCGCCCGGGCCTGCGGCCGCACCGCTCGCGCCTCAGGCCAAGGCGACCCTGCACCGCGAGACCGGGGTGCGGGCACCGATCCGCATCACAGCGCGACGCAAGTCCTGAATGGTCGCGCCGGCCGCATCCGGTCGAATGCACGCGCCGTGGAGCGAGACGGCCTCGTCGTGGCCGAGACCGGCACTGGTGCTCACCGCGATACTGGTGGCTGCCATGCTCTGGTTCGGAACGCTCGGGGCGCGCAAGCTCACGGCCCCCGACGAGGGCCGCTACGCCGAGATCGCCCGCGAGATGGCGGCTTCGGGCGACTGGGTCACGCCGCGCTACAACGAACTGAAGTACTTCGAGAAGCCGCCGCTCCAATACTGGGCCACGGCGCTCGCATACCGCGCGTTCGGTCCGAGCGAGTGGACCGCCCGCCTGTGGACCGCAGCCACCGGTTTTCTGGGCGTGCTGCTGGCGGGCTATACCGCTGGAAGACTCGTCTCGCCCACCGCCGGTATCGCGTCGGGGCTGGTGCTGGCGGCGACTCCGTTGTGGCTCGTCGGCAGCCGCGTGAGTTCGCTCGACATGGGGGTGTCGTTCTTCCTGCAACTCGCCTGCAGCGCTTTCCTGCTCGCCTTCCGCACCGGCGCCACGCCGCGAGCACGAACGCTGTGGATCCACGGTGCATGGGTCGCGATGGCGCTGGCGGTGCTGTCGAAAGGACTCATCGGCGTCGTCTTGCCTGGAATCGTCCTGGGCTCCTACGTCGCCTGGACCCGCCAGTGGTTCCTGCTGCGCGAACTGCGACCGGCGACCGGCGGTGCGCTCTTCCTCGCCATCGCCGCGCCCTGGTTCGTCGTCGTCTCGCTGCGCAATCCGGAGTTCGCCCCGTTCTTCTTCGTCCACGAACACTTCGACCGCTTCGTCGGAGGCAACGATCGCCTCGGCCCCTGGTGGTACTTCGTCGTCCTGCTGCCGCTCGGTTTCCTGCCCTGGCTGCTGGCTCTGCCGACGGCACAGCACGCTCGCACGAACGCGCTCGGACATTCGTCGCGGACCGCGCTACGCGTGCGGCTCGCGCTGCTGCTTTGGACCGTGGTCATCCTCGCGTTCTTCACGGCATCGCGATCGAAGCTGCCCGGGTACATCCTGCCCGCGGTTCCGCCGCTCGCGATGCTCGCCGGCATCGGGCTCGCGGACGCCGGCCAACGCGCCTACCGCGAAATCGCGGGCTTCGCGGGTGTCACCGGGCTCGTCATCGCCGTGATCGGCGTCGCCATGCTCTATGGCGCCGCGCAAGACGCGACCCGCGCTCCCTATGGTGCCTATGCACCGTGGATCGTCGCCGGCGGCATGGCCTGGACTGTCAGCGCCGTGTTCGCATGGCGCCATGCGCGCCGGCGCTCGAACGGCGATCGGTCGATGCTGCCGGCGCTCCTGGCGCTCGCGGTGGGCGTTCACGCAGGCACGCAACTGCTGATCGCAGGTCACGACGCCCTGCGCGGCAGCCGGTCCGCGTACGATCTTGCACAGACCGTTCGACCGCATCTGGATCGGAGCCAACCGTTCTACGCGGTGCAGATCTTCGATCACACGCTGCCGTTCTATCTCGGCAAACCGCTCACGCTGGTGGACTATGAGGACGAACTCGCGCTCGGCCTGCGCATGGAGCCTTGGCGGGGGGTCCGCGACCTCGACGCGTTCGAGCAACGATGGCGGCGGGACACACGACCTCTGGCGCTGATGTCGCCGCAGACGTTCGAAGCCCTCGTGGACCGCGGTGTTCCCCTCACCGAGCTGGCGCGGGACCGCAGGAGGGTCATCGCTGGAAAGCCCGACGCGCCTACCGGAGCGCTTGCGACGACCGTGGAGGAGGTCGAGCAGGCCCGCACCCCGGAGACGGCCCGTTCCACGCAACCCTGAGGACTACCGGACATGTCGAAGATACTCGTAGGGATCGTCTGCACGCTCCTCGCCGCGATCGCCGCCGCCGGCGTGGCCGTCTACACCGGCGCGTTCGATGTCGCTGCCGATACGCCGCACGCCGCGGTCACGTACCGGCTGATCGCCTTCGCCCGCGAGCGATCCATCGCGCGGCGCATCCAAGACATCGCACCGCCCGGCGACCTCGGCGACGTGGCGCGAGTGCGCCGAGGTGCGGGTAACTATGCGGCAATGTGCAGCGGCTGTCATCTGGAGCCCGGTGTCGAGACCTCCGAGCTCCGTGCGGGGCTCTACCCGCAACCGCCCAACCTCGCGAAACCCGAAACCGGTAGCTCAAACGGCGCCGGTGGTGCCGCGAGGCGGTTCTGGATCGTCAAGCACGGCATCAAGGCCTCGGGAATGCCGGCCTGGTCCAAGGGCGGCATGGAGGACGCAGCGATCTGGGACCTCGTCGCGTTCGTGCAGCGCCTGCCCAAGATGCCCGCATCGGAGTACCGCGAACTGGTGGAATCGAGCGACGGACACTCGCATGCCGGCAGACAGAACGCTACCGACCACTCCGCCGCCCCCAAGGGTGTCCCTGATCGGCACGAGTCCGGACACGGCGATGGCAACCACAACCATGCCCGTTGAGCGAAGGCCAACCGCTACGACGAGACGACGCGAGCGTCCTCTGTCGGTGCGGCCGACAGCTCTCACCCAACCCGGCTGACGCGACGCCGATTCGATCGACTCTTGATATGGATCAAGCGTCGCGGCCACACGGCGAAATCGTCGCACGTCCGACATGGACCCCTCGCCGCACGACGAGGATTCGCCCGGTTCTTGACATGGATCAACTGTCGCCGCTTGCGCGTTACCAAAGCGTGACCAACGATGAGGACACTGGTCCCCGAACGATCAGCAGGGGAAATCCATGTCGTCCAGCAGCAGTGCGACACTCGAGAAACGGCCGCGCATCATGCCGGCGCCGCGACTAGTCCAGGGTATCGCGTACGCAGCGATGCAGCCGGTGCACAGGATTCTCGTGATCGAGGATCACGTCAACCTC
The DNA here is from genome assembly GCA_019747905.1 of Burkholderiales bacterium. Lineage (GTDB taxonomy): Bacteria > Pseudomonadota > Gammaproteobacteria > Burkholderiales. Next base: position 6,323 of record JAIEQG010000081.1, read on the forward strand.
GCCGACCTCGTTCGCATGCATCTGGAGCGCGAAGGCTTCGACGTCGTGGTCGCGCGCGACGGAAACAGCGGCTACCTGCAGGCCGCCGCCGAGCCCTTCGATCTTGTCATCCTCGACGTATCCCTCCCTGGGATCGACGGACTGACGGTCTGCCAGAAATTGCGAGCGCGCGGCATCACCTCCAGCATCCTGATGCTCTCCGCCCTCCACACCGAGGCCGACCGGGTGGCGGGACTGGACGCCGGCGCGGATGATTACGTGTCCAAGCCCTTCGGAGTTTCGGAACTCCTGGCGCGCGTGCGCGCCCAGCTGCGGCGGGGCGACCGCGCGCCCTCGGGCATTGCCGACGCCGAATCAGGCGCGATCGTGTCCTACGGCGACATCCTGATCGAGGAAGACAGCCGCAGCGTCACCGTCGCCGGAAAGCCCGTGACGCTGACGGCGAAGGAGTTCGATCTTCTCTGGCTGCTCGCCCGCCATCCGGGACGTGTCTTCACGCGCTCGCAGTTGCTCGATCGCGTCTGGAGCCAGGACTATGCAGGGCTCGACAACACGGTGAAGTCGCACATCAATCGGCTGCGCTCGAAGATCGAGCCCGATCCGTCGCATCCCATCTACGTCATGACGGCCTGGGGCGTCGGATACTGCTTCGGGCCGGAGCGGCGGGGATGAACCTCGCCGTGCTTCGCACCATACGCGTCCGACTGGTCGGGGTGGTGCTGCTGGTGTGCGTCGTCATGCTGTCGATGGTGCTGTGGTCGATGCAGCGATCGCACGAACGTGCTCATCGCGAACTCTTCGAAGCGTACGACCCGGCGTTCGCCGCACGGTTGCTGGCTCAAGGAGTGGGCACTGGTGTCGACGGTGGTGAGTCCGCGCGCGCTGATTCGACGCTGCGTCAGATGGTCGGCCTGAACCCGACAGTCGATCTGTACTGGGTCAACCGCGAGGGGACGGTCCTCGCTTCGTCCACGGGTCGTCCCGCTCGCGAGTTCGAGTCGATTCCCCGCGACATGCTCACGCGGCTCGCTGCGGCGACCGTCGACAAGATGGGGCCGGGTGTCGATCCCCGCTTCGCAGGTGTGACCAAACCGGTCGCGATCGAGCCGGTCGACCTCGGCGGCGTTCCGGGGTACCTGTACATCGTGCACAAGGATCTCTCGCTGCTCGGGAGCATCGCCTGGGGCGACCTCGTCTGGCTGGTCGGGTGCTGGATCGCCCTCACCGCGCTGGCTGCGCATTTCGCCTTGCGCGGCATCTCCGACCCGCTCACGCGGCTCGCACGGCATGTCGAATCGCTGGATGCGGCCAACCCATCGATGCCGGCAACGGACGGCTTCGGTTCGACCGCACCCAGCGAGATCCGAAAGCTCGAGCACGGCATCGGGGGCCTCGCCAAGCGCATCGCCGATCAAGTGCGGGCTCTGAAGGCGGCCGACGAAGAACGGCGCGTCCTGTTCGCAGCGATTTCACACGACCTGCGCACGCCGATCGCCTCGCTGTCGGGATACATCGAGACCGTCGCGTCGCGGGATCATCTCGGCGACGAGGAGCGCAAGCGACTGTGCGCCGTTTCCCTCGACGAGACCAAGCTTTTGGTCAGACTGCTCGACGACCTGATGGACCTCGCACGCCTCGAGTCGCCCGAAATGAAGATCGATCGAGAGCCGTTCCCGCTCTCGGAGGCGGTAGCGATCGTATACCGCCGCTTCGAGATGACGGCTGCCGCGAAAAGCGTTTCGCTGCTGGTTCCCACGGGCCTCGAAGCATGTCCGCCGCTCGATGCCGATCCTGCGATGGTCGAAAGGCTGCTGGGCAATCTCGTGCAGAACGCCATCGAACATACTCCGCCGGGTGGCACGGTCCGCATCGACACGCGGCTTGCAGGGATGTGGGCCGAAATCCAGGTCACCGACACCGGCCCAGGCATCCCTCCCGATCAGGTCACCCACGTATTCGAGCGTTTCTACCGCGGACCTGCCAGCGCAGGCACCGCGAAAAGCGGCCTCGGACTCGGACTCGCCATCGCGAAGCGTATCGTCGAACTGCATGGCGGTGAGATCCGTGTACGGTCACCGCCAGTCCGCGGCGCGAGCTTCCGCTTCACGCTGCCTCTCGTGCGGGAATTGTCGGAGCAGATCTCCTTCCCCGCCCGATCGGAGAACAGGTCTTCGTCGTCGATGCCGGAACGAAATCTCGGCGAAGCGTAAAGCTGTCACGGTTGCATCAACGGGGTGGTTTCGGGTGTCAATACAGAAAACAGAAGCGCGATCAACGCGCGAATCGAAGTTCAACATCGTTCAATTCAAGGAGCATCAAATGAGCAAGACCGCAATCCGTTCCCTGTTCTGCGCCATCGCCTTCGCCACGGCCATGGGCCAGGTGGCCATCGTCGCCGCCCAGACACCCTCTCCCACGGAGAAGGCGGTGGTCGGCGCCAAGACCAAGGCTGACCATGAGGCGGTCGCCGCCGACTACGAGAAGGCCGCCGCCGCCGCGAAGGCCGAGGCCCAGAAGCATCGCAACCTGGCGAAGTTCTACCACGGTTCTCCGGTCGGCCGCGGCGAGGGCACGCACGGGACTGCGTCCCATTGCGAAAATCTCGCAAAGCTGTCCGACAAGGCTGCGGAGGAGTACATGGATCTCGCCAAGGCGCACCGGGAAGCCGCAACCGAGGTGAAATGACCGGGTAAACCGGTGCCGCGGTGGCGTCCTGCAACGGACTTCACCGCGGCAAATCAAGCCGGGGCGACACGAAGGCGGCGTGATCGCAGTCTGCTTCGCGGTGACGCACGGCCTTCGAAACAGACCGACGCCTCCGCGCCGAGAGCGCTTCGTGCCGTGTCATCTTCGACGACGGCCGATGCACCGCCCATGGATGCCGTCCCACGGCGGCGTCGTGGCGACGGGTCGCCTTTCGCCATCAATTCAAAGGAGCATCGAGATGAAATACGTTCAATCAGAGAGCCAGCAACTTCCCGCGGAACACGGGGCGTTCGCTCGATCCTTTGCCTGCACGGCACTTCTGGCCATCGGCCTCTGGACGCTCAGCGCGAACGGCACCGTTCACGCAGAAGACGACATGATGCGCATGCCGGGCACCGGCATGGCCAAGAAAAGCTCCGGCGCCGACAAGGATGCCTTGGCGAACGAGCTGCGCGCCTTGCGCAAGCAA
>JAIEQG010000106.1 GCA_019747905.1 Burkholderiales bacterium
AGGGTGGGGGCAACCAGTGGACAGGTTCACGATGATGCTTGCCCCCATCCCAACCTTCCCCCACCGCAGGTTGGGGGAAGGGGTGTACGGCGCTCTTCCCCGGCTGCGCCGGGCGAGGGGTGTACGGCTCCCTCCCCCGGCTTTGCCGGGGGAGGGCAGGGGTGGGGGCAAACGGTCCGGAAAAGCAGCATCGCCCCCATCCCAACCTTCCCCCACCGCAGGTGGGGGAAGGGGTGTACGGCTCCCTCCCCCGGCTGTGCCGGGGGAGGGCTGGGGTGGGGGCAAACGGAATGGAAAAGCAGCTTCGCCCCCATCCCAACCTTCCCCCACCGCAGGTGGGGGAAGGAGCGTACGGCTCCCTCCCCCGGCTGTGCCGGGGGAGGGCAGGGGTGGGGGCAAACGGTACGTAAAAGCAGCATCGCCCCCATCCCAACCTTCCCCCACCGTAGGTGGGGGAAGGGGCGTACGGCTCCCTCCCCCGGCTGTGCCGGGGGAGGGCTGGGGTGGGGGCAAACGGTCCGGAAAAGCAGCATCGCCCCCATCCCAACCTTCCCCCACCGTAGGTGGGGGAAGGGGTGTACGCCTCCGCTCGGGCTAGTAGTACTCCGCCTTCAGCGTCAGTTCCATCGCTCCACCCGCGTGGTCGAATGCCGCGGCGCTGAACTTCGGCGGCCCGAAGCGCACACGCGCATCGCGGCTGAATGCGAGTCCTTCCTTGGGCATGCCGATGGCGTTGGTGTCGAGCTTGCCGTTGCCGTTCGCATCTTCGTAGGCCGCGATCGCCAATGGGCCGGTGGGCACCGACTGGAACTGGCACACGCCCTTGCCGCCGGCGATCACTCCCGCGGTGGTTGCGATGGCGGCTGCCTCCGTTGGAAACCCGTCGGGTTTTCCGAAGAGTGCGCAGCGGAGCTCGGCGCCATCCTTCTTGAGCCCCGTCACGGTCACGGACAAGCTAGCATCGGCCAGTGCCGGCTGGGACAGCACGGCCAGCGTCGCAGCCAACAACGGCAGCGCATCGAGGCCGCGGGATCTCGTCACTTCAACTTTGCACTTGCGCATGGCGATTCTCCTTCAGAGATCGTATTGCACTTCGACGAAAGCGGTGCTGAGATCGCGCAGGCTGCCGAAGAACGAATCGACAGGGCCGCGGTAGAAATCAGCGCCGAGGGTAGTCTTGAGACGGTCGGTCCACGCGTACTTCACCCGCGGCCGGACCAGCGAGTCGCCATGAACGAACCACGTGATGGCACTCACTTCGGCTTCGAGCGTGTCGTTCCACCACTTTTTCGATATCCGCAACGTTGCACCGACCTGCTCCGGGTCGCGCTGGTTCGAGATCAGCGCCTGGCGCACGGCGAGCGGTTGCAGCGGCCCCGTCACCGCGAACGGATCCTCGTAGTGCGCGATGCGGCGGTAGAGTGCCTGCACGTTGACGTTGAGGTTGTCGAGGAACGTGCGGTCGACGCCCAGCACACCGTAGAAGAACGGATTCTTCGTGAAGGGGTCGGTGCCGTCCGGATCGGACGTCCAGGTGTAGGCCGCTTCGGTGCGCACACCCCAGCGTCCCAAAGTAGTGGCGGCATCCGCACCCAGCACGCGGATGCGCGAGTGGTACAGACCCACCAGCACACCACTCGCCCCGGCACTGTCGGCGCGCAGGTCCGGCGACTTGTCGTACCCGTCGAAGTACGAGGCCGACCAGTCGATGCGTTCCGACGAACGCTCGGCTCGCAACGCCCATTGCTGGTACGGCCGCGACGGATCGCGCTCCTCGAAGCGCACACCGGGCGTCGGCGGCAAGGGCAGGGTGTTGGCGCGAAACTCCGGCAACCACAGCGCGGTGAGGCGCAGGTCCTCGCGGTTGTAGGTGGCGCGGACCGTGCCGACGCCGGTCTTCTGGTCTTCGTCGGTCGGTGTCAGCAGCGTGAAGTTGCGCACCGAGATGACGTCGGTCGGATTGACCGCGTCCGCCTTGCCCCAGACGATGAGCTGGCGCCCCGCACTCAGGTCCCATTGGCCGAAGCTCGCGGCTCCGTACGCTTCGCGGATGTCGGTGTCACCCGGGCGGCCATCGAAACTGCGGTCGTTGCGCGCCCAGCCGTCGAACACGAGCTTGCCCGTCGTGCCCACGCGAGCGCGGGCCGTGGCCCAGGCGCTGGCCGAGGCCACGCCGCGATCTCCGTCCAGCAATCGCGAATGGCTCCAGTACGAACCGCGCAGCGACAGGCCGGCTTGCGCGTCGTGGATCAGTCTGGCGGCCCCGGCCTGGTCATCGGAGGACAAAGCGGGCCCCTGCAGGGCGAGCAGAATGCCGGCCCCGGCGACCGTGCACGACGATTTCACGATTCGCGTTCGATGGCACGGGCGGTGAACGTGTCGTCGGCCACGCCCTGGTTGGCCTCGAAGCGGTCGAACTCGATGACCGTGCGCCGGTTCTCCTGCACGTTCCTGGCTTCGATGCGCATGGCGATCCACTTGCCGTTCTTCGGGTCCACGTTGCGGTGGTCGCGCAGCGTGATGACCTTGAGCAGGTTGCCGGCGAGGTCGTAGTTCTCCGCCTGCATGGCGGCGAAGTTGTCCTTGCGGATCCAGCCGAGGCGCTTGCTGTAGCCGCTGTCGCTGCGGATGCGGTCGGACTTGGGCAGCGACTCGGTCACCCAGCAGTCGATGCCGTCCAGCTTTTCCTCGCGCAGGATCCTGTGGTTCCAGTCGCTCACCCGATATCCGATCACGTCGCCGTAGGAGAGGTCGGTGCCGACGAAGCTGTCCTTCTTGTTCGAGGACACCAGCCGCCGCACCTTCTTGAGCGCCGGCAGGTAGACCCAGATGTCGTCGTCCATGTCCGGGCCGCTGTTCTCCACCGTGAGGGTGACGGTGCCACGCACGTCGGCCGGCGAGAGGAAGCGCACCAGCGACCGGTTGTCGAGCGTGCCCGGCTTGAGCTTCGAGCGCCCCACGGTCTTGCGCACGCGTTCCTGTCCGTTCGGCGAATAGAGGCGGAACGTGGCTTCGGAGACCGAATCGGCAACCTTGCCCACGGCGAAGTTGCGGGTGGCGATCTCGTCGGCCGTGATCGCATCGGCGTTGGCGTCGTGCGCGGGCATGCATGCGAGCGTGCCGACCACCAGCGCTGCCAGCGCGGCGGGCGTCGCGCTGACGACCGCAGCTGGTCGGGCGCGGCCCTCGAACACGAACCGCGGACGCAGCGTGAAGAGCAGTGCAGGCAGCAGCGTGAGCGCGGTGAACGAGCTCACCAGCATGGCGGTGGCGATGAGGAACCCCATGTAGAAGTGGATCCAGAAGCCCCACGACAGCATCAGGAGACCGAAGCCGCCTGCAACCGCCGAAGACACGAACAGCGCCGCCTTGCCCGCGGACTGGAACGCCCGCTGCAACGCTTCCCGTTCCCCGCCGCCCTTACGCAGTTCCTCGCGCATGCGATAGGTCATGTAGATGCCGTAGTCGGCGCCGATGCCCACCGCCATGGCCGACACCAGCGCGGTCCCGATGTTGAGCGGGATGCCGGTCAACCCCATGATCCCGAAGTTGACCAGCACCGCCGCCGCCACCGGCACCAGGATCAGCAACCCGGCCACCAGCGAGCGGAAGACTACGCTCGTCACCACCAGCACTGCCGCCATGATCTGCAGGATGTTGAGGGCCTTCTCGCGCACCATGGTCTCGGTGAGCGCCACCGTGGCCGAGGTGCCGCCGCCGATGCTCACTTCGATGTCCGGGCCGAACTGCTTCGGCGCGAAATCCCGCAGGCGCGCGATCACGTCCTGGGCATAGGCGGTGCGGTCGGTCTTGACGAAGACCGAGATGAGCGCATTGCGATAGCCGGCGTCGACGTAGCTGTCGAAGTCGCCCGGGTCGCCGGAGTTCGAGTACAGGAACAGGTACTGCGCCACCAGATCACCCGAGTCGGGGATGGCGTCGAACTTCGGATCGTCCCCGTTCATCGCCTTGTGCATGCGCTTCACGAAATCCACGATGGACACGGTCTTGCCCACCATCGGATCTTCGGCGAGCTTGCGCTGGATGTTCTCTATGCCGCGCAACACTTCAGGACGCTTGATCGCGTCGTCTTCCCGCCCCTTCAGCAGCACGTAGACCGAGTTCGTCCCGGCCATGGCCGCGTTGAGGCGTTCGTCCTGCACCTTCTCCGGCAGCGAGCCGTAGAAGTAGGCCTTCTGCGAGTTGTCGATGCGGACCAGGAAGGTGCCGAGCGAGAGCGAGGCGACCAGCAGCCCCACGACCCAGTAGAGGCGCCGTCGATGATCGTAGGCGGCGCCGAACGCGCGATCCACGATCCGGCCCCAGAAGCTCTCGCCCACCTCGCGCATCAGCTCCTTGCGGCCGGGTACCGGCAGCATCGAACGCAGCGCCGGAATCAGCGTTACCTCCAGCACCAGCGCGCTCGCGATGCCCGCCGCCGTGAACAGGCCGAAGACCTGGATCGACTTGATGTCGAACACGATCAGCGAGAAGAATCCGATGGCCGCGATGCCGCCCGCCACGACCATCACCGGGGCAACCTTCGCGAGGGAGTGCACCACGGCGAGCCGGTTGCGTTCCTTCGGGGACAGCGACGGATGGTCGAAGGAGATCTCCGCGTACTCCTCGTAGTAGCGCTTCAGGATCTGCACGGCATGCCCCGCCGCGATGGCGAGGATCAGGATGGGCGTGGAGGCGTTGAAGACGTCGAACGGCTGCTTCGAGATCCCCAGCAGCCCAAGCGCCCAGATCACCGCGAGCAGCGCCGTGACCAGCGGCAACACCAGCGCCTGGACGGTGCGGAAGGCCTCGTAGTGGATGAGGCCGATGATCAGTACGGCGAGCGGGAACAGCAGGCCCATGCGCGCCGAGTACTGCTCGAGCAGGGCCAGGAAGACCGGCGTGCCGCCGACGTCGATCTCGACCGATGCGTCGCGATACTTGTCCACCGTCTTGCGAACTTGGTCTTCTATGGCGCGAAAGCCCCCGGGGATCTTCTTGAACTCGGCCACGATCTGGACCGTGCGGGCATCACGGGACACCAGCAGGTTCGCGTACACCGGGTTGGTCGCCACGCCCTGCTCGAGACGCGCGAGCGCGGTGGCGTCCGCAGGGACCTGGTCGAGCAACGGCCGTACCACCATGCCCTCGTCGTTGCCGGTGATGCTCTTGGATTTGCGCGCGGCGAGGCTGTTGAGGTTCCCCCGCACGATGCCCGGCAGCTGGAGCAGATCGTCGGTGAGGCCCTTCACCTTCTGCATCACGCCGGTCTGGTAGACGGTGCCTGCGCGCGGCGTGATGCCGATTACCACGATGAGATCGTTCCCGAACAGCGCCTTGATCTCGTTGGTGGTGGCGATGAGCGGGTGGCTCTGCGGGAGGATGTCGTCCGGGTCCACCACGATGGACAGGTTGCGGAACTGGGTGAGGAAGAACGCCGTCAGCAGCGCGACGGCCACCAGCACCGCGATCCGCCAGCGCACGACCGCTTCGGCATAGGTTTTCATGGAGGGGTCCTTTCCCGCCCGCCGGGCGCGACAAGTTGACGACGTCTACATATCGGCGCGAATTCTTCGCCAGCGGTGTAGACGATGTCAACATATTTCTGCGTTGCGGCGTTTTTCCGGGCTGCGGGGCTTGTCAGCGCGCCGGTAAGCTTCGACACTCCCGCGATGTCCAGTCGGGCGCCAGCGGCCCGCGGACGATCCGCTCGAGAGGACACCCGTTGCCGTTCAAGACCCCGAGAAAGCCCGCCGCCCGGCCGGCCCCCCGCAAGGGCCGGCGCAGCGCCGCGCCCGAGCCCTACCACCACGGCAATCTGCGCGAGGCGCTGCTCGAGGCCGGGATCCAGCTATTGAAGGAGCAGGGGGCCGAGGCGCTGGGACTGCGGGAGCTGGCGCGCCAGGCCGGCGTCAGTCGCACCGCGCCATATCGCCACTTCGAGAGCCGCGATGCGCTGCTGGCCGGCATCGCCGAGCAGGGCTTCGTGAAGCTGCGCGAGGTGCTGCTGGAAGCACGCCGTGAACACGATGCCGACCACGAGGCGTGGTTCATCGCGGCTGCGCGCGCGTACATCGGCTTCGCTTTCGGCTACGCCGAGCACTTCAAGCTGATGTTCGGTGGCTACATGAAGTACGAGCCGGGCCAGCACACCAGCCTGCACGACGCCGGCAACGGTGCTTTCCAGACGCTGGTGGACCTGGTGTTGGCATCGCAGGAGTCGGGCCTGGTGATGCAGGGCGACCCGATCGCCGTGTCCATCGCCGCGTGGTCCACGCTGCACGGCTTCTGTTCGCTCGCGGTCCACAAGCGGCTCGACTTCCTGGTGGAGAACCCGGATTTGCTCAGCAGGACTGCAGAACTGGTCGCGCGCACGTGCCTGGAGGGTGTGCGCGCGCGCAAGTGATCGAGGCGTGGGGAGGTGAAGGTCTATTCCCCTCGGCCATTTGCCACGGGCACTCCCTCCTCCGGCTACGCCGGGGGAGGGTTGGGGAGGGGGCAAGTGGCGCACATGCTGGCAATGTCTGCCCCCATCCCAGCCTTCCCCCAGCAAAGCTGGGGGAAGGGGTGTACGGCAGGTGTACGGCCCCTTCCCCCGACTCGGTCGGGGGAAGGCGGGGGATGGGGGCAGCGACTTGCCGAAGCCGAAACTACCCCGCCAACACCTTCGCAAAAACCGGCCGATCCACATTCGCCCCGCACAGCACGGTCGCCACTTTCCTCCCTGCGATCTTGCCCTTCTCTCGCAACATCGCCGCAACCCCCGCGGCCCCGGCACCCTCGGCCACCGTATGCGTCGTGCTGAACACCAGCCGCATCGCATCCGCCACGTCTGAATCCGTCACCTCGACGATGCGGGCAACGTGCGCGAGGATGATCTCCAACGCCACCGGCTCGGGCTTGCGGCAGGCAAGGCCATCGGCGAGCTCGGTCCGAGCGGGGCGCTCGACCGGCTCCTTGTATTCGAACGACCGCGCATAAGCGGGCGCATCCGCCGACACCACGCCGACGATCTCCACCGGCAAGCCCAGCGCTTCGCGCACGGCGATGGCGCCGCAGATGCCCGAACCGAGCCCGATGGGGACATACAGCGTGTGCAGGTCGTGCACCGCGTGCATCAACTCCAGTGCCCAGCTTGCCACGCCCTGCACGAGAAACGGATGGAACGAAGGGACCATGTGCAGCTTGCGCCGCTCCGCCAACTGCGTGGCGTGCTCACGTGCTTCCTGGAAATCTTCCCCGTGTTCGATCAGCTCTGCACCCAGCGCGCGCATCGCTGCATTCTTCTCCCGGCTGTTACCGTGGGGCACCACGATGGTCGAGGCGATCTCATGCTTGCGCGCGGCGAACGCGATCGACTGCCCGTGATTGCCGCGCGTGGCGCTGATGACGCCCGCCGGCTTCGGCCCGGCCGCCACGAGCTGCTGGAAGTACACGAGGCCACCGCGCATCTTGAAGGCACCCAGCGGCGTCTGGTTCTCGTGCTTCAACCAGACCTGTGCCCCGAGCTCGGCGTTGAGCAGCGGCCAGGAATGCTGTGCCGTCGGCGTCATGGTCTGATAGACCACGTCGGCGGCGCGTTCGAGTTGTTCGAGCGTGGGGAGGCGGACGGTCATGGCGCGGGCTTCCAAGGGTTGCCCGAATTGTGCCAGCCCGCGCCGGGCCGCCCCAAGCGGGCTGGCCCCCTGGGGGGAGAGGCCGCGAGGCCTATCGAGGGGTAATCCTTCAACGGGGCCGCGCCGCTCCGAGGTAGTGGTAGCTGGCGAACTTCGGCCCGCCCTTCAGATAGGCTGTCTCGAAGAGTTCCACCGCGAATCCTGCCCCGCGCAGCAACGCAGGCACATCGCGGGCGAGATGGCAGCCGCCCGCCAGCTTGCCCCACAGAGGTTCGATCCGCTTCTGCCACCGCACCACGCCCGGATCGGGTGCGAGGCCGTGCTCGCAGAAGAGCAGCGTGCCGTCGCGCTTCAGCACGCGCCGCATTTGGCCCAGCGCAAGTTCCACATCAGGGATGGAGCACAGGGTGTATGTGACCACGACGGTGTCCACGCTTTCGCTCTCCAGCGGGATCGCCTCACCTTCCAGCTCCAGGAACTCCACCGGCATCTGCGCGCGCTGTGCGCGCCGACGAGCGATGGCCACCAGCTCCGAGCCAGGATCGAGGCCGACAAGCGAGGTCACTTGACTGCGATCGTAGTGCGCCAGATTCAGTCCGCTGCCGATCCCGACCTCGAGCACGCGGCCACGCGCCAGCGGGACCACCTTGCGGCGTTGGCCCGTGACGGGCGCCAGACCACAGACGCAGTCGAGCACGTGCGGCAGGATGTGGCGGTCGTAGAAGCCCATCGATTCGACTTTCAGCGATTGCGAGCGAGCATTGCGGCCTCCTCACCCGGGCGGCGAAGTACGCCCCTTCCCCCGCGGCTGCGGGGGAAGGCTGGGATGGGGGCCGACATCAACCGTGCGAACGACGGATCAAGGCGGCATCCCCCACGAACGGATTGTCCCTCCGCTCCTCCCCGAACGTCGACACCGGCCCATGTCCCGGCACGAACGTCACATCATCCCCCAACGGCCAGAGTTGTGTCGTGATCGACTCGATAAGCGTATCGAAATCCCCGCGCGGAAAATCCGTCCGCCCGATCGACCCGCGAAACAGAACGTCTCCGACGAACGCGAGCCGCAACCCCCGGTGAAAGAAGATCACATGGCCCGGCGTATGACCCGGGCAGTAGCGGACTTCCATCTCGACATTGCCGAACCGCACCGTATCGCCGGACTCCAGCCACCGGTCGGGCGTGAAGCTCGCAAGCTGCGGGAACCCGAACCTGTGTCCCTGCTCAGGCAACTGGTCGATCCAGAAGGCATCCTCGCGCTGCGGCCCTTCCACAGGCAGCTTCAATCGCGCCGCCAGCTCCGCCGTCCCGCCGCAATGGTCGATATGCCCGTGGGTAAGCAGGATCTTCTCGAGCGTGGCGCCTTGCGCTTCGACCTCGCCCAGGATCACGTCCAGGTCCCCGCCGGGGTCGACGACGGCGGCGCGGTTGGTTTCTTCGCAAACCAGTAAGGAACAGTTTTGCCGGAAGGGAGTGACGGGGATCAGGGTGACTTTCATGCAATCGGCTGTCGAGCAGGCAACAGCGCATTCTCGCATCGGCGATCGCGGTGCAGCAAAGGTGCTCGGTGGCACCGAAGTGCGCTGGGCGCGCTGGTGGGATTCGAGGCAATATGTCGCAGATTCGATTCAGGTGTACTTGGCTGTTCTGTTCTGCTCGCGATCCGCTTGAGCCCGACCCGAGCGGGACCGCGCATGCTTGCTTGCGCTAAGTTCGACCGTCGGCCTGGCCCGTCGCCTGCGCGTGCCTTCAGCCCGCTTGTTCCTCGCCTCGATGGGCCATGTATCGCTCACCTCGTACCGGCATGGTCGGCTGTTCGCGCGCCTCGCCCAGGAATAGAATTTCCCTACGATTGCGTCGAGTCTCAAGCGGTGCCCGTCCAACCTGCCGTTTAAGCGGAATGACGTATGGCCATCACCTTCCTGCCGGATGCCGTGCACCTCTTCCGCCTAACAACACGTTAGGCATCTCGACTACGCGCCACCACTGCATACTTCTTCGCTCCGTCGGAGGGTCACGATGACACCCGTTCGCGTCTTCATCTGCTACAAGAAGCTCCTTGCAGGCGATCGCCCGAACGAGAAAGCGGGCATCTTGCACTTCATCCTCAGCGAAGATCGCGCTGCATTTGAGCCTTGGATCGATGACGCCGGGCTACCTGCTGGAATCGTCTGGGAAACCGAGATATACCGCCGGCTTTTAGTAAGTGATGTGCTGCTGGTACTGATCGGCCCAGGGACCTCCGAATCACAGTGGGTTCGACGGGAGATCGCTCTTGCTACTGCGCTAGG
>JAIEQG010000091.1 GCA_019747905.1 Burkholderiales bacterium
AGGGAACGTACTCCGCGCCCATCATCGCGCCACAGCTACGTAGTTGCACTCCTTCCCCCACCTCCGGTGGGGGAAGGTTGGGATGGGGGCAGTCGTTCGCGCAACCACCGCTTGCCCCCACCCTGACCCTCCCCCGGCTGAGCCGGGGGAGGGAACGTGCTCCGCGCCCATCGTCGCGCCACCGCTACGTAGTTGCACTCCTTCCCCCACCTCCGGTGGGGGAAGGCTGGGATGGGGGCAGTCGCACGCGCAACCGCCGCTTGCCCCCACCCTGACCCTCCCCCGGCTCAGCCGGGGGAGGGAACGTACTCCGCGCCCATCATCGCGCCACAGCTACGTAGTTGCACTCCTTCCCCCACCTCCGGTGGGGGAAGGCCGGGATGGGGGCAGTCGTTCGCGCAACCACCGCTTGCCCCCACCCTAACCCTCCCCCGGCATAGCCGGGGGAGGGAACGTACTCCGCGCCCATCATCGCGCCACCGCTACGTAGTTGCACTCCTTCCCCCACCTCCGGTGGGGGAAGGTTGGGATGGGGGCACGCGTTGTACAACGCAACTCTCTCCTACGAAGCGCGAATACCGTACCGCCCCGCCCACCCCAATCCCTCGAGCGTCTTCCCCTTGGGCCGATACTCGCACCCGACCCACCCCTCATAGCCCAGTTCATCCAGCAGGTCGAACAGGAACGGGTAATTGATCTCGCCGACATCCGGCTCGTGCCGCCCTGGCACGCCGGCGATCTGGATGTGCCGCACGCGCCCGACGTTCTCGCGCAACGTGTCGGCGAGATTCCCCTCGAGCATCTGCATGTGATAGCAGTCGAGGTGCAGCGACAGGTTCGGATGGTTCACCGCATCGATGGCAGCGCGCGCATCGGCCGTGTGATTCAGGAAGTACCCGTGCATGCCCTGGGTCGTGTACGACGGACCGTTCGTGACGATGCCGAGCCGCTTGTTGATGGGCTCGATCACCACGTGGATGCCGTGCGGTTCGAGAAACGCAGCGGCGTGGCGCAGGTTCGCGATGTAGGTGCGCTTGCACGTCTCGTAGTCCATGCCCGGCCCGACGACGCCGGCCATCACGTGCACCGTTTCGCAGCCGAGCGCGGTGCCGTACTCCACGACCCTCTCCAGGCTCGCGCGGAACTCCGCCTCGCGCCCCGGCACGCAGGTCATGCCGCGATCGCCCTTGTTCCAGTCACCCATGGGCGCGTCGAACAACACCATCTCGAGCCCATAGGTGTCGAGCCGCTTGCGCAACTCCTCCTTCGGAAAATCGTAGGGCACCTGGAACTCGACGCCCTTGAAGCCTGCGCGGGCGGCGGCTTCGAAGCGGTCGAGAAAAGGAACTTCGGCGAAGAGGTAGTGGAGGTTGGCGGCGAACTTCGGCATTTCGAAAAGTCCAGGTGCGTCGGAAAGCCGAGGATTCTACGACGTACCGTTCAAGCGTCGCGATTCCACAGCCACGCTGCACCGCGCACCCCGCTCGAATCACCGTGCACGTTGCGCACGAGCCGCGTCGCCACTGCATCGGAGAAGACGAAACGCCCCCACCGCTTCGGCACGGCTTCGTACAGCACGTCGATGTTCGACATGCCGCCGCCCAGCACGATCACGTCCGGATCGAGGATGTTGATCACGTGCGCGAGCGAGCGCGCCATCCGATCGACGTAGCGGTCGAGCGTCTCGCGGCAGACGTCGTCGCCCACTGCGGCGCGTGCCACGATGTCCGGCGCCGACATGCGACTGCCGGTTGCTCGTTCGTGGTCGTTAGCCATGCCGGGCCCCGACAGGTAAGTCTCGATGCAGCCGCGCTTGCCGCACCAGCAGGACGGACCCGGCATTTCGAATTCTTCCGGCCACGGCAGCGGGTTGTGGCCCCACTCGCCCGCGATGCCGTTGGGACCATGCAGCAGTCGGCCGTGCACCACCACACCGGCACCGGTCCCGGTACCCACGATCACGCCAAACACGACGCCAGCCCCGGCCGCCGCACCGTCGATCGCTTCCGACAGGGCGAAGCAGTCAGCGTCGTTCGCGATGCGCACCGGGCGGCCCAGCTCGCGTTCGAGATCGCCGACGATGGGCTTGCCGTTGAGCCAGGTGGAGTTCGAGTTCTTGAGACACCCGGTTACCCGCGACAGCGCACCAGGGGTGCCGATGCCCACGCTGCCGCGAGCCCCCACTTCGGTCTCGACCCGCGTCACGCACTGGCGAACAGTGCGCAGCGTCGCTCGGTAGTCGTCGCGCGGTGCGTCGCAGCGCCAGCGGGCGAGGGTTTGACCGGCCGGGTCGAGGGCGATGACTTCGATCTTCGTGCCGCCTAAGTCAACCCCTACCCTGATGCTTCTTTCCATGGAGCGTGCGTTCCGAACCGCAAGGTCCGATCCGGCATGTACCAAAACGGATCAGGAGATGCCGTGGCCGCGGCCCGGATGCAACCACCCGCTACCGGATACCCTCCAGGAGCACAGCCGCACCCGTATAGCCTACTGCAACTACCATGACACCCTCGCCTCAAGGCTTCTCGAGCCACCCCACGAAGCGATTGACGAATCGCCCCCCTCCCGTCTGCGTGGTGGGCCCCCAGGTGCCGCCGCCCGTCCACCCCGCGGCGTTTCCCTCGATCCCACGGATGCGCCACTTTCCCGTCACACCCTGAGATGCATCCGGGTTGACTTCCCAATCGAGGACGAACTTTCCACCCTGGGGATTCGTGCGTATGCAGTACCCGGTACCTGAAGCCTTGCCGTCGCGGATCTCGACCGAGCCACCACAAGGGCCCGCTGCGTGCTGCATAGGCGTACCGGTGTGGGGAGCGTCGAGAACGTACCCGGTCCCTTCGTTTACGACGCTGACCAGAACATGGTTCTTGCCAATCTCGAGCACTTGGCTCTTGTCGAATCCACCGTAGTGGCCGGCAATCTGGATGCGTTCTCCCGCCGATGCCGGCAGGGCAAGTCCAACAGACAGCAATGGCAAGACGAACAAAGACTGAAAAGACTTGCGGCACATAGTTCCTCCGAATTCATGACCTGTGGGCGCAACGGCAACACCAGTCTCAGAAAGCCATCCGGTGACGTCGGTGCAACGGCAGTCTGAGGTCCCGAAGCTGACACATAGGTGACGCATTCGGCATGGGACGGCTTCGCAACCCGTGCACAGGTCAGATCGGATCGCCCAGCGATTGGGCGAGCTCCAGAGATGCCTTGGAAGGTCGTGTGCCAAGCGTTATCGACAGCGTCTGTCTCAACCGCCTGAATACTGCAGCTGCTTCGGCAGGTCTGCCAGCGGCTGAGTGACACCTCATGGCGCCCTGGTAGAGGCTTTCCAGAAGCGGATCTGCCGAAACCCCTTGTTGGTACAGCGCCGCGGCCTCGTCCCAGCTCCCGCTCGATTCCAGAGTCCGGCCGCCCGCTTCCACCAGACGCGTAAAGTGCTGGCGCAGCCGGTCTCTGGCAGCAAGGACAGTGCTTCCACCATCCTCGCCGGGCAGGAATGGCCCTCGGTACAAGTCCAAGACTATGTCCGCCGGCACCGACGGCTGTAGTGCTTCGAGCGCATAGGCGTCTACCCACACCGTCTCGGAATCCAGATTGATACGTCCGTTCTTCAGAACGACGGCGGTATGGCCGCCGAGTAGGCGTCTTAGGCGAACGAGCGAAGTTGCAAGTGCATCGTCGGCAGCGTCACCCTCGAGGTCCGGCCAGACCTCCTCGCAGACGGCCTCGGTCGTCGCGCCGGCCGTGCCATGCGCGATGATGGTCTTGAGGACCGCGAGTACTCTGCGCGGGGCCTTGCGGCCAAAACGTATTGGTTCACCCCTCAAGCTCAGCGCCAGTGGGCCCAATACCCGAATCTCCACTCGACGCGGCCAATGCTGTGTCTCCGGACGCGGTGGACGGAGTGCACGCTCCTCGACCAGCCATCGGGTGTACGCCGGTTCGATGCGCCATTCACACGCAGCCTGACACAACGTCGCCATCATCGCTGGCAGCCATGTATACATGGTCCGGTATCGACAACGAGCGCCCGCTGCAAAGGCTCGCGACAGGGGTTCTCGGGCGGATTCTCGGTCCTCGCTGCTCAGGCGGACGTAGGCCTCCATGCAGTCCAGGTTGAAATTCACGACCGGACTGTGCATGCCTGCAAGCCCTTCCCTCCATCGTCCGATGCGCTCCAGTGCAGCTGCATGGGCACCCTTCGCGACAAGAACCCAAACCAGCGGGTGATTGAAGATGGCAAGGATGGGCGCCCCGACCAGAGGCAAGGCGGCGAAAGCCTTTAAAACGTCGTCGGCGCGTTGGCGATCTTCTTTGACGATTGCAAGCCAGAGGTCCGCGTAGTAGAAGCTCGCCAGATGCATGCGGCGCTCCGAATTGAGCACGGTGCGCAGTTCCTCGACGAGTTCGGATCCTTCCGAGATGTTTTCCTTGCTGAGCGCCGTCATCGCCAAGCCGAGCAGAACGAGGTGCTCCTGATCTGCCAGACCGTGTGTTCGAGCCACGCGCAGGGCCTCGTTGTACGCGCGTGTTGCCTCCTGGTAGTCACCGCGGCGATACAAGAAGCTCGCGGCGCGCTCCCACCATATCGCGCACTGAATCGGCATGCACATTTCCGATCTTGCCAACTGTTCAGTTCGTTCGACAGTAGACCGGAAGCGCTTCACATTGTCGTAATTGCTGTCGTAATCGAACAGCAGTGTCGCCGCGACGAGTTGCCTGTTGGGATCACGCTCCTTCGAGAGAGCAGCCGCGACGTCCTCGATCCAACCGCGCAAGCGCGGATGTGACGGGCAGCGAAACAGCACAGCCCGCGCAAGCGTTACGACGACATCCGTTCGGATCGCGTCGTCGAGCGTGTCACCCGAATCGAGCAGTCGCTCCGCCTCGTGAATCCATTCATCCAATGGCGCAATGGTGTTCCATTGCTGAAAGTATGTCTCCATGATGGCGCCGCAGCACAGTAGCTCTGCTGCCTGCTCGTTGCGCAGATGAAACGTGCGAAACGCCTGTTCCAACTGCTGGCGCCCAGACTGTGGATCGGTACTCGTCAGAGCAGCGCCCCGCCAGTAAAGAAGCCACGGATTTCCGTCCACATGTTCCCCGGGTATCGCGGCGAGCCACCCGAGCAGTGTCTGCCAACGCCCCTTGGCGAGCATCGCCCTGGCCTCGTTCGTTGCCAGATCCGCCAGTGCTTTCCAATCTTGTGCTTCCAGCCAAGCTGCAGCCGCACCCTCGACATCGCCGCACTCTCTGAGAAGGCCTCCGGCTTGGATCAACAACAGGTTCCACTCGTCCTCGCTCAGACACTCTCGCAATCGGCTTCGCAGAAACTCCCTGAAGAGATCGTGATATCGGTACTGCGGGCACGAACCGGCTTGGCGTTCGGTGAAGTAGTGCTCGCGATACAGTGCGTCCAGCACCTTTGCGGGACAGGCGTGATCACTGATGCGCTCAGCCATGGTGGCCGTGAACTGCGAGAAGACGCTGGTTCGCAGTAGTAATTCACGATCCGACTCGGGCATGCGCATCAGAACTTCTGCAGCAAAATAGGCAAATGCTGCGCGGCTCGCGTCTGGACTTGCTCCCGGATCCGTCGTGCGGAGATCTGCACAAGTGCTCATGAGCACGACACCGGCAGCCCAGCCGCCGCTGCGTTTGTGAATCTCCCCACTTCGTTCGGCAAGGTGCGGCGCAAGCCGCTCCAGGACGGCCACCGTCTCATCAGCGTCCAGTCGCAGAGCGTCCCATCCCAACCTCACCAGATCGCCTGACGCAAGCGAACGCATCAGCTGCAGCGGCACCTCAGTCCGGCTGACAACCACGAGGCGCATGCCTGGAGGAATCGCCGCCAAAGCTCCCTCCAGCAACGCGTCTATCGGCCCCCCGGTGACCTCGTGGTGATCGTCGAAGACGAGTGTGCAACCCTCAGGCGCGTGATCGAACCAGCGCTGGAAGAACCGGCTGGCGAATCCTCGCAAGTCAGCAAGGTACTCTGTCGCAAGGTAGGGTAGGGCTTCTGGTCGGCCCCCGTCCGCGGATCCGACCAGTCGGCCTAGGTGATCAAAGAGCGTTGCCAGGTCCCGATCGGCTGCATCCATCCGATACCAGGCAACCGGTCCCGATCTGGCGTCGAGCCAGCTTGCGACCAGAGTGCTCTTGCCGGCCCCTGGGGGTCCGCAAACCCAGAAGCCTTTCCGTCCGGAATGCCCGTCGAGCAGTCCAAACAACCGTTTCCGCGGAACGGCATCGTGCAAGCGTGGTCGGGCGGTCTTGGCAGGAGGCAAAACGCGCTTTGGCATCGGCAGAGACCCGGAAGCATGGCTACCCAATCTCGATTCTACGGGGCAAGGCGCGGACGCTGCTCGTGAGCAAGCGGGGGCACGCGGGCCGCAGGGGTAAGCGAGCCAGGCCAGCACGCCCGTGAATCAGCGAAAACTGAGCCTCGAACCTTCGACTCGTCGCGGCAACGCTCCCAGCGCTGGAGGACTGATTCCCATTGGCCCCGTATTGCAGGTCATGCCGCCATCGCTTGCGTTTTGATCGCCGATCTGCGCGTCGCAACCCCAGCCGGCGTGCCTATGGGCCGCAGGGTCGAGGGCGATGACCTCGATCTTCGTGCCCCCCCCAGATCGACCCCGATCCTCATTGCGTCACCCACGTCGTCTACCCGCAGTCATCCAGGCGACCACATGAGCCGAACAGATCACCTTTCGCCGGCTTCCGGTGAAACAGATCAGCAACAAACGGTTGCCACAATCGATCGGCAGAGAGGCACAGGAGCCTCCGGCAAGCTTGTTCCCAGCATCCATGGCCAGCGACAGAAATCCTCTCCCCGATACGATCCCGATGACGGCCCGCCCGCGCGGCGGCGATTCGTTCGCGTCGGTCGGCGAGACCTCGCTGGTGGCCGAGCGCGACGCACTATATCGCGACAATCAGTTGCACCGGGAACGGCCGGTACGGCTCGACCCGGGCGATTGGGACGCCACCACGCCCGTGTCGGTGCTGGGGCTCGAGCAGATGACCATCAGCCGCCTGTTCCGCGCCGGCATCGTGCGGCTCGCCCAGCTCCTCGAGACCCCGGTGGAGGAGCTGTGGCGCAGCATCGGCCGCCATGGCATCAATGACATCATGGACCGCCTCGCGGCGCAGGGCCTCACCCTGCGGCCGCACAACGACTACGAGCGCTGGCGGCTCGGGCTGGTCGAGCCGCAGCAGATCGCCCTGCCCGTGTCACCCGACCGCCCGGTGACCGACCTCTGGCCCCACCTGGGGCTGGCACTTGCCGATCTCCTGCAAAAGCGCGGGCGGTTTCGCGTGGCCGATCTCGCACCGCGTGACGAGGATGAGCTGCTGCTGCTCTATCGGCTGGGCAAGAGCAACCTGCGCAAGATCCAGCGGGTACTCGAGCAGATCGCGCCCCTCGCGGACGGCGCCTGGCGGGATCGCATCGATCGGGCGCTGCGCCTGATGGCGACCCGCAGCGCCGGACGGAGCACGACCTCGCGGCACGGCAGGCCGCTGCGCCTCATCGAAGAGCCCGATGGCTCACCCCGTTAGACACACCCGAACTGCTTTCTCGAAGGAGCTTGTCCCATGCCCGATTCCGAACTGCCCCGCACCCCGAATTGGGCCGACTACATCGACTCGCTCCACGTCTTCAATCCGTACTGGCTGGTGCGCGCGCGCCGTGCATCGCAGGCCAAGCGCACGTTGGGCGAAGGACTCGATGACCAGGCCACACGTGCGATCGACGAGCACACCGAACCGCGCCCCGGCACCGAGCAGTAGGACCTAGAGTTTCGCGGCCGCGCGCCATCCGCGGGGCGGCCCGAGCGATCAGAAGGTCAGCTGGGCCGAGACGAAGAACGTCGTCACGTCGTAGTCGAACAATGGACGATTGGTCGAGCGCGTGTCGTACGACAGGGTCGCACTGATCTGGGCGTTGCGCAGCGGCAACCACGTGACCGTGCCCAACAGCGAGTTGATATGGTCCTTGCGCGTCGGCAGGCCGGTCACGACGAAACCGGGGTCGCCGAGAAACTCGCGGATGCTGTACTGGTAGTTGGCCTGCAGCGACAGCTTCTCGCTCACCGCATAGCTCGGCCCGACGCGGATGCCCTCGGTCAGGATGTAGCTCGTGGTGATGTCCTGATAGTTGCCGATCTCGCGAAAGATCGCCGCGTTGAGCCCGATGACCCCGGACGGACTGTAGACCGCGGTCAACCGCCCGGTGATGCCGGAAAAATTCCGCTCCGAGATCTGGTCGTGCAGGCGGTTGGTCCACCCGAGTGCGCCGGAGAGTTTGGATTGCCCGCTGTAGCGCCAGTCGACCGTGCCTTCGAGCGTGTACTCGCGGTAGCTGTTGTCGATGGTCGAGCCGGCCACCACCTCGCGGTTCGGAAAGCGGCCGTCGATGATGCGAAAGTTGAGGCCGAGGAAATTGTCGCCACCTTTGCTGTACCGGCGCGAGCCGATCTCGTAGACGACGTCGTTGCGGTCGGTCGTGGCGAAGCTGGTGGCGCTGTTCCTTAACTGCGTGTTGCGCACGGCCGCGCGCAGTTTCCAGTCGTACCCCATGCGATACATGCCGCTCGCGAAGTAGTCGTCGGTGTTGCGGATGTTGCGGGTATCGCGCTGGAGGTTGTTCAAGTCCGCGAAACTGCCCAGCGACTGAGTGTGCGCAAGGCCGACGTCGCCGTCCCAGTCCGACCCGACCACCCAGTTCCAGACGCCGCGCACGTTGTACGAGACGTAGTCGAGGTTGTCGTAGGTGGCGTAGCGGTTGTCGGTGATGTTCGAACGCAGCGTGAAGATCTGCCGGCTCACCGGGATGTCGGCATCCAGGCCTGCGCGCAAACCGAGAATGCTGTCGCTCCTCTGCCCGTTCTTGATGAACGGCAACTGCGAATCGGGGATGCGGTCGTCGAGATAGAAGAGGTTCGACGAGTACGTGTAGTTCAACCCCACGCTGGGTCGGATGCGGTCGCCATCGAGGGCCTGGACCCTTCCCGCCGTCACCGCCAACACCACGCAAACCAACACCGCCGGGCGGCGCACGGCCATTGCACGGATCATCGTCTTGCTCGCTCGGTCTACCAGAACTGCCAGCTGCCAGTATAGAGGACCCATGCCCCGAGCAGGCCGTTGGTGACGGCGTGAGCGATGACCGGCACCCACAGGTTGCCGGTGAGGCGGTACAGGCCGCCGTAGGCGAGACCGGCGACAAGCCCTGCAAACCAGAGGTGATGCTCGACCGCGAACACCGCCGAAGACAGCATCAGCGCCTTCACACTGACTGCGGTCGGCGACACCGTGAGGAAGGTGGGCTTGTCGATCCAGCGCATCACGAACGAGCGCCAGAAGAGCTCCTCCATGACCGGCACCACCAGCGCTGCACCGGCGATGCGAAACAACGCGAGCGCGACGTTGACGCGCCCGTCGTCCCGCGGATCGAAACCCTTGCCGCCTTCGCCGATGGTCATCCAAGAGGCGTCGAGGTGGATCCACAGCACGAACACGATCAGGCCGACGATGAACGCCAGCGACCAGTGCCCGCCGCTCAGCGTGGAAAAGCGCGGCAGTTCCTCGTAGCGCCGCCAGAACCAGATGAGCGCCAGCGCCACCAGCCCGACCTGGACCGGATAGAGCCAGCGCGTGTCGAAGGTCCATTCGAGCGAGCCCACCGCCAGGAAGACGATGTAGAGCGCGAAGGGCAGCACGCGCGGCAATGCAGGGTGTTCGAGCCAGGATGTGGCCATGACGGGTCGGATCTCGTTTGCCGGATACGCGCTCGAGGGCGCGCGAACCGCCGGATTATGGCAGAGCCCGCCGGCGCCCCGTCATTGCCGGCAGGGCACCTCGACCCGCGCCTCGGCGGCCCGGTCGCGATACTCCTCGAGCAGGTTCTCCACTTCGACCTGGCGCAATCCGGTGAAGGGCTCCTTGCGCTTCACGGCATCCCAGAAGCCCTGGTCCCGGTATTTGGCCATCACTTCGGTGGTCACCCCATAGAGCTTGAGGTTCTTGTCCTCGCAGATGCGGACGGACTTCGCCTGCAGCGCCGCCACCTGACGGACCTGGGCGAGTTCCTTCTCGCTGGCGGCCAGGGCGTCGCGCACGCCTGCGAGATCGCGCAAGGTGTCCTTCAGCCGCGCCTCGGTCTGCGCGAGCTTGCCTGCGAGCAACTCCTTGTCACTCGCGAGGACCGCACGCTCGCGGGTGACCGCATCGAGGCTCGCCTGCAATTCGTCGCCACGCTTGCGTTCGCGCGCCACCGCTCCAGCGGTCTTCGCAACCTGGGCCTTGGCGGCCTTCGCCTCGGCCTCGACCTTCGCCTTCTCCTGTTCGATCGCGGCCTTGGCCTCTTCGGCCTGTTTCTGTGCTGCCTGGGCGCGGCGCAGCAACTCGCGTTCGCG
>JAIEQG010000078.1 GCA_019747905.1 Burkholderiales bacterium
GTCGAAACCGCAGCGCGTGCATTGCGTCTGCGGCAGCAGCGCGTCGATCGCTGCAACGAGCGCGGCCGTCATCTCAGCCCTCGCCGGCCTGCCATCGACCGGAGGTCGATGGCCTTCGGCAGGCACAGACAGTCCGCAGGGACTGTCTGTGTCCGGCCTCAGCCCACAAGAGGGCTGGCCCCCTCGGGGGGAGAGGCCGCAGGCCTAGCGAGGGGGGCCTCACTTCAGGCGACCGCCTTGCGTTTCTGCGACAACACCAGGCAGCGATCGATCCACTGTGCCGTGAGCTTTTCCTGGAGCGAATTCTGGCCGAGGCGCTGCGCCAGTGCGGGGAAGTCCACGCGGTCGAGCGGCTGGTCCTGGTTGAAGCACGAAAACACCACGCTGCGCTCGCCCGTCGCCGGATCGATCTGCGGCTGCAGGCATTGCGCGCAGATCTCCTTCATCATGCACTGCATCGGCGAGTTGATGGACCCGATGGCGAAGTGGTGCGGCTTCAGGTGCGCTTCGAGCACTCCGTGGCGCGCTGCCCCGACCGCGGCCATCATGCGGTCGGACCCGATCGCGACGATCCGGTCGGCGTCGCTGAATGCGATCGGTTGCGGCCCCAGTTCACCCGCCGCGTAGGCCCGCATCGCCTGCACGATGTTGCCGACGAAGGTCTTGTCCTGCGCGCGGCCCGGTGCAAAGCCCGGAGCCTCGTCGCAGCACCAGATGACCACGTCGGACGCGGCCTCGATGTCTGCCACCTTGTAGCGGTCGATGACCTTCTTGTAGCCGGCAAAGTAGAGCACGCGCGAGCCGGCGCGCTTGAACGCCTGGCCGATGGAGAACAGCACCGCATTGCCGAGTCCGCCGCCCACCAGTACCACGGTTTCGCCGCCCGGGGTTTCGGTGGGTGCGCCGGTCGGACCCATCAGGATCACCGGTTCGCCCGGTTCGAGCTGGGCGCACAGGTCGGACGAGCCGCCCATTTCGAGCACGATGGTGGACACGAGCCCGCGCTGCGGATCGACCCACGCGCCGGTGAGCGCCAGGCCTTCCATCGCGAGGCGCGTGCCCTCGACTTGCGGCGCCAGTGTCTCGAAATTCTGCAGACGGTAGAACTGTCCGGGGTGGAACCGGCGGGCCGCCTGGGGCGCCTTGATGACTACTTCGATGATCGTGGGCGTCAATCGGATCACTTCGTGCACGGTCGCGCGCAGTGCGCCGTTCAGGCGATCGAAGAATGCGCCGGTGGCGAGCGACGACGCCGGCGCGACACGGCCCAGTGCCCGGCTGACCACGGGATAGCCCTGCTTGGCCCCGCCCATGGCCTTGACCACGTTGCCCGCGAAGGAGGGGTGCAAGTCGCCGAAGAAGCTGACGGCGCGGCCGTCGTCACGCACGGACAGCAGCACGTGGGCCTTGCCGGGCTTCGCGCTGCGTTCCGGCTTGACCGCGGCACCGTCTTCGTCGACCGCGCGGAAGTACTTGCCGTCCAGCACGAAATGTTCGGGGTCCTCGCGCGCGGCGATGGTGTTGGGCTGCGTGCCCGCCGCCACCAGGATGCTGCGGGCCGGCAGTTCCACCTCGGTCGTGGTCTCGGTGGCGTCGGCGAGGACGTGCTTCGATGCGACCCGGAGGCCGCTCGCGTGACCGTAGCGATCCACGCTGACTGCGAGCGGCGTGAGGTTCTCCGCGAAGGTGATGCCTTCCTCGAGCGCCTTTTCCACTTCCTCGTGGTTGAGCGTGTACGACGGGCTGTCGATCAGGCGCTTGCGATAGGCGATGGTCACCCCACCCCAGGATTGCAGCAGTTCGGCAATGCGAGGGTCGCGTTGGTCGCGTGCTGCCGCTGCCCGTTCCGCGCGAATCGCCTTGGCGTGCGCGATGAACTCATCGGCGATGACGGTTTCTTCCTCGTTCCATGCCTTGCGTACGGCGCCGACACCGCGCTCCGCCACCAGTGTTTCGTAGCGCGTGAGAAACTTCTCCACCTGGAGCGGGTAGTAGGCGGCGGATTCGGTCGCGGTGTCGATGGCGGTCAGGCCGCCGCCGATGACGACCACCGGCAGCCGCAACTGCATGTTCGCGATCGAATCGGTCTTGGCGGCACCGGTCAACTGCAGTGCCATCAGGAAGTCCGACGCCGTGCGAACCCCGCGTGCCAGGCCGTTGGGCAGATCCAGCACGGTAGGGCGCCCGGCACCGGCACAGAGTGCGACGTGATCGAAACCGTGCTCGAACGCATCGTCGAGAGTCAGTGTGCCGCCGAAGCGCACGCCGCCGAACAGCGCGAACTCGGCCCGCCGCTCGAGCAGCAGCCGGATCACCTTGAGGAAGTTCTTGTCCCAGCGCACCGTGATGCCGTATTCGGCCACGCCGCCGAAGCCCGCCATCACCCGGTCGTCCAGCGCTTCGTACAACGCCGTGACATCGCGTACCGGCTCGAACGCCACGCGCCGGCCCGTTGGCGTCACCCCCGAAAGCTTCTCGGGCAACGGCTCGATCTTGAGGCCGTCGATGGCGGCGACGGTGTGGCCGTCGTTCATCAGGTGGTGCGCGAGCGTGAAGCCGGCCGGCCCCATGCCCACCACCAGGACCTTGCGGCCGGTGGCGGCGCGCGCGAGCGGGCGGCGGAAATCCAGCGGATTCCAGCGCGTGAGCAGCGAGTAGATCTCGAATCCCCACGGCAGGTCGAGGACGTCCTTCAACGTGCGCGTCTCCGCCTGCGGGATGTTGACCGGCTCCTGCTTCTGATAGATGCAGGACTTCATGCAGTCGTTGCAGATGCGGTGGCCGGTGGCTGCCACCATCGGGTTGTCGACGACGATGGTGGCGAGCGCGCCGATCGGCACGCCTTCGCTCTTCAGCTTCTGGAACTCGGAGATGCGCTCCTCGAGCGGACAGCCGGCCAGCGGCACGCCGAACACGGTCTTCTTGAAGCCGAGCGCGGGATCCTTCTCGGGCAGGCCGTGCGAGCACGAATCCTTGCCCTGCTCGTGACACCAGATGCAGTAGTTGGTCTCACCGAGCGCGCCGGTGAGATCGGTACCGGCGTCGGTCAGCGCGAAACCTTCGCGGCGGCGCAAGTGGTGCAGGCGATGCAGCGTGACGCCGTCGCGCGTCGTGGTTGCGAGCGGCACGAGGCGCTGGAAATCGAGCTTCTTCGGTGCCTTGAACAGCACGCCGGCGGCGTGGCGCTGCTGGCCGGCCGGCGTGTGCGCCGACCAGGCGGCATAGCGCAGGGCGAGGTCCAGCGGCGCCGCGTTGGCGGCTTCGTCCTCCTGCCAGGCGAGCACGCGGCGAGCGAACGCGAGTTCGGTGAACGGTTCGCCGATGGTGTCGGCCAGCTCGCGCTCGAGAGCGGGCCCGTCCAGGCCTGCCGCCGCGTCGGCCTTGATCTTGTTCATCGCCTTGCGCTGCACGAACAGGCGCTTCACCGCGTAGAGCGGGGCGAGAGCGTGATGGCGCTCCGCCAGCGCGCGGATTTCGCCACCGATCCCGAACAGTTCGCCCAGGAAGTCCTCCACGTGGGGAGCGAGTTCGAGCAGCAAGGCGGCTTCCTGCTTCGCGTCCAGGGCCGCCGGGTCGAGCCGCGCTTCTGCCACTCGGAACGCCAGCGCCGGGTCGAACCGGGCCAGCGATTCGATGAACGTCCGGTCGAGGCGCTCGAGCGCCTGAGGGTCGTAGAGGTCGGGGAAGCGAAAGCCGAAAGCGAGCTGCAGGGTGTCCGGGATGGTCATGCGGTCAGGCGGTGGGCGATGGAATAAGGTTCAACCCTCAAGGCATAAGGGCTTGAGAACCCACAATTATAACCGCCGGGTCCGCCTCGGCGGACTCAGTGGCGCCGGGCCGCCCCAAGCCACTGAGGCGCCCCCTCCGGGGGCAGCGACCGCAGGGAGCGTGGGGGAGCGTTCATCTCAGTGGCGCCGGGCCGCCCCAAGCCACTGAGGCGCCCCCTCCGGGGGCAGCGACCACCGGGAGCGTGGGGGAGCGTTCATCTCAGTGGCGCCGGGCCGCCCCAAGCCACTGAGGCGCCCCCACCGGCGGCAGCGACCGCAGGGAGCGTGGGGGAGATTTCATCTCATCGGAGCGCTTCGACGAGTTCCTTCACCAGTGCCGGGCCGCGATAGACGAGGCCGGTGTAGACCTGCACCAGCCGGGCCCCGGCGGCGAGCTTCTCGCGGGCGTCTGCAGTCCCGAGGATGCCGCCGACGCCGATCAAGGGAATACGGTCCCCCAGGTGCTCATGGAGGCGTGCCAGCACCATGGTAGCCCTGGCTTTCACCGGCGCACCCGACAGACCTCCCGTTTCGTCGGCGTGCCGCATGCCGGCGACACCCTCGCGGTTGATCGTGGTGTTCGTGGCGATGACGCCGTCGACCCGATGGCGCAGGAAGGCCTCGGCCGCCGCAGCGATCGCCGGCTCGTCCAGATCGGGCGCGAGCTTGACCGCGATCGGGACGCGCCGGCCGTGCACGGCGGCCAGGGACTCGCGCTCGTCCATGAGCGCACCCAGCAGCCGGTCGAGCGCATCGCCCTGCTGCAGTTCACGCAGGTTCTTCGTGTTGGGCGACGATACGTTCGCCGCGACGTAGCTCGCGAACGGATAGACCTTGCGCAGGCTCGCGACGTAGTCGTCGGCCGCCCGCTCGTTCGGCGTATCGAAGTTCTTGCCGACATTGATGCCGAGCACGCCCCGATAGCGCGCGCGGCCGACGTTGGTCACCAGCGCATCGACGCCGAGATTGTTGAAGCCCATGCGATTGATGACGGCCCGGGCGGCGGGCAACCGGAACATCCTTGGGCGCGGATTGCCCGGCTGCGGACGCGGTGTCACGGTGCCCACCTCGAGGAAGCCGAAGCCGAAGCTCGCGAGCGCGTCGATGTGCGCGCCGTTCTTGTCGAGACCGGCGGCGAGGCCGACCGGATTGGGAAAATCGATGCCCATGACACGCGCCGCTCGCCCGGGCAACGGGGTGGCCGGGCGCGTGAGACGCAGCGCATGGGCGAGATCGAGCGCACGCAGCGCCGCATCGTGGGATGTCTCGCCGTCGAGGCGGAAGAGCAGCGGCTGGAGCGCCTCGTACAGCACCTCGGGTGCTATCAGTGACCGGTGAAGCGTCCCGGCCGGCGTTCGAGGAACGCGGCCAGACCTTCACGCGCATCGTCGGTGTCGAGCAGCGGCAGCATGTCCGGCAAGAGGCGGGAGATCGCCTCGGTCTCGGCGCTCTTGCGCGTGAGGCGCACGGCATCCAGGGTGGCCTTCACCCCCAGCGGCGCCTGGGCCGCGATGGTCTGCGCGATGGCGAGTGCCGCATCGAACTGGGCACCGGTCGGCGTGACGTGCTGGACCAAACCGATGCGCAAGGCCTCGGCCGCGTCGAAGGTGTCGCCCGTCAGCAGCCAGCGCATCGCGTTGCCCCAGCCGACCTCCTGCGCGAAACGTACCGTCGCGCCGCCGATCGGATAGATGCCGCGTTTCACTTCGATCTGCGCGAAGCGCGTCGAATCCGCCGCCACGCGGATATCGGCGGCGAGGAGCAGCTCGATGCCGATGGTGTAGCAGTAGCCCTGGATCGCCATGACGAGCGGCTTGGACCGCGTGCGCGCCGGATCGAGGCCCATGGGATCGAGGCCGCCGTCCGGCAGCGGCGGCATGCGTCCTTCGCGAAAATGCGGCAGCCACTGCGGCAGTTCGATGCCGCCCGTGAAGTGATCGCCGTGCGCGTGCAGCAGGCCGCAGCGCAGATCGGGATCGCGTTCGAGCGTGCCGAGCGCACTCGACAGGTCGCCGTACAGTTCGAGATTGAACGCATTGCGCTTGGCGACGCGGTCCAAGCCCATGCACAGCACCGCGCCGTGCCGCTCGAGCGAGAGTGCGCCTGCCACCTGCGTCAGGTCGGGGGTGCAGCGTCGCCGCGGGGCAGGCGCTGCCAGCGGCTGTCGACCAGGCCTTCCATGGGCTGGAAGTTGACCTTGTAGGCCATCTTGCGGCTTTCCGAGATCCAGTAGCCAAGATACAGGTGGGGTACGCCGATGCGCTTGCACAGTTCGATCTGCCAGAGCACGTTGAAGGTGCCGAAGCTGGCGCTCGACTGGTCGGGATCGAAGAACGTGTAGACCGACGACACGCCGTCTTCCAGCCGGTCGACGATGCTCACCATGCGCAGCAGGCCGTGGTCACGGAACTCCACCAGATTCGAGCGTACGTTGCTCTGGAGCAGGAAGTGGCGGTACTGCTCGCGCGAGTCGTGATCCATGCCGCCGCCGAAGTGGCGTGCCGACTGGTAGCGCAGGTACAGCGCGTAATGCTCGGGGCTGTACTTGAGATCGAGCATGCGCGACTCGAGGTGCTGGTGCCGCTGCCACGCGCGGCGCTGCGCGCGCGTCGGTCGGAACTGGTCTACCAGGATGCGCACCGGCACGCAGGCACGGCAGTTGTCGCAGTAGGGGCGGTAGGTGAACGCGCCGCTGCGACGAAAACCGGCCCGTACCAGTTCGCTGTAGACGTGCGTGTCGATGGCGTGGCTCGGCGTGGCCACTTGCGAGCGGGCGAGACGATCGGCGAGGTAGCTGCACGGATACGGAGCCGTGGCGTAGAACTGCAGCACCGAGAACGGCAAATCGTTCAGCTGGGTCATGAGGATTGCTCGACTTCGCGCCAGGGGCCCGGCGGCACGTCGTAGTGTACCAATTCCGTTACACGCCGCACGAACTCACCCCGCGGGATTTCCCGGGCGCCGAGCGAGGCGAGGTGACTGGTGGCCATCTGGCAATCGATGAGTCGATAGTGGGTGCGTTCCAGGTGCTGCACGAGATGTACCAGCGCGATCTTCGAGCCGTCGCGCACGCGCGTGAACATGGATTCGCCGTAGAACATCCGGCCGATGCCCACCCCGTAGAGGCCGCCGGCCAGTTCGCCGTCGATCCAGGTTTCCACGCTGTGGGCCCAGCCGGCTTCGTGCAGGCGGCAATACGCCTCGATCATCTCGGCGGTGATCCAGGTGCCGGCCTGGCCTTCGCGCGGTTCGGCGCACGCCTGCATCACGGCGCGAAAGGCGCGATCGAAGCGCACTTCGTAGTCCCGGTTGCGCAGTGTCTTGTCGAGCGAGCGCGACACCTTGAGCTCGGCGGGGACCAGCACCATGCGCGGGTCCGGGCTCCACCAGAGGATCGGCTCGCCCTCGCCGTACCAGGGGAAGATGCCGTGGCGATAAGCGTCGAGCAGGCGCTCGAGCCCGAGGTCGCCGCCGGCAGCCAGCAGGCCGTTCGGACGCTTGAGCGCCTCGGTGACCGGCGGAAACGGGTCGGCCGCCTCGAGCCAGGGGATCAACGCGCTCGGCGCAGCGTCGCGGGCCCTATTCGTTCTTGCCGATCAGGCCGCAGGCGAGCCGGGCGCCCGAGCCGCCGGAAGGATCGGTCTTCAGATCGTCGGCCTTGGCATGGACGATCACCGAGCGACCGACGATGCTCGCGGCGTCGGTCCCGAGCGTGATGCCGGCGGCCTCGACCGTGAACTCCGCAACGCCGCTCGCATCGGCGTTGATGTTGCCGAGATCGCCGCCGTGCCGCACGTCGCCCGTGGGGCCGCCGTGCTTCATCGTCCCGGGATTGAAGTGCCCGCCGGCGCTCGAGCCGTCGGGGGCGGTGCAATTGCCCTTCTCGTGGATGTGAAAACCATGGGGGCCGGGCGTGAGACCGGTGATGCGGCCCGCGACCAGCACGCGATCGCCCTTCTGCGAGAACTTCACCGTGCCGCGCACCGTGCTGTCCTTGGTCGGCAGCACCGTTGCCGACGCGCTCGGCGTCTTGGTCATCATGTCCTGCATGCGGGCACAGCCCGTGGCCACCAACGCTGCCGCTGCGGCCACCATGAAGACCCGGTTCATGTCGCTTCTCCCCACGTACGCATTCGATCGCGGGGGTTGTAGCACCGCGTCTTCGGCCCTGTCAAATCGCTCGCCACGCGGCGGTGGCGGCGCGCATAATGGAGCGTGCATGAGCTCGAGTCCTCCATGGTGAACGAATCGGCCCCACCCATCGATCCGCGGGCCCTCGAGGCGGCCTTCTCACTCTTCAACGAGGCGTCCGCCCAGCTCGCGTCAACGTACCAGGATCTGCAGGGGCGCGTGGCCGGTCTCGCGAACGAACTCGCGGTCGCAAACGGCGAATTGAAGCGTCAGTACCTCGAGAAAGAGGCGCTGTCGCAGCGGCTCGAATTGCTGCTCGACGCGCTGCCGGGTGCCGTGGTGGTGCTGGACGCGCAGGGGCGGGTGGTCAAGGCCAACCCGGCGGCGCGCGGCTGGCTGGGCGACGAGTTGTCGGACACGCGCTGGCAGGATGTGGCGGCGCGGCGCCTGGTGCCCACGGCCAGCCCGCGCGAATGGGAGATCGCCGCACCGCAGGGCGTGCGGCGAGTGACGCTGTCGGAGAGTCCGCTGGACGCCGCCGGCGGGCGCATCCTGCTGCTGAACGACATCACCGAAGCGGCGCGGCTGCAGCGCGAACTCGAGCAGCACAAGAAACTGTCGGCCATGGGCGAGATGGCCGCGGGGCTCGCGCATCAGTTGCGCACGCCGCTTGCGACCGCGCTGCTGTACGCGGCCAATCTTGCGAAAGACGGTCTCAAGGACGCGGACCGCCAGCGCTTTTCCGAACGCATCCGCGAACGGCTGCACTACCTCGAGCGCATGATCCAGGAGATGTTGATGTTCGTGCGCGGTGAGGTCGTGGGCGAGGAGGTGTTCGCGCTCGAGACGGTGCTGCAGGAGCTGGTACAGATCATGGAACCGCAGATGACGGCCCGCGGTGTGAGTTTCGCAAGTTCGGGAGCTGCGCCCAGCCTGCGGGTGCGCGGTGGCCGCAAGGCGCTCGCCGGTGCGCTGCTCAACCTGCTCGAGAACGCCTTGCAGGCATGCGAGCGCGGCGGCACCGTGCAGCTCGAAGTGGAGAGGCGCGGCGGACAGATCACGTTGCGCGTGCGCGACGACGGTTGCGGCATCGCGCCCGAAGTGCAGGAGCGCCTGTTCGAGCCCTTCTTCACCACGCGTCAGGAAGGCACGGGCCTCGGCCTCGCCATCGTGCGCAGCGTGATCGAGGCGCACGGGGGCGACGTGCGAGTCGAGTCGACGCCGGGCGCCGGCACCACGTTCACGGTGCGCTTGCCGGCCCACGCCGAATCGGTGGCCGCGTGATGGCCGCCGCCAAGCCGCTGCCGATCCTGATCGCCGAGGATGATCGCGCCTTGCGCGAGGCGCTGACCGACACGCTGGAGCTCGCCGGCTACGAAGTGATCGCGACCGCCGACGGCGAAGCGGCGCTCGCCGCATTGGAGCGCGCGCGGGTCGGGATGATCGTGAGCGACGTGCAGATGAAGCCGATGGACGGTCACGGCCTTCTCGCTGCCGTGAAGGTGCGCCAGCCGCACATCCCGGTGCTGCTGATGACCGCCTACGGGGTGATCGATCAGGCGGTCGAGGCGATGCGCGCCGGCGCGTGCAACTACATCACGAAACCGTTCGAGCCCGAGGCGCTGGTCGCGCAGGTGGTGCGTCACATGCTGCCGGCAGCCTGGGGCGAATCGGATGCCGTGGTCGCCGAGGATGCCGCGACCCGCGACACGCTCGAGTTGGCGGGCCGCGTCGCCGCCACCGACGCGACCGTGCTGATCACCGGGGAAAGCGGCACGGGCAAGGAAGTGCTGGCGCGTACCATCCATCGGCTGTCGCCGCGCGCCGACAAACCGTTCGTGGCGATCAACTGTGCCGCCATTCCGGAGAACCTGCTCGAGTCCACGCTGTTCGGCTACGAGAAGGGCGCCTTCACCGGGGCGCTCAACGCGACCCCGGGCAAGTTCGAGCAGGCCGATGGCGGGACGCTGCTGCTGGACGAGATCTCCGAGATGCCGCTCACGCTGCAGGCGAAACTGCTGCGCGTGCTGCAGGAGCGCGAAGTGGAGCGTGTCGGTGCGCGCAAGCCGATCGCCATCGATATCCGCGTGCTCGCGACCTCGAACCGCGACATGCTCGCCGAGGTGCGGGCGGGGCGGTTCCGCGAGGACCTCTACTACCGGCTCAACGTGTTTCCGCTGCACAACCCGCCCTTGCGCGAGCGGCGCGCGGACATCCTGCCGCTGGCACGCCGCATCCTGGCACGAGGCGTTTCGCGCGGGGCGCGCCCGCGCCATACGCTGTCCGCCGCGGCGGAGGCCGCGTTGACCGCCTATGGGTGGCCCGGTAACATCCGCGAACTGGAAAACGTCATGCAGCGCGCGATGATCCTGGCGCCGGGTGACGTGATCGATGCGGGCCATCTCGCATTGCCTAAGGAAGCAGCCGTGCCGCCGGACCGGGAGCAAACAGGACCGGCGGAAGACGCGGCGATGCCGGCGGACATGCGCAGCCTGGAACGCAAACACATCCTCGACATGCTGTCGGCCGCGAAGGGGGTGCGCAA
>JAIEQG010000036.1 GCA_019747905.1 Burkholderiales bacterium
CTAGCCCTCCCCCAGCGAAGCTGGGGGAGGGGACGTACACCCCTTCCCCCGGCTATGCCGGGGGAAGGTTGGGATGGGGGCCAGCGACAACGAAACCCTAGATCGTCGCCCCGCCGCTCACCTCGATCACCGCGCCGTTGATGTAGCTCGCTTCATCCGAAGCCAGGAAGGCATATGTGTTGGCGATGTCTTCCGGCTTTCCGAGACGTCCCATGGGCACGCGCTCACGCATGCTGTCGAGCACCTTCTCTGGAATCGACGCGAGGATCGGCGTTTCGACGAATCCGGGGCACACCGCATTGGCGCGGATGCCCTTCTTCCCCAGTTCGCGCGCCCAGGTCTTCACCATCCCGATGACGCCGAACTTGCTCGCCGCGTAGTTGGTCTGCCCGAAGTTGCCGAAGATGCCGACGATCGACGAGGCATTGAGGATCACGCCAGAAGACTGCTCGATCATGATGTCGACGACCGCACGCGTGCAGTTGTACGTGCCCTTGAGGTTCACGTCGATGACCTTGTCGAAGGCGACGTCGGACATCTTCTTCAACTGGGCGTCCATCACGATGCCGGCATTGTTCACCAGCACGTCGATGCGGCCGTACTTGGCCATGACGGCCTGGACCATCGCGTCGATCTGAGCGCGCTTGGTCACGTCCACCACGAAACCGAGCGCGTCGAAGCCCGCCTTGCGGATCTCGGCGACCGTGTCGTCCACCGTGGCCTGGTTCATGTCGCTCACGACGACCAGCGCGCCTTCGCGCGCGAACTTGAGTGCGGTGGCCTGGCCGATACCGCGCCCGCCACCGGTGATGATGGAGACCTTGCCCTTCAGTCGCATGAGACCCTCGTCAAACCTGTTGTATTGGGGGACTTCGGTTGGGCGGGCACTCTAGACCATCCGTGGGCGGCGCACAACGCGACCTGCATCGGCCCCACAACCTCGATGCAATTCAGCGCCTTACCCCGGAATTCGGGATGGGCGCACCGCAACATCCGCGGACGGCGGGGTCAGCCGGCGGCCCGGCGTCGGGCCTGGAAGAAACGTCGCAACGCGTCTGCGCTCTCGTCCGCCAGAAGCCCCGACTCGACCACCGTGTGATGGTTGAGGCGCGCTTCCCCGAACAGGTTCACGACGCTCCCCGCGGCACCGGTCTTCGGATCAGGCGCTCCGTACACGACCCGCGCGATGCGCGCGTGCATGATCGCGCCGGCGCACATCGCACACGGCTCGAGGGTCACGAACAGCGTGGCGCCGGCGAGGCGATAGTTCTCGACGTGCGCCGCCGCATCGCGCAGCGCACGGATCTCGGCATGCGCCGATGGATCGTGCAAGGAGATGGGCGCGTTCCAGCCGCGCCCGACGATCGCGCCGTCCAGCACCACGACCGCACCCACCGGCACTTCGCCCTCGGCCTCGGCCCGCCCGGCCAGGGCGAGCGCCTCCCGCATGCAATCTTCGTCCTGCATCACTCCCAGGGCTTCACGCCGTTACCGCAGTGAAGATCAGTTCTTCGTGTCCTTGAACTCGTACTTGGCATCCGGTTCCACCACACCATCGCAGGCCGCCGCCATGTTCTTGCGCGCATTGTTACAGGCGATGGGCGTCTGGACCATGATGTCGTCGGGATTGCCCTTGCCGGTACAGAAATAGTCGACCTGGCTCTTGGCGTCGTCACAGGTACCACCGCGCGTGTCCTTTTCCGCTGCCAGCACGGCGAACGGCACGAGACTGAGCATCGTTGCTGCGATCAAGCTGTGGGTTTTCATGGAGGCCTCCGCGTTCCATTGTCGGTCTGCGCCCGAAGGGCTGCCGCACGATCGGGCTGCCATCGTCGACCTTCGATCGAGTCGACCGAGCCATGTTACTCCCAGTGCGGCACTCGGCGCGCTTGCGATGCGCAGCCCCGGCAGGCAGCCGCTATTGCGAAAGCGGCGGCGTCTCGAAGTAGTTGCCTGGCCGCTGCCGGCGGATCAACAGATTGCGCGTCTCCCATTGAGCCGCCTCGTCCAGCGGCTTGAGGTATTGCACGTCACCACCGCTGTAGACCGCCACCGGCACCCCGTTCTCGAACAGCAGCCGATTGCCGGCTAGCCTGGCGACCTTTTCGCCCGGCGTGAGGATGCCGGCGAGATTCAACGGATCGGCCGCGGAAATGCTGACGCGATCGACGCCAGGCGCCTTGGCGATCTTGCGCAATGCTGCGGCAGCATCGGACAGCGCGAACTGTTCGCCCGCGAAGCCGTTGACGAACCGCCCGCCGCGGATTTCGCCGCGCGCCTCGAGACGTCGATACACGTAGTGCAGGTCGCGCCAGGGTGGCAGACCACCTTCGCGTTCCAACAGCTTGCGGAACACTACACCGTAGCGCCGCAGCAACACGCGGGCGATGTGCTCCACGTGCGGTTCGGCCAATGCGCCGACGCTGGCTGGCGTCGCGCGCGACAGGCGAGTCAGAGACCACCGGCCGGCCTCCTCCAGACCGGCGGCGGCACCGCGCCACCAGCGCTGCTTGCGCCGCGTCTCCGCGGGTGTCACCAGGGCGCGCAGGCCGATGAAGGAGTCGCAAGTGACGAGCCCCTGCGCCACCAGTTCGGCGAGCGCCTGTTCCACCTCGGTACCGAGCAGACTCGCATCGTGCTGCAGATCGGAGAAGAAGCTCGCTCCATGGGCACGCAGCGCTTCGAGCACCTTGAGCGCCTTGCCGGACAAGGACGATTCGTCGGCCGTTGCTGCATCCTGCTGCCAGTACGCGAGCGACTCGCGCTCGCAGAGCACGATCGGTGTACCGCGGATCGGTCCGGACTTCTTCCCCCCCGTTTCGCCCGCTTCACCCGGCCGCCACCACGTCACACGGCCGGTGGCGCAGAGCTTGTCGAGCATCGCCGGCGAGTAATCCTTGATGCGAGCGAGCAGGAGGTCCTCTTCCCACGCTGCCGCGGGGCCTGAATATCCTTCGAGCTGGCGGAGCACTGCCACGAGCCCGGCCTCGCCCTGGCGGCGCTCGTCACCCGATTCCGACGCGGGCGCGCCGGCGAGTTGATGCCAGCGGAACAGGAAGCGCAGGAACTGAGCGGGAGCGACCGGCTGAATGTCGGCGCGCAATCGATCGCGGGTGCGGCGATGCATGCGCGCGAGCAGCCGCCGATCGCACCATTCCTCGGCGCCTGGCCCGGTGAACGCGCCTCGCATCACGGCACCTTCTCCCTCCAGCAGGGCGAGGCCCGTCGCCACGTCACCGGCGTCCAGGCCGAGGGGTTCGGCCAGCGCCGCGGCGGTGACCGGACCAAGCAGTTCCAGACGACCACGCAGGATCTCGCGCAGCGCTGCGTCGCGCTCTGGGCGCACGGGATCGACCGCTTCGATGGGCGGCTGCAGCGCGGCTTCGGGAAAAACGGCGAGCAGTTCGTGCAACCGCTCCGCTGCCACGTAGACGCCGTCGCCCACCTGCACTCGGGTCGCACGACGCTGGTGTTCGAGGGAAGCGACGAACTCGGGGAAACCCGCTTCGGCCGTCGTCAGGAAACCATGTACCACCAGCGCATCGTGCAGTTCGTCGGCATTGCCGATGTCAGGCCAGGCTTCTTCGCACACCTGGGCGATCAATTGCGGATCGAGTCGACCGAGATCCTCCGCTGTCCGCAGGTCCATGAACGGTTGGGTGCTCACGGCCTTGGTACGGCGCTCTTCCGCGGCCCCGTCGTCCAGGAAAGCGTAGGGCTTGGCATTCAGGATCGCGTGGGCCAACGGGGACGGCGATGCCAGGTCGCACGTCGTGACCTGCACCTCGCCCGCCTCCATGCGCTGCAACAGCCGCAGGAATCCGTCCACGTCCATGGTCTCGTGCAGGCAATCCTGCAGCGTCTGCGCCACCAGCGGATGATCGGGAATCTCGCGCTCGCCCACCAGGTTCTCGGCGCACGCCACCTGGTCGGGGAACACCACCGTGAGCAGATCCTGCGCATCGGAACGCTGGAACTGCGGCGGCACCTTCTTGCCACCATTCATCCGCCGAACCGCCAGCGCCGAGGTCGCGTTCCAGCGCCAGCGCGTCCCGAACATGGGCGCATCCAGCAGCGCCTGCACCAGCACGTCCTTCGCCGTGGCGGACTTGAGGAAGTGCTTCACGTCCTCGAGGGGAAAACTGTGGGTCGGCCCCAGCGACAGCACGATGCTGTCGTCCAGCGCGCTCGCCTGCAGCTCGAAGTTGAACTGGCGGCAGAAGCGCTTGCGCAGCGCCAGGCCCCAAGCCTTGTTGACCCGCGACCCGTAGGGGGAGTGGATCACCAGATGGGTGTCGCCCACCTCGTCGAAAAAGCGCTCGAAGACGATGCGCCGCTCGCTCGGGAGCACGCCGAGGGCAGCCCTGGCGACCGCGAGATACTGCGCTAGCTGTCGGGCCGCAGCCGGCGGCAACCGCAGTTCTTCCAGCAGCCAGCGCTCGCAGGCTTCGATGCCTTGCGCGATCGGCGCTTCCGCCATTTCGCAGAGGTGCGATACCGCCCGGCTCAGTTCATCCGTCCGGCCCAACCCCTCTCCCAGCCAGAACGGCATGGTGGGCGGCTGACCTTTGGCGTCCTCCACGAACACCTTGCCGGTCTCCACCTTCACGATGCGATAGGAGACGTTGCCCAGCTGGAAGATGTCGCCCGCCAGGCTCTCGAACGCGAAGTCCTCGTTGAGCGTGCCGACCCGGTGCTCCTCCGGCAGCAGCACCACGTCGTAGTCGAACTGATCCGGGATCACGCCGGCGTTGGTCACCGCGATCAGCTTCGCCCCGCGACGCGGGCGCATGACCCGGTTGACGGCGTCGTAGTGCAGCCAGGCCCCGCGGCGCCCGCGGCGCGTGGTGTAGCCTTCCGCCAGCATCTGCACCACCTGCTCGAATGCACTCAGTTCGAGGTCGCGGTATGGCTGAGCGACGCGAAAGCGGTCATACAATTCGTCGAGACCCCATTCGCGGCAGGCGACTTCGGCCACGATCTGCTGGGACAACGCATCCAGGGGCTGGTGCGGCACGCGGATACGATCCAGCTCACCTTGATCGACCGAATGCAGTAACGCGGTGCATTCGAGCAGGTCGTCCAGCGACTGCGGAAACAGGCGACCCTTCGGCACCGCCCCGATGGCATGGCCGGCACGGCCGACCCGCTGCACGAAAGCGTTGATGGCACGCGGCGAACCGAGCTGGCACACGAGGTCGATGTCACCGATGTCGATGCCCAGTTCGAGCGAACTGGTGGCCACGAGCGCCTTCAGCGTGCCGGCCTTCAGACGCTGTTCCGCATCGAGCCTGTGCTCGCGGGCGAGGCTGCCGTGGTGAGCAGCGACGTGTTCCTCCCCGAGGCGTTCGGCCAGATGCCGCGCCACGCGCTCGGCACTGCGACGCTGGTTGACGAAGATCAGAGTGGTGCGATGCTGGGCGATCAGCTCGGTCAGCCGGTCGTACACCTCGCCCCAAACCTCCGTGGCCATGACCGCGGACAACGGGGATCGCGGCATCTCGATCGCAAGATCGCGATCGCGCACATGGCCGGTGTCGATGATTGCCACCGCCTCGTCCCGGTGCCCGATGAGGAACCGGGCCATGTCGTCCAGCGGTTTCACGGTGGCGGACAAACCGATGCGCACCGGCTCGGCGTTGCACAGCGCCGCCAGGCGCTCGAGCGAGAGCAGCAGGTGCGAGCCGCGTTTGCTGCCTGCGACCGCGTGCAGTTCGTCGACGATGACGCTCTTCACCGACTTCAGCATCGCGCGGCCGGAGTCCGACGTGAGCAGGATGTACAGCGATTCCGGCGTTGTGACCAGGATATGCGGGGGCGTCTTGCGCATCTGGGCTCGCTCCACCGCCGGCGTATCGCCGGTGCGCACCGCAGCGCGGATATCGAGGTCGGGAAGACCCATAGCCACGAGCCCGGAGCGGATGCCGGCCAGTGGCTCCTGGAGGTTCTTGCGGATGTCGTTCGACAACGCCTTGAGCGGCGAGACGTACAGGACGTGCACCTCGTCCTCCAGGCCGCGCTCCAGCCCTTCGAGCACCAGGTCATTGATGGCGGCCAGGAACGCCGCGAGTGTCTTACCGGACCCGGTCGGGGCGGCAATCAGCGCATGCTGGCGCCGCGTGGTGGATACCCAGGCGCGGGCCTGGACTTCCGTCGGGCGACCGAAGCGCTCGTGCAGCCAGCCGGAAACAGCGGGGTGGAACGGCGTGGAACGAAGCTGAGACGGCTCGGGGTTCATGAACGCCATTGTCGCGCACTCGAGGATAGGCTGAGCAACTGCAGCCCCCACCCTAACCCTCCCCCGGCGAAGCCGGGGGAGGGGATGTACACCCCTTCCCCCGACTACGTCGGGGGAAGGTTGGGATGGGGGCGAACTCCCGCCAATCAACCCGGGAGCCTCCCTTCCACCCACGGACGTGAATGACCGAACTACGGTCAGCGACTTCCCCGAATCTCTGCCGGCGAGGATCGGTCTCACAATCCACGTTGGCAAATGTGCTTCCATGAAGGCAAGGATGCAGCAGTCAACGAACAGGCTCGCGAGGACCGATGTCCTGGTCCTCATCTGCCGCTCCGGCGACGGCGCAGCCGTGCGGCCAAACGGCTGGCTGCGGAGCTACGGGCTGGCCCGGGAGAAGATGTACTTCCCCGGTTGGCGGGCCGGCCTTCCGGGCCGCCCACCTCCCTCCCCGGAGCGCCCCGGCTCCATGTAGACTGCTGGATAAAAGACAAGGGGTGTCCTGCCGGGTCCGTCCCTCAGCCGACGGTCAATGAGTACGGTCGCTCCAACCGGAGGAGAAGACCGTTCGTGCTACCCACTGATGTGGACGACCCGGGATATTTCCACAAGGTCGTCGATTGCCAATGGGCCTGTCCCGCCCATACCCCTGTACCCGAATACATCCGTCTGATCGCCCAGGGTCGTTACGACGACGCCTACATGGTGAACTGGGTCTCGAACGTCTTCCCCGGCGTGCTGGGGCGGACCTGCGACCGGCCCTGCGAACCGGCCTGCAGGCGCGGAAGGGTCGAAGAGGCCAACACCGCCAAGCCCGAGCCGGTCGCCATCTGCCGATTGAAGCGCGTGGCAGCCGACTTCAAGGGCGACGACATCCGCGCCCGCCTGCCGCGCGCACCCGCGAGGAACGGCAAGCGCGTGGCCTGCGTCGGGGCGGGACCCGCCTCGCTCACCGTGGCCCGGGACCTGGCCGCGCAAGGCTATGCCGTCACGGTGTTCGACGGCGAAACCAAGGCCGGCGGATTCATCCGTACGCAGATCCCGCGGTTCCGGTTGCCTGAGAGCGTGATCGACGAGGAGTGCAACTACATCCTCAACCTGGGGGTCGAGTTTCGCGGCGGTCAGCGCATCGACTCCATGGCCGCACTGCTGGCCGAACCCTGGGATGCGGTATTCGTGGGTTGCGGAGCGCCGCGCGGGCGTGACCTGGACATTCCCGGCCGGCAAGAGGCGGCCGCGGACATCCATATCGGCATCGACTGGCTTGCCTCGGTC
This sequence comes from Burkholderiales bacterium, assembly GCA_019747905.1. Classification (GTDB taxonomy): domain Bacteria; phylum Pseudomonadota; class Gammaproteobacteria; order Burkholderiales. The sequence continues at coordinate 7,514 of JAIEQG010000036.1, forward strand.
TCCTTCGGCCATGTCACGAGCGTCAAGAAACGCGTGATCGTGCTGGGCGGCGGCAACACCGCCATGGACTGCTGCCGGTCGGCGCGCCGCCTCGGCGCCGACGAGGTCAAGGTGGTCGTGCGCTCGGGCTACGAGGAGATGAAGGCCTCGCCCTGGGAGAAGGAAGATGCCATGCACGAAGGCATCCCCATCCTCAACTATCACGTACCCAAGGCCTTCGTGCACGAAGGCGGCACGCTCGTGGCCATGCGCTTCGAGATCGTGAAGGCGGTCTACGACGCCAAGGGCCGCCGGTCGCTGGTGCCCACCGGCGAACCGGACGTGACCATCGCCTGCGACGAAGTGCTGATCGCCGTGGGCCAGGAAAACAGTTTTCCCTGGATCGAGCGCGATTGCGGCATTGACTTCGACGACTACGGCCTGCCCCGTCTCGATGCGAAGACCTTCCAGTCGAGCGCGGCGAAGGTGTTCTTCGGCGGCGACGCTGCCTTCGGGCCGAAGAACATCATCACCGCCGTGGCCCATGGCCACGAAGCGGCCGTGTCGATCGACCGCTTCCTGCACGACGAGCCGATCGCGAAACGCCCGCCGCCGCACGTGAACCTCGTCTCGCAGAAGATGGGCATCCACGAGTGGAGCTACCACAACGCGGTGTCCAACGACCTGCGCTCGAAGGTGCCTTGGGCCGCAGCCCAGAAGGCGCTGCAGAGCATCAAGGTGGAAGTGGAACTGGGCTTCGATCCGCTCACCGCTCTGAAGGAAGCCGAGCGCTGCCTCAACTGCGACGTGCAGACGGTCTTTACCGACAAGCTGTGCATCGAGTGCGATGCCTGCGTGGACATCTGTCCGATGGATTGCATCACCTTCACCTCGGACGGGGAAGAAGCGGACCTGCGTTCGCGGCTGAAGGCACCCGCCCCCAATACCGACCAGGCGCTGTACGTGAGCGGGCCGCTCAAGACCAGCCGCATCATGGTGAAGGACGAGGACGTCTGCCTGCATTGCGGCCTGTGCGCCGAGCGATGCCCGACGGGCGCGTGGGACATGCAGAAGTTCCTGCTGCAGACCACGCAGGCCGGTCCGGCCTGTCGGGACGCCAAGCCCGGCACCGTCCGGGTGGTGAGCGCAGCATGAAGCGCATCGAGGCGGTCAACGACTTCGTCGTCAAGTTTGCGAACGTAAACGGCTCGGGTTCGGCGTCGGCCAACGAACTGTTCGCCCGGTCGATCCTGCGCATGGGCGTGCCGGTCAGCCCGCGCAACATCTTCCCCAGCAACATCCAGGGCCTGCCCACGTGGTACGAAGTGAGAGTCAGCGAGCGCGGCTGGCTGGGGCGGCGCGGCGGCATCGACCTGATGGTGGCGATGAACCCTCAGACCTGGGATCAGGACGTCGCCGAGATCGAGCCGGGCGGCTACCTGTTCTACGACAGCACGAAGCCGATGCCGAAGTCGGCGTTCCGCGACGACATCACCGTCATCGGGATGCCGGCCACCGCCATCTGCAACGCGACCTACGACGACGCACGGCAGCGGCAACTCTTCAAGAACATCATGGTGCTCGGCGCCCTGGCGGTGTTGCTGGACGTGGATCCCGCGGTGATCGAAAGCCTGTTCGGCGAGCAGTATCGCGGCAAGGAAAGGTTGCTCGAATCGAACGTTCGCGCGCTCCACGCCGGGTGCAGCTTCGCGCGCGACCAGTTGATGCCGCCGCACGGCCCCGAGGTGGGCCTCAAGGTAAGACGTGCCGATCGCGTCGGCCACCGTATCTTCATGGAAGGCAACGCCGCCACGGCGCTCGGCTGTGTCTACGGCGGTGCGACGGTCTGCGCGTGGTACCCCATCACGCCCTCCTCCTCCGTCGCCGAGGCCTTCGACAAGTACTGCCGCAAGTTCCGGGTCGATCCCGATACCGGCGAGAACAAGTTCGCCATCGTCCAGGCCGAGGACGAGATCGCCTCGATCGGCATCATCACCGGTGCCGGCTGGAACGGCGCACGCGCGTTCACGTGCACTTCCGGGCCGGGCATCTCGCTGATGACCGAATTCATCGGCCTCGCCTATTTCGCGGAGATTCCGCTCACCATCATCGATGTACAACGTGGCGGCCCTTCCACCGGCATGCCCACCCGCACCCAGCAAGCCGACCTCATCGCGGCCGCCTACGCCTCTCACGGCGACACCAAGCACGTGCTGCTGCTGCCCCAGGATCCGGCCGAATGTTTCGAGCACGCCGCCGTTGCGCTGGATCTGGCAGACCGGCTGCAGACGCCGGTGTTCGTGATGAGCGACCTCGACATCGGCATGAACCAGCGCCTGTGCGAACCGCTGCAATGGGACGACAGCCGTCGCTACGACCGCGGCAAGGTGATCACCGCCGCCGAACTGGAATCCGGCAAGGACTTCGGCCGGTACAAGGACGTGGATGGCGACGGCATCCCGTGGCGCACCCTGCCCGGCACCCACCCCACGCTCGGCGCGTATTTCACCCGTGGCACGACACGCGACGCGTACGCCCGCTACTCCGAGGCCGGCAAGGACTACACGTACAACGTCGAGCGGCTGCTGCAGAAGTTCGCAACCGCCGCCGAGATCGTGCCGCAACCGGTCTTGCGGCCGGCCCAACGAAAAACGCGGCTGGGCACGATCTATTTCGGTTCCACCTCGCCCGCCATGGATGAAGCGCTGGAAGGCCTGGCCGAAGCGGACATCCATCTCGACGCCCTGCGGTTGCGCGCCTTTCCCTTCCCCGAGAGCGTGCGCGATTTCGTCGACGCGCACGACCAGGTATTCGTGGTGGAGCAGAACCGCGACGCGCAGATGCGCACGCTGCTCATCAACGAGCTCGAGATCGACCCGGCCAAACTGATCCGCGTACTGCATTTCGACGGCACGCCCATCACCGCCCGTTACATCGCCGGCGCCATCACGAAGTACGTGCACGCGCTCGCGGTAGCACCCCGACGCGAGAAGATCACATGACCTACATCGCCAGACCCCGACTGCATCACCCGACCCTGGTCCGCAACAAGGTCGGCTACACACGGCGCGACTACGAAGGCAAGATCAGCACGCTGTGCGCGGGCTGCGGGCACGACTCCATCTCCGCGGCGATCGTGCAGGCGTGTTGGGAACTGGACATCGAACCGCACCGCGTTGCCAAGCTCTCGGGCATCGGCTGCTCCAGCAAGACGCCCGATTACTTCCTTGGCGCGAGCCACGGCTTCAACACGGTGCACGGGCGCATGCCCAGCGTGCTGACCGGCGCCAACCTGGCCAATCGCGACCTGCTGTATCTCGGTGTCTCCGGCGACGGCGACTCCGCCTCCATCGGCCTCGGGCAGTTCGCCCACGCGATGCGGCGCGGCGTGCGCATGGTCTACATCGTCGAGAACAACGGTGTGTACGGCCTCACCAAGGGACAGTTCTCCGCGACCGCGGATCGCGGCTCCAAGAGCAAGAAAGGCGTGGTCAACGCCGATGCACCGGTCGATCTGATCGGCATGGCGTTGCAGCTGGGGGCCACCTACGTGGCACGCGGTTTCTCCGGCGACAAGGCGCAACTGGTGCCACTCATCGAAGGCGCCATCGGCCATGGCGGTGCCGCCTTCATCGATGTGATCAGCCCTTGCGTGGCGTTCAACAATCACGCCGGCAGCACGCGCAGCTACGACTACGTGCGTGAGCACAACGATGCGGTGAGCCGCATCGACTTCATCGATCTTGCCGACGAGATCAAGGCGGAGCCCTCGGCCGGCGAAGTGATTTCGCTACCGCAACCCGACGGCACGCGGATGCGCCTCCGGAAGCTGCACGCCGACTACGATCCGACCGATCGCATCGGTGCCATGAATCACGTGCAGGCTTACCAGGCCCAGGGCGAGATCCTGACCGGCCTGCTGTATGTAGACCCGGAGGCCACGGATCTGCACGAAGGTCTCAATACTGTGAAGCGCCCGCTCAATGCGCTGAACGA
>JAIEQG010000131.1 GCA_019747905.1 Burkholderiales bacterium
CAGGACACGAACGCCCGCCTGCGCAACCGCAATAGCTACCTGGGTGTCGGTGGCGGCTGGGGTGCGTTGAAGTTCGGGGTGAACGAAAACGTGTACGAACAATACCTGTACCAGGCTGACCCGCTGGACGGCGCCGCCGGTGTTGGCGGCAACCTGCAGATGTTCGGTTCGCCGGGTTACGGTACGGTGTTCAACGTCGGACAGGGTAGTACGTCCGCCGCAGCCGGCCAGGCCGGCTTCTATCGTCGTACCGACCAGAACCTGTGGTACGAGAGCCCGGACTGGAATGGCTTCACCTTCGGCGCGTCCTACTCGCTGAATGCCTACCAGTCGAGCGCCAACGGCACCAAGCCGCAAGTCATGTCGCTGGGTGGTCAGTTCAAGCCGGCCGACATGCCCTTCTACGTGAACGTCGCGTATGAGCGTCACAAGGACATGTTCGGTCTGCAAGTCATCACCGGTGCCAACACCGCGACCGAATCGACCGACACCGGCGTCAAGCTGCAAGGTGGCGTGATGTTCGGCGACCTGACCGTCGGCGCGATCGTCGAGCAACTGAAGTACAAGTCCAGTGGCGGTGCGCTGGTCATCACCGAGTACAAGCGTACGGCCTACGGTCTGCACGCCAAGTACAACCTGCCCAGCGGCTACATCGGTGCCAACTTCGGCATCGCTCAGGACGGCAAGATCCAGACGACGGGTACCGGTAACGCCAAGGATTCCGGCGCCACCTACTTCGGTCTGGGCTACTTCCACAACCTCAGCAAGCAGACCCAGCTCCAGGTCATCGGTTCGATGGTCTCGAACAAGGACAACGCGAGCTACATCCTGGCCGGTTCGTCGACGGCCGTGGTGGCTCCGGGCGCCGATCACCGCGCGATCTACCTCGGTATCAAGCACTCCTTCTGATCCGGCCACAAGCCAGATTCAGTTGTGAAACGGGCGCCTTCGGGCGCCCGTTTTCTTTAGCCTGCTGGGCGCAACCGAGCATCTCCGGCCAGGGACTCCGCGATCTCGTCGTCGGCGCCATCGATGTCTTCCGGGACCACTAAACGCCCGACGGCGACACCGATGCGCTGCGGGTAAGGCGGTTGCTCGACCGGGATCAGGCGGGCAGCCGGCTCGCCATTGCGCGAGATGATGACCTCCGTCTCGGCCCCGCTCTCGATGGCCTCTACCAAGCGTGGCAGCGTGGTCACCGCTTCCATCAGATCGACAAAGGTCATGATCGGAACCCTCGCTACCCCGCACCGGGCCTGCGCGACTTGCGCTTGGGCGGTTGTGCCGAGAGCCACTCCTTGAGGGCTGCATTCATTCGGGTTTGCCAGCCTGGCCCCCCGGCCTTGAACGCACCGATGATGTCCGGGTCGAGCCGTATGGCGACCTGCTCCTTCGACGGCTTCTTGCCTGGACCTCGCGTTCGACGAATGGCCGAAATGGTTGCCTCGACCCCACCGCCGGGAGTGACTACCGCAGAAGACCAGTCAACACTGGAGTGCCGTTTGGACCCGGAAGGCGCGGAGGCCTTGGCCGCCGCCACCTCGGCTGAGCTATAGGTGGGCGAAGTAAGCGTTCGTTTCTTGGCGATCGGCATGGCGGCAGGAGATGAGATGCGCAGTTTCGTCTCCACGTGGAGACCAGACTAGAAAAACCACTTGGCCACGCCACATGGCAAGGCTTTGCAACCTGATCTCACCATAGGCTTCGCGAGTGTCTTCGACCGTGACCATCGGGAAATCGAATAGTGGCTCAAGTTGGGCCAAGTCGATCTTGTGCTTTCGGAGGTTGACCCTGCGCTTCGTCTCCTCCCAGGTGATCATGAAGCAGAATGTATGTGCATTCTGTTGTCCCGTCAACCACTTCAGTCGACGCGGACCTGGATGCGCGGGCTTGCGAAACCGAACCGACGCTCTTGAGTGACCGAAAGTTCGACTTGGCCAGCGCGGTCATCTCGCTCTCCATACCAGGCTCGTCGCCGCCACGAGAACGCAGATCAACCCGCCAATGGCCAGTGTCGAGGTTGTGCCGACATGCTCGGCGAGCAAGCCCGCCCACAGCCCACCGAAGGGCGCCAGCCCCAGAAAGCTCATCACGTAGAGGCTGATCATCCGGCCGCGAAAGCGGTCCTCCACGTGCGACTGGAGCTGCATGTTGACCGATGCGGCGGTGCCGATGATGCCGGCGCCCACGCCGATCATGAGCGGCAAGGCGAGCGGCAGGATGGTCGTGAACGAGAAGGCAGCAAGGCACAACCCCGCTGTTGCGCAGGCGATGCGCGTCCATCGATCCAGGCCGCGGATGCCCGTGCGCGTGGCCAGGACGGCAGTGGCCGCGACGCCGCCCAGCCCGGCGCAACCGACCAGCAACCCCAACGTGCCCGGACCGCCGCCGAACACGTCGCGCGCGATCGCCGGCATCAGGGTCACATAGGGGCTCGCGAAGAAACTGTTCGCCATGACGAGCGGCAGCAACCTGCGGATGACCGGCGTGTTCCAGGCGTAGCGGAGGGCGTCGATCCAGCGGGAGCCGTCGCGGCGGCGTGCGGCCGCCGCGTGTTCGCTCCCGGCGGCTTTCATCGCCAGAACGGCGCCAATGACCGCTGCATAGCTCGCGGCATTGATCAGGAAGCACACGCCTTCCGATACGTGCGCGAGCAGCAGACCCGCCACCATGGGGCCGAGCAGGCGACCGCCGTTCATGAGGAAGGAGTTGAGCGCGATTGCATTGGGCAGATCCGCCTTGTCGGGCACCATCTCGCCGAGAAAGGATTGGCGGATCGGCGTGTCGAGTCCACCGAGCAGGCCCTGCAACGCAGCCATGCCGAGCAGCAACGATGGCGATGACCAGCCTGCCAGCACCAGGACGCCCAGACACAGCGCCTGGATGAGCAGCAGTGCTTGGGTGGCGATGAGAAGCCGACGCCGGTCGTACTGATCTCCAAGCCATCCGGAGAAAGGGCCGATGAACAGCACCGGCGCTTGCGACAGGAACGTGGTGAGGCCAAGCAGTGCGGTCGAGCCGGTGAGCCGGTACATGAGCCACGACAACGCGATCGTCTGCACCCACGTACCGACGATCGAGATGCCTTGCCCGACGAAGAACAGCCGGAAACTGCGATGGCGCAACGCCCGGAGCGCTGCGGCCTGCCTCATACGGGTCTCGAAGCCACCTCAGGCTCTGGCGCGCATGCGCTCGAGCTGCCCCGAGACCTTGTCCAGAGTCGCGCGGAATCCCGCGAGCCGCTCGCGTTCCTGCGCGACCACCGTTGCGGGGGCACGCTGCACGAAGCTTTCGTTGCCGAGCTTGGTTTCGGCCTTCGCGATCTCGCCGGTGAGCCGCGCGGCCTCCTTCTCCAGACGCGCTACTTCCTCGGCGACGTCGATCTCGATGTGCAGCATGAGCCGCGTGTCGCCGACCACGGCGACGGGTGCATCGGCGTCGGGCAGCGTCGTGGCGACGGTGGCCTCCGACAGCCGGGCGAGCGCCTTCAGGTAGGGAAACTGTGCCGACAATGCGGACCCATCGCCGATCGCGATGAGCGGTATCTTTTCGCCGGGGCCGATATTCATCTCGCCGCGCAGGTTGCGGCACGCGTCGGTGAGGGCCTTGAGACTCCCCACGAAGGCCTCGGCAGTTGCGTCGATCTTCGACGGCTCGCTCTTCGGATACGGCGCGATGGACACGCTGGCGCCGGATTTGCCTGCCAAGGGTGCCACGATCTGCCACAGCTCTTCGGTGATGAAGGGAATCACCGGATGCGCGAGCCGGAGCACTGCTTCCAGGACGCGCACCAGCGTGCGACGAGTGCCCCGTTGTGCGGCCTCGTCACCGGTCTGCAGTTGGACCTTGGCGAGTTCGAGATACCAGTCGCAGTACTCGTCCCACACGAAGCGGTAGATCGCGCCCGCGACGTTGTCGAGGCGATAGTCCGCGAAGCCCTTCTCCACCTCGGCCTCGGTGCGCTGCAGCTGGCTCACGATCCAGCGGTCCACGGCGGAGAGCGTGACCGGCAGCGATTCGTCGGTACCGCAATCCTTCTCCGCGGTGTTCATCAGCACGAACCGGGTCGCGTTCCACAGCTTGTTGCAGAAGTTGCGATAGCCTTCGCAACGCTTCAGATCGAAGTTGACGTTGCGGCCGAGCGTGGCATACGCCGCCATGGTGAAGCGCAAAGCGTCTGCGCCGAAGGCCGGGATGCCCTCGGGAAACTCCTTGCGCGTGCGCGCTTCGATGCGCGGCGCGTCCTCGGGCTTGCGCAGGCCGGTGGTACGTTTGGCGACGAGCGGTTCGAGGGCGATACCGTCGATCAGGTCCACCGGATCGAGCGTGTTGCCCTCGGACTTGGACATCTTCTTGCCTTCCGCGTCGCGGATGAGGCCGTGGATGTACACGTGCCGGAACGGGACGCGGCCGGTGAAATGGGTCGTCATCATGATCATCCGGGCGACCCAGAAGAAGATGATGTCGAAGCCCGTGATCAGCACGGACGAAGGCAGGTACAGGTCGTAGGCGCTCGTGTCGTTGCCCTTCGGTTCCGGCCAGCCGAGAGTCGAATGGCACACCAGCGCCGACGAGAACCACGTGTCGAGCACGTCGGGGTCTCGTGTGAGTGAGGCGTCAGGCGCGAGGCGTGAGGCGTACCGGGCGCGGACTTCGTCCTCGCTGCGGCCCACGTACGCATTGCCCTGCTCGTCGTACCACGCGGGGATCTGATGACCCCACCAGAGCTGCCGCGAGATGCACCAGTCCTGGATGTTCTCGAGCCACTGGTTGTAGACGTTCACCCAGTTGTCGGGCACGAAGGTCACGTCGCCGCGTTTCACCACGTCCAGCGCCACTTCGGCGATGGAACGCCCCGGATGCAGCGTGCCCGCGGGAGCGGGCTTAGACATGGCGACGAACCATTGGTCGGTCAGCATGGGTTCGACCACCGCGCCGGTGCGGCCGCAGCGCGGCACCATCATGCGATGCGGCTTGACCGCGTCGAGCAGTCCGGCGCCTTCGAGATCGGCGACGATGCGTTTGCGCGCGTCGTAGCGATCGAGCGCGCGATAGGCTTCGGGGCCGTTCTCGTTGATCTTCGCATCCAGCGTGAAGATGTTGATCTGCGGGAGATCGTGGCGCTGGCCGACCTGGTAGTCGTTGGCGTCGTGGGCCGGGGTGATCTTCACGCATCCCGTACCGAATTCGCGATCGACGTAGGCATCGGCGATCACGGGAATGGTCCGGCCGGTCAGCGGCAGTTGCAGCATCCGCCCGACCAGGTGCGCGTAGCGCTCATCCTCGGGATTGACCGCCACTGCCACGTCGCCCAGCATCGTTTCGGGGCGGGTGGTCGCCACCACGAGGCCGCGCCGACCATCGACCGGCCCATCGACGAACGGGTAGAGAATCTGCCAGAGCTTGCCGTCCTCTTCCTCGCTTTCCACTTCGAGGTCGGACACCGCGGTGCGCAGCACCGGATCCCAGTTCACCAGCCGCTTGCCGCGATAGATCAAGCCCTGTTCATGCAGGCGGACGAAGGTCTCGGTGACGACCTTCGACAGCTTGTCGTCCATGGTGAAGTACTCACGATTCCAGTCACACGAATCGCCCAGGCGGCGCATCTGCCGGGTGATGGTGGCGCCGGATTCGCGCTTCCATTCCCAGACCTTCTCGACGAATTTCTCGCGCCCGATGTCGCGGCGGCTCACGCCCTGGGCTTCGAGCTGGCGCTCCACCACGATCTGGGTGGCGATGCCCGCGTGGTCCGTTCCCGGCAGCCATAGCGTGTTAGCGCCGCGCATGCGGTGGTAGCGGGTCAACGCGTCCATGATGGTCTGGTTGAACGCGTGCCCCATGTGCAGCGTGCCGGTCACGTTGGGCGGCGGCAGCTGGATCGCGAAGGCGGGCTTGCCGGCCATGGTGCCTGCGGCGAAATAGCCGCGTTCCTCCCAGACGGGATACCAGCGCCGCTCGATGTCGGCGGGCTCGAAGCTCTTGGCGAGTTCCATGGAATACGACAGTGCAGGATGCGAACCGTCGATTATAGCGAGCGCTCCCTGGCGTGAGGCGGGGGGCGTGAGGTGCGCGCGGTGTGCCCCCACCCTGACCCTCCCCCAGCAAAGCTGGGGGAGGGAATGTACGGCGCATGCATCGCGTCTCCGGTGAGCGCAGGCACTCCTTCCCCCGGCATAGCGAGCGCTCCCTGGTGTGAGGCGGGGGGCGTGAGGTGCGCGCGGTGTGCCCCCACACTGACCCTCCCCCAGCAAAGCTGGGGGAGGGGATGTACGGCGCATGCATCGCGTCTCCGGCGAGCGGAGGCACTCCTTCCCCCGGCATAGCGAGCGCTCCCTGGTGTGAGGCGGGGGGCGTGAGGTGTGCGCGGTGTGCCCCCACCCTGACCCTCCCCCAGCAAAGCTGGGGGAAGGGATGTACGGCGCATGCATCGCGTCTCCGGCGAGCGGAGGCACTCCTTCCCCCGGCTGCGCCGGGGGAAGGTTGGGATGGGGGCAGGGCCGCCAGCGGGTAGCACGGCTGCCTCCTCCCCAACCCTCCCGCATGAACTGCGTTCGCGGGGGAGGGGGTGTAGATCTACCCCTGTTCCGGCAAGGGCGGCGGGTCGGCGTCGGCGCCCTCCTTGGGCTCCTTCACGCTCTTGTCCAGCGCCTCCTGCACCGCCTCGCGCACCATGTCGCGCAGGCCCGCCTTCAGGTAGTCCGCCGCCTCGCCGACCATCTGCGCCATCGAATCCGCCGCACCCGGCATCAGGCGGCTCTCGATCAACGCGTCCACTTCGCCGTCGAGCCGCTCCTTGATGCGGGAGAAAACGTACTCCTCCAGTCGCCGGATCTGCTCGACTTGCGGCGTGGGTTTGCGCGGCTTCGGCGGGATCGTGTCGCCCACGGAGCGGACCGGTCCGGCAACGACATCGGTCAGCGTGGGAATGTTCGGCAAGGTCGCCTGCCGCGGGTCCTCGGTCCGCGCGCGGGGCGTCGCGCGGTGCCGCGACATCAGGCTGTCCACCTCGCCCAACACTTCGGTGGAGCCGGGTACCAGCGGGGCGCGTCCTTCCGCCATGTCGGTCAAGCGGCTGCGGCGCCCTGGCTGATGTCGTGCGCGCGCACTTCGTAACCGCGGTCGCGGTACCAGCGAAAGCGCATCCGTCCAGCCGCGATGTCCTGCTCTTCGGTGCTGACTATCTCCACCAAGCGCTGGAAGCGGCTGAAGACTTCCGGGGTGTCGAGCCGCAGATTGAGCAGCAATTCGTCGCGCTCCACCGCGGCGAGATCGTGGTCGACGATCACCGGCGTGCGGGCGGCCAGCCGGTGCCGGGCGCGCACGTGCGGGATGAAGCCGGTGGCAGGATAGGTCCAAAGCATCCGGTCGACCCGCTCGGTGGCTTCTTCATCCGGGGTCAGGATCATCACCCGCATGCCGCGGCCCAGGGCCTTGCTGCAGATGAGGCAGGCGGTTTGCAGCTTGTTGGAGACGTGGGTGTAGAAATCGATCTGGGTCACTTAGGCTGCGCGGCGCATCAGGAAAGTGGTGAGCAACGGCACGGGGCGACCGGTGGAACCCTTGTCCCGCCCGGACTTCCAGGCCGTACCCGCGATGTCGAGGTGGGCCCACGGATACTTCTTGGCGAAGCGCGCCAGGAAGCAAGCCGCGGTCACGCTGCCGGCGGGACGGCCGCCGATGTTCGCCATGTCGGCGAACGGGCTCTTGATCTGCTCCTGGTAATCGTCCCACAGCGGCATCGGCCAGGCGCGGTCCCAGGCGGCGGCCCCTGCCGCAGCAATCTCGCGCGCGAGGTCATCCTGGTTCGAGAACAGGCCGGTCGCCACGTGGCCCAGCGCGATCACGCAGGCACCGGTCAAGGTGGCGATGTCGATCACCGCGGCCGGATCGAACCGCTCGGCATAGGTGAGCGCATCGCACAGGATCAGGCGGCCTTCGGCGTCGGTGTTGAGCACTTCGATGGTCTGCCCGGACATCGAAGTGACGACGTCGCCCGGCTTGGTCGCCGTGCCGCTCGGCATGTTCTCGCAGGTCGGCACGAGGCCGACCACGTTGATCGGCAGTTTCATGGCGGCGACTGCCTTGAGGGTGCCGAGCACGCTGCCGGCGCCGGACATGTCGTACTTCATCTCGTCCATGTCGCCGGCGGGCTTCAACGAGATGCCGCCGGTGTCGAAGGTGATGCCCTTGCCCACCAATACCACTGGCTTCTGCTTCTTCGGGCCGCCGCGATACTCCATCACGATGAAGCGCGGCGGCTCGGCGCTGCCGCGGGTGACCGACAGGAACGAGCCCATGCCGAGCTTTTCCATGTCCTTGCGGTCGAGCACGGTCACCTTGAACTTGTGGGCCTTGCCGATGCGCTCGGCCTGGGCTGCGAGGTAGGTCGGCGTGCAGACGTTGCTGGGCAGATTGCCCAGATCCTTCGCGAGTGCGACGCCGGCGCCCAGGGCGGCGCCCTGCACCAGCGCTGCCGACACGGCCGCGGTGGGCTTGTCCGACGTGCCGAGCGTGATTCTCGCGAGGCCTGCCTTGCCGTTCTCGTCCTTCTGGCTCTTCAACTGATCGAAGCGATAGGCAGTCTCGTGGCCCACCGCCACCGCGTGCAGGGTGCGCTCGGCCGGGCTGATGCCGGCGACGGGCCATTCCGTAGCGAACAGCGTGGCCTCCTTCGCACCGGTTCCGGCCGCTGCTTTCAATGCAGCGGCCACCGCATCGCGGTACCCCTTGAGAGTCGGCGTCTCCTCCTTGCCGAGCCCCACGACGATCACTCTTTCGGCTGCGATCGACGGCACGGCGTGCAGCACCGTGCAGGCCCCGCTGGTCGCCTTGAGGTCGCCGCGACGGTGCAGTGCCGTGAGGTAACCGGACGATGCTCGATCCACCGCCTTCGCAGCCGGTGCGAACTTTCCGCCGTCGTACATGCCGACGATGATGGCCGCACTCTTCGCGCCATCGGCCCGGATCTGCTTGATGCTGAAGTCCACGTTTGCTCCTGAAATTATTTGACTGCCCCCACGCTCCCTGAGGTCGCTGCCCCCCGAGGGGGTGCACAGTGTCTTGGGGCGGCCCGGCGACACTGTGACTGCCCCCACGCTCCCTGCGGTCGGTGCCCCCACGGGGGGCGCATCAGTGTCTTGGGGCAGCCCGGCGACACTGCTATCATCCGCACTCGAAAAGCGCTGAATACAAAACGAATTTCTGCAATCGAACCGGCCGGATTATCCGCGCTCGCTCCGGGTAAAGTCAAAGCGCAACCGTGATCTTCCAGCGTTCCCTGCTGCGTGAGTTCGCCAACACCGGCCTCGCGGTGTTCGTGATCCTGCTCGCGATCACCGTGACCACACAGCTGATCCGCATGCTGGGCTGGGCCGCGCAGGGCATGATTCCCACCGACGGCGTGTTGATCCTGCTGGGGCTCGCGGCGTTGCGCTACCTGCCGATCCTGCTGTCGCTCACGCTCTTCATCTCGGTGCTCGCCGCGCTCACGCGCAGCTATCGCGATTCCGAGATGGTCGTGTGGTTCTCGTCGGGCCGCAGCCTGGTGGCCTGGCTGAAGCCGGTGGTGGTCTACGCCATTCCGTTCGTGCTGCTGATCGGCCTGCTGTCGCTCGCCCTGTCCCCGTGGGCCGTGCGCAAGGCCGAGGAGTTCCGGCACCAGCTCGACAACCGCGACGACGTCGCGGCGATCTCGCCCGGCGTCTTCAAGGAATCGAAACACGCCGACCGGGTGTACTTCGTGGAGAAGCTCACCGAGAACCTCTCCATGGTCGCGAACATCTTCGTGCACTCCAAGCAGAACGAGAAAACCGGCGTGATGGTGGCTGCGCGCGGCTTTGCCGAGACGATGCCCAACGGCGACCGGTTCCTGGTGCTGCTCAACGGCCGGCGCTACGAGGGCACGCCGGGCTCGGCCGAGTACAAGATCACCGAGTTCGAGCGCTACGCGATCCGCATCGAAACGGAGGAAGCGTCGAAGTACTTCCCGTCCAGCAGTTCGGCGCCGACGCGGGAACTGCTCGATGATCTGTCGCCCCGCAACCTGGGCGAACTGGTCTGGCGTTGCGGCATTCCCGTTTCGGCGCTGCTGCTGACGCTGCTCGCGGTGCCCATGAGCTTCGTCAATCCGCGTGCCGGACGATCCCTCAACCTGATCCTCGCCGTCCTGCTGTACATGGTCTACAGCAACCTGCTGTCGATCTCGCAATCGTGGGTCATGCAGGAGCGCGTACCGCCGCTGCTGGGTGGCACGATGGTGCACCTGGGCATGCTGGGGCTGCTCGTGATCCTGCTCTGGCGCCGCGTCTCCGTCACTCCCCTCCTCAGGCTCCGGAAAACGTGAGAACACTGCGCCGCTACGTCACCCGGCAGGTGTTCGCCGCCACGGCGCTGGTCTTCATGGCGCTGCTGATGTTGTTCGCGTTCTTCGACCTGATCCAGGAACTGGCCGACGTCGGCAAGGGGCGCAACTGGGTGATGCTGGCACTCATCAAGGTAGCCCTCGCCACGCCGGGTCACGTGTACGAGCTGTTCCCGATCGCGGCCCTGCTGGGGACCCTGTTCGCGCTCGCGCAACTGGTCGCGAACTCCGAGTACACCGTGATGCGCGTGGCCGGCGTCTCGTCGCGGGCGATGGTCCTGATCGTGCTGCCGCTCGGCTTCGCCTTCGCGGCGGTGACGTTCGTCGTCGGCGAGTTCGTGGCACCGCTGTCCGAGGCGGCGGCCCAGAAGCTGCTGCTCAAGTCGCGTAACACGGGCATCGTCGCACAGGAGTTCCGCTCGGGATTGTGGGTGAAGGACGATCACAGCTTCGTCAACGTGACCCAGGTCAACACCGACGCCGTGCTGACCGGTGTGCGCATCTACGACTTCGACGATCGCTATCGGCTGCAATCGATCAGCGAAGCGCGCACCGGGGAATTCAAGGGCGGCAACCGATGGACGCTGACCGACGTCATCAGCACTTCGTTCGAAGACGATCGCACCACCGTGCGGCGCGAGGCGGAGCGCATGTGGCAGTCGGTCCTGAACCCCGGCATCCTCAACGTGCTGATGGTGGTGCCTGAGCGCATGTCGTTGGGAGACCTCTACACCTACATCGAGCATCTGCGCGAGAACCATCAGGCTACCCAGCGCCACGAGATCGCCCTCTATGGCAAGGTCACCTATCCGCTGGCAGTGATCGTGATGATGATTCTCGCTCTGCCGTTTGCCTACCTGCGTGCCCGCGATGGCGGCATCGGCGCCAAGATCTTCGCGGGCATCATGCTGGGGCTGGGTTTCCACCTGGCCTCGCGCCTGTTCGGGCATCTGGGCCTGTTGAACGCCTGGCCACCGTTGTTCAGCGCGGCGTTCCCGACGCTGCTGTTCCTGATGGTGGCGTTCGGGATGATGGTGTTCATGGAACGGAGGTAGTTGCCGCGGCTGGCGAGCGCCCGCGTTCTGGCGCGGGGCGCACACGCCCCCTGTCAGGAAGCGTAGTGGTGGGTCCGGAGGTAGTT
>JAIEQG010000009.1 GCA_019747905.1 Burkholderiales bacterium
TCGCGTTGGTCTCGGTGTCGATCACCGACACCGAATTGGAGCGGCCGTTGGCCACGTAGAGCTTGCGGCCGTCGGGCGTGATCGCGAGATTCCACGGCCGCTTGCCCACCGGGATCGTGGCGATCACGGTATTGCTGGCGGTGTCGATGACGGACACGGTCGCGTCCTTGCCGTTGGTGACGAACACGCGCTTGCCGTCGGGCCGGACCGCGACACCGTTGGAGAACGTGCCCGTGGCGATTTCTGCGATGACCGTGCGGCTCTTCATGTCGATCGCGTAGGTCTTGTTCGCGAGCTCGCACGCGACGTACAGGCGGCTGCCGTCGGGCAGGAACGCCATGCCGCGCGGCCGGTCACCCACCATGACCGTGCCGATCTGCTCGCGTTTCTCGACGTCGATGATGTCCACCTGGCGGCCTTCTTCGGCGCCGGTCGCCACCAGCTTGTTGTCGGGGCTGAACACGGCATGCTCGGGATTGTCGCCCTTCACCTTCACGGCGAACGCGCGCTTGCCGCTGCCCGAGTCGACGAAGTAGATCGAGTTGGTCTTCTCGATGGCGACCACGATCCACTTGCCGTCAGGAGAAATTCCCACCCCTTCCGGGGATTCACCCAGGTCGATGGGTTGGCCGAGCTTGCCCGACTCGACATCGATGGTGGCGAGAGCATTCCTGGGTTGATCGCTCACGTACAGCGTACGTCCGTCCGCGGACGCGGCGATGCCGCGGGGCTTTTCACCTGCGGGTATGGTGCGCACCACTTCGTCGGTGGCGGTGTCGATGACACTGATGGTCCCGGATTTCTCGTTCGGAACGTAGGCGAACGGCGCGGCGAAGGCGGTCGACGCGACGAAAAAGCCCGCCATCGTGGCGGGCACAAATCCTTTCATATGCGGCTCCTCTCTTCTTGTGCTTCGGTGGTAGCCGCTTCGACAGCGTCAGCGCGGCGGACGTTCGATGAAGTATCGCACACCGATCCACGCGGCCCGCGGGGCGCCCGGGCCATAGAACGTTTCGCGCGCCCAGAGGTCGGAGTTGGTCTGGAACACCCCGGCGGCGTTGAACGGGTTCTCCGCGAGGATCGCCGCCGTGTTGAAGCGCGTGTCGAACACGTTGTTGATGCGACCGAAGATCTCCCAGCGCGTGGCCACGCGGTAGCGCGCGGTCAGGTTGAGCACCGCATACGCCGCCGTCTTGCCGGCGCCGAGGAAGGTGCGCGTGTCGTTGCCGATCGGGTCGGTGACCGTACCCGGTTCGTGCTGGTTGTTCTCGTTGCCGCGCGCGAAGTTGCCGGTCATCGCGACGACGTTGGCGCCCATGCTGAAGTCATCGGTGAAGCGGTAGTTGAAGTTGAGGCGGAACTGGTGCTGCGGGATTCCCGGGATGCGGTCGCCGGCACGCACGCGGATCTCGTCGTCGGCGGTCACGCCGCCGAAGCCGCGCGACGAGTTGTTCTCGGCGAGGATGGTGGCATCGGTCTGGTAGGTGGCGTCCACGAAGCTGTAGTTGGCCGAGACCGTGGAGCGCCCGACGTCGGTGGCCACACCCAGTTCGAGACCTTGCCGGCGTGTCTTGCCGAAGTTGGTGAAGTAGCCGGCGCTGGTGGTGGTGCTGACGAACAGGATGTCGTCATTGAGATTGGTCTGGAACAGGGCGGCGTTCCAGCGCATGTTCGTGCCCCAAAGGCCGCGAGCTCCGACTTCGTAAGTGCGCGCCACCACCTGCTTCAGGAACGGGTCCGCCGCCAGCGCGTTGGGCAGCGTGCAGGGGTTGGCCGGGTCGGCGCAGCCCAGTTCGATGGGGGACGGCGCGCGATTGCCCTGGCTCGCCGAGACGTAGGTCGTGAGGGCCTGGGTCGGTGTCCAGTTGAGGCCCAGCGCCGGGTTCACCTTCACGTAGGTGAAGTCGCCGTCGAGGTTGGGCGGCGTGGGATTCAACCGGTCGGTGTTCTTGACCGCCGTGTGGTTGTAGCGCGCGGAGCCCGTGAGGTGGAAGTTGGGCAGGAAGGTCCACGTGTCGGTGAAGAACAGGCTGCCCGTGCGCGTGCGGCCGGTCAGCGCGTTGCCGAGGACATCCGCTGCGCTCTGTACGACCTGCCGGGAAGAATCAAAGATGCCGGTTCCGGAGCTCTGGTCGAAGTCCGCCTTCGCGTCGTCGTAGGAGGCGCCCACGGCGAGCTGGTTCGTGTCCCAGGTCTGCGAGTACTGCAGCGTGCCGCCGAGGGAGTGGCCCTTGGTCTTGGTGCGGTTGTTGACGCCGGTCTCGCTGTTGAAGCCGGCGCCGCCGTTGGCACCGGTCTCGCCGTCATTCGGTCCGCCTTCGAAATCGTCGTTGACGTCGCCGTTCAGCGTTTCGGTCTTGTTGTAGCGGTAGTAGACGTTGCCGGAGAGCAGCCGGTAGGCGTCGAGCGCGTGGCTGCCGGTGAAGTTCACCATGCCCATGGTGTTGCGCGTGTTGTCGGGCCTCGTGAAGATGCTGTTGCGGCTCTGGTTGAGGAAGCTCTCCGGCGTCACGCCGTTGCCGATGAGGTCCGTGCGCGCGTAGGTGAAGGACACGTCGAAGTCCGTGTCGTCGGTCTGCACGCCGGTCTTGGCGAAGAACTGCTTCACGTCGGTGGGCGAGTAGTCGCGCCAGCCGTCTTCGCGGAACCAGTTGCCGGCGATGTAATAGTCCTGCTTGCCGGAGTAGCCGCCGTGCTCGAACTGCGCCTGGGAGCGGCCCCACGAACCTCCGGACAGTTCGATGTTGGTGTTGGGGAACTGGAAGCCGCTCTTGGTGCGCAGCGACAGGGCACCGCCGAGCGTGTTCAAGCCGAACAGCGGGTTCGATCCGGGGATGAGGTTGATCGTCGAGATGGCGTTCATGGGGATCAGCCCCCAGTTCACCGTGTCGCCGAAGGGCTCGTTGATGCGCACGCCGTCCTGGAAGACCGACAACCCCTGGGGCAGGCCCAGCAGGGGGGAGGCGGTGAAGCCGCGGTAGTTGAGGTCGGGCTGGTACGGGTTGCCCTGGACGTCGTTCACGTTGACCGAGGGCATCTGGCTGGTCAGCAGATCGGGCAGGCTCGAGGTCTGGCTGCGGCGAATGTCGGCCGCCGTCGCCGACTGTACGTTGCCCGGGAATTTCTGGATCGACAGTCCCAGGCCCGGGAGCGGCGTATTGCCGATCACGGTGACGCTCGGGGTCTCCAGGGTGGCTCCCGGGTTTTCGGCGTGCACCGGGAGCGCGAAAGCGGCCGTGACGGCGAGCGCCAGCGCCCGTGGGCGCAAGGGTGTGGGGTGGCGGGACGCCATGATTCTCTCCTCGGAGTATTGTTGTGAATGCCGGTGGCGTCTGGGCGCCAAGCTCCCGGGAGGCTAATGAGTTGACACCCGCCCAGCGACGGAATCTATCCCAGTCATGACTAGGAAAAATTCCCGGTCCGGGGCGTGGCTCGAGGAAGGATTCCCTGTTCGGCGTCCCCGGTCTTGGGTATAACCCCGGCATGGCGTGCTCCCCCAAGGGGGCCGCACTCTTCCGACCGCGAGAGGTCACCCCATGCAAGCCGAACTCGCCGCGCAGCCAGCGGCCCCCCTGCCGTCGCCGGTCGCCGCGGCCCCCGCACCCATGCGCCAGGCCTGGGTGGACCTGGGCCTGGTGGCCCTGATCACCGTCGGCACCTTCGCCATCGCCGCCGCGCTCGAGTTTTCCGAATGGATCGCGGCCCACTCGAAAACCTACGAGGCCTACCAGCTCGACGAACTGCCGCTTGCCCTGGGCGCCATGCTGCTGGGGCTCACGTGGTACTCCTGGCGCCGGCACCGGCACGCTTCCCGGGAGATGGGATTGCGGTTGCGCACCCAGGCTGCGCTGGTGGAGAACGAGCGCCACTACCGCATGCTGTTCACCGAGGATCTCTCGGCCAACATGCTCGCCGACGCCGAGGGGGTGGTGAGCCTCGCCAATCCCGAGGCCGCCCGGCTCCTGGGCCTGCCTTCGGCCGAGGCAGCCGTGGGCCAGCGCATCGGCGACTTCTACGCCGACCGTGCGTTGTGGCGTACCCACCTCGCGGCCCTGGCTGCCGGTGGCAAGCTGGAACCGCCCGTGCTGACGCTGCGCCGCGCCGACGGCAGGGAGTGCCGCGTGATCGCCAAGCTCACGGTCCGACGCGATGCGGCCGGCATCACGCAGGTACACGCGTTCTTCACGGACATCACCGCGCTCGAGCAGGCCCAGGCGCAGCTCGCCAAGACGCTGGCCGAGAACCGCCAACTCATCCAGCGCAGTATCCAGGTGCAGGAGGACGAGCGCCGCAATATCGCGCGCGAACTGCACGACGAGATGGGGCAGTGGCTGAACGCGCTCAAGCTCGATGCCGTGTCGATCCGCGATCGCGCCGACGGCGAGATCAAGGCGGCGGCGCAATCGATCGTCGAGGTGACGAACCACGTGTACGAAGTGGCCCGCAACCTGATGCGGCGGTTGCGGCCGGTGGCGCTGGACGAGCTCGGACTGCCCTCTGCGTTGCAGTACCTGGTCGACCAGTGGCAGCGGCGGCACCCGGGCGTCAAATGCACGTTCGCGACCGACGGTTCGCTCGAGGAACTGGGCGAGGTCGCCAACATCACCCTCTACCGCTTCGTGCAGGAATGCCTCACCAACGTCGCGAAGCACGCCGAAGCGGGCGAAGTGCAGATCGCCTTGAAGCGCGTGGACGGTACCGGAGCGGTCGAGCTGGCCGTCTCGGACGACGGGCGTGGTTTCGAACCCCGGCGGGCGACTCTCGGGATGGGTTTGCTGGGTTTGCGCGAACGCATCGAGGTGCTGGGTGGCGCGTTCACGCTGGAGGCAGGCACCGGGCGCGGAGTGAGCGTGCGCGGGGTGCTGCCGGCTTGAGAACAGAAACATCGCAACGGATCGAGGTTCCCGGGATTTCATGAGCAACGCCAAGACCAGAGTTCTCCTCGCCGACGACCACGCGGTCGTGCGCGAGGGCTATCGCCGCCTGCTGGAGCGCACCGATGAGATCGCCGTCATTGCCGAAGCGGGCAGCGGCGAGGACGCCTACCGCATGTTCGCCGAGCTCGCGCCCGACGTCGTCGTGCTCGACATCAACCTGCCGGGCATCGGCGGCATCGAGGCCGCGCGGCGCATCCTGGCCCGTGACGCGCAGGCGAAGATCCTGATGTTCAGCATGCACGAGGACGTGGTGTTTCCGTCGCGCGCGCTGCAGACCGGTGCGCGCGGCTACGTCACCAAGTCGAGCGCACCCGAAGTGCTGGTGGAAGCGGTGCGCCTGGTAGCGGCCGGCAAGTTGTACATCAGCCACGACATGGCCCAGGAACTCGCCATGCAGATGCTGCCCGGCAACGAGAATCCGTTGCAGGCGTTGAGCCCGCGCGAGTTCGAGGTCTTCCGGCTCCTGGTGGCGGGGCACCCGATCGGCGAGATCGCGCGGATCCTGTCGCTTTCCTACAAGACCGTGGCAAACCACCAGTCGAACATTCGCCAGAAGCTCGACGTCTCCAACACCGCCCAGGTGGTACGCATGGCGCTCGCGCATGGGATGCTCTCGGCGGAGCCGGTGCCCGGGGCGGCCGAAACGACGGTCGAGCCGTAAGGGCACGTCCCCCTGATGGGCCGGCGGCCATTCCCCCCACGGGGGCCAGCCCCCCTGGGGCGTACCGGCGAGGGCTGAAGCGCGGAGGGGCAAAGCCTCGGACAGGGAAACATTCCTGCCTGCGGTCGAGCGAATTCGCTCTGCCGTGGAGCGGGGCCGGCGGCCATGATTGCGCCGTGCCGTTCGGTGCCGCCTCGTGCAGCTTGGCGACCGGTCCGGGTGGCTCCGTAGTAGCGGAAATCCAGCTTTCACCAGGCTGTGTTCCCGTCGCATGACCTCTCGAATTGAAGCCGGGCCCTCGAGCCCGGCTTTTTTTTGCCAGTGCCGCCGGGCCGCTCCAAGGCGCTGACACGCTCCCCCCTGGGCGGCTGCCAGCGGAATCATTGGTGTGCTCCATTCCATATGCGGCGACCCTGAGCCGGTCCCAGGCCCATCGGGAGTTTCTCCCTGTCTGCTGAACCTCACGGTTTTTAGAGTTCGGCTGTCAGCAGGTCCGGCGCGTCCATCGAGAGCGCGCCGGGGTACCACACAGAGCGCCGTCCGCCTTGGCGGGCCAAGCGCCGAATACAGGGAGATCAGCAGCCGATGCGCCATTCGCGCGGGCAGGGGGTTGCCCGCAGCGCGAAGTGCGGGTCGGTGGCAGCGCGTTGGTGCGTTGGCCTGCTTGCGGTTGCGACCGCGGGGCTGGCTGGCGCCGCCGACGGGCAACCGGAGACCGATGCAGCCGTGGCACAGCAACCGACGACCGTTCGGGCGCCAGACGTGAAGATCCTGGCGCCGCGGTTCATCACGCCCTTGCCCGGCGTGGTGATCGAGCGCAGCCAGACCACGACCAACGTGCAGAGCGTCACCTCGACCCAGCTGCGCGAATCCCAGGCGGTCAACGTCACCGACTACCTCGGCTCGAACATGCAGTCGGTCAACGTCAACGACTACACCGGGAATCCTTTCCAGCAGGACCTCGTCTACCGGGGATTCTCGGCGTCGCCATTGATCGGCACGCCGCAAGGGCTTTCGGTCTACCTGGACGGGGTGCGGGTCAACGAGCCCTTCGGCGAAGTGGTGAACTGGGACCTGATCCCGGTCAACGCGATCCAGCGGATGGAACTGATGCCGGGCTCGGACCCGTTGTTCGGCTTGAACACCCTCGGAGGTGCACTCGCGATCACGACCAAGTCGGGATTCACGGCGCCGAAGGGTGAGATCAAGTTGCTGGGTGGGAGCTGGGGGCGGAAGCAGGCGCAGGTATCGCTGGGCGGCAACAACGGCACCATCGGCGGATTCCTGGCGCTCCACAAGTTCCAGGAGGACGGCTGGCGGGTGAACTCGCCGAGCGACGTACAGCAGGTCTACGGGCGGGTCGATGTCCAGGGGCGCCGCGTTTCGGGCGGCCTGTCGTACCTCTTTGCGGACAACACCCTGGTCGGCAATGGCCTGGTGCCCTACCAGCAGTACCTCACCGACCCCAACTCGGTGTTCACCTCGCCCGACCAGGTCCAGAACAAGGTGAACCATGTGAACGGCAACGCTCGCATGGACCTCAACGACGACATGAGCCTGTCGGGGCTTGCCTACTACCGCAAGCTTGAGCAGCGGTCGAATGGCGGTGACTTCTGGGAGGACTTCAAGGACGGCTCGCAGCGCCTCAGCATTCCCTGTCCCAACGTTCCCATTCCCAATGCAACGACCGACGGGGCAGTGGGCGTGGATCTGCCGGGCTGTGCCGGCCTGATGCCCAACGGGTTGTTCAACATCGGTCAGTCCGACCAGAAGGCGAACGGCGCCTCGCTACAGTACAGCTGGGCCCAGGACACGAACCAGCTCGTGGCCGGCGCCGCCTACGACCAGAACGAAGTCGATTTCCGCCAGAGCCAGATGCTGGGTCTCATCGGCGCCGACCGCACCGTCAATCAGGCGCCGCAGCTCTACAACCGCACGAGACTCGTCCCGCTGATCGAGGAAATCCAGCGCAACAACCTGAACGGCGGCAGCCAGTCCATCAGCGTGTTCGGCAAGAACATCTGGTCGGCCAAGCCGAACCTGCACTTCACCGTGGGACTGCGCTACAACCACACGCGGGTCACGAGCAATCTGGTCGCCGATCGGCCCATCCCGCTGTATCAGTTCGACGAGACGCTGTTCCGGCGGCTCCAGCCGGTTTGCGGTGCGGAGCTCGGGCTCTCCGCATCGAACGATGCGCGCTACTACTGCACGTCCGGCGAGTACCTGTATCAGAGCTGGAATCCGTCGGCCGGTGTTTCGTGGTTGCCACGGGAGGACCTCAACCTCTACGTCAACTGGAGCAAGGGCAACCGCGTGCCGAGCGTGATCGAACTCGGTTGCGCGCGCGACCGGGCAGCGGAGGAACTCGCCGGCCCCGGAACCAATACCGGCAAGACGCCCGGCTGTTCCGTCCCGACCGGCCTCACGTACGACCCGTTCCTGCCGCAGGTCCGTTCCTACACGACGGAAGTGGGAGTGCGCGGCCGCCTGTACGACAACAGGATGCTGTGGAATTTCAGCCTGTACCAGACCAACCTCGCCGACGATATCCTGTTCGTGTCGCTCGGGACGCGCAACCGCGGTGTCTTCGACACTTTCGGCAAGACGCGGCGGCGCGGCCTCGAACTGGGGATCGAGGGCGAAGCGGGGAGGCACTACTTCCGCGCCGCGTATTCGCGCATCGATGCGACCTTCGAGAGTCCGGCGGAGATCGTGAACCTCTCCAACAGCACGTCCACGAAGGCGGACGGCAAGGTCAACACGTTCCAGGTGCAGCCGGGCGACCGCATACCCGGGATCCCCCGCGACTCGCTGCGCCTCTCATGGCGCTATCGCGCGACCGCCGACTTCACCTTCGGCCTGTCGATGATCGCGAACTCCTGGTCCTATGTCCGCGGGAACGAAAACAACCAGCACGCGCCGGGCGGGACCGATTCGAACGGCGCGCCCACCAGCGGCACGATCGATCCGTCGATCACCGTGGAGCCGGGCCGCAGTTACGTGGGCGAAGGAAAGATTCCGGGCTACGCGATATTCAACTTTCTTGCGAGCTACCAGATCTCGCGCGGGCTCATGCTGACGGCCCGGGTAGACAACGTCTTCGACACGAGCTACGTGACGGCGGGCGATCTCGCACTGAATCCGTTCACCGCCGGCCGCTGGGGCACGCGTGACGCGGCCGGCTTCAACTACAACTCGAACGACTGGACCCACTCGACCTTCGTCGGTCCTGGCGCACCTCGCGCCGCATGGATCGGTGTCACGTACATCTTCGACATGCCCGGAGCTTCCAGACAGTGAGGCTCGGAAACGCTTTCTTGCAGCAAGCGGGGTCCCGAATTCCCTGCGATACAACAGGAGACTTGCCGTGAAACACAGAATTCAGATCACCGCAGCAACATTCGCCTTCGCGGCGCTGCCGGCCGTAGCCGGTGATTTCCAGCCGCTGGTCGCTGCAGATCCACCGTTCAGCCACATCGCACAGAACGTCGTCGGAGTGAACGACGTCTTCTTCGATCCGCTGTTTCTCCGTGCGACGCCTAACGCAATCACGCGGATGTCGAACGATTCGAACAGCCCCAATTATCACGTCTACGAGCAGATCAACTATCTGGCGGTGTCGACCGACGGGAACTTCACGACGACCGGAAGCGGAACCCTGACCCTGCTGGACTACCGCTACACCCCGAACGTGGTGTTCGAGAACTCGGCCCAACCGATCGGCGACATGTATGACTTCGTGTTCCGCGATTCGCGCGACGACACGCTGGTGTTCGGCTCGCGCTTCAGAATGGGCCTTGCCGGGCAGCAGCCCAACGCGGAACTCAACTTCATCTACAGGTACGGTCTCGAGGAGAACGGCACCGCGTTCGACGTGTCGGCCGCCTGGCTGTCCACCACCAACCGGGATCTGCGGATGTACATCGCCGGGCGCACGGCATCGACGAGCCTGACCGGCGCGGCTTTGTACGATGCGGACACGGTCCGCTTCCAGAGCGACTTGAACCTGGCCGAGGCAAACCCCTTCAGCGGTCTGTTCCTGCTCAAGACCAACGCGGAGTACTACACGCTCGGATCCGCAGGCATCGGTTTCTACCAGGCTGGTGAGGAAGGGCAACCGCGCGTCGGGAACGTCTATGCGGGGTTCATCCCCACGGCGGTGCCCGAGCCGTCCACCTACGCCATGCTGGCAGCAGGGCTCGGTCTGCTGGGCGCCGTGGCAGCGCGGCGGCGCAATCGCAAGGCCTGATCGCCGCGACCGAGGTGCTTCAGCACAGTACCGACGGCGCACCCGTGTCGGAACATCCTCCGACCGAGCGCCGTACCACAGTGCTTCTCGTGGACGACCACGCGGTCGTCCGCGAGGGGTATCGCCGCCTGCTCGAGCGCACAGCCGACCTGATAGTCGTCGGCGAAGCCGCGAGCGGAGAAGATGCCTATCGCCTGTTCGGCGAGCTTTCGCCGCGCGTGGTGGTGATGGACATCAGCCTGCCCGGAATAGGCGGCATCGAAGCGGCGCGCCGCATCCTCGCGCGCGATCCGGCGGCGAGGATCCTGATGTTCAGCGTGCACGAGGACGTGGTGTTCTCGTCACGGGCGCTGCAGACCGGTGCACGCGGCTATGTCACGAAATCGAGCGCGCCGGAAGTCCTGGTGGAGGCGGTGCGGCTGGTGGCGGCCGGCAAGCTGTACATCAGCCACGACATGGCGCAGGAGCTGGCCGTCCAGATGGTGCCGGGACAGCACAACCCGCTGCACGCGCTGTCGGCGCGGGAGTTCGAGGTGTTCCGCCTGCTGGTGGCTGGGCACCGCATCGAGGAGATCGCCCGCATCCTCTCGCTGTCCACCAAGACGGTCGCCAACTACCAGTCGAGCATCCGGCAGAAGCTGGATGTGTCGAACACGGCCCAGGTGGTCCGCATCGCCCTTTCGCAAGGTTTGTTGGGAGGCGAATCGGGGTTCGCGACGGTGCGCAAGGACGAGGGCGGCGCAGCGTAGCGCATGCACTGGCGAAATCCTGGTGGCGTAGGGAGAAACTCCCTCGTCCCGTAGAGCAATGGCGATCAGAGTACCGGGGAGAAATCGCTGATTCCGTCAGGTTTGCAGTCCCTCGGCAATGCGAGTTCCCCTAGACATCCCCCACCCGAAGGGGGGCGGGTCCCCGACCCGACATCCAACCAGAAAGCAGGAGACCTAGATGATGATGCGACCCACGCTCATGGCAGCTGCCATGTTGACCGCAGGACTGCTCGCCGTACCCGCTCAACAGGCGTTCGCCTTCCAGCCATTGCCCACCACGGGTGCCGACATACGGGTGCTCGGCGCGCAGGACGTGTTCTCCGACCCGTTGTTCCTGGGACCCGGCTGGAATCCGACCTCCCAGGGCTACACGCAGATCCACTTCAGCGAGCAGGAGATCGAACTGGACGGGGAGGACGTCGGTACTTTCTACGACGCGGTCTTCCGCAACAACATCGACGGAACGCTGCTGTTCGGTTCGCGCGTCGTCGTGTTCGAGGACGACGATGACGGTGCCATCGGCACCCTTGCAGAAGAGGAGGAAGACGAGTTCGAACTCAACCACACCCAGCGCAACGGGTTCCTCGGCTACACCACGGCAGCTGGTTGGTATCGTGACACACCCAACGACCTGCGCGCCTATGCCGCCGCAGCAACGTCGACCTTCTACGATCCCGACGAGAGCATCCCGCTCAACTCGTCGTTCTACGACGGCAACTCGGTGACCTTCTACAGCGATATCTCTGCGGAAGAGGGCAACCCCGTCAGCGCCTGGTATGTCGTCAAGACCAACGCGACGGCATTCGCGCTCAATGGCACTGCAGTGCTGTACCAAGCGGAAGACGGCGCACCCAAGATCTTCACTTTCGATGCCGCGGCACCGGTGCCCGAGCCTTCGGAGTACGCGATGATGGGTGTGGGCCTGCTCCTGTTGGGCGGGGTCATGCG
>JAIEQG010000112.1 GCA_019747905.1 Burkholderiales bacterium
GCCACGATCTTGCGCGGTGCCTCCTGCTTCATCACATACCCGCGAGCGCCGGCCCGCAGCGCCCGTTCGGCATACAGATTCTCGTCGTGCATCGACACGACTACGGCGCGGGTCGCGGGAAAGCGCGCGCGCATGTTCTTCAGCAACTCGATGCCGGAGCGACCCTGGAGCGACAGGTCCACGACGGCGAGGTCCACGGACTGTGTTGCGAGCGCCGAGATCGCCTCGTCCACGCTGCCGGCCTCGGCTACCGTGTGCAGATCGGCTTCGCGATTCACCAGCTGTGCGATGCCTTCACGCAGGATGGGGTGGTCGTCGACGACCAGGACGGAAGCGCTAGCCAAGGGCATTCTCCTCGAAAGTGTCGCGCAGGGCGACGCGAACCACCAGGCCGGACGCATCGGACGAGTCGAAGACGAGTTCGGCGCCGACGGCCTTGGCCCGGTAGCGCATGGTGCGCAAGCCCATGCCCTCGCGCGACGTCAGGGCATCCGCCGGCAGGCCGGTGCCGTCGTCCGCGATGCTGAGCTCGAGTCCGCCGCAGTCGCAGCGCAGCGCGATCGTGACGCCGCGTGCACCGCTGTGCTTGACGGCGTTGGTCACGGCTTCCTGGGCGATACGGTAGAGGTGGATGGCGACGCTCTTGTCGTGCACCAGTACCGGTGCGGCGCAGCGGAACTCGCAGGCGATGCCGAAGAGCGACCGGGCGTTGCGGGCAAGTTGATCGAGCGCGGCCATCAGTCCGTCGGCGTCGAGGTCCACCGGAGCCAGGCCACGGGCAAGCTGCCGAGCCTGCGATACGGCCTCTTCCATCAGCTTGCCGATGCGAGCGGCGCCCTCGGCCTCCGGCAGCGCGCGCTCGGCGAGCTGGCCGGCCAGCACTTCGGTGAGGAACGCCACGGCCGTGAGCTGTTGCCCGAGCCCGTCGTGCAATTCCTGCCCGATGCGCATCTGCTCGTGCTCGGCGGCGTCGATGATCTCGCGCTCGAGCCGCCGGCGCTCGGCGATCTCGGATTCGAGCACCGCGTTGGCGGTCGCGAGTTCCCGGGTGCGGTCGCGCACGCGCGCTTCCAGGTCGCGCCGGGCCTTGCGCAACTCGGCCGTGGCCTGGGCCCGCTCGGTGATGTCGATGCCGGTGACGATGCGATGCTCGATATCGCCGTCGGCATCGCGCAGGGCGGCGTTCGACCACGAGATCTGCAGGCGTTCGCCGTTGCGGCGGACGAGTTCGGCTTCGAAGCGCGCCGCGCTGGATAGGTTGAGGCGCAGGATCTCGTCGTGCGCGGCAGCCTTGGGTCGATGATCCGGTGCGATCAGCGTGTCGATGAACGGCAGGCCCTCCAGGTCCTTCAGGCGATGGCCGCTCAACGACTCCAGTGCACGATTGACGCGGACGATGCGCCCGGTGCGATCGAGCACCAGGACGATGGCGGCTTCCGTGTCGAGGACCGTCGCGACGAAATCACGCTCGCGCTCGAGCGCGCGTTGTGCCTGCTCGCGCTCGCTCTTCGATGCCGCCAGCACCAGGCTGGTGACGGTGATGATGTTCACGAACACCCACCAGCGCACCAGGCTGTCGACGCCGGCTTCGACCACGAACGGTCCGCGCCCCTGCACCGTGCCCCAGATGGCGAACAGCGATACCACCAGCGTGAACGCCGTGGCGCCGCGCGGGCCGAAGCGCAAGGCGACCCAGACGGCCAGCGGAAAGAGGGCGAGCGACGCCGGGTAGTACCCCTCGCGCACCATGCCGAGGCCACCGAACACCGCTTCGCCGAGGGCCGCCGTCAACGCGGCGAGTACCGCTGCTTCCGCGGCCTGCGCCGGTTCCATGGCGGGCCCCATGCTGCGCCACCAGGCGAGCAGCAACGGGGCAAACACGATCACCCCGGTCGCATCGCCCATCCACCATTGCAGCCACACCGACCAGTAGAGCGACCACTCGAACACCCCACCCAGCGCGAGGCTGGCCGGTCCGATCCACGCGGACAGCACGGCGCAGGCGCTGCCGAGCACGAGCAGCGCGATCACGTCGCGCACGCGCGTGAGGTCGTCCTGAAAACCGGCGTAGCGCCGCAGCAGCCAGGCACACACGAGTGTCTCGAGAATATTGCCGCCGGCGATGCCCAGGACCGATGCGAGCGGGGCGCCGGTGCCGGCGTTGCCGATGAGATCGCCGATGACGATGCCCGGCCACCAGCGCCAGCCCCAACGCAGCACCACGAACAGGCTGATGCCGGTGGGTGGCCAGATCAGCGTGACGTTGCTGGCGACGGTGGACTGGTCGAGCCCGAGCTTGGCCGTGAGGCCGTAGACGATGCCGAACAGGGCGATGCCGAGCCAGCGCTGCCAGGGCGGCTGGACCGCTGCGGCCAACCCCATCGGGATCGGCAGGCCCGGAGTCCCTGCGTTGACGGCCATGGATTCGACTTTGATGGCGGAAGATGCCGGGAGACCGAGGCAGAAAGCGTTCCGCGCCCGCAGCGACCATTCGAGGTCAGGTGCTTCGACGCAAGTGCCTGATCCCATTCGTGCCGCTGCATGCGCAACCCCGGTAAGCCCGACCCGGGTCGCACCAGGACGGGTCGGCGAAGGTCGCCGTGCATGAATTTAGTGCGCCCGGTGCCCGATGCAGTACACTCCTGCCGCTCGACCGAGCCGGGGTCCGGCTCCGGCGACCTGTTCGTACAAGCGCGACCTCGCGGGATTGGCTCACACTGCGACTACGTGCGCAGCGTGTTGCTCCGATGCCCATTCTTCCCTCCGGGCGCCTGCCGGGCGCTCCGATCAGTCGCTTTGCCGCCGTTGCCGTAGCCGCCGTGCTGTCCGCGTCAGCTTTCGCGGCCGTGCCGGCTCTGGACGTCGAGTACGTGATCGCGAATCCGCGGCCCAAGGTCGCGGAAGTGGGCTACGTCGAACCCGAGGTCTTCGACCCGTTCACCGACCGGCTGTATCAAGGCGGCTTTCGCTACGGGGGGCCGCCGGTAGAGATCCCGCAGGAGGCGCGCTACCTGTCGGCGATCGGTCGCACCAAGATGCTGAAGCGCATCCTCGCCTGTGCCGACGCGTGGTACTACCCGTTCTCGCACACCGCACCCAAGGCGGAGCCACCGGGCATCGATATCGAGATCCTGTCGCGCATCGCGCAGCGCAACGGCTGGGAGTTCTCGGTGATGTGGGCCAACACCGGTGTGTACCGCGGCGGCGTCAACAAGGCGTTCAAGGAAACGGTCAACCGCGGCTTCTGCGACGTGTTCATGGGGCTCGTGATCACCGGCGACGACGACCACATGTTGAAGAACGACATGGCGTTCACCAGACCGTACCTCGGCATCGGCTTCGTGCTGGTGGGCAACGGCAAGGTACCGAAGGTGCGCACTCTGGAAGAACTGCGCGGCACCGGCATCAAGGTCGGCGTGCCCGCCTATTCGCCGATGCAGGACAACGCCGAGAAGCTGGGCATCCCCTACGTGACCTATTTCCAGAACAACCGCGTGATCGACGGTCTGCTGCGCAAGGAAGTGGACGCGATCATGGTGTGGGGGCCTTCGATTCCCGTGGCCAACCGCGAGAAGAACGTGGAGCTCGCCATGTCCGCCGGCTTCCAGCCGGTGCCGGGGCAGCGTTTCAACGGAGCCTGGGCAGTGAAGGCGAAGGAGACCGAGTTCAAGCAGTTGATCGACGAGGCCTTCACGCAGATGCTCGCGAGCGGCGAGATGAAGCAGATCGTCGAGAAGTACGGCGTGCCGTTCTTCGCGCCGTTCCCGGAAGGTCAGTGAAGGCCAATCACAACAAAGGGTCGCAACATGTGGAACAGTTTCATCGAGCTCTCCAACCTGTCCATGGGTGTCATCCCCGTGCTGGTGGTGCTCTTCACCGTGGCGCTCGCCGTGATCATCGAGCGGCTCTACTTCTTCCACCGCGTGCTGTCGCAGGGTGCGGCGATGGAGCACGACCTGAAACTGGTGGCATACCGCGCGGTGGATGAACTGCGCCGCGTGGTGACGAAGTTTCCCGGCGCGCTGCAGACCGGGCTCGTGACCATGGCATTGTCGTCGCAGGCGGAGAGCGCCGAAGCGGCCGAGCGCCACATCGACGAAACGATCCTGGAAGTCGTGCCGGTGATGGACCGCAACCTGTGGGTGCTCGACACCGCCGTGACGCTCGGACCGCTGCTCGGACTGCTCGGCACCATCTTCGGGATGATCAAGACCTTCGACGTGCTCGGTGCCCAAGGCATGGGGGCGGGCGCGGGTGCGGTGACCGGGGGCATCGGCGAAGCGCTGGTGGCCACCGGCGTGGGTCTTTTCATCGCCATCGTGGGCCTGATCTTCCTCAACCACTTCAACAAGCGCGTGCGCCTGGGCGTGCAGCAGATGGAGCTGATCAAGATCACCGTGGTGAACAGGTTGCACGGCGGCGGGACTGCGTAGGCCATGCGCTCGAGAACCGACCGCTACTTCGAGGCCGACCGCGCGCGGATCGAAGTGATCCCGATGATCGACATCATGATGTTCCTGCTGGTGTTCTTCATCATGATCACGATCGACACCATCGCCGGCAGCGGTATCGCGCTCGACATCCCTTCGTCCAAGACGCCTCAGCCGCTCAAGAACACGCAGATCACCATCGGCGTGGTGAAGGACGGTGCGCTCTACGTCAAAGGCAAGCCGATCACTCCCGAGGCCCTGGATGAACTGCTGAAGGCCGAGAAGGAGAAGGGCAAGGTCGAAGTGGTGATCGCCGGCGACAAGGAAGTACCGTTGCAGAAGCTGCTCGACGTGATGGACGTGGTACGCGCCAACGACATCACCAATGTGGGAATCGCTGCGGGCGACGCCAAGCGCGCAGCGGGTGTGAAGCCAGGCAAATGAGCGAAGCGGCATCGCGCGTGAGGTCGCATGGCCTCATGTCCTTCTCGCGCGCGCTCCTCATCGCGATCCTGTTGGAACTCGCGACGCTCCTCGGCGTCGTGGTGAACTGGAGCGCGCTGTTCCCGCCGCCCGATCCCGAACCCATGAAAGTGGAGTTCGTGAAGCTGCCGGAGCCGCCGCCGCCTCCGCCCCAGCCGCCGCAACCGATTCCGAAGCAGAAGCCGCCGCCTCCGAAGGAGAAGCCGGAGCCGCCCAAACCCGAGGAGCCGAAGCCGTTGCCGCTTCCCGAACCGGAACCGCCGCCTCCGCCCCCGCCGCCGAAGCCGGAGGAGCCGCCGCCCGACGATCCGCCGCCGGACAAGAAGCTGCCGCCGGTGAAGAAGGTGCGCGCCATCTACCCCAAGGATGCGTTGTCGCAGGGCATCGAGGGCGAAGCGCGCGCGCGCCTCAAGGTCGGCACGAACGGCAAGGTCCTCAACGTGGAGATCGTCGAGTCGAAACCGCCGGGCGTGTTCGACTACGCCGTGATCAAGGCCACCAAGCAATACGTGTTTCCACCGGGGGACGAGGAGTTCGAGATCGACCAGGTGATCGTGTTCAAGATCGAGGACGATCGGTACGGGCCGTCGGCGCAGCCGAAGGGGGACGAGAAGAAGTAGCGGGGTTGCGCTCGCCCCCATCCCGACCTTCCCCCACCGTAGGTGGGGGAAGGAGTGCCTCTAGTTCGAAAAGGTGCCAGCGCAGATGCACTCCTTCCCCCGGCGTCAGCCGGGGGAAGGCTGGGATGGGGGCAGCGCTTCTACTACACCGCTCGAGTTCGCATCCCCACCGACACCAACACCTCCCGCGCCGCCCGCATCCCGCTCTCGACGGCACCGTTGAGAAACCCCTGCCAGTCCCGCGAGGTATGCTCCCCGGCGAAGAAATAGTTGCCCTCGCGTTCTGCCTCGATGCCGAGCAGCGTGGTCATGTAGCCCGGCGGGTAGTAGACGTAGGAACCGCCCGACCATACGTTGGTGTGCCACGCGTTGCGGATGACGCGGCCGTTCCACTGTTCGCGGATGCCGGGCCATGCGGATTCGAGGTCGTCGAGAGCGAGCTCGGCCCGGTCCTCCTTCGAACGCTCGCCTGCGGCCACGGCGACGCGGCCGCCGGACCAGCAGTTGAGGATTCCCGGTGTTCCCGGCTGCCCGCGGGTCACGTCCCAGGTGCTGTGAAAGCTGCCCTCCAGGCGCACCTCGCCGTTGTTGCCCAGCGCATTCCAGTGGCGCCGGTCGAACTGCAGCTGCAACTTGGTGCTGGCACCCATGGGCAGGGCATGGATCGCCTTGCGCTTCAACGGACGGAACCCGGACTTGGCGAGATCCACCTGCCCCAACGTGGCGAACGGGATCGCAATGATCACGCGATCGAAGACCGCTTCCTCGATCGCGAGATCGCGCTGCAGGATCAGCTTGCAGCGTCCGTCGGCGAGCCGCTGTGCCGAGACCAGGGTCTTGCCGGTGTCGAGCGGCGCCTGCAGCAGGCCCGCCATGCGGTGTGCCACCTGATCGTTGCCGCCGCGCACGTGATACCGCTGATCGGATCCGGCGTAGGCCGCAAACGTGTCTCGCGGCGACGGTGCGAGGGTCAGCACGATGCTGACCGCGGAGAGTTGGCTCACCTCGACCGCGAACTCCTCGGTGAAGGCGTTGGCGAGGAGGCGTCCGAAACGTGAGGTCCGGCCACCGGGCACGTACTTGTCGATCCACTGCGCCATGCTGATCGCGTCGAGCGTGCGAGCCATCCTATTGGAGCCGCTGTACCCGTAGGCGTCACCGAGCGCCCTGGCCTGCCTCTGCACGACGGGAAAGAGCGCTTCGTAGTCGCGGGTCGCCTCATTGACCGTGTAGCGGGTGCCGTCGAGGATGGTGTACGTGTCCGTGCCGGCCGGCGTGGCTTCGAGCACGTCGTCCAGTTCGAGGTGCAGTTCGCGCACCAGGCCGATCAAAGTCTCGTGTGCCGTATCGATGAACTCGCCGCCGCGCTCCGCCACCTGACCGTCGGCGAACGCTCCGCGCTCGGACCAGCAGCGGCCGCCGATGCGCGTGTTGCCTTCGATCACGGTGGCATGGAGACCGGCCTTGCGCAGCACGTGGGCGGCGGCGAGACCGGCCAGACCGGCGCCGACGATTGCGACCCCGGGTTGTTGCCGCTGGCGTCGGGATGCGGCGTGCGCGCGTCCATTGGCGATGCCGAGGGACAGCGCGCCGCCAGCGGCAAGGAAGTGCCGGCGCGACACGCGCGGGGTCGTCGGTGCGGAACGCGCTGCAGCGACGGCGGCAGCGATGCGTCGCAACGTGCGCAGCAGGGACGATCGGGTCATGACGGATACCTTCCGGAGGTGGGGATCATGCCACGATCCAGGCGGTTTCCAGGCGGCCGCCGCAGAAGCGGTGGGTGAGGGTCACGAGCTGATCGAGCGTCGCCTCGACCAACGCGCGCGACGTCGCCGCATTGCCTTGCAGGATATAGAAGCAGTCCGTGGTGGCGGCGGTCACCTTGGTCCGTTCGCACTGGCGATGCTCCAGCCGGCAGAGCACTTCGCCGGATCCGTCGAGATAGCAGTATTCGCCAGGCGAGATGGGCTCCGGTGTCGTGGCCCCGAGGGGAACGAAGCGTTCGGCGCCGGTGGCGAACCGCAGCACGATGTCACCTTCGACGTGCGCCAGATCGTGGGCCCCGAGCGACAACCGGCTGATGAGCGACACCCCGTTGTAGATGTCCACCAGCGGATTGATCACCGGTACGAGACCTTTGCGCAGGAACAAACCCACGAGAGCTTCCGCCGAAGAGGGGAAGCGCTTGTTCGATCGCCCCACGATATCGTGCAGGTCGCGAAACCCCGCGAGGATGGGATCGTGCTCCAGCAGGGCGGGCACAAGTTCGCCCCGGAGTTGCGCCACCACCGATTCGCGCCAGGCGGTCAGGGCCGTTGCATCCACGTGGGCGTTGTCGAGCCCCGTGAGGAGGGCGAATGCGCCGCGCACACCCAGTGCACGGACCGGTTCGGCGATGGAGAAGGTGGGGCGATGCATGGTGCGGCGCGAGTTTAGCAGCGGACCGGGATGCTATCCTCTCGGTCCCTGCGACGAACGACTTGGAGGAGAGAGATGAGAACATCAGCGATGCGAGCGCTCCTCGTCTTCGTCGCGTTCGCTCTGGCGGCGTGCACGGGCATGCCGGCGCGCGTCGAGCCGCCTTCCGTCACGGTGTCCGACGTGCGCATGGGTACGGCGGGCGTCTTCGAGCAGCAGTTCTTCGTGAAGCTGCGCATCCAGAATCCGAACGACAATGATCTGCAGATCAAGGGTTCGAGCTTCGAGCTCGAACTGAACGACCAGCCCTTCGCCAAGGGCGTGAGTGCCCAGTCGGTCACAGTGCCGCGCTTCGGTTCCGAGTTCGTCGAGATCGAGGCCGTGAGCAGTCTCGGCAACATCGTGCGCCAGGCCGGTGTCATGACTTCGGATACCGGCATGGAGAAGTTCCGCTATCGCATCAAGGGCAAGCTCGCCACGCGCAACGCGGGCCCGCTGCCGTTCGACGAACGAGGCGATCTGAGTCTCGGCGGCGCTCCGGCGCCGTCCAAATAGGGGAGGGAAGCAGTCGATGGAAGACGCGTTGTTTTCGGTGAAGGGGCAGGTCGTGCTCGCCGTAGGGGCGACGCGCGGCATCGGCAAGGCGCTCGCGGGCGGTTTCTCGGAGCGCGGCGCGACGGTGATCATCGCCGGGCGCGACACGGGCGTGCTGGAGGAGACCCGCAAGGAGATCTCGCACGACATCCCGGTCGAGGCGATGAGCTGCGACGTCGCCAAGGCGGAAGACGTGACGAAACTGGTGGACGCCGTCATCGCCAGACACGGTCGCATCGATACGTTGCTCAACGTTGCGGGCGTCAATACGCGCAAGCGCGTGGAGACCTACACGCCTGAAGAGTACGACCGCATTCTCGACATCAACCTGCGCGGCCACTTCCTGGTGGCGCAGGCCGTGGGCCGGCACATGCTCGCGAAAGGACGCGGTTCGATCATCAACATCGATTCCCTGAACACCTACGCTCCGCTCACCGGGGTCACGCCCTATGCGATGAGCAAGGGCGGCGTCACCATGATGACGCGCGGCATGGCTCTCGAATGGGGGCCGCGCGGCGTGCGCGTGAACGCGATCGCTCCCGGGTTCTTCCCCACAGACCTGTCGAAGAAGCTGTGGGCGGAGCCCAAGATGCAGGCCTGGGGCAAGACCGTGACGCCGCTCCAGCGCCTGGGCGACGTGAAGGAGCTGGTGGGTACGGCGATCTTCCTTGCTTCGGAGGCGAGCGCGTTCGTGACCGGTCAGGTCCTGCGGGTGGATGGTGGAATCTCGGCGGGCATCAACTGGCCGATCGATCTCGGATAGTTTTCGCTCGGAAGAGCCTTAGGCGCGGAGAAGACGCTAGGTTCATTCCCCCACGCGAGTTTGGGTAGGGGACTTACACCCCTTCCCCCACCGTCAGGTGGGGGAAGGCTGGGATGGGGGCTGATCAGCCGTCGCAGGCCCCCACCCTAACCCTCCCCCACGCTGCGCGTGGGGGAGGGGATGTACTCCTCGCCTCCATCTGTGCGTGCGGGGATGTACACCTCGTCCCCCACCTGCGCGGGGAGTGGATGTACACCCCTTCCCCCACCGTCAGGTGGGGGAAGGTCGGGATGGGGGCTGATCGATAGTCGCAAGCCCCCACCCTGACCCTCCCCCATCGAAGATGGGGGAGGGGAGCGCGGCATGAGTGGCGGCATGGCGCCCGTCGGTCAGCGGATCGGCCATTGCCGAACGGCGAATCCAGTCAGGCTTGTGTCGCTGCCCAAGGATTGCCAAGCTGCTTCACGATCTCGTCGTACATCGGTTGCACGTAACGGTTGAGGCCGGCGACCACGCTGTCCACGTCGATCATCGACGGGATGCGCGTGCCGCGGAACTCGACCGGGCCACCGACCGTCACTACGTGCACGCCGAGCCGCGACAGGTGTTCCGCCAGACGCGGTTCGGTGAGTAGGTAGAGGCGCTTGACGTCATCGAGGCGGGCCAGCGCGATGACGCCAAGGTACAGGCCGATGATCATGTAGGGGAAGCGCGGAAAGTGCAGGTCGCCGAAGTCGCGGTCGTCGAGCGGGGCGGGCACCGGCGCTTCGCCTTCGCGGCGGCGGAACTTCGAGATGACCGCGAGGCGCGAGGCTTCGGCGATCGCTCTGCGCGGAACGTCGCCTGCCGCGAGCAGTTCGCGGTCGAGCGTTCCGGCGCATACGCGCTCGAAGGGCAGCGGCGCATCGGGGTCGTCAGCCGCGGTGCGGATGAGGCGGGCGCAGGCGATGAACTCCCACGTGCCGATATGGCGCAGCAGGATGGCCTTCGCGCGCACGTCGTACTCGTCGGTCTCCCGCTGATCGGCGCGCGGGGCTTCGAAGCGCAGGTCCTCGACATACACGTTGTGCCGCAGCCGGTAGGTGTGGTCCTTCAGCTCGTCGGTAACGGCCGGCACGATCTCGAAGCGCGTGCGAAAGCCGCGACCGAGGTCGCTCTCGCCCTTGAGTTGCCCCGGTGCCCCCGCAGGCGTGGGTTTGGCTGCCGCCCGGCCGGGCGTGGAACGCTCTGTCATACGGCCCCCGATTCTTGTGCCATCCGGAATGCCGGGCCGGATGGATCGTCCGCATCGTCGAACCGAAGGCTACGCCGCCGGCCGCGGCTGTCAACCCCGTTTCCGGAACCCCGAGCCGGCCGCTATAGTCGGATGGCATTCTTCTCTGCGGGCACTCGGGCATGGCGCGCATCAGCGGTCTTCACATCTATCCGGTCAAGGGTTGCCGCGGGATCGCGCTCGATGGGGCCGGGCTCACGTCCACCGGGCTCGCATACGATCGGCACTGGATGGTCGTGCACCCGGACGGGCGCTTCGTCACGCAGCGGGAGTTTCCGCGGCTCGCGTTGGTCGAGACCGCGCTGCGCGACGGGTCGCTGACGCTGTCGGCGCCCGGCATCGCGCCGGTCGAGGTGAAGGACACGCTCGAAGGTGTGCGCATGGACGTGCAGGTGTGGGGCGATCGCTGCATCGGTATCGACACCGGCGATGCGGCGGCCGCCCTCTTCAGTCGACATCTCGGCCGGCCCGTACGTCTCGTGCGCTTCGATCCCGGCAAGTCGCGACCGAGCGACCCGGACTATGCCGGTGAACTGCCGGCGTTCAGCGAATTCTCCGACGGCTTCGCCATCCTGGTGATCTCGGAAGCGTCACTCGCGGATCTCAACGGGCGGCTGTCCGTCCCGCTGCCGATGAATCGATTCCGTCCGAACGTGGTCATTGCAGACGTCGATGCATTCGACGAAGACCACATGAGAGCGCTCGTCGGTCCGGACATGGAGCTACGCCTCGTGAAGGCCTGCACGCGTTGCCAGGTGACGACAACGGATCAGGCAACGGCGACTATCGGCGAGGAACCGTTGCGCACGCTCGCTGCCTATCGCATGCACCCGCAACTCGGCGGCATCGCGTTCGGCCAGAACGCGGTGGTGGCGCGAGGCGCGGATGCGACCTTGAAGGTCGGACAGTCGCTCGACGTCGTCTGGAATTTCTGAGAGCGACTGTCGTCGCGGTGAGACGTTGCGTATCGCGCGGCGCGTCGCGAGAATGCGCGCGCCGTCGGCGGATGAAACCATGCCGGTGTGCTTATCAGGAGACCCGAAAACATGAACAGATCGATGTTGGCCGGTGCCGTGCTCGGTGGTGC
>JAIEQG010000117.1 GCA_019747905.1 Burkholderiales bacterium
AGCCGATGAAATGCGAAGCCGGGAAGGCCTGCGCCATCAGGATGGTCGATGCGCCATGGCCGCAGCCGATGTCTGCGACGCGTGCGCCTCGGTTGAGCAGATCCGCGACACCATCCAGCGACGGAATCCACGCCTGCACGAGATTGCCGGTGTAAGAGGATCGGAAGAAGCGCTCGATGCCGTGGAAAAGTGCGTGATCGTGCTCGTGCCAGCCGATGCCCTGCCCGGTGCGGAAGGCTTCGGTCAGCTTGGAGGCGATGTGCCCCGCCGCCACCGCAGTCTGGAACGCGCCTACGATGAACGCCGGGCTGTCTTCCTGAGCGAAGGCCAGGGCCTGCTCGGGCGAGAGGTAGTAGCGACCGGTGTCTGCCACGTAGGTGACATAGCCTGAAGCTGCCTGGGCGTTCAGCCACTCGCGCACGTAGCGCTCGTTGGTGCCGGTGCGGGCGGCAACCCCTTCCGAATCGAGCGGGCCGTGCTGGGCAAGCGCTCGGTACAATCCGAGTTCGTCCCCGATCAGCACCAGGGGCGCGATCGAGGCACCGCCGAAATCGACCACGGCGCGGCCCAGCAGTTCGTTCAGCTTCTGTTCGTCTATAGCGGTGTTCATGACAGTCATCTCCATGGAGGTTCGTGAGGCACGCATTGTCTCGGCCCGTGTTCGTCGCTTCTTTGCTACGCGGCCGTCATCCTTGCTCGCTCCGCCGGACATGGGCGGACACTTGCTCGACGGACCGGCATCCTTGACCTGCTGATCACCGACCATGGATGCCCTTTCCGAGCTGCTGCGCGCCGTGAAGCTGTCCGGCGCGATGTTCTACAACGCCGCATGCGGCGCGCCCTGGTCGCTGCGCTCACCGCCGTCGAAGAAGTTGAGCGAGTACGTGGCCTCGCCCTCGAACCACGTCATCGAGTTTCACCTGATCGCGGAAGGCAAGGGCTACGTACGTGTGCAGGACGAGACCTTGCCGTTCAACGCCGGCGACATCGTGATGATTCCGCACGGCGACGCGCACTTGATGGGAAACGGCGTCTGCAGCACGACCATCGACGGCGAGCCGATGCTTCCGGCCCTGCTGCGTCGGGAAGTCCTCTCCTCGCGGATCGGCGGCAACGGCGAAGAGACGCACTTCATGTGCGGCTTCCTCGCCGGCGATGCCCGTCTGATCCAGCCGGTTTTGGCGAGCCTGCCGCGGATCGTGGTCGTCGATATCCGCTCGGACCCGTCGGGGGCCTGGCTCGAGAACATGATTCGTCATGCAGTTGACCAGGCCTCGACTGCAGCGCCGGGTAGCGATGTGGTCCTCGCCCGGCTGGCCGAGGTCGTGTTCGCCGAGGTTCTGCGACTCTATCTGCTTCGACTGCCGCCGGGGCGATCCGGTTGGCTGGCCGGCGCTGCCGACCCGCCTGTCGGGCGCGCCCTGGCGGCGCTGCATCAGCGGCCTTCGCATCAGTGGACGCTCGACGATCTCGCGAAGGAAGTCGGGATGTCGCGTTCTGCGCTGACCGAACGATTTTCCCGCTATCTCGGCGTCGGCCCGATTGCCTATCTGACCGAATGGCGATTGGAACTGGCCGCCGATGCATTGCGCACCACCAACCGAAGCGTGCTGCAGATTGCGGAGGAAGTGGGCTACGAGTCGGAAGCCGCGTTCAATCGGGCGTTCAAGCGGAGGTTCGCGGAGCCGCCGGGGAGGTATCGGCGCAGCGCGAAGGGAAGTCCGGTTGAAGCATCGCAGCCGGGCAAGAGCAAACCACTCACTACCGTCGCAAGCCGTTCCTGATGAACACTTCAGTGTCGTGCACGTTCAGCACCAGAGTGCCCGACGCATCGACCGCTACCGCGACCGATTCATAGCTGCCGAGCGCAGGATGTGTGGTGTCGATGGGTTCCGCGTGAGTCGCACTGACGACCACAACGTGAGCGCCCGCGGCCTCCGCGGCACCGATACCGGCCCGTGTGTCCTCCCAGACGAGGCATTCGCGAGGCTCGATCCCCAATGATGCGGCCGCCCGCAGATAGCAGTCCGGCGCTGGCTTTCCTCTCGAGACATCCTCCGCCGTCACCATAAGGGACGGAGTGGGGATGCCGGCCGCATCGAGGCGCCGCTCCGCGAGCGCGCGTGGCGCCGAGGTGACGACCGCCCACCGATCCGAAGGCAGCGATCGCAGGAACGGGACCGCTCCAGCGATCGCCACGACACCATCGACATCGGCGATCTCCGCACGGGTGATCGCGTCCGCTTCATGTTCTGCGTTCATGCCAGGCACGTTCAAGCGGCTAATCGTGTCGACAGCTCGGGTCCCATGCATGGTCCGAAGCAAGGTCTCGGGGTCGATGCCATGCTTGTTAGCCCATCGAGTCCACACGCGATTTGCTGACGCGATGCTGTCGAGCAGTGTCCCGTCCATGTCGAACAGGAAAGCGCCGAAACCGCGCCCGGCAAACAACGACTTCATCGATCGATCAACACGACTTCAAAGGGACAAGTACTGCGTCCATTCTTGCATTTCCACAGCGACAGGAATCGGATCATCTCCGTTGATTCTCGAACCGGATGCCACGTTTTCCCCGCACGCATGCTCGGGGGATGCGCCATGGGCGGATTTGCCGCACGACCTCAGTCCACGATAGCCTGGTACGTCAGGTTCTTCACCAGCCTCCGATACCACGGCCGCGTCGGCCCCGTTGCCTGCGACATGTAAACCGCGACGATCTCTTCCTTCGGATCCACCCAGAAGTACGTCCCCGCGTACCCGCCCCACATGAACTCGCCCTGCGAGCCGTGGACGCCGGCGACACCGGGGCCTTGGCGTACGGCGAATCCGAGACCGAAGGTATAGCCAGGCGTGCCGAGCAACAGCTCGCCGGGGGTCACGGGTACCAAGATGCGCGTCCCCAGCGAATCCGAAGTCATCAGTGCAACTGTCGTGCGGCTCAGCACTCTCTTGTCACCGACACGCCCGCCGTTCGAAAGCATCGTAGCGAACCGAAGGTAGTCAGATGCCGTAGCCACCGCCCCAGCACCGCCCGAATCGGATGCTGGCGGCGCGCTCACATCGATCAACTTGATCGGATTGCCGGTCGCGGGATCCGTGGCAAGCGGTTGCGCCAGCCGCGGTATTTTGTCGGAGGGAAGCCAGAACGCCGCATCGGCCATGCCCAATTGCTTGAACAAGCGCTTGTCGAGAAACTCCGACAGACGTTGCCCCGCGGCAGCCTCCACCACGCGACCCAGTACGTCGCTCGCGAGGCTGTATTCCCACACCGCGCCCGGCTGATGGGCAAGCGGTACCTTCGCGAGTCGCTCCACCTGTTCAGCGGCGGACAGATCGCGCGCGTCGTACTCGATCGTGGTCTTGAAGATGCCCGCGTCCTGCAGCGCTTTCTTGACCGGCGCGTTCTGCGAGATCTCACCATAGGCGAGCCCCGCCGTGTGCCGCAGCAGGTCCTGCACGGTCATCTCGCGCACGGCCGAGGCCGTGCCGTAGGTGATCCTGGCGAACTCCGTGTCGGTCGCGGCAACGCTCACCTGCATCGACTTGAACGCCGGCAGGTACTTCGAGACCGGGTCGGTCAACTGCAGCTTGCCGTCTTCCACCAGCATCATCGCCGCCACCGAGACCAGCGGCTTGGTCATGGAGTAGATGCGGAAGATGGTGTCCGGCGTCATCGGCGCGTTGGCGGCCTTTTCGCGGTAGCCGAAGCTCTGGTTGTAAACGAGCTTGCCGTGGCGGGCGATCATCACGACGGCGCCGGGGATCTTGCCGGCGTCGACTTCGGCTTGCAGGGCGGTGCCGATCTTGGCGAGGCGGTCGGAGGACATGCCGACCGATTCGGGGGTGGCGGTGGGGAGGACTTGGGCGTGGGTGGTGGTCGCGAGGAGGGCGACGGCGAGGAGCAACAGCTGGAGGCGGTGGTGCATCAACGGAACTCCGGGGTGATCAATTGATGCCGCGGCCCCCATCCCTGCCTTCCCCCGGCATAGCCGGGGGAAGGAGTGCATGTGGAGACGGAGCGCGCGAGATTGAGAGAGTGTTGCGCTAGCGCAGCACGGTCTGGGTCAGGAACAGCAGGCGTTTGATGCCGTCGGTGATGTGCCGCACCGAAAGCGTCGCGCCGCTGATGTTGCCGATGTCCGTGCCCACCGTCAGCGGGCTCTCCGCCGTCTTGCCCACGAACTGGTCGCGCCATTTCACTTCGCGCACCTGGTAGCCGTAGGCTTCGAGGTACTCGATGATCTGGAACTGGCGCACGCTGCCGTCGGCATTGATGCCCACGGCGTAGGTGATGAGCTCGTGCTTGCCGATCACCTGGTCGATGAAGAACCAGCCGACCTGCTTGCCCTTCGCCATGGCCTGCCACACCTGTTGATTCGGTGTGCGGCTCGGTACGCCGGAGAGTTTCTCGATCTGCTGGACCTGCTCCGGCGTGAGTTGCACCGGCGCGGCGATGTACTCGTCCGCCTGCGGAAAGATGAGCATGCGCGCCTGCTCGATCGTCATGTACTTGGCGGCGTAGCACTGCGGTGCTGCGGCGATGATGGCGGCCGGCACGAGCCAGCGGATGTCATAGCTCATGCGCGGCGCCTCCGGACAGTTGTCGCGTACCAACCGACGTCTCGTCGGCGCCCGCACGCAATCGCCTGACTGTCGATCCCCATTCTCCGAATGGGGCCCCGCGCCAGGTGGCTCATGCGTGCGTCTCCAAAGCCTGTTTCTGTACGGCGCGGGTCTGCGCCCGTCCGGAAAGCACGTGCCAGATCAGCACGGCAGGCACCACCAGCCCGATGATCCAGTGCACCGCGCTGATCACCGGGCGCGTCTCTTCGTCGCCAGCGTAGTAGAGGAGATACCCGGTGACGGTCAGCGCCAGCATGAACAGCACGAGGCCGATGCCGAGGAAGATGTTGCGGCGGATGGCCCAGGCGCGGCGGATGTGCACCGGTAGCAGCGAGCCGTAGATGATCAGGCCCGCCATCGCGGCGGCGCCGTGCAGTTTCAGCATCCACGGCTCGGCGGGGTGGATGGTCGGCCCGTACTCGCCCGGCCGCGCGAAGAAGTAGTGCAGCACTACCCACGCGATACCGCTTACCACCAGGGCGGCGGTCACGCCGTACACGAACCCTTGATGCCAGGGGCCGAGACGCACAGTGTCCCCGCGGGGGCTCGGTCGGTTCATGGCCGAACCCTCGATGACAGAAGACGCGCCGACATCAATCGCAACTCTTGCGGATCATCGTGGAACCGGAGAAGCGGTTGCACTTCGGCTGCTCGAAGATGTGCGGGCCGTACGCGCGGATGGCTTCGTGCACCTGGTGGTCGATGGCCTCGATCTTGGGATCGTCCGCCCGCACCCACTTCATCAGTTCGCCCAGGCGGACTTCGTCGACCACCGGGCGCCATTCGAGCGGCTCTGCCTGGCCATGGCAGCTGCCGTAACAGCGCGAGCCCGGGATCTCCCAGCGCGTACCCTGGGCGGCGAGCACCAGGTACATGATCTTGGCCTCGGGCTCGGGCACGCCTTCGGCCACACTCGCCTCGAAGAACATGCGCTGCGACTTCTGCCAGTGCTCGGTCATCTTTTGCGCCGCGACATCGTAGACCACGGCGGCCTTGCGGTAGCCGCCGTCGAACGGCTGCCCGACCAGATCGCGAAAGAGCGGCGGCATCGCCTTGCCCTCCAGCAAGCGGCCGCGCTCTGCAGTCCAGAGCTTGCCCTCGGACTGGCGGAAGCTGAAATCCTGCACGAGGCGCATGGAGGGCACGAAACCCTCGTCGATCCATTCGACCACGACCTTGCCCTCGAATGCACCCGGCTCCGCGCCGCCCGTGGCCGGCATCAGGAGCAGGACTGCAAGGCATGCCCACAGCTTTCTCATCCGGAGTCTCCGTCCAGGATTTCTTTCTGCGCCGTTGGTTACGGCATCGGGCCTGCGCTCCTCACTGTG
The DNA here is from genome assembly GCA_019747905.1 of Burkholderiales bacterium. Taxonomy (GTDB): domain Bacteria; phylum Pseudomonadota; class Gammaproteobacteria; order Burkholderiales. Next base: position 5,952 of record JAIEQG010000117.1, read on the forward strand.
CGGCAGTCCCGCCTCCGGGTGTAAGTATGCCGGAAGGCTGGCCCCCACCCTATCCCTCCACCGGCAAGTCGGGGCAGGGGACGTACAGCTCCTTCCCCCAGCATTGCTGGGGGAAGGTTGGGATGGGGGCAGACGTTCCTGCAAGCGCCGCCGGCCCCCACCCTGACCCTCTCCCACGCTGTGCGTGGGGGAGGGAATAGTCAGTCCTCGATCGCCTGATGCACCGACGCCCAGAAATCCGTGAACACCCGCGGTGGTTCCGGCGAGTCCATCACCCGCTGCGTCATCAGGATCCCGATCATGCCCTCGGTCGGATCGGTGTAGGCCGACGTACCCAGCCCGCCGTCCCATCCGAACCGCCCGGGATTGCGTGCGAGATCATCGCGCCGCAGGTTGACCGAGAGACCGAACCCCCAGCCGCTGTGGTCGCCGAAGAACATCCGGTTCGCCGCGCGTTGCTCCGGAGTCAATTGATCGGTCGTCATCAAATCCACAGACGTACTCGACAGGATACGCTCGCGTCCACGCTTGCCCTTGTCGAGCAGCATGCAGCAGAACGCGAGATAGTCGTCGACGGTGGAGACGAGCCCACCGGCCGCGGAAGCGAACGCCGGTGGACGGGCCCACTGGCTGTCGTCGATGCCGTCGTACACGTCGAGCGACCATTGGGCCGGGTTCGCGACGTAGCTGCCCGCCAGGCGGGCGAGCTTATCGCGCGGCACGTGAAAGCCCGTGTCTCGCATGCCGAGCGGTTCGAAGAGCCGCTCGCGCAGAAACACATCGAGCGGTCGATCGGCGACGCGCGCGATCAGTACGCCCAGCACGTCCAGGCCGAGGTCGTACATCCACTTCTCGCCAGGCTGGCTCATCAACGGCAACGTTCCCACGCGCCGCATCCATTCGTCCGGTGTCGGCGGCGCTTGCGGTTGCGGCGGGCCGAGCAGCAATCCGAGTTCGTCCATCTTGCGGCGGATCGGATAGTCAGCGGCCGGCGCAAGAATGTGGCCGAGGCCCATCCGCAGGGTCAGCAGGTCTCGCAGCGTGATTGGCCTGTGCGCGGGCACCGTGTCGTCGAGCGGACCGTCGAGCCGCCTCATCACCTGGCGATCGGCGAGTTCGGGCAACCAGTGATCCACCGGATCATCGAGGCCCAGCCGGCATTCCTCCACCAGGATCATGGCGGCCGCGGCACCAATGGGTTTGGTCATCGACGCGATACGGAAGATCGTGTCTCGCCGCATCGGATTGGAGCCGCCCAGGGTCTGCCGGCCGACAGCATCGACGTGCACCTCGCCGCGCCGATACACGAGCGTGACGAGGCCGGGCATGCCGCCGCTTCGGACGTGCGCCGCCATGACGCGGTGCAAGCGCTCCAGGCCCACGCGCGACAGGGGAGCGGTGGCGATGACGTGATCGGCGTTGCCCATCGGCAAACTGCTACGGTCGACGGCGGTCGCGGTGGCTACTTCTCGGCCACCGACTTCATCTTTGCCAGCCCCGCTTCGAAGTCCTTGCCGATCATCTTGTCCATGTCCATGAACAGGGTCATCAGCTTGGAGATGTAGGGCATGGGCCCGTGCATGGCCCACACCACTTTCGTGGCATCGCCCTCGGGCGTCAGCGTGAACTCCGCCATGTTGCGGGCTTCGAACGGCGCGATGAAATCGAGCTGGATGCCGACCTTCGACGGCGGCGTCGATTCCACGATCTCCATGCGACCCTTGCCGACGTCGCCGTTGCCTTCCCACTCGTACACGGCGCCCTTGCCCTGGGTGGTCGCACCCATGGTGCGCTTCATGTTCGGGTCGAGCCCTTCCCAGGGCGACCACGCCTGCCAGCTCGGGAAATCGTTGATGAGGGCAAAGACCCTGTCTGGCGGCGCCTTGATGGTGGCCGTGCGCTCCACCCGGAAGGTATCGGGGCGCGTCGCCGCGAAGATGAGCACCGCGGCAATCACGAGGACGATGGCAATCAGGATCTTCTTGAACATGAGGTCTCCGCTTCGGGCCGGCAGGACTACTGGACGATGAGCATCCAGCCCACGCCGAACTTGTCGGTGAGCATGCCGAAGCACGGTGAGAAGAAAGTCTTGCCGAGCGGCATGGTCACGGCACCACCTTCGGACAAGGCCGTGAACTTGGCCTTGGCCTCGGCCTCGTTGGCTACCGTTATCGTCAACGAGAATCCGTCGAACTTCTGGGCGTTCGAGCAGCCTCCATCGGACGCCATGATCGCGGAGTCGCCTATGCGGAACAACGCGTGCATGACCTTGTTCTCGGAGCCCGGGGGAACCATGCCGGGCGGCGGCGGCTCCGGGCTTTCCTTGAAGCGCATCAGAGCTTCGACTTTCGCGCCGACCGCCTTGGTGTAGAACGTCATCGCCTCTTCACAACGACCTTCGAAGAACAGGTAGGGTTCGACGATCATGGGTCTTCCTCCGTGGAGTAGTCGTCAGACCGTCGCGACCAGATAGGCCGCCAGCCGATCGAAGCATTGCGTCCACCCGCCGTTGTGCCCGTCGCGCTCGGTGAGCGACTGGAACGGTGCCTGATGGAACGACATCAGGGTCTTGCCGCCCTGATCGATGAAGTCGATCGTGACGAGGGTTTGGAGGCCGCGCTCGCCCGCCTCTTCCCATGCGAAAGTGAAAACGAGGCGCTCCGGCGCGACGATCTCGCGATAGACGCCGTACATGGTGTAGTCCTGCCCCTCGGGCGAGCGGATGCGTGCGCGGTACTTGCCGCCAACGCGGAAATCGATCTCGCAGAACTCGACCGTGAAATCCTTCGGCCCGAGCCAATGCATCTGATACTCCGCCGCGGTCCAGGCCTTGAAGACGAGCCGTGGCGAGGCATCGAAGACGCGCTCGATGAACAGCTCGTCGTCTGCGGTGTGCCGTACCGCACTACTTCTTGCGACCATGACTCTTTCCCTTTGCCTTGAGCTTGTCCTGCTCCTGCTTGCGCATCACCTTGAGGTACGCGTCGAGGCGCTCGAAGCTGCGCTCCCAGAACTGACGATAGTGCTCGACCCAGTCGGAAATGTTCTTCAGCGGGCCAGCCTCGAGGCGGCAGGGGCGCCACTGTGCGTCGCGCCCCCGGGTGATCAAGCCGGCCCGCTCCAGCACTTTGAGGTGCTTGGTCACGGCGGGCAGGCTCATGTCGAACGGCGCGGCGAGGTCGGTGACGGTTGACTCGCCGCTCGCGAGGCGCGCGAGGATCGCGCGGCGCGTCGGATCGGCCAGCGCAGCGAATGTGAGACTCAGCGGGTCGGAGGGCATCGCGGGTTCAAGCCACTCGATCTGTATTTAACTGATCGGTAAAGTACGCCCCAGGGTTGTTCCTTGTCAACCGCGAAGTCGACAAGGCCGGGGCGGGCCCCTCAGGTCCGGCCGCAGGTCATCGCGCCTGCTTCGCAGCGATCTGGGCTACATACCGGCCCTGATAGCGCGCACCTTCGAGCTCGACCTTCGACGGTTGCCGGCTGCCGTCGCCGCCGGCGATGGTCGAAGCGCCGTAGGGTGAATTGCCCATGACTTCCGAGTACCCCATCTGCCCTTGAAACGCATAGGGCAGCCCGACCAGGATGAAGCCCAGATGCAGCAGCACGGGATGGAACGTGAGAATGGTGGATTCCTGACCGCCGTGCTGAGTGGCCGACGAGGTGAACACCGACGCGACCTTTCCCACCAGCGCTCCTTTCGCCCAGAGCGCGCCGGTCTGGTCCAGAAACGTCTTCATTTGCCCGGTCATGTTGCCGTAGCGCGTCGGCGTGCCGAAGATGATGGCGTCGTACGACGGCAGCTCGTCCACCGTTGCGACCGCCGCAGGTTGATCGAGCTTGTAGCCGGAAGCCTTTGCAACGCTTTCGGAAACGGTTTCCGGTACGCGTTTGACAACCACGTCGGCACCCGCTTCGCGCGCGCCTTCGCCCTCGGCGTAGGCCATCTTCTCGATATGTCCGTAAGCCGAGTAGTACAACACCAGTATCTTTGCCATCTTTGCCTCCTGATCGGGTGGGAACTGCGAGATGACATCGGCACTCGCAGCCTGAGTTCACCATACTACGATCGGGCGATCCTCGGATCGATTCTGATCGCGTGATAGTGTCGGCGCTTGCACTTGCGTGCTGTCGTTAGGCGCCGACATCCCGTCAACAACCAGAACCAACGAAAGGAGTGCGCGATGCCTCGCTACGTCGACGGATACCTGCTGCCCGTACCGAAGAAGAACATTGCGGCCTACGCCCGCATCGCCCGCAAGGCCGGCAAGATCTGGATGGAACACGGCGCGCTCGAGTATCGCGAGTGCGTGGGCGAAGACCTGCACCTGAAGGGCATGCTGCCCTTCCCCGGCGCGGTGCAGGCAAAGCCGGGCGAAACGGTATTCTTCTCCTGGATCGTGTACCGATCGAGGAAGCATCGCGACAGCGTGAACGCGAAAGTGATGCAGGATCCGCGTCTGAAGATGGACGTGAACTCGATGCCGTTCGATTTCACGCGGATGTTCAGCGGCGGTTTCGAGATGGTCGTGGACCTATGACGGGAACTGGGCATGATAGGCGCGCGGGACTAAGCTCGCGCCGGTGAGCACTCTCGACCAGGCATCGGGCAACGACACGAAGACCGCGGAGAACACGGCCACGCTGTCCCCGCGCCACCCGGGTTCGCCGGTCGAAGTGTTCCTGGCCTTCCTGCGTCTGGGCCTCACCTCCTTCGGTGGGCCGGTCGCCCACATCGGGTACTTCCGAGCCGAATTCGTCGAGCGACGCCGCTGGCTGGACGAGCGCAGCTACTCGGATCTCGTTGCCCTGTGCCAGTTCCTGCCCGGGCCCGCCAGCAGTCAGGTGGGGCTCGCGCTCGGGCAGTTGCGCGCCGGGTGGCCGGGGGCACTGGCCGCGTGGCTCGGCTTCACCATGCCGTCGGCGCTGCTGCTGATGGCGTTCGCCTTCGGCATCGCGCGCCACAGCGCTCTGGCCACTTCGGGAGCCGTGCACGGACTCAAGGTGTTCGCGGTGGCCGTGGTCGCGCAAGCGGTGTGGGGCATGGGGAAATCGTTGTGTCCCGATCGTCCGCGGGCCGGGCTCGCGATCCTGGGCGCATTGCTGACTCTCACGTTGCCGACGACGATCGGCCAGGTCGCGGCCATCGCGATCTGCGGCCTCATCGGTTGGCGCATGCTGCACCTGCCGCACCAGCAACCGGTCGAACACCTGGGGTACGGCGTATCGAAACGAGCCGGCGCGCTGGCGTTGGCGGTATTCGTCCTGCTCTTCGTCGGATTGCCGATCGTCGCCACGGCGAGCGGCTCGTCGACACTATCGCTGATCAACGGTTTCTATCGCTCGGGCGCACTCGTCTTCGGCGGCGGACACGTCGTGTTGCCGCTGCTGCAGTCCGTGGTGGTGCCGAGCGGCGCGGTCAGCAACGCAGACTTCCTCGCGGGCTACGGCGCGGCGCAAGTCATGCCCGGGCCGCTGTTCGCGTTTTCCGCGTACCTGGGCGCCGTCAATCAGGGTCCGCTGGGCGGCTGGGTCGGCGGTCTCGTCTTTCTGGTGACACTGTTCACGCCCGCGTTCCTGCTGCTGATGGGTGCGCTGCCCTATTGGGACTCCTTGCGCCAACGCGATGGCGTCCAATCGACCATGGCCGGCGTGAACGCCGGCGTGGTCGGCCTGCTGCTCGCGGCGCTGTACGACCCGGTGTCCACCAGTGCGATCCTGTCGCGTGCCGACTTCGGGTTCGCACTGGCGCTGTTCGGAATGCTCGTCTTCGCACGGTGGTCGCCGGTGGTGGTTGC
>JAIEQG010000134.1 GCA_019747905.1 Burkholderiales bacterium
TCTCCCGTGGCGCCCAGGGACGGAACGCCGTGACGGAACCCCCCGCTCTACCGGAGCGGTGAACGGATTCTGCCCAGTGCGAAAGTGGGCGAGCAAGAAAATCCCTGTAGGAATGCGCCGGACAACGGGATTTTGTTGTATTTCCGCAACACTTCCGGAATTGTTGCAGAGCAACAATTTTGCGTTCGAAGATTGATTTTTAATGAGGAGGTTACGAGCAAAAACTCATGTAACACCGGATGAAGGTCCAAGTTTTCGGCCGCTCAGTGTGGCGCCGAAGCCTCGCGACTCGGGCCGTCTGCCGAGGCCCGGAAAACCGGGTCGTCTACCCGAAAAGCCGCGCGAGTTCCTGCCCGGGATCAGCCGCGCGCATGAATGCTTCGCCGACGAGAAACGCGTTCACCCCTCGGGCGCGCATCGCGGCCACGTCCTCGGGCGAGTGGATGCCGCTTTCGGTGATCACCAGTCGATCGGCCGGGATACGCTCGAGCAGACCATAGGTCGTGTCGAGGCGCGTCTCGAAGGTCCGCAGATTGCGGTTGTTGATGCCGAGCAAGGGTGTGCTCAGCTCGAGCGCGCGATCCAGTTCGGAGCCATCGTGCACTTCCACCAGCACGGCCAACCCCAGGTCGAGCGCGGCGCGTTCGAGCCCGATCATCTGCGCCTGTTCCAGGGCCGCGACGATCAGCAGGATGGCGTCGGCACCCATGGCCCGGGCTTCGGCCACCTGATAGCGATCGATGGTGAAGTCCTTGCGCAACACCGGCAGGTCGCAGGCTGCGCGGGCCCCGCGGAGATACTCCGCCCCACCCTGGAAGAAGGTGGTGTCAGTAAGCACTGACAGGCATGCTGCCCCGCCCCGGGCATAGGACTTTGCGATCTCCGGTGGATCGAAGTCGGCCCGGAGCAGCCCTTTGCTCGGGCTCGCCTTCTTCACCTCCGCGATCACCGCAGGACGCCCGGCCGCAATTCTTGCCTGCAGGGTTCCGACGAAATCGCGGGCCGGCGGCATGGCGCGCACCTCCCGTTCCAGCGCTTCGAGCGACTTCGCGGCCCTCGCCGCAGCGACCTCGGTACGCTTGACCGCCAGAATCCTGTCGAGGATGTCGGAGGACATGACTCAGCCCTCGCCGGGCCGCCCCAAGAGGGCTGGCCCCCTGGGGGGAAAGGCCGCGAGGCCTGTCGGGGGGAACGTCACATTCCAGCCCTCGCCGGGCCGCCCCAAGAGGGCTGGCCCCCTGGGGGGAAAGGCCGCAAGGCCGGTCGAGGGGAACGTCACCTCAGCCCTCGCCGGGCCGCCCCAAGAGGGCTGGCCCCCTGGGGGGAAAGGCCGCAAGGCCGGTCGGAGTGAACGCCACCTCAGCCCTTCAGCCGCTGCGTGAGGTTCACGAAAGCGTCGAGCTTCGCTCGCGCCGCGCCGCTACGCATGACCTCCAGGGCGCGATGCACGCCTTGCTCGTGGCTCGGCTCCACCCCGGCCGCATAGATAGCCGCACCCGCGTTGAGGGCCACGATGTGGCGTGCCGCCCCTGGCCGGTCTTCCAGGGCGGCGACGACGAGCTCGCGCGAGGCCTCGCTGCTGGTCGCGCGAATCGCGTCGACAGGCGAGGGCTCGAACCCGAACTGCTCGGGCCGGAGGGTGTACTCGCGCACGTGGTCATCCTTCAGTTCCGCGACCATGGTCTCGCCGGAGATGGAGATCTCGTCCAGCCCTTCCAGCCCGTACACGATCATGACGTGCCGGCTTCCCAAGCGCTGCAGCACCCGCGCCTGAATGCCGACCAGATCCGGATGGAACACGCCCATCACCTGGTTGGCCGCCCCGGCAGGGTTGGTGAGCGGCCCGAGGATATTGAACAGCGTCCGCACGCCGAGCTCCTTGCGCACCGGCGCAGCGTGCTTCATGGCACCGTGGTGCGCCGGGGCGAACATGAAGCCCACGCCGATCTCGTCGATGCAGCGGGCCACCTGCTCCGGCGTCAGGTCGATCTTCGCGCCGAGCGCCTCGAGCACGTCGGCGCTGCCTGACTTGCTCGACACCGACCGGCCGCCGTGCTTCGCGACCTTCGCGCCCGCCGCGGCAGCCACGAAGGCGGCCGCCGTCGAGATGTTGAACGTGTGCGCACTGTCGCCGCCGGTACCGCAGGTGTCGACCAGGTTGGTGTGGCTGGTGACCTGCACCTTGGTGGCGAACTCGCGCATCACGGTGGCCGCGGCCGCGATCTCGCCGATCGTTTCCTTCTTGACCCGCAGGCCGGTGATGATCGCCGCGATCAACGTCGGCGAAAGTTCGCCGCGCATGATCTGCCGCATCAGCGACAGCATCTCCTCGTGGAAGATCTCGCGGTGCTCGATGACGCGGGCCAGGGCTTCCTGGGGGGTCATGCCGCCACTCCCGCGGCGGCGTGACTCTCGAGGAAGTTCCTGAGCAATGCGTGACCGTGCTCGGTGAGGATCGATTCCGGATGGAACTGCACGCCCTCCACCGCCAGGGTCTTGTGCCGCACACCCATGATTTCGCCGTCGTCGGTCCAGGCGGTCACGTCCAGGACGGCCGGCTTCGACTCGCGCTCGATGGCGAGCGAGTGGTAGCGGATCGCCGTGAACGGATCGGGCAGCCCCTGAAAGACGCCCTCGCCGCGATGATGGATGAGCGAGGTCTTGCCATGCATCAATTGCTGCGCGTGCACGATCTTCCCGCCGAAGGCTTCGCCGATCGATTGATGCCCGAGGCAGACGCCCAGGATCGGCATCCGGCCTGCGAAGCGCCGGACCAGCGGCACCGAAATGCCCGCTTCCTTCGGCGTACAGGGCCCCGGCGAGATGACGATGCGATCGGGCGCGAGTGCCTCGATCTCCTCGAGCGTGATGGCGTCGTTGCGCACCACCTTCACGTCCTCGCCCAGTTCACCGAGGTACTGGACGAGGTTGTAGGTAAAGGAATCGTAGTTGTCGATCATCAACAGCATGAAAACTCCAGTCCCGGATGTGGTGCCCGCGGCGCTTCAGGCCGCGGCCACGGTGTCTCGTCGTGCGGGCCGCGCTGCTCGAAGCATGCGCGTCGCGGGAGATCGCCGGTAACGCCCGGCGCGGGCGAGGGCTGTAAGGATCAGGCGGCAGGCTTGCGCCAGCGCCGGCCCGGGAGCGGGGGGATCGAGACTGCGGCAGGAACTCGCATGGACGGGATTATTCCGGCAAGCCTGCGGCGGAGCAAGCGACGCCATGGCATCCGGGTTCGTTCAGGTTGCGTTCAGCCACACCCCGGTAGCCTGGGTTCCGCGCGGCCCAATCCGGACCGCCTACTCCCAAGGAGACGACAGATGAACAAGAAGATTGCCCTGGCCCTTTTCGGCGTTGCGCTCGCCGGCGCGAGCGTCGCGGCCCAAGCCGGCGACCGTCATGGCCGCGGTTGGGACGATCGCGGCTTCCACTCCCGCGGCCATGGCCATCACCACGGCCAGTGGCATCCGAAGCACCACCGGTACTGGCATCCGGCACCCCACGGGTATCGCCACGGCCCGGGATTCCATGGGTACCGCGGCCACCACTATGACCGCAACGGTGTGACGATCATCCTGCGCGGTCACCTGTGATCTGTTCCGGTCTGCGGACGGATCAACGACGCCGGGGAGCATCGTCCCCGGCGCCCCGGTGTCCAACTGCGAACGGACTCATCCGCACAGGCATGCCGGCGATGGCGCCTTGCCCGCTCTCGAGCCATCGGCGATCATCGACGTCATGGGCGCATGGGCATCAGGCCGACGCGGGCCGGTATTGATCGTCGCCGTCGTGGCGGCCGCGAGCATGCCGTGTCACGGGCAGCCGGGTGGCTTTCTCGACTACGTTCGAGCCGGTCCGTCGCGCGAGTCGCGGCTGCTCGCCGAGCGCCGCGTCAGCCTGGACCAAGCGGTGGTCATCGCGCAGAAGCACACCGGGGGTCGCGTCCTCGATGCGCGTCCCCAGGGCGAGGGCTACCGGGTCAAGGTGCTCACCCGGGGCGGCGAGGTCGTGGTCGTCTACGTCGACGCCAAGACGGGCGACGTCCATTGATCCACGCGTTCCGCTAACACGGTGCGGCTTCTAGTGGTGGAAGACGAACCGGAGCTGCGGCGGCAACTCCAGTCTGCGCTCGCGGAGCAGGGCTACACCGTCGATGCGACCGGCGAGGGTCAGGAAGCGCTTTACCTCGCGACCGAGTATCCGTTCGATGCGGCCGTGATCGACCTCGGGTTGCCCGGCCTGTCGGGCCTCGACGTGATCCGGCGACTGCGCGCGAACGGCAGCCGGCTGCCGGTGCTGATCCTCACGGCACGTGATCGCTGGCAGGACAAGGTGCAAGGCCTGGAAGCCGGCGGCGACGATTATCTCGCCAAGCCGTTCCAGATGGAGGAGCTGCTCGCCCGGCTGAAGGCCCTCTTGCGACGCGCGGCCGGCGCGGCGCAGGACGTGCTGAAGTGCGGTCCGATCGCGCTCGACGCCGGCTCTCAGCAGGTGACGGTCGATGCCGTCGAAGTGGAACTCACGTCGTTCGAGTACCGCCTGCTCGAACACCTCGTGCGCCATCGCAGCCGCGTGCTCTCGAAGGATGAACTCGCCGCGCATCTCTACCCGCACGACGAGGAAAGGGACAGCAACGTGATCGAAGTGCTGATCGGGCGGCTGCGGCGCAAGCTCGACCCCGATGGCCGGCTGCAGCCGCTCGAGACGCTTCGTGGGCGCGGCTACCGCTTCACCCTTGGCTAGCTTGAGACGGTCCCCCACGCTCCCTATGCTCGCTGTCCCCCCGGGGTGGCCCGGCGAGGGCTGAGGGCAGGCCGTGCGATCCCTCGGATTTCGCCTGACGTTCGCGGCCGGTGGCGTATTGCTGATCTTCGTCGCGCTGTCGGCCTTCGCCCTCGAGCGTGCCTTTCGCGACAGTGCACGCAGCGCCCGGCAGGATCGTCTGCTTGCCCAGGTGTACCTGTTGATGGCGGCGAGCGAGGTCGACGATCAGGGTCGCTTCGCGTTCGCCGACGACTCCCCCGAGCCGCGGCTGGGCGTGGTCGGTATCGACCTGTATGCATCGGTCATCGACGGCACCGGAAAGTCCGTCTGGCATACGCACTCGGGGCTGGCCGGTGTGCCTGCGCTCAACAGGGCCGTGCCGCCCGGGACGCAGCGCTTCGAGCAGATCGAGACCCCCGCAGGAGATGCCTATTTCGTGCAGAGCTTCGGCGTTCGCTGGACCACCCCGAGCGGCGCATTCCCGTTCACCTTCAGCGTCGCGGAAGATCTGGAGGCCTACGAGCATCAGCTGGGTGTGTACCGCCGCAGCCTGCTCGGATGGCTGGGTGCGATGGGCGTCCTGTTGCTGGCGGCCCAGTGGTTCACCTTGCGCTGGGGCCTTCGGCCCTTGAAGCGGGTGGCGGACGAATTGACCGAGCTCGAGGCGGGACGCCGGGAGCGCATCACCGGTGAGTACCCGAAGGAACTCGAACGGCTCACGTCCAATCTCAATACGCTGCTCGCGCACGAGCACACGCGCCAGAAGCGCTATCGCGACACGCTGGCCGATCTCGCCCACAGCCTCAAGACGCCGCTTGCCGTACTGCGGGGTGCGATGCGCAGCGGCGACCCGGACGAAACCCGCGCCGCGGTCATCGACGCGCAGGTGGACCAGATGGACCGCATCGTGGGCTATCACCTGCAGCGCGCCGCGACGTCGGGGCGGCCCGGCCTGGGGGCCGCGCATGCGGTGCGGCCGGTGGTCGAACGGCTGCTGGGCGCGCTCGCCAAGGTGTACGCGGAGAAATCGGTGTCGGTGGAGGTCGCGATCGAACCCGCAGTGCAGTTCCGCGGCGATGAGGGCGATCTCACGGAGGCGCTCGGCAATGTTCTCGACAACGCGTTCAAGTGGTGCCGGTCGCGGGTACGCGTCAGCGCCACCGCCGAGCGCGGTGACCTGCAACTGATCGTGGAGGACGACGGACCCGGCATCGCCGAAACCGAAGCGCAGCGCGTGGTGGAGCGCGGCGTCCGTACCGACACATCTGTCCCCGGGCACGGCCTCGGCCTCGCGGTCAGCGCCGACGTTGCAGCGTCCTACGGCGGTTCCATCGCTGTCGCACGCAGTGCGCTTGGCGGCGCGGCCGTCACGCTACAGTTCCGGACAAGCCCGTGCTGATCCTGCAGCCCGCGCCGGGCCGCCCCAAGCGGGCTGGCCCCTGGGGGAGAGGCCGCAAGGCCTGTCGGGGGGATCCTCCTAGCTCGCCCGGCTCAACCCCGCCTGCGCCATCTCCGCCGCCCGCAGGATCGCGCGTGCCTTGTTCTGGGTTTCGGTCCATTCGGATTTCGGCACCGAATCGGCCACGATGCCGGCGCCGGCCTGCACGAACAACCGCCCGTCCTTGATGACGGCGGTGCGGATGGCGATGGCGAGGTCCATGTCGCCATTGAAGCCCAGGTAGCCCACGGCTCCGCCGTAGATCCCGCGCTTCGACGGTTCCAGTTCGTCGATGATCTCCATCGCCCGCACCTTGGGCGCTCCCGACAGCGTGCCGGCCGGAAACGTCGCGCGCAGCGCAGCGATGCCGTCGAGACCTTCCTTCAACTTGCCCTCGACGCTCGACACGATATGCATGACGTGCGAATAGCGTTCGATCGCCATGTTGTCCGTCACCTTGACCGACCCGATCTCGGCCACGCGGCCGACGTCGTTGCGGCCGAGGTCCATCAGCATCACGTGCTCGGCGCGCTCCTTGGGATCGGCAAGCAGTTCCTCCTCGAGTGCGAGGTCCTGCTCGCGCGTGGCGCCGCGCGGGCGCGTGCCGGCGATCGGACGCAGCGTGACCACGCCGCTTTCCAGGCGCACCAGGATCTCCGGGCTGGAACCGACCACGTGAAACCCGCCCATGTCGAAATAGAACATGTAGGGCGATGGATTGAGCGCGCGCAGGGCCCGGTAGAGCGAAAGCGGCGAGGCCGGATAAGGATGCGACAGCCGCTGCGACAGCACGACCTGCATGATGTCGCCTTCGGTGATGTAGCGCTTGGCCCGCTCGACCGCTTCCACGAAGGCGTCTTCGCTGAACTCGGACATGGCCGGCGCCGGCAACATCGGCATCTCGGCCGGCATCGAGATCGGCATGCGCAACGCCGAATGCAGTACCTCGAGCTGGCTGCGCGCCTTGGCATAGGCGTCCGGTTCGCGCGGGTCGGCGTACACGACGAGGTAGAGCTTGCCCGACAGGTTGTCCACGACGGCCAGCCGGTCGGAGAGCATCAGCAGGATGTCCGGGGTGCCCAACACGTCCGGCTTCTCCGTGGCGGCCAGCCGTCCTTCGATGTATCGCACCGTGTCGTAGCCGAAGTAGCCCACCAGTCCACCGGCGAAGCGCGGCAACCCCGGCAGCACCGCGGCCTTGAAGCGCGAGTGATGTTCGCGCACCCATTCGAGCGGATCGGCCTGTTCGGTCTGCGACAGGAGCGTGTTGCCGCGATACTCGCTGCACACGCGACCGCGCACCTCGAAGCGGATCTCGGCGGGCAACCCGATGAACGAGTAGCGGCCGAAGCGCTCGCCGCCCTGCACCGATTCGAGCAGGTACGAGTAGGGGCGGTTGCCGAGCTTGAGGTACACCGACAGCGGTGTGTCGAGGTCGGCGAGGGTTTCCAGCACCAGGGGGACGCGGTTGTAGCCCTGGGCAGCGAACTGCGTGAATTCCTGTTCGGTCATGATGGCTCCGGAATCATTGCGACTGCGGGACGACGAAAGGCGCGCGGCGCGCGCATCAACGCACTACGGTCGAGCGACGCCAGCGGCGCCACGAACCGATCGTGCGGATCGAAATCCCGGGTTGCGATTGATCGGAAGTCATCGAAGGGATCAGTACAGTTCTTCGGACAGCGGCAAACGGCGGGACTATAGCACCGTCGTACCTGGGCCACCCATCTCCAAGCTTGAAGGTAGCGAGCCTGTGCTCCCCACTCACCTCTCAAGGAACGTGAGAGGGCCTGTGCGCCCCACCTTCGGTGGCCGCGAGGCCAGTCGCGGCAGCATGCGATCCAGCCACGCCGGGCGCTGCCTCACTGAGTGGACGATCTTGGGTTAACCCGCACGCCGCGCGAACGCGTCCTTGGCAAGCTCGGCGCGCATGGCACCGATGGTGGCCCGATAGTCCTTTGAACCGAAGATCGCCGAGCCTGCCACGAAGGTATCGGCGCCGGCGCGGGCGATCTCGGCGATGTTGTCCACCTTGACCCCGCCGTCCACTTCGAGCCAGATGTCGCGACCGCTCGCGGTGATTCTCTCGCGGGCGAGCCGCAGCTTCTCGAGCGCGCGCGGAATGAACGCCTGGCCGCCGAAGCCGGGGTTGACGGACATGATGAGGATCAGGTCGACCTTGTCCATCACGTGATCGAGGTAATCGAGCGGGGTCGCCGGGTTGAACACCAGTCCGGCCTTGCAGCCTTCGTCGCGGATCAGCTGCAGCGTGCGGTCCACGTGCTCCGAGGCTTCCGGATGGAACGAGATGATGTTCGCGCCCGCCTTAGCGAAATCCGGCACGATGCGGTCGACCGGCTTCACCATCAGGTGCACGTCGATCGGCGCCTTGGTGTGCGGGCGCAGCGCTGCACACACCAGCGGGCCGATGGTGAGATTCGGCACGTAGTGATTGTCCATCACGTCGAAGTGCACGATGTCGGCGCCGGCGGCGATCACGTTGCGGACTTCCTCGCCAAGACGCGCGAAGTCCGCCGACAGGATGGAAGGCGCGATGCGTTGCATGGGAGGCTCCGGATCGTTGCAGGATTGCAGCGATTGTAACCGTGCGCGTCTTGAGAGCGCCGCGCTTTTCGGGTGCAATAGCGACATGCCGCAGGATCGACGTTACGAAATCACGGTGAAGGCCCGGTCGGCCTTCGTACCCGAACAATCGGACGAAGGCGAGAACCGTTACGTGTTCGCCTACACCATCACGATCACCAATACCGGGACGATCGCCGCGAAACTCGTGAGCCGGCATTGGGTCATCACCGATTCCGACAACCAGGTGCAGGAGGTGCGCGGAATGGGCGTGATCGGCGAGCAACCGTTGCTCAAACCCGACGAAAAGTTCGAATACACCAGCGGCGCGGCCATCGCCACACCGGTCGGCACCATGCGCGGCAGCTACCAGATGGTGGCGGAGGACGGCACGGCGTTCGATGCGCCGATTCCCGAGTTCATGCTGTCGATGCCCCGGGTACTGCACTGAACCCTGCCGTCACTTCTTCTTCGGCCACGTCCACCAGACGATGAACAGGCCGATGGCGAGCGCCACCGCAGCTTCCAGAATTATCCAGCCCATGATTGACCGATTCCGACGACGCGACCGGGCGGCGCGCGAGACGTGACGTGAAGCGCGACTTTACATGACGCTCGCAGGCCTTCACGCCGTTCGCTCACCATTGCGCCTCGCATACGCGGGCCTGGCCCTGCTCGCCGGGTGCGCCACCATCACGACCGGACCGACGGTACCCGCCGAGCCGACCGTGCCGCCCGCTCCTGTGACGCCGGCGCCGACGCCCACCCCCACCCCAGCGCCTTTGCCGGAAGCCCCGCCGCCGACACCGCCTGCGGTCCCGCAACTGGTTCCGGTATCGTTCTCGGATCTCCCCGGCTGGCCGGAGGACGACGCGACCGCGGCATTCCTGACTTTCCTTCAGGGTTGTCCGGCCATCAAGTCACAACCGCTCGCTTCGATCTGCGCTCGCGCCCTGCCGCTTGGCACCGCGACGGCCGCCGCGCAGCGCGAGTTCCTGGAAGCCGAGTTCCAGCCGCATCAGGTGGTGGCGGCCGACGGGAAGACCGAGGGTCTGATCACCGGCTACTACGAGCCGCTGCTGCGGGGCAGCCGCAAGCCCGATGCGCGGTACCGGTTTCCGCTTTACGGGCCGCCCGACGACCTCATCACCGTCGAACTATCCGAGCTCTACCCCGAACTGAAGAGCATGCGCCTGCGCGGCCGGCTCGTCGGCAGGAAAGTCGTGCCGTACTGGACGCGCGCCGACATCGACAACGACGCTGCGCCACTCAAGGGCCGGGAACTGCTGTGGATCGACGACGCGGTGGAGCTGTTCTTCCTGCAGGTGCAGGGTTCGGGTCGGGTGAAGCTCGAAAGCGGCGAGATCGTCCGCATCGGCTACGCCGACCAGAACGGCCACCCCTATCGTTCCATCGGCCGCGTTCTCGTGGAGCGCGGCGAACTCACGCTCGACAAGGCATCCATGCAGAGCATTCGCGCCTGGGGTCGCGACAATCCGCAGAAACTGCCGGCACTGCTTGCGGAGAATCCGTCGTACGTGTTCTTCCGCGAGATGCCCAACGGCAATGGCGGCCCCATCGGCGCGCTCGGCGTACCGCTCACCACCGGCCGCAGCCTGGCCGTGGACCCGCGCGTGGTGCCGCTGGGCGTGCCGGTCTATATTGCGACGACGTGGCCCAACTCGGAAATGCCGCTCAATCGCCTGATGGCGGCGCAGGATACCGGCGGCGCGATCAAAGGGGCGGTGCGCGCCGATTTCTTCTGGGGCTTCGGCGATGAAGCGGGCGACCTCGCCGGCAGGATGCGTCAGCCGCTGCGGTTGTGGGTGTTGATGCCGCGGGTGAAGTAGGTCGCAGCCCCCACCCTAACCCTCCCCCGGCCGAGCCGGGGGAGGGGATGTACGGCGCGCGCATCTCGTCTCCGGCAAGAATGGGCACTCCTTCCCCCGGCTGCGCCGGGGGAAGGTTGGGATGGGGGCAGACTCCCCGTCACCGCCGCATGGAATCGGTCTTCGCATCGAACGAAACCTGTACCACCAGGCGACTCTTCACCACCTTGCCGTCTCGCTGGCCCGGCGTGAACAGCACCGAGCGGAAAGCTGCGATCGCCGCGTCCTCGAAGTAGCCCGGCGGATCAGCTTCCACGACTGTGGCCTTCACCACCATCCCGAGTTCGTCGATCAACAGCAACAGCGTGACGGTGCCGTCGCGATCTTCCTTGTCGGCCAGCTGCGGGTAGCGCAGCTCCACCTCCGCGACCGGCTTCGGGAACAGGTCGAGCATGCGCGCGGGATAGAACTCCGGATCTTCGACCTGGGGCACTTCGATGCCCGGCGGTCCTTCGACGGGCGGCGGCTCGACGCGCGATTCGGCCTGGGGCAACGGCTCGGATGGTGGTTCGGGCGCGGCCTTGGCGGGCTCGGGTCGTGGCGGCGGCGCATCCTGCGCCTGAGCCACCGGTTCCTTCCTGCCGGCCAACGGCGCAGGCTGCGCCGGCGCCGGTTCGTCCATCGCCACGAGGCGTGCCTCGAGCGCGCGCCCGGGGCGACCGGCATGGCGCGACGGCTTTACCGGCAAGGCGACGACCAGCCACGCGTGCAACGCTGCCGACAGCAGGAGCGCTATGCCGAACCGCTGCCAGGACGTGCGGCTGTCCGGCAGCGTCGATGCACTCATCGCGGCGCCCGCGCGTATCGCTCCGATCGGAAGCGCCGTCGCCGGATTACTTCGCGGGCATGTTCGAGAACTGTGCCTCGAGCTGCGCCGCCGTCAGCGCACCCGGCACACGGCTGCCGTCGGTGAAGACGAGGGTGGGCGTGCCGTTGATGCCCTTCTTGCGCCCGAACTCCATCAGCGCGTCCACAGGATTCTCGCAGTCACCCTTGGCCGTCGGTGCGACACCCTTCAGCATGTAGTCGTCCCAGGCCTTGGCGCGGTCGGGCGAACACCAGATCTGCTTCGATTTTCCCACGGCCTTCGGGTGCAGCTGCTCGATCGGGTAGAGGAGGATGTAGATGGTGACGTCGTTCACCTTCTCGAACTCCTGTTCGATGCGCTTGCAGAACGGACAGTCCGCATCGGAAAACACCGCGACCTTGCGCGCTCCCGTGCCCTTCACCTTCTTGATCGCCTT
>JAIEQG010000095.1 GCA_019747905.1 Burkholderiales bacterium
GGCTAGGACGGCCCCCATCCCAACCTTCCCCCCCGCTGATCGCGCGGGGGAAGGAGAGGAGTGCGACGATCGATGAGGCCGATCGTCGAAGGCTGGGATGGCCCCCATCCCGACCTTCCCCCCGCTGATCGCGCGGGGGAAGGAGAGGAGTGCGACGATCGATGAGGCCGATCGTCGAAGGCTAGGACGGCCCCCATCCCAACCTTCCCCCCCGCTGATCGTGCGGGGGAAGGAGAGGAGAGCGACGATCGATGAGACTGATCGTCGAAGGCTGGGATGGCCCCCATCCCGACCTTTCCCCCCGCTGATCGCGCGGGGGAAGGAGAGGAGTGCGACGATCGATGAGGCCGATCGTCGAAGGCTAGGATGGCCCCCATCCCAACCTTCCCCCGGCAAAGCCGGGGGAAGGAGTGCCTTTCGATGAGTGCCCTGCGAGATTCACGCGCAGTGCGTTCCCTCCCCCGGCTTTGCCGGGGGAGGGATAGGGAGGGGGCAGCCAACGGCCCACTTCGCGACGACCGATGATTCGCACGGCGGCCCGCGGGGAAACGCCCGCGGCAGCAACCGCCGCTCTCAGCGCACCGCCCAACCCCCGCTGACCGGAAAGGCCTGCCCCACGAAACAGTCCGCGGCATCGCTGCACAGGTACGCGGCGAACAAGGCGTCCTCGCGCGCGGATACCAGGCGGCCGAGCGGCACTTC
This sequence comes from Burkholderiales bacterium, assembly GCA_019747905.1. Classification (GTDB taxonomy): domain Bacteria; phylum Pseudomonadota; class Gammaproteobacteria; order Burkholderiales. The sequence continues at coordinate 703 of JAIEQG010000095.1, forward strand.
CCGCTTCAATCTTTCCTGGAACGCCGGCTTCGCCTGCACCTCGGGCGGGAAATACGTGGGGTTCTCGACGAAGTTCTGGGCGATGGCATTGACGCGGATGCCGAGCGGCGCCAGTTCGACACCGACCGCCTGCACCCACGCGAGCTGTGCTCCCCGTGCCGCGCTGTACGACGAGGTGCGCTTCATCCCGCGCAACGCCGAGGCGCTGCCCATCACCAGAAACCGCCCCCGGCCGCGCGCCTGCATCTGCGGCAGCACGGCTTTCAGCAGGCGTGGCAACGGATCGACCATGTGAGCGAAGACGTGCCGCCATTCCTCCTCGGTCACCTCGGCCACCGGCGTGGATGGCGCTGGCACCGCGAGATTGGCCAGGAGCACGTTGATCTCGCCAGCCTCCGCCACCGCGGCGGTGGCAGCGTCCGGCGCATCCAGTGCGCGCGTGTCGGCGATGACCTCGGCACCGCATTCGGTCAGCGTCGATCTCAGGGCCGGCCCCATGAACTGGTCGGCCTGGGTCAGGAGGATGCGGCAGCGGGCAAGATCGATCGGCGGCATGGGTGCGGCGCGGCGACGCGAGGTCGCCACGGGAACAGGGCGGTGTTGTGGAGTCCTAGACCTTGAACGCGCGCCGGATCTCCGGTTTCACCAGGTCGAGGTACTCGGGATGCTTGCGCAGGTAGGCGGCGATGAACGGGCAGGCTGGGATCACGTGCTTGCCCTGCTTGCGCGCATCGTCGAGCACCGCGGCAGCGATGAAGCCGCCCACGCCCTTGCCTTCATGCTCGGGCAGGACTTCGGTGTGCGTGAACATCACGCTGTCGGACAGCAGGTTGTATTCCGAGTAACCGACCAGCACGCCGTCGTCGAAGGCTTCGAAGCGGTGGAGGGGATCGTTGTTGCCGAGGGTCAGCATGGTGCAATCTTTCAGCTCGCCAGACTGCGGCGGATCTGGTCGGCCAGGCGGCTTCCCGTGGTTCGGTTCCAGGTCTCGTTGACGTTGAGCACGAATACGGCCCCATCGTTCCCGCGGATCGGTGCCGGCATCGCGACGCCCTGCGCCCGCATCCGCTCCGGCAACTGCTCGGCCCTCGCGTCGTTGACGTTCATGCGGAACACGTTGGTGCCGTTCGTGACCTTGTCGATTCTGACCGGACTGCCGGCGAGAGCACGCTGGAACTGATCGAACACGGCGATGGCCGAGGAGAATCGACCGACGAAGCCTTCGGCATAGCGCCGCGCCAGCAGCGCGGACGGCCAGGCGTTGAACAGGGCGCCGCCGAACATCCGGCGCGTGTGCACCATGCCCTCCAGCAGCGCGGCGGGCCCGGCCAGTATCGCACCGTTCAGCGAGTTGAAGCACTTCCACAACGACACGTAGACGGTGTCGAAGGGGGCGGCGTACTCCGCCGGCGCGATGCCCGTGTAGGCCGAGGCGATGAACATCCGTGCGCCGTCGAGATGCAGCCCGATACCGCGGCGGCGCGCTTCCGCGCATATGCGCATCATCTCGCTGCGATCGAACAGCTCGCCGTAGCGGCGGCGTACCGGCGATTCGATCGAGATCGCTCCGACCGACGTCGCGACCCGTCCGGATGCAGTTCGGCCGAGCGTGCGCTCCACCTCGGCCCATGCGAACGTCGCGCGATCGGGTGCGAGCGGCAGCAACGTGAGCCCGCTCAGCGTCTGGCTGGCATCCCCCGTGTCGTTGTAGACGTGGCTCACGTCCTGCACCAGGACGCGGCGGCGATTGCCTGCCAGCGCACGCAACGCGAGCTGGTTGGCGAGCGTGCCCGTGGGCATGAAAAGCGCCCGTTCCTTGCCGAGCAGCCGGGCGAAGTAGGCTTCCACTTCCTCCACGACACCGCCAAGACCGTAGATGTCCGGCGAGGGCGACTGGGACGCGCTCAGCCGGGCGAGTTCGGCAGCGGTTTCCGTCGGGGTCAGGGACAGTCCATCCTGTTCGAGATGGACCAGGGACGACGATACCGACGATGGATCTGACGTGGCGCTCATGAGCGGCAATGGTATGCCCAGTGCCGCGGTCGCGGCGATCTGCTCGAGGAACCGGCGTCGCGGCAGTTCGTTCGTCTCATGCATGGTCGCGATACTTCACCGCGGCGCCTCGAACCGACCGGCCGACGGGCGAGAACCGACGATCGGGGTCCGGACCTCGGACACGCGGCAGTGCTCCCTTCGGGTTGAAGCCGGAAGGCTACCGCAACCGCGGGCACTCGGGCGAAATGCCGCTTCAGTCCACGAGCGAGCCGCAGGACCGGTACACGACGGCATCCGTCATCGCACCGGCGGCGCGGTCGGAACGGACCGTAACCATGACGACGTGTCCGTTCCGCCCATGGGCGACTACTGGCAGTTGCCCGTCCACCGCACTGCGGACGACTTGCCCTGCAGTGGCGTGAACTCCCATTGCAGCGACCCTGCCGCCCTGGCGAACTTGCCGGTGCCGCCGACCAGTTTCGATGTGCCCTTGGCACCGGCGCCGTCGGTCGCGATCCACTCCTCGTTCAGCACATCGCCGTCCTTGTCCCGCCGCGAGCAACTGCCGCTGCCGGTGGTCTTGCCTTCCGGCGTCGTGAGGAAGCTGCCGATGCATTCGCCCGAGACGAGATGGTAGGGTGTGCTCGGGTCGTCGCTCACCGTCACGCTCGACGCTCGCAGTGTGGCGAGCGTCGTTCCCTTCGAGATCTCGGTGGGCTCCCACGACACCACGTTGTTGATGTTGGTACCGGAGCATTTCGCGGCCAGGGTTGCCGTGGGTACGGCACTGGCGAGGACGAGCATTGCCAAAAGCGGTAGCTGGTGACGTGCGTACATGAAGTCTCCCCTGTAGGTGGGTGTTGCTGTTGCGCCGACGATCCGGTCGGCGTGCGGCCCCGAGGTCGGAGTCGAGGCACCGAACGTACGACGCGGCCGCTTACGGATAGCCCACCGATCAACGGTGTGATCCGGCCCGCGCCGGTCAGCGGTCCGGGCTCTCGAACACGACCAACTGCGCCACGCTCAAACGCAGTTCTCCGTTGATCATCTGTTTTGCGTCGTAGTGCAGGATCGTGCGCCCGGTGTCGGTGGACCATCCCAAGGCGAGGTAGACCTTGCTGCCCGTCGTCGCGGGCTCGTCCATGTATTCGCAGCTCCAGAGCACGCCCTCCCAGGGCCCGCTCACCGTGTAGTACTCGGTCGCGGAGAACGGAACATGCCTGGCGCAACGACCGCCGGGCCACGTGATCTCGTCCTGTGCGAGGTCGATGACGATCCCCGACAGGTCCATGAGGCCCGTGCCCCCATCGATCTCGAATCGATCTTCCGTCTCGAGAACGAAACTGAGCGGCACTTGCCTCAGTGGCGCCATACGCAGTCGCGGCGTCAGGCGGACCAGCTCGGCATGATCGTCCGCGGACAAACCCATGCCGGGATCGTAGGGCGGCAGGCCGGCGGCGCGATCATGCTCGGAGATCCTCATCCAGAAGGCTGGATTGTCGCGCACCGCAGCGGCATATCGACCGATGAGATCCTGCTCGGCCGGCGACAGCGTCATCCCGAGTTCCGAGGCCTGCACGGTACCGAAGGGCAATCGGTTGCGAGCCGGATGCGGCGCTGCATCCGCACACCTCGCTTCCTTGGGGAAAGCAGCTCCGCCCGGAGACCCGTCTGCGGCCGGACCCGCGAACGCGAGGACCACGACGACGCTGGCCACCAGCGATTGCAGGATGCTCCAGGCGGAACCGTACTTGGATGCGAGAGCTCGTGGCACGGACAACTCGATCGTCGGATTGGCGAAGTTCGACCAGGAAAGTCATCGGCAAGCACATACCCGGTTGCCCCCACATGGTCCGGAGCAGGCGTGCGCCGACCTCAGTGCAGTACCGATAGTGGATCGGGCGCGCTTACGAATCGCACACCGATTGCAGGGAGATCACCTGCGGGTGATCGAGGGTCCGAACGAAGGCTCGAGCATGACACCGTTGTGCTCGGGACAGCACGGTGTGTCCCGGGACGGTCCTTCGTGTCAGCTCTTGCGGTGCCGGGTTTTCGGTTGCACGCCGAGATTCTCGAGATACTGCTTCACGTCGCGCTTGCCCACCGACCGCAGGGCCACGATCTTCTGGATCTGCTCGGCGCGCGGACGCGCATTTCCAAGTTCCCAGTTGTAGACCGACTGGCCGGTGACACCGAGAACCTTGCCAAGCTCCGCAGCGGACAACCCGAGGCGTCCGCGCAGTGCTTTGAGTCCCTTGGCGCCGAATCGAACGGGTGTTCCCGACGCTGCTTCAGCCGCTGCCACTGCAGGCGCGCCCTTGCTCGTGCGGCGCTGAAACTGCGCGATCTGCTTTTCCAGGCTCGCCACTTTGGTCTTGAGCGCGGCGATCGCGTGACGGTACTGGGCGGAAGCTTTCTTGGTGGCGAGGAGTTCAGCGCGCAACTCTCGCCGCGCCAAACGTGTGATTTCCTGCTTGAGGATGGTGCCGATGTTTGGCATGGACAACCTATAGTGTTTGACTACGATTTGGACTGGCCCGGGTCCAGGCCGCACGACAGACTGCTGCTGCAAACACGGATGGATGAACGACGTCCATCTTGCACAGCTGTGGCGGGATGGGTCTCGACCCTCTTGATTCAACCGCGGCTTCCCGTGCGAAGCGGGGCTACCGAAGTTTAGCTCACTCGCAAGAGCGGAAGGGGTTGTCCACAGCCGACCGGCCTATGGGCCCGACGACGGCGCGGCCCCTGATGTTGGCGCACCACTCCGGGGCGCCGGACGCTGAAACAGTGCGCGCCGGCTGCCAAGAAGCCGGATCAAGTATGCCAACCCTCTGAATACTAAGCGGGTCGGAACTGCGGGCAGCGCGCCTATCTGTGGTCTGCTTATTGCCGTTCCACCCCTTGGCTCGAGGCGGCGAATCGCCGCCTGGACGCCTCGGCCGATGAGGGTCTGCATGGCCAACCACTGGGGAGACGACGCATGACAACGGCAAAACCGGCAATCTGGGTGCCCGGAGACTGGAACGCGTTCTTCGGTTTCGGCACCAACATCCTCGTCAACATGCTCGTGCTGACGGGGCTGCTCCGCTACGTGGTGCAGATGCCCGACGACATCGTGTTCGGACGCATCCTGCCCGCGTGCGGACTGATGCTCTTCATGAGCACGATGTACTACGCGTATCTCGCATACAAGCTCGCGAAGTCCACGGGGCGGTCCGATGTCTGCGCGCTGCCCTCGGGCACCAGCGTTCCGCACATGTTCGTGGTGATCTTCGTCATCATCCTGCCGATCAGCCTGAAGACCGGCGATCCCATCAAGGGCTGGGAGGCGGGACTCGCCTGGGTGTTCATCCAGAGCTTCGTGCTGATGGCGGGTGGATTCATCGCACCTTACATCCGCAGGATCACGCCGCGTGCCGCGCTGCTGGGCACCCTGGCCGGCGTCTCGATCGCGTTCATCTCCATGCGTCCCGCGCTGGAGATGTACATGTCACCCGTCATTGGCGTCCTGTGTTTCGCGATCATCATCGCGAGCTGGTTCGGTGGTGTCCGTTACTACAAAGGCATTCCCGCCGGACTGGTGGCGATCGCCGTCGGCATGCTCGTCGCCTGGGGCTCCACTTTCCTGGGGTTCGGCTACGGCGGCATGAGCCTCGAGAAGCTGGCGGCATCGTTCTCGAGTTTCGGCTTCTCGCTGCCGATCCCGGCCATCGGCCATGTGTTCTCGGGCTTCGAGTTCCTCGCCATCATCCTGGTCACCGCCATCCCGTTCGGCATCTACGATCTGGTCGAGGCCATCGACAACGTCGAGAGTGCTTCCGCCGCCGGCGACAGTTTCCCCACCACGCGCGTGCTGACCGCGGACGGCGTCATCAGCCTCATCGGCTGCCTGATGGGCAATCCGTTCATTCTCGCGGTCTACATCGGCCATCCGGGCTGGAAGTCGATCGGAGGCCGCATCGGGTACTCGGCCGCCACCGGCGTCATGGTCATCCTACTGTCGTGGCTGGGCATCATCGCGGTGATGATGTCGCTCATCCCCGTGGTGGCCATCGCGCCGATCCTGCTCTACATCGGCATGCTGATCGGTGCACAGGCCTTCCAGGAAACGCCGAAGAGCCATGCGCCGGCCGTCATCCTGTCGCTCGTACCGCACGTGGCTGCCTGGGGCAAGTTGCAGATCGACAATGCGCTCGGCGCGGCAGGGACGAGTGCTGCCGCGGTCGGCTTCGACAAGCTGGGGCAGGTGGGCATCCTGTACCACGGGCTCGAAGTGCTGGGCGGGGGCGCCATCCTGACCAGTCTCGTGCTCGGCTCCGTCGCCGTGTTCCTGATCGAGCGCGAGTACGTCAAGGCGTCGTCGTTCGCCCTGGTGGGTGCCGTCATGACGTTCTTCGGGTTCATGCACGGCGAGCACATCGGATTCGCTCAGTCGCCCACCGTGGCCCTCAGCTATCTGCTGGTGGCCTTCGTGCTGTTCGCGTGCAAGTACGCGACGGCTTCGCCGAAGCCGGTCGAGCATCACGAGCACGGCGGGGCGGTAGCGGCGCCCGCAGGGTAACAGGCACGACGAGGCAACTCGGGACGCCGGCCTCGAGCCGGCGTCTGCGTTTTTCAGGAACCCTCAGAAGAAGCGGTAAGGGCCGGGATAGGCGCCGATGTAGCTCGTGTGGCTGACCAGTCCGTGCTGCGGATCCCACAAGTGGAGCATGCATGCGGGCGGTCCGAGGTAGGAACGGGGTTCCGCACCCGGGTCGAGTTGCAGCGCAATCTCCGTCGTCGTGCTCGGACAGGCCGCCACGATCGTTCCGGCCCAGCGGCGCACCATCGCGCGATGCACGTGGCCGCACAGTACCGCTTCGATGTTGGAATGCGCGCGCAACACCTCGGCCAGCGGATTGGCATCGAAATAGCGAAATCGGTCCATGTAGGGGATGCCCGAAACGAAGGGCGGATGGTGCATCAGCACCAGGGTCGGCTTGTGCGGGTTAGCTGCCAGTGTCGACTGCAACCACGCGAGTCCGTCGGCATCGACGTGACCGTGATGCTTGCCTTGCGGACAAGTGTCGAGCGCCAGGATCCGCACCGGATGGTCGTCGACGCAATAGTGCAGCGGCCCTTGCGGTGGCAGGTATCTGTGGTCCGCGAAGGCCGCGCGAAAGTTGTCGCGCTGGTCGTGATTGCCGGGAATGACGAGAAACGGAATCGTCAACCGGTCGAGCAACTCGACCGCATGCGAGTATTCGTCGGGATGGCCGTCATCCACCAGATCGCCAGTCACCACCACCAGGTCGGGCCTGCGATCGAGACCGTGCAGGTGCTCGATTGCGGCGACCAGCATGCGATTGGAATCGACCACGTCCTTGTACAGCCGGCCCTTGGGGCGGACGTGGATGTCGGAGAGCTGGGCGATGAGCACGCCACCACTCTAACCGCAACCGGTGCCCGCGTGCAGTTGCGTCGCGATCCTGTCCGCGCACATCAATGAGAATGCCGGCTGTGAGCCGGCATTCTCGGCATGGGGTGCCGCCTCAGGCCGGCCGCAAAGCCCGCAGATCGTCCGCGCCGAGCACGAGGTGCCGATCCAGCGGGACGCCGTGCGAGTACAGGCTGGCCGTGACCGCGAGTTCCAGTTCCCGTCGGTGTCGGCGGATGAAGCGGTGCACGCCGTCTTCGTCGTCCGGCGCCCCGCCCAGCAAGGGCGCCAGAACCTGCCGTTCGATCGACGCCCGGATGATCTTGCCGTCGACTTCGACCAGCAGCTCGACCGGCAAGGCGGGCAGGATGCGGCTATCCGTTCCCAACAGCGAGATGTTCATGAGACCTCCCTGGACCAGGTGGAACGCCCCAGGAGCCGACGGTCCGAGCAATCCGTTCGACGGCGGCATTCCGGCCACTGCTACGACAGGCTCCCGTGGGAGCGAGTTCGAGCTACTCGGCCCCTGCGTCTTCGGCGGCGGCGATCTGTGCCGGAGCTTCCGTCTCCGGGGGCGCGGGTCCGCCGGGGAGCTCCACCGACAACTCGAGCGATGTGATGCCGACGGTGACCGTGGCAGTGAGCGTCGAAGGACGCTCCGATGGAGGATTGCGCAAGAGCTCGTCCGTCGAGATCCGTACGATCTCGCGCAGGCGGGCTACCGCGGTGCGCACCGCCTTGTCGGTGACGACGGCTGCGACGCTGCCGGTCGCCGAGGCGATCTTGTCGGCGCCTTCCTTGACCGAGGCCGTCGCGCCTTCCACCGTTTCGGATGCCAGAGAACCGATCTGATCTCCGAACCCCTTCAGCTTGTCGAACATGCCTGCCTCCCGCCGTGACCCTACTGCGCTGTCCGTACCGGCTCCAGCTCAGATGGACTCCAGGTAGAACACCAGGTTCTCCCGATCGGACTTCGGCAGATTGCGAAACCGTTCCCGCGCCGAGGCCGCCTCCCCGCCGTGCCACAGGATCGCTTCCACTATCGTGCGGGCGCGGCCGTCGTGCAAGAGCGCCGTGCTGCCGTTGACTGTTCTCGACAATCCGAGACCCCAGAGCGGTGGCGTACGCCAATCGCGTGGACCTGCCGCGAATTCCGGTCGGCCATCGGCGAGTTCGTCGCCCATGTCGTGCAGCAGGAGGTCGGTGTACGGGCGGATCGTCTGGTTCGCGAGTTGCGGCAGGTGCGGCACGCGTGCCGCGGTCCTCAGCTCGGGGACATGGCACACAGCGCACTTCGCCTCCACGAACAGCGCGGCACCGCGCACGAACCGCTGATCGGTCGTGGCACGACGCGCAGGCACCGCCAGGCCCTGCAGCCAGAACTCCATCTCGACCCAGTCGTTGTCGATCAGCTCACGCGGTGCACCGGGCGTTTCGTCCAGGCACAGCGCCTGCACCGGCGGGCAGTTCTGCTCGGGAAACAGTTCGGATGTCACGCCCATGTCGCCGATGGCTGCAGCGGCGATCTGTTGCTTGAGGCTCGGCTGGTTCGCTTTCCAACCGAAGCGGCCCAGTGCCTGGCGCCCGTGCACCGCATCCCACACGCGATTCGGCCGGCCGTGGATCCCTTCCGCGACCTGCTGCCGGGCAATCGACAGCAGCGTTTCTTCGGGGACGGCCTCGAGCAGACCGAGTCCGATCAGCGGCTGCGCGTTGCGCACCGACGTCATGGCACCGGGGCCGAGCGGACCGAAGCGCAGCTTCTCGATACGCAGCCGCGGTGTTCGCAGCTCGACGGTCTCGCCGTCGGCGAACGCAACGGTGTGCGTTGTCCAATCGAGGTACAGATCCGCCTCGGGCGGGACCGGCTCGGTGCTGTAAGCCTCGTCTGCCGTGCGGCCTTGCAGCGAATCGTTCTGGAACTGGTCGCCGTAGTTCGGGTCGGGCCGCGGTGCTCCGCGTTCGTCCGTTCCCGGCAGGCTGAGGCGCACGATCATCGAACGCAGTTGCCGATCGGCTTCCGCGGGCGGCGCCCCGCGCCCCGCGCGCGCATGGCAGACATCGCATCGGTCGGCAACGAAGGTGGGGCCGAGCCCCCAATCGCCGTTCACGCCGGCAAAGACCACCCAGCGCCGATGGAAGTGGCCGCGTCCCATGTCGAAGGCTTTGCGCTGCTTGTAGTCGAGCACCGTCGCCGGTTCGGCGTAGGCGCTCTCGTCGGTGCGGGCGATGGTGAACGTGCCAGCCGAAAGCGCGTCGTCCGGAATGCGTTCGGCGTCGGCTGACAGGATCGATGGCGGCAACACGCATGCGAGGCCGAGGCAGCACGCCGCTGCAAGGCGTGCGACAGTTCCAGCGTTCTGCCTGGGTTCGATCGACATGGGGCCGCTATCCAGCGTGGGTCGTCCGTTGATCCGAGTTGTCCGCCGCAGATTAGCATTCCTCAGTCCCGGCCCGAACGCGCCGCGGGAATCCTGCGGCTCATAATCCCGTTCACACGTCCCGGGAGGATCACGGCATGAATCTCACAGAATCGCTGCTGCACGCCCTCAAGGCCAACGGCGCACGCCAGATCTTCGGGATTCCCGGTGATTTCGCGCTGCCCTATTTCCGCATCATCGAGGAGTCCGGGATCCTTCCGCTCCATACCCTCTCGCACGAACCGGGCGTGGGCTTCGCTGCCGATGCTGCGGCGCGCGTCAACCGCTCCCTCGGGGTGGCTGCCGTCACGTATGGTGCGGGGGCACTCAACATGATCAACGCGGTAGCGGCAGCCTACGCGGAAAAGTCGCCCGTGGTCGTGCTCTCCGGCGGCCCTGGCAAGAGCGAGTCGAGCTCGGGCCTGTTGCTGCACCACCAGGCCAAGACGCTCGATTCCCAGTTCCGCATATACGGTGAGATCACGTGCGACCGCGTACGCCTGGACGATGCCGAGCGGGCGCCGGCTGACATCGCGCGCGTGCTCGGCAACTGCCTGCGGCATTCGCGCCCGGTCTACATCGAGATTCCGCGCGACATGGTGGGAGTCCCGTGCGCGGCTGTGCCGGCCGTGGCGCCGGTGTCGACCGATCCCGACGCACAGGCCGCGTGCGCGGAGGAAGTGCTGGCGCGCATCCGCAGCGCGTCGCGGCCGGTGCTGGTGGTGGATGTGGAAGTGCGCCGCTTCGGCCTCGAGGAGAAGGTCGCCGAGCTGGCGCTGCGCCTGTCGTTGCCCGTGGTCACGTGCTTCATGGGCCGCGGACTGCTCGCGGATTCCGACGCGTCACTGGTCGGCACCTACATGGGCGTGGCCGGGCTGCCGGAGGTCACGCAGCTCGTGGAGAACTCGGACGGGCTGATCCTGCTCGGCGTGATCCTCTCCGACACCAACTTCGCAGTGTCGGAACGGAAGATCGACATCCGCAAATCCATCGTCGCCTGCGACGGCGAGGTGCGACTGGGTTATCACGTCTATCCGGACATGCCCCTCGCGGCTCTGGTGGATGCGTTGCTCGAGCGGACGCAACCGCGAGCACGGCCGCACGAAGTAGCCCGCGCCGTCTATCCGCGCGGGTTGATCGCGGACGATGCCGAGATCACGCCCAACGACATCGCCATCGCCGTGAACGACCTGATGGCCGAGCACGGCAAGATGCCCATCGCGTGCGACGTCGGGGATTGCCTGTTCACCGCGATGGATATCGAGCACACCGCGCTCGCGGCGCCGGGCTACTACGCCACCATGGGCTTCGGCGTGCCCGCCGGCCTGGGGTTGCAGGCAGCGACAGGGCAGCGGCCGTTGATCCTGGTGGGCGATGGCGCCTTCCAGATGACCGGCTGGGAGCTCGGCAACTGCCGGCGCTATGGATGGGATCCGATCGTGCTGCTATTCAACAACGCGAGCTGGGAAATGCTGCGGACGTTCCAGCCGGAATCCCGCTTCAACAACCTCGACACGTGGGGTTTTGCCCAGATGGCCACGGGTCTCGGCGGCAAGGGTGCTCGCGTGCATACGCGGCAGGAGCTCAAGACCGCGATCGACCGCGCCTTCGCTCGTCGTGGCCAGTTCCAGTTGATCGAGATCATGATCCCGCGCGGCGTGCTGTCGCAGACGCTGGAGCGGTATGTGCA
>JAIEQG010000044.1 GCA_019747905.1 Burkholderiales bacterium
GCCACGCGTCGCATCGAGCACGCCCATCTCGCGCTCGACAGCGCGGGCGAGGGCTGGCTGGTGGAGCTTGCCGATGCGCGCGAGCTGATTCCGGTGTCGCCGCTCACCGAAGTGCCGACGGCACAACCGTGGTTTCGCGGAGTGGCCGGCGTGCGTGGTGAACTTCTGGGCGTGGTGGACTTCGCGGCCTACCGCGGGCGCGAACCGACACCGCTGCGCATAGAAAGCCGGATGCTGATTCCGCACGCGCGCTTCGGCGTCAACTGCGCCCTGCTGTTCGGGCGTTCGCTCGGGTTGAAGGATGTGCGCGGGTACGACCGTGATGCCGACGACCTGATCGACGAGACCGGCCGGCGCTGGCATGTCCTGCAGCCCGCCGGGCTGCTGGCCGAGCCGCGGTTCCTCGACATCGCGGCCTGATCGGACCCAGAACCGCTCCCGCCATGGCCACTCTGTCTGCCATCCTGCCGCAGCTCGCCTCCCGCCTCTCCGGGGTCCTGGAGCGGCTCACGCTGAAGCGCGTGTTCTTCATTTCGGGCGTCATGTTCGTGGCCCCCATCGCGCTGCTGTTCTACTTCTCGGTCTCCGAGACCATCGAACGCGTGCGCAACACCGATCGCGAGATCGCGGCCCTCGACTTGCTGGCCCCCCTCATCAAGCTGGAAGAGGCGCTGCAACGCCACCGCGGCGAACGCAACGTGCTGCTGTCGGGTGACTTCACCTTGATGGACAAGGTGAAGGCCACCGAGATCACCGTCGATGCGCTGATCCTGAGCTACGAAGAGCAGCTGAAGGCCCGCCTGCCGGAGGTCGGTGGCGGTGACGCGGTGCTGAACGCGCGCGGCCGCTTCGAGCGCATCAAGCGCGACTGGACCACCAACAAGACCGAAGGCATGGGCATGCTGGTGGCCGACTCCTTCCAGCTTGCCACGCGCATCATCAACGACGTGGCAGCGCTTGCGCGCGACCTGCAGCAGATCTCCGGCCTTTCGCTCGATTCCGAACCCGGGCCGTACTACCTCCAGAACGCCTTGTTCGCGTTCTTCCCGGAACTCATGGAGGCCTTCGCAGCAACGCGCGACCGCGGCGCAGGGTTCGCCGCTCGCAAGAACATCACGCCGGAGGAGCGCGCCGAACTGGCCGTCCTGGTCCAAGGCAACGCGACGCTGCTCGCGCGCAACTTCGTCGAGAATGTTTCGCGCGCCAGCGTGGAAGACGAACGCATCAAGGAGCAATTGGGCGAACGCATCGAGACGGTCGAGAGGCTGGTGCCCGAGATGCTGCGCTACACCCGGGACGAACTGCTCGCCCGCACGTACATCTCCATCAACGGCGCCGCCTGGCTCGACCAGACGACCAAGTCCATCGACAGCCTCTACGGCTTCATGTACCAGGGTACCAACGCGCTGCGTACCGTGCTGGACGACCGTCGTGCCGGCCTGCAGCACATCCTGATCGTGAAGTTCGGCGTGATCGCGCTGCTGGTGGCCGCGGCCCTGGCAACGCTGTTCTCCCTGGGGCGGTTGCAGATCCGGCGCGAGCGCAATCGCGCCGAGGAAGCCGAACGCATCAATCGCGAGAATCAGGAGTCGATTCTCGACCTGCTGGATCAGCTCGCCAACGTGGCCGACGGCGACCTCACGGTCCGCGCGGCCGTGACCGAACGCATCACGGGTGCGATTGCCGATTCCGTGAACAACACGGTCGAGGAGCTGCGTAACCTCGTCGGCCGCATCAACGACACGGCGAGCCGCGTGGGCGAGCACAGCGAGCGCGCCAGCGAGGTGTCGCGGCGGCTGCTCGATGCGGCCGGCACCCAGGCGATGGAGATCCAGCAGACCAGCGCATCCTTCGTTGAAGTCGCGCAGGCGATGCAGGCGGTGTCGGAAGACGCCTCGAAGTCTGCCGACGTCGCGCGCCAATCCCTGGAGGCCTCCGAGCGCGGTGCGCATACGGTGCAGGAATCCATCGCGGGCATGAACCAGATTCGCGGTCAGATCCAGGAGACGGCGAAGCGCATCAAGCGGCTCGGCGAGAGTTCGCAGGAAATCTCCGAGATCGTCGAGCTGATCTCCGAGATCACGGAGCAGACCAACGTGCTCGCGCTCAATGCCGCCATCCAGGCCGCAGCGGCTGGTGAGGCCGGCCGCGGGTTCAGCGTCGTGGCCGAAGAAGTGCAGCGGCTCGCCGAGCGGTCCGGCGAAGCGACGCGACAGATCGCGGCGATCGTCAAGGCGATCCAGGCCGACACGCAGGAAGCCGTCTACGCGATGGAGCGCAGTACCCAGGGCGTGGTCGAAGGCGCGAAGGCATCGGACGCCGCGGGTCGCGCCCTGTCCGACATCGGCGCAGTGTCCAGGGACCTGGCCGAGCTGATCGAAGGCATCGCCGCCACCACGCGTGCGCAGGCGGCGGCCGTGGATCGCGCTTCGCGCAACATGAGCGAGATTCTCGGCATCACGCGCCTCACGACCGAAGGCACGCAGCAGACCGCCGAGACCGTGTCGGAGCTGGCGGCTTCTGCCGAAGTGCTGAAAGCCTCGGTGTCGGGCTTCAAGATCGCCTGACCACGACGCCTTGGACACCGCTCGTACCATGAGATCGCTCGACGCCATCCGACCGCAGGTCGCCGGCGCACTGCACTCCATCGAGCGCATCCTCGGTGAAGGCGACGGTGCCGAGACACGCAATGCCGCCCTGGCTGCCGTGCGCGAGGCTGCCGGTGTCCTCGCCATGGCTGCCGAGGCGGAACTCGCGCGACAGCTCGGTGACCTGGCTGCCGAGCTCGAGCAATCGCAAGACGACGAATTCGGTGCCCGCGCGACCGGATGGATCGCGGTCCTGGCGTCGGTGCGCAGGCGCGTCGAGCACACCGCCGACGAGTCGCCGGCGTCCGACAACGGCAAGGGTGGCGCATCGGTCGCGATGGTGGTCCTCGCGCTCATCGGCGATGGCGGCGACCGCGATGTGCCCTCGGATCGCGAGCCTTTGCGTCTCGCGCGTGCGCGGTACGAGCGCACACTGCTGCAGGCGCTCAAGGGGGCGGCGACCGCAGGTGAGGTCGCCGAGATGGTCGCGGCCCTCGAGAGCGTGGAGCTGCATTTCGCGGGAACCCGCGATGCTTCCTTCTGGACGTTGATGGCTGCGGCCCTCGATGCTATCCGGAACTCGCCCGGAGAACTCGATGCCGCAGCCAAGCGCTTCTGCGGGGCCGTCAATCTCGCATTGCGTCGTGCGCAGGACGGCGAGTCGGCCGTCGATTCGGCACTGGGCGAAGCCGCCATCGCGATCGTGAGCCGGAGCACCGGGACGACGCCGCGGATCGAACGCGTGCGGGCCGCGGCGGACTCCGCGGGTACACCCGACGCGGTCCTCGCAGCCGAGGCGGTACAGCGCATCCTGCAACGCGTCGCAAGCACTGCCGATGCGATCGAGCGGCTCGCAGCGGGCGATGTCGAAGCGCTGTCGGCGGCCGAAGCCGACCTGGCGGCGATCGAATCGGACTGCAATGCCGGCGGCGCCCGGCGCCTGGGCCGGTTCGCGGCGGCGATGGCAGGTACGGTCCGATCGCTGCATGGCCGCAAGGCCTCCATTGCCGACGGAACCGCGCTTGCAATCGGACTGCAGTTGCTGGAGCAGGCATTGCAAGTCGCAGCGCCTCCCGGGGCAGCGCTGCAGGCAGCCATCGCCGCGATGAGCGGCCATCTGACCGCCATGGCGGATGGTGCCGACCCTGCGAAGATTCCGGACGGGGTGAACACGCGGGCCGGCGGCTTCGATCGCGCCGGTGTGGTCGCAGCCGGCAAGGCGATCCAGAGCAGTCTTGCCGCGGCCGAGGCTGCGCTCGAAACGTATTTCCAGGCATCAGGCGATGCCGCCGGGCTGGAGAAACTTCCGGCCGCTCTGGGTGAAGTCGCCGGCACGTTGGCGATGCTCGCCGCCCCCCACGCGGAACGGACCGCGCGCGAATGTGCGACCGCGATCGCAGCCTGCTCGCAGGCATCGGCCGCAGATCGCGAAGCCTTCGACCGCATCGCCGAACAGGTGGCAGCACTCGGTGCCTTCGTCGAGGTGCTGATCCGCGACGGCAACGCTCGGGAGGACGACCACCCTTTTTGCTGTAGCGCGCCGGCCGCTCCGGTCGTCGCGCTGACCGGCAACGGTGGGTGCGAAGTCGAGGAATCCGGCGAGATCGAGCGCCCGAACGATCCCGATCTTGCGCCGATCTTCCTCAACGAAGCGCGCGAGGTCCTGTCGACGCTCGAATCGGTGCTCGCGAGCGGTGCGTCGGCATTCGACGATCGCAATCACGCGATCGAGGCGCGGCGCGGTTTTCACACGCTGAAGGGCAGCGGCCGCATGGTCGGCCTGGAGCGCTTTGCGGCAGCCGCATGGTGCGTCGAAGAGGTGCTCAACGCCTGGCTCGAGCAGGGTCGCGGTTCCGCCGTCGACCTCGTGACCCTCGCGCGCGCCGCCCGCGCCCGCTGCGCCGAATGGATCGAAGCCTTCGAAGCCCGGGGCGAAGCTCGCATCGACGCACGGCGTCTCGAAGCCTGGGCCGCTTGCATCAAGAAGGGCGAGCCCATCGGTGACGAAGCGCCCGCGTCGCCAGCGGCAGCACCGTCCGGGACTGACGCGGTCCACCACCTGTCGGCCAATCTCTACGGCATCTTTCGCGAAGAGGCGGCTCGCCATCTCGCGTCCATGCGCGAAGCGGTGCTGCACTGTCGGGAGGATGCAACTGCGCCCGTCACGCAGGAGTTCATGCTCGCGGCTCACACGCTGGCGAGCGCGTGCGCGACGATGCGCCTGCCCGCAGCGAGCGAACTGGGGGGCGAGCTGGAAGCGCTCCTGGTAGACCTGCTGCGACTGGAGACGGCACCGGCCGGCGAGCATCTCGAGCTGTTCGACGCCGCGATTCACGCGCTCGAACGCATGATCGCCGAGGGTGTCGCGCATCGCGTGCCCGCGCGAGACCCGGGCTTGTGCGAATTGCTGGCAACAACCCGCGGTCGTCTCGCAGCTCCCGGACAGGTCGCCCACACCGATGCGGAGCCGGAGGAAGTCACGCGCGGCAGCGGTGCCTACCACTGGGCCGCCGGAAGCAGACGTCGGTTCCGGCCGCGCGACGAGCTCGACACCCAGCTCGTGCCGGTGTTCCTCGAAGAGGCCCAGGACCTGGTGCCGCGCATCGGTGCCGGCCTGCGCGAATGGCGCGCGGCACCCGACCAGGATTCCCTGGCGCATGGGTTGCTGCGGCAGCTGCATACGCTGAAGGGCAGTGCCCGCATGGCCGGCGCCATGGGATTGGGGGAACTGACGCACGCGATGGAGACCCGGGTCGAGCGCGCGCTCGCCCAGCGCGCGACCAACGCCGATTGGTTCGATGCCATGGAGTCGAGCTTCGATCGTCTGATCCAGCTCGTGGACGAGATCGCCGAGGGACGGCGCGTCGCAGCCGACGACCGGACCGGCACCACCCAGACGAGTGCCGTGGAATCCACGCGGCCGCTCCCGGCCGGCGAAGTCGACCCGGTCACGCGAGCCGCATTGCGCATTCGGGCCGACGTGCTCGATCGCATCGTCAACCAGAGCGGCGAAGTGGGCATTGCCCGCACGCGCGCCGAGTCGGAAGTGCGGGCGCTGAAGGGCCTGCTGCGCGACCTTTCGGACAACGTGATCCGGCTGCGCGCGCAGCTGCGCGATCTCGAGATCCATGCCGAGTCGCAACTGCAGGCGACCACGGTGCTCGGCAATGAAGCGGATGCGTCGTTCGACCCTCTCGAGTTCGACCGGTACACACGCTTCCAGGAACTGACGCGGATGATGGCGGAAAGCCTGAGCGACGTGACGGTGGTGCAGCAATCCATCCACAAGAACGTGGACGACGTTTCGGCCGCCTTGTCGTCGCAGGCGGTCCTGTCGCGCGACCTGCAGCAGGAACTGATGCGGGTGCGCATGGTGCCGTTCTCGAGCATCGCCGAACGCCTGCACCGGATCGTCCGCGCCAGCGCCAAGGAGCTGGGCAAGCGGGCCAATCTCGACATCGCCGGGCTGCACGCCGAACTGGACCGCGTGTTGCTGGAACGGATGACGGCGCCGCTCGAACATCTGCTGCGCAATGCCGTCAGTCACGGCCTCGAGGATCCGGTCGAGCGGCACGAGGCCGGCAAACCCGATTTCGGCACTGTCCGCATCGAGATCCGCCAGGACAACAACGAGATCGTGCTCACCCTGCGGGATGACGGTCGCGGCATCGATGCAGCGCGCGTCCGGGCGCGCGCCGTGGAAAGCGGTCTTTCCGGCGATGCAGCCACGCTCTCGGAAGCCGAAGCGCTGGAGCTCATCTTCGTGCCGGGTTTCAGCACGGCCGAACGGGTCACCGAACTGTCCGGCCGCGGCGTTGGTCTCGACGTGGTCCGTACCGAAGTGAAGGCACTCGGGGGGCGGGTGGCGGTGACCTCCCGACCGGGTGCGGGTACCACGTTCACGCTGCACTTGCCGCTCACGCTGTCGGTCACCCGGGCGCTGCTCGCGCGTGCCGATGGCCGCAGCTACGCCCTGCCTGCAGGTATGGTGGAGCAGGTGCTGTTGCTGGATCGGGCCGCCGCGGACGCAGCGGTCGCCGCCGGTCGACTCGAGTGGCGCGGCAGCGCCATGCCCCTGCACTTCCTGCCGCATGTCTTCGGTGCGCCGAATGCCGCGATGGAAGCGCGCAAGCGCTACCCGGTCGTGATCCTGCGCTCGGGTTCGGAGGCGATGGCCGTGGTGGTCGATGGCGTCAGCGGCAGCCGCGACATCGTATTGAAGAACCTGGGGCCGCAGTTGTCACGCCTCGCCGGGTTGATCGGCGCCTCGATCCTGCCGGACGGCGAGGTCGCCCTGTTGATCAATCCGATGCAATCGCGTGCGCGCAATGCGCTGGCACCGACGGCCGTGGTCGAGCCGGTGGGACCAGGCGCCGCCCGCGCCCAAGCCAGCGTGCTGGTCGTGGACGATTCGATCACCGTGCGCCGCGTGACCCATCGCTTGCTGTCGCGGCAGGGGTACGATGTGGTCATGGCGAAAGACGGTGTGGAAGCACTCGAGCGGCTGCAGGAGGCGCGACCGGCGGTGATGCTGGTCGACATCGAGATGCCGCGCATGGACGGGTTCGAGCTGACCCGCCTGGTGCGCTCGAGCGGCACGCTGAAGGACATCCCGATCATCATGATCACCTCGCGCGCTGCCGACAAGCACAGGAGCCTCGCCGCGGACCTGGGTGTCGACGTCTTCCTCGGCAAGCCGTATTCCGAGCAGGAACTGCTGCAACACCTGCAATTCTTCACGCGTAAGGCGGCATAGCCCGGACACGGCCATGAAGACGACCGCCAGAAAAACCAATCCCATCGTGCTGATCGTCGATCCGGCGGAGGAGCGCCGCATGATCACGATGCAACTCGTGGCGATCGAATGGCCTGACGCGCACGTGGACGAGTTCGCGTCGCTCAAGCTGCTGAAACCGGAGCAGCTCGCTGACCTGCCCAAGTACGACGCGGTCGTCTTCGGACTGGAAGACGCCGACATGGTTCGCGAGCTCCGCGCGTTCATGGCGCTGCCGTTCTGCCCGGGCGTGGTGGCCATGGCACGGCTCGATCCGCTGTTGCACCAGGCGATGACCCTCGGCGCCGCCGTGTGCGTGAACGAGCAGGATCTCACCAAGGCCACGGTCGGCAATACCATCCGCGCGGCCATGGAAGAGACCGAGCGCATCCGCCGCCAGTTCGAGAAGACTATGCCGATCGGCGGGACACCCAAGCGGGCCGAGAAGCGCTCCGCGCGCAGCGCGCCACGCGATTCCGACGCCGAGATTGCGAACATCAGCGGCTACAGGATCATCGAACAGATCGGCGAAGGCGGCATGTCGCGCGTCTACCTGGCGGATGACACGCGCCAGGGCCGTCGCCTGGTGCTGAAGGTCTTCGATCCGCGCGCTTCGCGCGACGAACGCGAACTGGTGCTGTTCCTCAAGGAGACCGCGATCATCTCCGAGCTCGACACGCCGTTCGTCGTTCGCATCTACGACCACGGCGTCACCGATCACCACGCGTTCATCGCGATGGAGCACCTGCCGGGCGGCGATCTCAAGGAGCGCATCCGCGCCGGCATCGGCCGGGATCGGGCGCTCGCCATCCTCATCCAGATGTGCCAGGCGCTCGACGCGGTGCATCGGGCCGGCATCGTGCATCGCGACCTCAAGCCGCAGAACGTGATGTTCCGCACCGGCGATCGCCTGGTGCTGGTGGACTTCGGCATATCCAAGCTGCACGGCAGCACCACCATCATCCAGGGCAACTCGCTCGGCACGCCGGCGTACTTCAGCCCGGAGCAGGTGATGGCCCGCTCCATCGACCAGCGCAGCGATCTGTACAGCGCCGGGGCCATCTTCTACGAGATGCTCACCGGGCGGCGTCCGTTCTATGCGTCCGAGATGACGGAGCTCCTGCGCATGCATCTGGAGGAACCGCCGCCGCCGCTGCCGGCACCTGCGGCGGAGTTCCAGGACATCGTCGATCGCCTGATGGCGAAGGATCCTGAGGAGAGGTTCCAGACTGCCGCCGAGGTACTCGCGCACCTGAAGCGCCGCTGGCCGAACGCGGCCTAGCGCCGGCTCGCCTACGGTCGAAACGACTCCGGCAGCAGGGCGAGATCGACCACGCGGTACGCCGGCAGCCAGCGCTGGCGGAAGGCATCCGAGTGATGCACGGCCGGCCAGCCTTCTGCCGAGCGCGCGGTCATGTAGCGCTCTACATCCGTGCGGGCAAAGGCGATGCCGCCCGCGTCGGCCAGGTCGCCGAGGCACCCGCAGAACTTGGCGAGCTTTTCGGTGGAGGGTGACCACGAGCGCGCCGTCTCGGTGAATGCGTCGGCGAGCAAGTCCGGATCGAAACCGCTGGCGGCGAAGGCGCGCAGATGGATGCGAGCGAGCCGGCCGTCGGGGGAGATCGGATCGGCGAGGGGCTCGCGGGGCCCGGCGATGAGGCCCGCCAGCTCCGCAGCGAGACGGGCACGGGCGGCCTCGCCGTTGACCGCGTGCGCCGGCCCCAGCGCGGCCTGGTGCAGCAGCTTGTAGATGTCCTCGAGTCCGAGGCCGGGATAGCGCGCGGCATGCGCGCCTAGCAGTTGACCGACGAACTTCATGGGTTGACTCCTCCTGGGGCCTCGAGCGCTGCCAGTGTAGCGCGCCGGTTTCCCATCGGTGCCGCGGTCGAATACAGTACGCCCCCCATGTCTGCATCCGCTTCAACACCGACCGCTGGTGCCCAGGGCCGCGATCCCGTCGCGGCCCTGATCGCGCTCGGCTTCGCATACTTCATTCTCGGCACCGGTTCGCTCGCCGTCGTCGGACTGGTGCAGCCCATGGCTGCGTCGCTCGATGTCTCGGCGGCGGCGGTCGCCAATCTCGTCACGGCCTTCGCACTCGCCTTCGCGGTTTCCGCGCCGCTCGCCCAGGTGCTCTTCGGCCGGCATCCGCGGCGCACACTGCTGCTGACGGGGCTTGCGATCATGAGCCTGGCAACACTCGCCGGAGCATTGGCCACCACGTACTGGATCCTGCTCTTGTCACGCATCGCGGCGGGTGCAGGTGCGGCCATGGTCGGTCCCATGGCCTCGGCCATCGGCGCCGGACTGGTGCCGCCGGAGCGCCAGGGACGCGCGCTCGCCATCGTGTTCGGCGGCATGACGCTGGCAGTGGTGCTGGCGGTGCCGATGGCGGCGTGGCTGGGCGTGCTGATCGGATGGCGCGCCGTGCTCATGCTTCTCGTCGTCCTCGGCGGGCTGGCGGCGATCGGCGTGGTGTGGCAGGTGCACGATCGCAGCCGCGGAATGCCGGTGAACCTGCGGGCGCTGGCCGGCGTCGTGTTCCATCGGCGTGCGGGTTTCAGCGTCGCCACGACGCTGCTGCAAATGGCCGCGATGTTCGCCACGTACGCGCTGATCACGCCCTACCTGTCGGAGCGCATGGCGATCGGCTCGGGCGGCATGGTGGCGGTGCTGCTCTGCTACGGTGTCGGTGGCATCGTCGGCAACCTGCTCGCGGGCGGTCTCACCGATCGGCTGGGCGCGGATCGCACCGTGCTCCTGAGCCTCGCGGTGCTCGCGACCACCTTCGTCGCGCTTTGGGTGCTGCCGGCGTCCCTCGTGTTGGCGCTCCCGCTGTTCGTGATCTGGTCCACCGCGGGTACGCTGTTCCAGGCGCCGCAGCAGAAGCGGCTCGTCGACATCGATCCATCGCGTCGCAGCCTGCTGCTGGCGACCAACGCCTCCGCGCTCTACCTCGGCATGTCGCTCGGCGCATTCCTGGCCGGCGTCGTGCATCAAGCCGCCGGCTCTGCCGGCTTGCCCATCGCATCCCTCCTCCTGATGGCGCTCGCCATCGCCTCCTTCCTGTCGTCGAGGGTTCGTTCGTGAATCTCGCTCACCTGCTGCGGCGTGCCGCGCAAGTCTCGCCCGAGAACTGGGCCGTGGCCCATGGTCATGAGAATCTGCGGCGTTTCGGTGAAACCGAAGCGCGCGTCGCCGCACTCGCCCGGCGCTTGCAGACCGATTTCGGGCTCGGTCACGGCGACCGCGTTGCGCTTGCGATGCGCAATAGTCCGCAGTATTTCGAGCTCCTGTTTGCGGCCTGGCACGCGGGTCTTGCCGCGGTGCCGATCAATGCGAAACTGCACCCCAAGGAGTTCGAGTACATCCTGGGGCACTCGGAGGCGAAGCTCTGCTTCGTGAGTACCGATCTCGCCGAGGGCGTGGCGAGCGTGGCGCTACCCGGTCTGCCCATCGTGTGCGTGGACGACCCGGAGTACGAATCACTCGCCGTCGGCGAGCCGCTGGTGATCGTCGACTGCGCGCCGGACGATGTCGCCTGGCTGTTCTACACGAGCGGCACCACGGGTCGGCCGAAGGGCGCGATGCTGACGCATCGCAATCTGCTCACGATGACCATGGGCTTCTTCGTCGACGTGGACTCGATCGACGCGAGCGATTGCGTGCTGCACGCCGCACCCATGTCCCATGGCTCGGGGCAGTACATCCTGCCGCATGTGGCCGCGATGGCCAAACAGGTGATTCCGGCGAGCGGCGGCTTCGATGCGGCGGAGATGTTCGACCTCATGCGCACCCATCGCGGCATGTGCGTGTTCGCGGCCCCGACGATGGTGCGGCGGCTGATCGAAAGTCCGGCTGCGCGCACCGCCGATTCCGGCAACCTCAAGACCATCGTGTACGGTGGCGGCCCGATGTACGTGGCCGACTTGAAGCGTGCCATGGAGGTGCTCGGACCGAAGCTCGCGCAGATCTACGGCCAGGGCGAGAGCCCCATGACCATCACGGCCATGACCAAGGCCCGGCATCGCGACGTCGCGCATCCGCGGTACGAGCAACGCCTCGCCTCGGTCGGCGTCGCGCAGGCAGCGGTGGAAGTGCGGGTCGGCGGGAGCGACGACGAGACATTAGCGGTGGGCGAGCCCGGTGAAGTGCTGGTGCGCGGCGCCACGGTGATGCGCGGCTACTGGCGCGATCCGGAGGCATCCGCGAAGACCCTGCGTGGCGGCTGGCTCCATACCGGCGATGTCGGCGCGATGGACGCGGATGGTTTCCTCACGCTGATGGATCGCAGCAAGGACCTCATCATCAGTGGCGGATCGAACATCTATCCGCGCGAAGTCGAAGAGGTGCTGTTGCGTCATCCGGCGGTTGGAGAGGTGTCGGTGATCGGAGCACCGCATCCGGATTGGGGCGAGGAAGTGGTGGCTTACGTGGTGGGTCGCACCGCGGACGGGGTCAGCGCAGCGGAACTGGACGCGTTGTGCCTCGATCACATCGCACGGTTCAAGCGCCCGAAGCGCTACGTGTTCGTCGAGGCGCTGCCGAAGAACAACTACGGCAAGGTGCTCAAGACCGAGTTGCGGCGGATCGAGGCGGAGCACAAGTCACAGGCGTAGCGCGTCGCGGACCGCTGCCCCCATTCCCCGCCTTCCCCCGCCGCAGGTGGGCGCTTTGCTGCCCCCATCCCCCGCCTTCCCGCACCGCAGGTGGGCGCTTTGCTGCCCCCATCCCCCGCCTTCCCCCACCGCAGGTGGGGGAAGGAGCGCACGGCGCCCTGCCCCGGCGAAGCCGGGGGAGGGTTGGGGTGGGGGCAATCCGCCGTCCGCGTCCGCGCTGGCGATTGCGCGGGCGCCTAGCCCGGATATTTCATGAGTGTGCCGAAACCCGGGATTGAGGGTGGGTGAAGGGATGTTCGACTCGTTTTCGA
>JAIEQG010000151.1 GCA_019747905.1 Burkholderiales bacterium
CTAACCCTCCCCCACGTTCGTGGGGGAGGGAATGTACAGGGCCTTCCCCCGACTACGTCGGGGGAAGACAGGGGGTTGGGGGGAGCAAAGCGCCCGACTACGCCGGGGGAAGGCGGGGGATGGGGGCCGCCGTCCCGGCCTCCGACGATCAGCCTCACCGATCGTCGCACTCCTCTCCTTCCCCCAACACCGTTGGGGGAAGGCCGGGATGGGGGCCGCAGCCTAGAAGAACGTCGTCACCACCGCGTCCAGCGCGTCTCTCATGTCCGCATCGTCCGTGATCGGCCGCACCAGGGTCACCCGGCACGCCGCGACCGGATCGATCCCGCGCGAGATGAGATGTCCCGCATGGATCAGCATGCGGGTCGACACGCCCTCTTCCAGGCCGTGGCCTTTCAGGTGGCGCGTCTTCTCGCCGACCGATACGAGCTTTCCCGCCACATCCGCACCGATGCCCGCTTCGTGCGCGACGATCTCGATCTCGATGGGCCGCTCGGGATAATGGAAGTCGAGGGCACCGAAACGTTGCTTGGTCGACTGCTTCAGGTCCTTCAGGATGCTCTGGTAGCCGGGGTTGTACGAGATCACCAGCTGGAAATCCGGGTGCGCCTGCACCAGTTCGTTCTTCTTCTCGAGCGGCAGGCTGCGGCGTGCATCGGTCAGCGGGTGGATCACCACCGCGGTGTCCTGGCGTGCCTCGACCACTTCGTCGAGGTAGCAGATCGCCCCGAAGCGCACCGCCAGCGTCAGCGGTCCGTCCTGCCAACGCGTACCTTCTGCATCGAGCAGGTACCGGCCGACCAGGTCGGACGCGGTCATGTCTTCGTTGCACGCGAGCGTCACCAGGGGCTTGCCCAGTTTCCAGGCCATGTACTCGATGAACCGCGTCTTGCCGCAACCGGTCGGGCCCTTCAGCATCATCGGCAACCGCGCCGCGTAGGCCGCTTCGTACAGCGCGATCTCCTCGCCCGTCGCGCGATAGTAGGGTTCCGCGTGGATGCGGTACTGCTCGATGACCCCGGAGGGCAGGTGCAGATCGGTCATGAAGGATCCGTGACTTGTCGCTTGTGGTCGTCTATTTTCTGCGAATGCCGGGCGCCGATCCAGTCACGAGACGCCGTGCCGCCATCCAGCCCGCGCGCATCACGGCGCGCAACGCTATCGCGTCGCGCGCCAGCACCCGCAACCATGCGCCGCAATCGCCCGGCAGCAGCGAAGCCCCCGCGAATACGCCGGGCGACTCCGGCAGCGCCGACCGCAAGGCCTCGAGCGCGCTGTCCGGATCCGATCGATGCACGAGCATCAGCGTGCCCTGCAAGCCGAAGGCACCATTCACCCCCGGCCGCGCCCCGATGACGCTGCTGCCGTCGACGCGGAAGCGGTCGAGCGCAAGCAACCGCCCGTCGGCAGCCTCGACGCGGGTTTCCGATCCCAGAAGGTCGAACGCGCCGTCACCGCCCTTCGGATCGTGCAGCAGGAAACTCTCCCCCGCCAGCACGGTGGCCGTCTCCGCCGCACGGATCGTCAGCGTTGTCGTCAGCTTCGCCGTCGGGAACAGGATCAGCGGGTCCGGCAGATACTCCACGAGCGCACCGTCTCGAGCTTCGATGGTGAGACTCTGCTCCGCTGCGCCGCCCGGCATCGCGTGGACGATGGTGGACGCAGCCGTCGTGAGGTGCACCTGGGCACCCGCCTCCGCCGTGACTGCGAGGCGCAGCCGCTCGCCCTGGAACAGTCCGCCGGAACACGACTGCACGTACACCGTGGCGAAGCCGGCAGGATCGCCAGGCACGTGCAGCACGCGACCCACGTGGAACGGATAGGCCACGAGCTGCCGCCGCAGGACAGTTGCACCGCCCGGCGACCGCTCGAACCCCAGTTCGAACTGCGCCGGGGTCGCGTCGACGAGATCGTCGGGCTTCATGGCAGCTGAACCATCAACGGTCGAAGAGCACCTCACGCGCGAGGTGGTCGACGATCGCGTCGACCCCTTCGCCGGTGGCGCAATTGGTCAGCAGCACAGGACGCCCGCCGCGGACTTCGTTCGCTTCGCGCACCATGCGCCCGAGATCGGTCTTCACGTAGGGCGCGAGGTCGATCTTGTTGATCACCAGCAGATCGCAGGTGAGCACACCGAAACCGCGCTTGCGCGGAATGTCGTCGCCGCCGGCCACGTCGATCACGAACATCCAGTAGTCGACGAGGTCGAGCGAGAACGACGAAGCAAGATTGTCGCCGCCGGATTCGATGAGAATGAGTTCGAGCCCCGGGAACTTCGCATCGAGATCCTCCGCCGCCTGCATGTTGAGCGTCGGGTCCTCGCGAATGGCCGAGTGCGGGCATGCGCCGGTCTCGACGGCGGCGACGCGCTCGGGCGCGATGAGGCCGCTGCGGCGGACGCGTTCGGCATCCTCCTTCGTGGCGATGTCGTTGGTGATGACGGCCAGGTTGGTGCCGCGGGCGATGAAGCGCGGGATGAGTTGCTCGAGCAGTGCGGTCTTGCCGCTGCCGACGGGGCCGCCGATGCCGACGCGGGCAGCGCTGGTGGTGGCGGTCTTGGATTGTGGAGCGAGGGTGCCGGGGACGATGCTGTTCATGATCTGGCGTTCAAAAAACCTCTTTCACCACGAAGGACGCGAAGGACACGAAGGAACACGAAGGAAAACCCAGGTCACCTGCTCGAAAACACTACCCGCATCCTTCATCCTTCTTCGTGTCCCTTCGTGTCCTTCGCGTCCTTCGTGTTTGAAGAGTTGCGTTGTTCAAGATCACCGCAGCATGTAACGCTGGGCCAGAGGCACCACCTTCGCCGGTTCGCACGTCAGCACTTTGCCGTCCACCATCACGTCGAAAGTCTGCGGGTTCACGCTGATGTCCGGGCAGGCGGTATTGTGCAGCATGTGCGATTTGTTGAGCTTGCGCGTCCCGCGCGAGGGGAGCAGTTGCTTGCGCAATCCCAGCGACGCACCGATGCCGGCGTCGACTGCCGCAGGATTCACGAAACACGCCGACAGTGGCTGCTTCGCTTCGCCGAAGGCACCCCATTGCGGCCGCATCAACAGCGGCTCGCAGGTCATCAGCGAGGCCGCCGAATCGCCCATCGCAGACCACACGATGAAACCGCCCTTCACCGTGAGCTCGGGCTTGATGCCGAAGAAGGCGGGCCGCCACAGCACGATGTCGGCGAGCTTGCCCTTCTCGAGCGAGCCGATGTGCTGGTCGATGCCGAAGGTGCGCGCGGCATTGATGGTGTACTTGGCCACGTAGCGCTTGATGCGCTCGTTGTCGCCGATCTTCGTCCGCTCCTGCGGCAGGCGGCCGAACTGATCCTTCATCTTTGAAGCGAGCTGCCACGTGCGGCAGATCACTTCGTTGATGCGACCCATGCCCTGGCTGTCGGAACCCAGCATCGAGATCGCGCCCATGTCGTGCAGCACGTCCTCGGCCGCGATGGTCTGGGCGCGAATGCGGCTCTCGGCGAACGCGACGTCTTCGGGCACCGCCGGATTCAGGTGGTGGCACACCATGATCATGTCGAGGTGCTCGTCGAACGTGTTCACGGTGTAGGGATTGGTCGGATTGGTCGACGACGGCAGGCAGTTCATGCGGCCGGCGACCGCGATGATGTCGGGTGCGTGCCCGCCGCCCGCCCCTTCCGTGTGATACATGTGGATCGTCCGGCCCTTGATCGCGGCGAGCGTGTCTTCGAGAAACCCGGACTCGTTCAGGGTATCAGTGTGCAACTGCACCTGGAAATCGAGGTCGTCAGCCACCGACAGGCAGGTGTCGATGACTGCCGGCATCGCGCCCCAGTCCTCGTGAATCTTGAGGCCGAGGCACCCGCCGGAGATCTGGTCGAGCAGCGAACGCGGCTTCGACGAGTTGCCGCGACCGAGAAAGCCGAAGTTCATGGGCCACTGTTCTGCCGCCTGCAGCATCTTGCCCACGTTCCAGGCACCCCCGCAGTCGATGCCCACGGTGATGGGACCGAGCGAGCCGCCGATCATGGTGGTGAGGCCCGAGGCGATGGCGTGCTCCACCAGTTGCGCCGAATCGAAGTGCACGTGCACGTCGATGCCGCCGGGTGTCGCGATCAATCCTTCACCGTCGCGCACCGTGGTCGCCGCACCGCAGATCAACTCAGGATGCACGCCGTCCATGACCGCCGGGTTGCCGCCCTTGCCCACGCCGACGATGCGACCGTCCTTGATGCCGATGTCGGCCTTCACGATGCCGAGCACCGGATCGATGATCACCACGTTGGAGATCAGCATGTCGAGAGCGCCGGCGGCGCTGTCGTAGCCGGGTGTCAGGCCAAGCCCGTCGCGCAGGGTCTTGCCGCCGCCGTGCAGGCATTCGTCACCCGGGACGGCGTAGTCGTGCTCGATGACAGCAATGAGCGACGTATCGCCGAGGCGCACGCCGTCGCCGGTGGTGGGCCCGTAGAGCTGGGCGTATTCCTTTCTCGACATCTTTGCCACGGCGCTACTCCTTAAGAAGCCTCTTTCACCACGAAGGACGCGAAGGACACGAAGGAAGGCGAAGGACTGCAAAAGGAGGCACAGCGGACGCCGCATGGGGATCCATGAATGCCCGTCCGCGCATTTGCCTTCGTGCTCCTTCTGGTCCTTCGCGTCCTTCGTGTTTCAAGATTTACCTTTGACCTTCCCTCATGCCCCCTTGAACCCGCGCTCGCGCGCGAGCCGCAAGGCCGCTTCCTTGTTGAGTTCGCTCGTCGTCGAACCGTTGGTCAGCGAGTTGAGTCCATGGATCTCGCCCGTCCCGCCGAACGTGGTCAGCGTCACTTCCTTCGCTTCGCCGGGCTCGAAGCGCACCGCGGTCCCGGCAGGGATGTCCAGGTGCATCCCGAACGAAGCCGCGCGGTCGAACTCGAGCGCGCGGTTCGCTTCGAAGAAGTGGTAGTGGCTCCCGATCTGGATCGGCCGGTCGCCGGTGTTGACTGCACGCAGGGTGGCCTTCCGCCGGCCGGCGTTGATCTCGATGTCTCCTTCGGCCGGAAAGATCTCCCCGGGGGTGACCGCCTTGTCCGCTGGCTTCTTGCCGGAACGGATGGGATCGTGCACCGTCACCAGCTTGGTCCCGTCCGGGAAAGTCGCCTCGACCTGCAGGATCGGCATCATGTCGGCCACACCCGGCATCACATCGTCGGTGGTGAGCAGCGTCGAGCCGTAACCGATCAGCTCCGCGACACCGCGCCCTTCGCGCGCGCCTTCGAGGATCTCGTCCGCGATGATGGCGGTGGCCTCGGGGTGGTTGAGCTTCAAGCCCTTCGCCCGGCGTTTGCGGGCGAGTTCGGCTGCGGTGTAGATGGTGAGGCGTTCGAGTTCGGTGGGTGTCAGGAGCATGGGATTGCCTCTATTCGTTCAAGGCGTGCAACGCGGAATGAGATGGACGCGCGCAACACCGCGTACGCATGCCCCCATCCCAACCTTCCCCCACCTTCGGTGGGGGAAGGGGCGCACGTCCCCTCCCCCGGCTTCGCCGGGGGAAAGAGCCGTATGCTCCTTCCCTCGACGCAGTCGGGGGAAGGCGGGGGATGGGGGCTGCATTTTTCCGCGACCTGCATCAACTAGCGAACATCCGCCCGTTGCCCGTCTCGTGCCGCATCATCGCGATCTCGGCAGCAGGCGTGTAGGCATGCAGTTCGCTGATATCCGGAACAGGCTGCCGCATCAGCGTTCCCACCCGATCGCGCTGGCCAACGAAAATGCGCTGAGCATCCACGTGGCCGATCAGGCCGAGTCGCAGCGCTGCACTCACCAGACTCAGTACCAGCTGGTGCGCCGACATGGCGCAGGCGGTATCGGCATCGAGGCCACTCGCCCGCGCCACGAAGCCTTGCACCACGGCCATCTGGCCAAAGGCATCGCCGGCCCGGATGCGTGCCCGGTACTCCGGGACGCCCGGTGTTCCCATGCCCTCGTGCACCTTGAGCACCGACGTGCCGATACGCCGTGCCCCTTCGCGTGCTTCGCGCGCCAGGGTCGCCGCATCCACTTCGCGATCGATGACGCAGACCGCATCGATGTCTCCTGCCGCCGCGTGGGCCGCGGTCACCGCCGGGCGATCGAAACTGACCCAGCGATGTTCGATCTGACCTGCCACCAGCGCTTCGACGTCGGCCGCCGTACGCACCAGTCCATCCGCCCGCAAGGTCTCGAGCCCCCACGAGAACGAGGTGCCGCCGCTCGGGAAGAAGCTGTCGCCAAGCTGCAGGGCAGCCAGGACGGTGGCGATCTCATTCATTGCCGACCACGCTGACGCGCCCATCGGCGATCAGATGCGACAACCGCTCCAGGTAGTCCGCGCGCGGCCCCTGCAACGAAATGTGCAGATACTCGCCGACGAACCGGACCTTCCAGTGCATGTTGCCGCAGAAGTATCCAAGCTCCAGCGCAGCCGCGGCATCGCGCGGTTCCAGCGCGAGCCACGGCGCCTCCTCGAGCCGGACCACCACCGCGCGCTCGGGCTCGAGCAGCAGGACCGCGCCGTTGGCGAGCTGCTCGCTGCGATCGAGGATGATGGCTCCCTCGGTGCCGCGATCGGTGAAGACGTGCAGGCGGCGCCGGGCGGTGTCTTCCCGTCGCAACGTCACGTACTCCACCGCACCTCGATGCGAAAGGGCATGCAGCCTCTCCGCAATGTGCGGTTCGGATGCGGTGCCGAGAATCTCGGTGAGACGGAGCATGTGAAGTCTGCTGTGAGGCGGGGGCGGGCGAAATCTCCCTCACCGTCGCCCCCTCCCGAAACAAAGGAGGCGCAGTGAGGGAGGAAAGTCGGCCGTCCCGTGATGCTACTTGTGCACCGGATCCTTCGCGTTCGGGATCCCCGGGATCGGCGCCTCGTCGGTGCCGACCGTGGTTCGCGTCATGGCCTCGACCATCTCGCGAGTGGCGTCCGGATCGGTGATCCACTTCTTGTAGAAGTCGTACGGGCACGCCGCCACGCCCTTGTCGCCTTCGCGCGAGTTGATGAGACCGGTGTACCCGCGGTGCAGCAGCTTGAACAGGTGGTTCTCCGACTGCATGTTCTTGCGCGCATCGCGGATGAGCCCCTTGGAGAGCGCCGCATACTGGATGCCGTAATCCTCTTCGCCGCACTCGCCGAGCGTACGGCCGTCGAAGCCGATGATCGCCGAATGGCCGAAGTACGAGTACACGCCATCGAAGCCCGCAGCGTTGGCCACTGCGACGTAGGAGTTGTTCGCCCACGCCATCGCCTTCGCCATGATGACCTGCTGGTCCTTGGCCGGGTACATGTAGCCCTGGCAGCGCACGATCAGCTCCGCCCCCTTCATGGCGCAATCACGCCAGATCTCGGGATAGTTGCCGTCGTCGCAGATGATGAGCGACACCTTGAGGCCCTTCGGACCGTCCGAGACGTAGGTGCAGTTTCCGGGATACCAGCCTTCGATCGGCACCCAGGGCATGATCTTGCGGTACTTCTGCACGATCTCGCCCTTGTCGTTCATCAGGATCAGCGTGTTGTAGGGCGCCTTGTTGGGATGCTCCTCGTGGCGCTCGCCGGTCAGCGAGAACACGCCCCACACCTTCGCCTTGCGGCAGGCGTCGGCGAAGATCGCGGTCTCCTCGCCCGGGCAGGTCGAGGCGGTGTCGTACATCTCCTTCGAGTCGTACATGATCCCGTGGGTGCTGTACTCGGGAAAGATCACGAGATCCATGCCGGGCAGGCCCACCTTCATGCCGACGATCATGTCGGCGATCTTGTGCGCGTTGTCCAGGACCTCGGCCTTCGTGTGCAGCCGCGGCATCTTGTAATTCACGACTGCGACGCCAACGCAGTCGTTACTGCTGGATATGTCTCCGTGCATCATGGCTCGATACTCCTTCCTGGCTAGCGTTTATCGGATCGGCGGATCACGGGACCCACCGTCTTGCTATGCGTGCGCGGACGCCCCTGTCCGAACTCACGCCGGTCATACAGTCAAATAGGCGTGGATCTTCGCGGTATCGACCGCGCCTTTTTTTTCCTCGTAGACGAACTCCCCCTTCTCGATGATCAGGAAGCGATCGGCCACTTCCATCGCGAACGACAACACCTGCTCCGATACCAGCAGCGCAAAGCCGCGCTCTTCCTTGAGGCGGTTCAGCGTGCGTGCGATGTCCTTGATGATGGAAGGCTGGATGCCTTCCGTGGGTTCGTCGAGTACCAGCACCTTCGGGTTCGACACCAGCGCCCGCGCGATGGCGAGCTGTTGCTGCTGCCCGCCCGAGAGGTTGCCGCCCCGGCGCATGCGCATCTCCTCGAGCACCGGGAAGGTTTCGTAGATCCATTTCGGGACGGTCTTGTCCGGCACGTTCTCCATGCCGGTCAGCACGTTCTCCTCCACCGTCAGGTAGGGAAAGATCATCCGCCCCTGCGGCACGAAGCCCATGCCCAGCGCCACGCGCTGGAAGGTGCGCGCGCCGTTCAGTTCATGGCCGTCGAGCACGACCTTGCCGCTGCGCGCCGGCAGCAAGCCGATCAGGGACTTCAGCAGCGTGGTCTTGCCCATGCCGTTGCGACCCATGATGGCGATGGTTTCGCCCGCGGACAGTTCGAACGAGACGCCGCGGACCACGTGACTGTCGCCGTAGTAGACGTTGAGGCCGGAGACCGAGAGCATGGACATGTCAGCGCCGCCGGGCCGCCCCAAGGCGCTGACGCGCCCCACTCGGGGGCAGCGAACACAGAGAGCGTGGGGGCTGTGTCATATCAGTGGCCGAGGTACGTTTCAACCACTCGCGGGTCGGACTGCACCTGGTCCATGCTGCCCTCGGCCAGGAGCTTGCCCTGGTGCAGCACGGTGACCTTGTGCGCGATCATGCGCACGAAAGCCATGTCGTGCTCGATCACGATCGTCGAACGCCCCTTCGAGATGCCGTTGAGCAGCTCCGCCGTCTGCTCGCGCTCGCGCGCACTCATGCCGGCCACCGGTTCGTCGAGCAGGAGCAGTTCCGGATCCTGCATGAGCAACATGCCGATCTCGAGCCACTGCTTCTGGCCATGAGACAGGAGCCCGGCCTTGGTGTCGAGCTGGTCGCGCAGGAAGATCTGGCTCGCCACGGAATCGATCTTGTCGGCCATGGATTGGTCGCGCCGGAAGAACAGCGACCCGAGCACGTTGCGCTGCTTCGGCCACGAGATGTCCAGGTTCTCCGAGACCGTGAGGTCCTCGTACACCGACGGGTTCTGGAATTTGCGACCGACGCCGGCCCGGGTGATCTGGTACTCGATCATCTCGTTCAACCGGTGGTTCTTGAACTTGATCGTGCCCGAAGTGGGCTTGGTCTTGCCGCAGATCATGTCCAGCAGCGTGGTCTTGCCCGCGCCATTGGGGCCGATCACGCAGCGCAGCTCGTCCTGTTCCACGTAGAAATTGAGGTTGTCCACGGCCTTGAATCCGTCGAAGGAGACGGTGAGACCGTCCACCTGGAGGATGAGAGCGGCCATGTTCAGTGACCCTCCCGACGGAGGAACCGCCCGCGCAGCCTGTCGACCAGCCCGGCGAGCCCCGTGGGCAGGAACATCACCACGACCATGAACAGCACGCCGATGAAGTACGGCCAGAACTCGACGAAGTTCTCCGAGAAGAAAGTCTTGGCCCAGCCCACGAGCAACGCGCCGTAGACCGCACCGATGAGTGACAGTCGCCCGCCCACCGCTGCATAGATGACCATCTCCACGGAAGGCACGATGCCCACCAGCGATGGCGATGCCAGCCCGACTTGCATCGTGAACAGCGCGCCGCCCAGTGCAGAGAACAGCGCGGCCACGGCGAAGATGAAGGCCTTGAACAGCGCGGGGTCGTAGCCGGAGAAGCGCACGCGGTCCTCGCGATCGCGAATGGCCACCAGGACGCGGCCCAGTCGACTGCGCAGGATGAACGCGCCGAACAGCACGCACAGGAGCAGCAGGCCTGCCGTGATGAAGTACATCACCACCTTCGCCCGGTCGGTGTCGAGATCCATGCCGAGGAAGGTCTTGAAGTCGGTGATGCCGTTGACGCCCCCGGTGTAACCCTGCTGGCCGATGATCACGATGGCCATGATCGCCGCCAGCGCCAGCGTCACGATCGAGAAGTAGACACCGCCGACGCGCTTGCGGAAGTTGGCGTAGCCCAGCACGAAGGCGACCAGCGGCGGACCGATCAGGATCGCGAGGATCGTGAAACTCACGTGATGGAACGGCTCCCACCACCACGGGAGCACTTCGACGCTGTTCCAGGCCATGAAATCGGGCAATCCGGCCGTGCCGAAGAATGCGGACAGTGCCGTTCCCGAGGACGAGTCGGCGTTGCCGGCCGATTCGAGCTTGAGGAACATCGCCATGAAGTAGCTGCCGAGGCCGAAGAACACGCCCTGCCCGAGACTCAGGATGCCGCCGTAACCCCACACCAGGACGATGCCCACCGCGCAAAACGCCAGCGAGAGGTACTTCGCCGCGAGCCCGAGCCGGAAGACATCCATGGCGAGCGGGAACACCACGAGCAGGAGGGCTGCGAGCAGGAGGAAGCTGCCCACGCCCCAGAGATTGCTGCCTCGGGGCGCGGACGCGGTGGTCTGGGGAGCGGGGGTGGCCATCGACGTCGTGTTCAAGCGCGGCGCACCTTGGTGGCGAAGAGCCCGTTGGGCCGGAAGTACAGCACCACGATCACCAGAAGCAGGATGCCGGCGCGCGCCATGGAGCCGCTCATGGAGTACTCGAACCACGCCTGCATCTGGCCGATCATGAAGGCCGACGCGATGGTGCCGAGCAGGCTCTCGACGCCGCCGAAGACGACGACGATGAAGGTGTCGACGATGTACGCCTGGCCCGTGGTGGGTCCGGTGGAAGCGAGCATCGTGAACGAACTGCCGGCGATGCCGGCGAGCCCGCAGCCCAATGCGAAGGTGAATGCATCCACCCTTTCGGTGTTGATTCCTGCCGCACCGGCCATGGCGCGATTCTGCGTCACGGCACGAATGCGCAAGCCCCAGCGTGTACGGTAGAGGAACGCATAGACGGCTGCGGCAGTCACCACCGCAAGCACGATGATGAAGATGCGGGACAAGGGCAGCGATACGTTCTCGGTCACCTGCCAGGCGCCCTTCAGCCACGACACGGTGGTGACCTCCACCTCCTTCGCGTTGATGAACTGGCGGAACAGTTGCTGGAGGATGAGCGACAGGCCCCAGGTCGCGAGCATCGTGTCGAGCGGGCGCTTGTAAAGAAATCGGATCAACCCTCGCTCGAGCGCCCAGCCGAAGATGAAGGTCACGAAGAACGCCAGCACGATGCCGACGAGAAAATAGATGCCGAACAGGCTCGGCAGGTAGCTCGCGAAGAACAGCGACGTGAAGTAGGTGGTGTAGGCGCCCATCGCCATGAGCTCGCCGTGGGCCATGTTGATCACGCCCATCAGGCCGAACACGATCGCGAGCCCGAGCGCCATCAGCGTCAGGATCGTGAACACGCTCAGGCCCGTGAAGGCCTGCATCGCCATCATGTCAAGGTTCATGCTTCGAATTCCACGCGCGTCGTCGAACGGAATACCGAGAGGACCGGCGCACGCGCGCCGGCCCGCACTCGACTACAACCCGATTACAGCTTCGGGAACGGATTCGGCTCGATCAGCGGCGACTCGTAGATCATGTTGACCTGCCCGTCGGGCTGGAAGGCACCGATGCGCGCGTGCTTCCACAGATGGTGGTTGCTCGCGTGGAACTTCACCTTGCCCTCGGGTGCGTCGATCTCGAGATTGCTCGAGGCCGCCACGACCTTCTCGACCTCGAAGCTCTTGGCTTTCTCGGCTGCCATCTTCCACAGATACACGCCGATGTAACCGCACTCCAGCGTGTCGCCCACGACGCGGTTGGCACCGTACTTCGCCTTGAAGGCCTTCACGAACTTGTCGTTCGCGGGGTTCTTGAGGCTCTGGAAGTAACCCATGCAGGTCAGCGTGTCGGCCGTGTTGTCGGCGCCGATGCCCGAGACTTCCTCTTCCGACACGGCGAGCGACAGCACCGTCTGGTTCTTGCCCGTAATGCCGGCCGCGGCGAGTTGCTTGAAGAAGGCGACGTTGCTGCCACCCACCACGCAGTTCAGGATGACGTCGGGCTTGGCGCCCTTGATCTTGTTGATGGCCGAGGAGAACTCGATATGGCCCAGCGGGTAGTAGTCCTCGCCCACGAGTTTGCCGCCGCCCTTGGCGAGCACCGCCTTGGCGATCTTGATGGTCGTGCGCGGCCAGATGTAGTCCGAGCCGATCATGTAGAAGGTCTTGCCCTTGTTCTTCATCAGCCAGTCCATCGCGGCGATGACCGACTGCGAGGCCTCCTGCGCCGTGTACATGATGTTGGGCGACTGCTCGAGGCCCTCGTAGTACGTCGGGTAATAGAGCAGGCCCTTGGACTTCTCGAACACCGGCAGCACCGCCTTCCGGGAGGCCGACGTGTAGCAGCCGAACACCGCGGCCACCTTGTCCTTCTCGATCAGCTTGCGCGCCTTCTCGGCGAAGGTGGGCCAGTCGCTGGCGCCGTCTTCCACCACCGC
>JAIEQG010000116.1 GCA_019747905.1 Burkholderiales bacterium
CGCCGGCTGCGCCGGGGGAGGGCGGAGGGTGGGGGCAGCGCAGCGCCGGCTGCGCCGGGGGAGGGCGGAGGGTGGGGGCAGCGCAGCGCCGGCTGCGCCGGGGGAGGGCGGAGGGTGGGGACAGCGCGCCGCCTACCCCTCGCGAACCGCCCGATACTCCGAAAAGATCCCTGCCTCCACGTGTCGCTCCACGCGCGCGAAGCCGACGTGCCTGAGAGTCGCCATTACCCGCTCGGGCGGCACGCACATCTCGATCGTGTCCCAGTAGTAGCGCATCAACTTCGGCGTGTCGGCGTTGCGCGCGACGAACCAGGACAACGCCGGCACGATGCCGCGCATGTACACCCGCAGCAGCCAGGTGCGCAGCGCCGTCGTGGGGCGCGTGATCTCCAGCACGCACACGACACCGCCGGGCTTCAGCACCCGCCGGAACTCGTCGAACGCAACGGCTAGATCGCCGATGTGGCGCAGCGCGTAGCCCATGCTCACGAAGTCGGCGCAAGAGTCGGGCAACGGAATCGATTCGGCGCGACCCTCGAGCAACCTGACACCCGCGGGCACGTGCGCCGCACCGAGCATGCCCGGGCTCGGATCGACCCCCGTGACAAGTTCGGGTGCGCCGACGATGCGCGCCGCTTCGCACGACACCAGGCCCGTGCCCACACCCACGTCGACCACGCGCATGCCGGCGGCGAGCCCTGCGCGCAGCAGCGCCTGCCGCCGGTACCACGATCCGGTGCCCAGCGCCATCATGCGTTCGACCCGATCGTAGTCGGGAGCGGAGCGATCGAAGATGCCTCGCACCCAATCGCGCCGCTGGGTCTCGCCGTCGTAGTAACCCTCCAGCGGCGGATGCGGGGCATGCACCACCGTGCTCTCGTTCACCGGCGGCGTGATCGACTCAACCATCGCGATGCACCGGCAGCGTTGCGCGCAACTCATCCTCGAAGTACTGCTCGAGCATCGCGCTGAAGGCCTTGACGTCGCCATCCACGGTGAACCGCCGGCCCAGCCTCACCCGATAGCGGATCGGCATGGCCGGGCGCCGCCACCACGGCCAGCCCTTGCCGAGGAACGGCGCAGCCGTTTCGATGAAGACCGTCTGCACCGGCACACCGGCGCGTCGCGCGATCAACGCGAATCCCGGCTTGAACGGATTGACCGGTCGCCGCACCGAACGCGTGCCCTCCGGAAAGACCAGGAGCTGACTGCCGCGCCCGATCTCCTCGACCGCGCGCTTCACCATGCTGCAGGGCGAGTCGTTGCGGATATAGCCCGCCAGACGGGCACCACCACCCAAGAGCACGTTGTTCCACAGGTCGGCCTTCATGATGCCGGTGATCCGCGGCAGGCGCGAGGCCACCAGCAGCACGTCCAGCAGTGCCGGGTGGTTCGGCGCGATGACCAGGCCGCCTTCCGCCCGCAACGCATCGAGTGCGCGCAGATCGAACTCGAACCGACCGGTCAGCCGCAGGAATTCGAGCTGCGTGCGAAATGCCACCATGATCATCCACTGCCCCACGCGCGTGCCGATGCGTCGGGGAAGCAGACGCCACAGCGCGGCAGCGAGCAGGCCGCCGAAGAACGTGATGGCGGCAAAGAGCGCGTATCCGGCCCAGAACGCCACGACGTCGCCAGCCTCGCGCCAGCCACCTTGATCGACCGAGCCGGAACTCGCTCCGCCCACCCGCCAGCCGCCGCCGGCGCGCGTGGTCTCGTCCCCGAGTTGCTCCCGCACCGGATCAGTGCGCGGCGGATTCATGCAGCGTCTCGCCCACGATGCGCCGGCGCCGCAGCCACGCGAGGAACGTCCGCTTCGGCTTCAGCACGCAGTTGAACAGGTAAATCGCCTTGAAGATCGACAGGCGGACGCCGATCGGCGTGCCGCGGAAGATGTCGCCTGCCAGCACCGCGAGCAACGCCTCCTTCACGCGCCAGTCGTTGCGCGGATGCATGAACAGTTCGCGCATCGCCGGATTCGTGACGCGATAGATGAACCACGAGAACTGCTTCGGCCCGCGTCGCATCACGCGGTCGAAGCGCCGCAGCGCCGCTGCCGCCTCGCGCGGCTGGTCGAGGCAGGTGCGCACCGTCTCGGCGCCCTCGAACGCGCTGTTCATCGCGAGAAAGACTCCGGACGAGAACACCGGATCGATGAATGCGAAGGCATCGCCCAGCATCAGGTAGTTGTGACCGAACGAGCGCCGCGCCGCGTAGGAGTAGTTGCCGGTGGCCGTGGCCGGCTCGACGAGTTGCGCCCCTTCGAGCCGCCGGGCGAGCAGCGGGCACAGTGCGATCGTGTCGTGGAAGAAGCTGGTGACGTCCTTCTTGCGCGACTTGAGGTAGTACGGCCAGCAGACTGCGCCAACGCTGGTGGTGCCATCGGCGAGCGGAATGAACCAGAACCAGCCGTGATCGAACCAGAAGATGCTGATGTTGCCTTCGGCCGCACCCGGCAGGCGTTGCGCCCCGGTGAAGTGGCCGTACACGGCCGCGCTGTTGTGGCGCCGGTTCTTTTCCTTCACCTGCAGCTGGTTGGCGAGCAGCGTGTCGCGCCCGGAAGCATCGATCACGAATCGCGCCTGCCACTGCAGCACCTTGCCGGCTTCGTCCTTGGCGGTGACCAGCGCACCGCGGCCGTCCGCCTCGAAATCGATCCGGCTCGCACGCACACCTTCCAGCAGCTCGGCGCCCTTGCGGCCGGCGTTGCGGAACAGGATGTGATCGAACTCCGACCGCCGCACCTGGTAGGCAAAGGGAAAATCCTTGTCCCAGGCGTCGGAGAAATCGAGTGTCACCGGCGCATCATGGGTCGGCGAATTGAACTCGACGCCATTCTTGCGCATGCCGATCGCCTCGACCTCGTCGCGCACGCCGAGCCGGTCGAACAGCGGCAGATTGAGCGGGAGCAGCGATTCGCCGATGTGAAAGCGCGGATGCCGCATCTTCTCCAGAACGACCACGTGGCGACCCTGCTGCGCGAGCAGCGCGGCGACGGTGGACCCGGCCGGACCGCCGCCCACGACCAGCACCTCACACGACTTCACCGGATCCGACATGGGTTCGCTTTCTCGAGGCACCGGCTCGACCCCGGACGTGTCCGGTCGATGCCAGTGCGGCGCATTCTAGTGTACTTCCCGGCACCGATCGACCACGGCCCCGCAGCGCCCCTTGTTAGAATCGTACCGATGACGAACGTACCAGCGCCGCCCCGCGGCCCGGCCGCCGTGCCGGTGGCCCCATGAAGCGCGCCCTCGTGACGGGTGCCAGTGGCGGCGTCGGTGCCGCAATCTGCCGGGCGCTGGCGGCCGATGGCCTGCACGTGATCGCGCATGCAAACGCCCATCCGGACGCGGCCGCTGCACTAGCCGGCGAGATCGTCGCGGCCGGCGGCTCGGCCGAGACGGTCGGGTTCGATGTGACCGACACGCAAGCGACACGTGCCGCGCTCGAAGCGCAGGTCGCCCGCGGCGCGATCCAGGTGCTTGTGAACAACGCCGGCGTGCACGAGGATGCGCCGCTGCCCGGCATGACCGGTGAGCAGTGGTCGCGAGTAATCGACGTCAGCCTGAATGGTTTCTTCAACGTGACCCAGCCGCTGCTGCTGCCGATGATCCGCACCCGCTGGGGCCGCATCATCAGCATCTCGTCGGTGAGCGCCCTGATCGGCAATCGCGGGCAGGCGAACTACGCGGCCGCCAAGGCCGGGCTGCATGGCGCCTCGCGCTCGCTGGCGCTGGAAGTAGCCACGCGCGGCATCACCGCCAACATCGTGGCCCCGGGCGTGATCGACGCCGGCACGACGGCCACCGCATTCTCCGAGGAGCGCGTGAAATCCATCGTTCCGATGCAGCGCGCCGGTACGCCCGACGAAGTAGCGGCGCTGGTCCGGTTTCTCGCGTCGGATGCGGCGGGGTACATCACCGGTCAGGTGATCGCGGTGTCGGGCGGACTCGGCTAGCCCCGTGACCCTACCTCCAGCGGTACGCAGCCAATGAACGAACCCTCGGATCTCGAGGTGAATGCGGAGTGGTTCGAAGGGCACTTTCCGGGCCGGCCGATCCTGCCCGGCGTGGCCCAGCTCGCATTGGTGTTCGATGCCCTGTCGAAGGCGCAAGGCAGGCCGGTGCCGGTCAACGGCATCGCGTTCGCACGCATGCGCCAGCCGGTGCTTCCCGGCGAACGATTGCAGGTCGTGGCCAGCATGCGGGCCGATGGCACCATCCGGTTCGCCATCACCCGTGACGGGGCGATCGTCACGAACGGCGAGCTGCGCACCGCCAATCCCGACCCCGGCGCGACTCCGGCCATCGCCCGGAGTCGCCACGTGGTCGATCATCCGCCGGTCGAAACGCTCCTGCCGCACCGGCCGCCCATGCGTTTCGTCACGGCGCTCCTCGATCAATCGTCGGAGCACCTGACCGCGGAGGCCCGCATCCCGCCGAACTGCCCGCTCGTGACGGATGCCGTCGTCCCGGCAGTCGTCGCGATCGAAGCGGCCGCGCAGACCGCAGCACTGTGGGAAGCACTGCGCCGCGTTGCAACACCAGCATCCGGCCGCCCCCGCGTCGGTTACCTCGTCGGGTTGCGCGACGTGCGCCTGCACGCGGCACGCATCCCGGCCGGTACTGCCTTCGTGGTGTCGGTCCGCCTCGAAGCGGCGACACCGCCGCTCGCGCACTATGGGATGCAGATCGAACTCGAGGGCAAGTCCATCCTCGATGGGACTCTCGCGACCTACCTCACCGAGGAGACCCTGCCCGTCTGATGCCGTCACCGGCATTCTTGTTTCCCCAGGGGGGCACCATTACACTCGCGGCTGTCTCGAACCAACGAATGCAAGGCCGTGAGCACTGCCACAGCACTGACCGATCACGAAACGCAACTCGCGGCGCTGATCATCGAGGCCCTCAACCTGGAAATGACACCCCAGGAAATCGATCCGGGCGCGCCGCTGTATCGCGAAGGGCTGGGTCTGGACTCGATCGACATCCTCGAAATCGCGCTGGTGATCTCCAAGACCTACGGTGTGCAGTTGAAAGCCGACGATGCCGACAACGTGCGCATCTTCGGGTCATTGCGCAGCCTGAACGAGCACCTGCAACAGCATCGCTCGAAGTGAGTGTGCCGCCGCAGCACCGGCGCCCAGAGATCCGCGGCTGAGCCGGCTGTCGGCCCCGGCGCCGACGGGTAGACTGGGCCCCATGCCACATCCGGATTCGACCCCCCTGCCTCTGTTCGTGCACGCGAGCCCGGACCTGCCGGTCGCGTTCACGCGCGATGGCATCGTGAATGCCCACCAGTTCGTCGCGGACGTGCACGCATTCGCCGAGCGCCTTCCGGACGCCCCGCACATCCTCAACGCGTGCGGCGATCGCTACCTGTTCGCCGTGGGATTCGGTGCGGCGCTGCTGCGCGGCCAGCGCACCCTGCTGCCGGCAAACCACGCACCGGCCACGATCGATCGCCTCACCAGGACTCATCCGGGCCTGCATGCGCTCACGGATGCACTGTCCCCCGCGGTGGACCTTCCGGAGCTCACGGTGACGCGCGAGGGCGATACCCATGTGACTGCTTTCGATGCCCCTGCGATTCCCGGCGATCGCGTCGCCGCGGTACTGTTCACCTCGGGATCCACGGGCGAGCCGGTTCCGACGGTGAAGTCGTGGGCCTTGCTGGCGGCGAGCGGCCGCAACGAAGCAGCAGCGCTCGGCCTCGCCGGCTTGCCGGCGCTCGCGATCGTCGGCACGGTGCCGCCGCAACACTCCTACGGTCTCGAATCGACCGTGCTGATCGCACTGCAGGGCGGATTCGCGTTCGATGCCGGCCGGCCGTTCTTTCCAGCCGACATCTGTTCGGCACTCGCGGTGCTTCCACGCCCGCGCATGCTGGTGACCACACCGGTGCACCTGCGCGCCCTGGTCGCGAGCGAGGACCACCCGCCCGAAGTGGACCTGTTGCTCAGCGCCACGGCACCGCTCGCGCCGCAACTCGCGGCCGATGCCGAGCAGCGCTTCGGTGCGCCGGTCAAGGAAATCTACGGCTGCAGCGAGGCCGGTCAGCTCGCGACCCGCCACCTGCTCGCCGCGGCCGAATGGCGATTGATGGGCAACATCGGACTGCGCCACGACGAGCGCGGCACCTGGGCAAGCGGCGGCCACGTGCCCGGCGAAGTGCTGCTCGCCGACGTGATCGAGCTGGTCGACCGCGAGCGCTTCATCCTGCACGGCCGCACCGCGGACCTCATCAACATCGCCGGCAAGCGCACGTCGCTCGCCCACCTCGACTTGCAGTTGAACACCGTCGAAGGAGTGCGCGACGGCGCGTTTCTCATGCCCGACGACGCCGACGACCGTGTCGTGCGTCTCGTGGCATTCGTCGTCGCACCCGGGCGCACGGCGCGCGAGATCCTCGATGCGCTGCAGGAGCGGATCGACGCGGCATTCCTCCCGCGCCCGCTCCACCTCGTGGACAGTCTGCCGCGCAATCCCACTGGGAAGATCCCGCGCGAAGCCTTGTTGGAACTCGCTTCACAGTTGAGCAAGCGCCGGGACCTGCCGTGAGCTTCGCTGCCCAGGCGTGGGCCGCCCGGCCGGAGCGCAGCAACACTTTCTTCCTGCGGATCATCGTCTGGGTGGCGTTGCACCTGGGCCGCACCGCTGCACGCGTACTGCTGCATCCGATTTCCTGCTATTTCCTGTTGTTCTCGACCGCATCGCGTCGAGCGTCAGGGGCCTGGCTGGAGCAGGTGCTGGGGCGTCACCCCACCTGGGTCGATCGGTACCGTCACTACTTCACCTTCGCCGCCACCATCCTCGATCGCGTGTTCCTGCTGAACGACCGTTTCGAGCTGTTCCAGCTCGAACTGCACGGCACAGACGCGATGCGTGAAGTGCACGCCGGGCGCACCGGCTGCTTCCTGCTCGGGGCCCATTTCGGCAGCTTCGAAGTGACGCGCGCGGTCGGACGGATGCAACCCGGGCTCGAAGTGAGCCTCCTCATGTACGAGGCGAACGCAGCGCGCATCGGTGCGATCATCCGCACCATCAATCCTGCGCTCGGCACCAAGGTCATCGGCCTCGGCGCCGTGGATTCCATGCTGCGGGTGCGGGCATGCCTCGACGCCGGCGAGTTCGTCGGCATGCTCGCCGATCGCCGCCTGGGCGACGAGGAGAGCACGCCCGTCACATTCCTCGGCAAGCGCGCGAATCTGCCGGCAGGGCCGTTTCGCCTCGCCTGCCTGCTGCGCCGCCCGGTCGTGCTGATGTTCGGCATCTACCGCGGCGGCAATCGCTACGAAGTGCACTACGAGCGCATCGCGGTGGACGGGGATGCGGCCCGCCTCGCGGCACGATACGCCGAGCGGCTCGAACACCATGCGCGCAGCGCGCCCTACAACTGGTTCAACTTCCATGACTTCTGGGAGTAGGCGAGCGGCGTTCGCCGCCATCGTCGCGGCGCTGCTGGCAGCTCACGGTGGCGCCTTCGGCGATGAGAGCGGTGCCGGCCCGTGGGACCTCGGCCAGCTCATGCGCGAGCTCTCGAGCGTGCACACCGCGCGCGCGCGCTTCACCGAGAAGCGCTACCTGAAGATGCTCGACCGGCCGATCGAATCGTCCGGCACGCTGGCCTTCGAAGCCCCCGCGCGCCTGGAGAAGCTCACCCTGCTGCCCAAGCGCGAGCTGCTGCGCGTGGAACAGGACAAGGTCACCCTGGAGATCGGTGCACAGCCGAAACGGCGCACCCTGTCGCTGTCCGACCACCCGCAGCTGCGCGCATTCGTCGAGAGCATTCGCGCGACGCTCGCCGGCGACCAGGCAGCGCTGGAGCGGTTCTACCAGGTCGATCTCAGCGGCAGCGCGGAGCGCTGGCGGCTCAAGCTGCAACCGTCGGACATGAAGACGAAGTCGCTGGTCCGCGAGATCCGCATCACCGGCCGCCACAGCGAGATCATCGGCGTCGAGGTGGATCAGGCCGATGGTGACCGCTCGGTGATGTCCATGGTGCCCGATGATTCGTGATCGCATCGCCGTAGCGCTCTGGCTGGCGGTGCTGGCGGCCGCCGCGTTCGTCATCGCCGGCGCCCGATTCTCCACCGATCTCTCGGCGTTCCTGCCCAAGCAACCGACCGCTGCCCAGCAGCTGCTGGTGGACGAACTGCGCGAGGGTGTCGTCTCGAAGCTGATCCTGGTCAGCGTGGCGGGCGCGCCGCCGGACACCCTTGCCGCAGCGAGCCGCTCGCTGGCGGCGCGGCTGCGCGCGGATCGGCGCTTCGTCTCGGTGGACAATGGCGACGCGGC
Organism: Burkholderiales bacterium; assembly: GCA_019747905.1. GTDB lineage: Bacteria > Pseudomonadota > Gammaproteobacteria > Burkholderiales. Next base: position 8,301 of record JAIEQG010000116.1, read on the forward strand.
GCAACTCGAACGCGACCGCGCGTTCGTGTTCGAGCATCGCTACCTGCTGAGTCCGGCCATCGATGCCGCGCACTTCTCGGCCAAGTCGCTGCGCGTCGCGCTCGCGGAATCGCTCGAGTTGCTCGGGTCGCCGGCCGGCATGATGGCCAAGCCGCTCATTCCGGCCGATCCCACCGGCGAAGTCCTGCGCTTGATCGACGGGATGGCCGGCGCCGCTGCACCCGCCACGCACGAAGGCATCTGGGTCGGCCCCGACGCGAAGGAGGCGCTGCTGGTGCTGCAGACGCGTGCCGCAGGGTTCGACATCGACGCCCAGGAAGAAGCGCTCGCCGGCCTCCGCGCCGCGTTTGCCGACGTGCAACGCGCCCCCGGCATGGCCGCACTCACGCTGGCATTGACCGGGCCTGGCGTGTTTGCCGTTCAGACGCGTGCGGCCATCAAGCGCGATGCGGCACGGTTTTCCACGTTGGCGACGATCTTCATCGCGACGCTGCTGCTCACCGTCTTCCGCTCGCCGCGTGTGTTGCTGCTGGGCCTGGTACCCGTGGCGAGCGGTGCGGCCGTCGGTGTCGCGGCGGTGGCGCTGCACTTCGGTGAAGTGCATGGCATCACCCTGGGATTCGGCGCGACGCTGATCGGCGAGTCGGTCGACTACGCGATCTACCTGTTCATGCAGACCGACCCGCGCCGCGGCGCTGCCGGCACGCTTGCCCGGATCTGGCCCACGTTGCGGCTCGGGGTGGCGACCTCGATCTGCGGTTTCTCCGCGATGCTGCTGTCCGGGTTTCCCGGTCTTGCGCAGCTCGGTCTGTTCTCGATCGCCGGGATCGCGACCGCCGCCCTGGTGACGCGATTCGTGCTTCCGGTGCTGCTTCCGCCGGATTTCGCGATCACCGGCATCGAGCCTGTCGCTGCGCGGGTCCGTGCGGCATTCGCGCGGGCACGCGTGCTGTTGCCGGTACTCGGCCTTGCCGCGATAGCGGCCGCCGCCGTCTGGATCACACGCGACCAGCGCTGGAGTGACGAGCTCGCCAGTCTGAGCCCGGTGTCGATCGCCCAGCAGCAGCTCGATCAACGCCTGCGGGATGCGCTGGGTGCCGCCGATGTCCGCCATGTGGTGGTGGCGCGCGCAGCGAGTTCCGATCAGGCGCTGGCGCTTGCGGAGCGTGTCGGCGCGGCGCTCGATGCCGCCGTGGGCACCGAGGTGATCAGCGGCTACGAATCGCCGGCGCGCATACTGCCCTCCGCCGCAACGCAGATGCGCCGGCGCGACAGCCTGCCCGAAACCGCCGCGCTGCGGACCCGCATTGCCGAAGCAGCCCGCGGCACTCCATTTCGCGCCGGCACGTTCGAGCCGTTCGTCGAGGCCGTCCGGCAGACGCGTGCCGGGCCGTTGCTGGAGCGCGAGTCCTTCGGCGGCACCAAGCTCGGCATCCGGCTCGATTCGCTGCTGGTGCAGCGCGACCATGCCTGGTACGCGATCCTGCCGCTGTCCGGGGTCAAGGACGTTGCGAACCTGAAACGCGCGCTCGCCTCCTTGTACGATGCACAGGTGGTGCTGCTCGACACGAAAGCCGAGACGGACGCCATCTACGGCACCTATCGCCGGGAGGCCGTTTCGCTATCGCTGCTCGGCGCCGTCGCCATCGTCGTGCTGCTCGCAGCCGCGATGCGCAGCCCGCGCCGGGCGCTCAAGGTGTGCATACCACTGGCGGCGTCCGTCCTCGTCACCACCGGCCTGCTCCTGGCGCTCGGTCAGACGCTCACCATGTTCCATCTGGTCGGCATGCTGCTCGTCGTGGCCGTGGGCTCCAATTACGTGCTGTTCTTCGATAGATCCCTGACCGACGAGTGGAGCGATCGCACTTCGCTGTCGCTCGCGCTGGCGAACGTCACGACGGTAATCGGCTTTGGCATGCTCGGCTTCTCGAGCGTGCCGGTGCTGTCGGCCATCGGCAGCACCGTCGGCATCGGCGCCGCGCTGAGCCTGATCTTCGCCGCGGCACTGGCACCTCGTCCGCGCGCGGTCTGATGCAGACCATCGCGGATTGCGTGGGCGACCCGCGCGAGCGCACGTTGCTGGTGCTGCTGCCGCCCGCGTTCGGGACACCAGGCGACTTCATCGATCACGGCTTCGTCACGATGATCCGCGAACGCGGATTACCGGTCGACGTGATCGCCGCCGGCGCGAGCGCCGATCATTACCTCGACCAGTCGGTCGTGGCGCGATTGCATGCGGAAGTGATCGAACCGGCGCGCGCTCGCGGCTATGGGCGCGTGTGGCTGGGCGGCATCTCGATCGGCGGCTTCGGCAGCCTGTTGTACCGGGCGCGCCACGATACGGTGGAAGGCTTGCTGTTGTTGGCACCCTACCTAGGTTCGCGACCGGTGTTGAACGAGGTGGTGCGAGCGGGTGGGCTTGCGCGCTGGCAGCCGGACATGAATGCGCCCCGCGACCATGAGCGCGAGATGCTCGCATGGCTGAAGGCCGCGCTGACTCGCGTGGAAGTACGGCAACGGATCTTCGTGGGGTACGGACTCGACGATCGATTCGCACCTTCGATCGAGTTGCTGGCGCACGCGCTGCCGCATGAGCAGGTGGTAAGTGGGGCTGGCGGTCATGAATGGGAGACTTGGGCGGGGTTATGGAGGGAGATGTTGGGAAAGTGGAAGGTTGGGTGACGGCCTGCGGATGGCCCCACCCTGGCCCTCCCGGACCTGTCATAAATTCTGTGTGCGAGGCGTTGATCACGAATGAGAAGGCGTGAACCGATCGCCATAGAGAATGGCGAACTGCGTCATTGCCGATTTCCACTCGCGCGTCGAACTTATCTGCTTGGCCATCACGTTGCGAAGCGCCAGCCACAGCAGCTTGGTGGCGGCCTCGTCGCTGGGGAAGTGCCCTCGATTCTTGATGATTTTGCGCAGCTGCATGTGCAGGCTCTCGATGACGTTGGTGGTGTAGATCACCCGGCGTACTTCAGGCGGGAAGGCGAAGAACGGGATCACGTGCTCCCAGGCGCGCCGCCAAGATTGCGCGATGGTCGGATACTTGGCGCTCCAGTCGCTCGCCTCGAAGACGCTCAGCGCCGCCTCCGCCGCGCTGGCCGAGACCGCCGTGTAGATCGGTCGCAGGGCCCCCGCCACCACCCTGCGGTCGCGGTAGCTGGTGTAGTCCAGGCTGTTGCGGATCAGGTGCACGATGCAGGTCTGCACCGTGGTGGCCGGGTAGGCCGTCTCGATCGCCTCGGCCAGCCCTTTGAGGCCGTCCACCACGGCGATCAGGATGTCGTTGCAGCCGCGCGTCTTCAGGTCGTTGAAGACCTTGAGCCAGAACTTGGCCCCTTCGGTCTGTTCGATCCAGATGCCCAGCACGTCGCGACTGCCGTCGGGCAGCACCCCCAGGGCCAGATATACGGCCTTGTTGCGCACCACCGACTCGTCCCGGATCTTGATGCGCAGGGCGTCGAAGAACACCACCGGGTAGAGGGCTTCGAGCGGCCGGTTCTGCCAGGCGATCACCTCGGCCATCACTTCCTCGGTCACCTGGCTGATGAACTCCGGGGAAACTTCGGTCCCGTACATCTCGGCCAGGTAGCCCTGGATCTCGCGCACGGTCATGCCGCGGGCGTACATCGCCACGATCTTCTGGTCAAAGCCGCTGAAGCGCCGCTCGTGCTTGCCCACGATCTGAGGCTCGTAGCTGCCCTCCCGATCGCGCGGCACTTCGATGCGAACCGCCCCCTCGTCGGTGAGCACGGTCTTGGCGCTGCTGCCGTTGCGATGATTGCTCTGCCCCGCCGGGCGCGCCTCGCCGGCCTTGTAGCCCAGGTGCTGGTTCATCTCCGCACCCATCGCCCGCTCGATCACTGCCTTCTTGAGCGATCGGAACATCGTCTCCAGATCGCCCTGCGTCATCGGACCCTTCACCAGCTGATCCAGCAGCTCTGCGGGAACCTCGAGCACGGGCGTCTCAGCCGCTCCGGCGGTCGTTTTGGTCTTCCTCGGCATACTGACTCCTTTCGGTTGTCATGGTATGCCTCGCACACAAAGATTCGGACAGGCCCGCCCTCCCCCGGCGAAGCCGGCGCTTCGCTTGCCCCCACCCTCCGCCCTCCCCCGGCGAAGCCGGCGCTTCGCTTGCCCCCACCCTCCGCCCTCCCCCGGCGAAGCCGGGGGAGGGGACCTACACCCCTTCCCCCGGCTTTGCCGGGGGAAGGTTGGGATGGGGGCGATATCCCCACCACCCCACCCACCTGAGCTAACATCCCGTCCCCCGCACCCGCCTGTTCACGAAGTTTGGAACCGCTCGCCCTCTCCGCCTGTTCGATCGTCACGTGCCTCGGTGCCGGACGGGAAGCGAACGTGGCTGCGCTGCGTGAGCGACGCTCGGGCCTGGCACGCTGCACGTTCGAGACCGTCGAGCTCGACACGTGCGTCGG
>JAIEQG010000100.1 GCA_019747905.1 Burkholderiales bacterium
CTCGGTTATCTATTTGTGGGTCGGGATCACATGAATGAGCTACTCGTGTGAACCCCGACGAAAACATTGACATAGAACCCCCCCTCTTGCAAGCAAAACGCCCTGATCGTTGACAGTGTTCATGCGTGCGGCGCACATTACCGGCCGCTTCGCGGTCGCTGCGAAGTGGGCGCGCCCGATGACTCCTGTGAATCGGCATGGTTTTGTTGCGGCGCAAGACGGAGGGGCAGCATGATTTCTGCAGAACAAGTCGCGTTCTATCGCGAGCAGGGCTACGTCGTCGTGGACGACGTCATCGGTCCGGAGTTGCTGGCGCGCATGCAGCGCGTCATCGATGAACTCACCGACAAGGCGCGCGGTGTCACGGAGCACAACGACGTCTATGACCTTGAACCCACGCATACGCCGTCCAACCCGCGTGTGCGCCGCATCAAGAAGCCGCATCTGGTGGATGCGGTCTTCCGGGAAGCCCTGAAGAGCCCGGTGCTGGTGGATGTCCTGCGCAAGTTGATCGGCCCGGATGTGCGCTTGCACGGCTCCAAGCTCAACGTGAAAGCCCCGCGCTACGGTTCACCGGTGGAGTGGCACCAGGACTGGGCCTTCTACCCTCATACCAATGACGACATCCTCGCCATCGGCCTGATGCTCGACGACGTGGCGCCCGAGAACGGGCCGATGCTGGTGCTGCCCGGCACGCACAAGGGCCCGACCTACGATCACCACTCAGAAGGTCGTTTCTGCGGCGCGATGGATCCGACCGCGTGCGATCTGGATTTCTCCAAGGCAGTCGCCTGCACCGGCCGCGCCGGATCGGCGTCGTTCCATCACGTTCGCCTGGTTCACGGCTCCGCGCAGAACACTTCGGACCGTCCACGTCAGCTCCTGCTCTACGAATGCGCTGCGGCGGACGCCTGGCCGCTGGTCAACTTCACCACGCTGGAAGAGTTCGACAGCCGCATGATGTTCGGCTCGCCCACCATCCAGCCGCGCGTGACGGATGTGCCTATCCGCATGCCGTTGCCGCCGGCGCTCAACCAGGGGTCGATCTACGAGAACCAGTCGGCCGTGCGGTCGCGCTACTTCGAAGTGAAGGCAGCCGCGACCTGAACTTCGGCCTCGGAACCGGCGTCTCGGTCTGATCGAACGCGTTTCGGCCTCCAGCGGCGACTCGCCGGGCCGTCGATCCCCGCTGAAGCGGGGCCCCTCGCCGGGTGGCTCGCGCCGCTAGACTCGGCCGAGTTCGCGCGAGATCTCGGCCGCGGCGTCGCGCAGGGCGGTACGGGCCTCCGCCACGGTGATGCGCGTGTGGCGCTGCCGCACGTGCACGACGTTGACGGCGGCGACCACGCCGAAGTGGTCGAAGATGGGAAAACAGATGTCGGTGACTCCCGGCACCGTGTCGCTCGGCCCTTCCTCGTAGCCGCGAACGCGGATCTCGTCGAGCCTCTGCTCCAGGGCGCGTACGCGGGCCTTCGAAGGGTTCTCGGTGGCGAGCAGTTGCGCGAGCACCTGCGGCAACCGGTCGGCCGGATGGAATGCCGAGATGACGCGCGCCGACACGCGGTCGTCGTGAAAGGGGAAATGCGTGCCGGGCCGCACCGAATAGCTGATGGGGTCGGGCGATTCGACGCGCGCCAGTACCACGAGCCGGTCGTCGTGATGGACGCTCAGGTGGTTGGATTGCCGCACCGATCGCGCGAGCGCCTCGAGATGCGGCATCGCGACACCCAGCAGACGGTCGACCGGAGGATGGCGATGCGCCAGTTCGAACAGGCGCAAGGTCAGCAGGTACGACCCGTCGCTGCGCCGGGCGAGGAAGCCGCGGCGCACCAGCACATCGAGCATGCGGAAAAGTTCGGTCGCCGTGCGGTCGAGGCGGCGCGCGATCTCCTGCAGGGTGAGTCCATGCTGCTCTGCGGCAAGCAGTTCGATGACGTCGAGCCCCTTCTCCAGCGCGGGCGCGCTGTAGCGCCCGTGGTCCACTTTCTGTGTCTTCGGCGTTGACATGGTCGAGCAGGTGTTTTTATATTTGAAATGGTATTTCATAAATAAAAAGTTGTCGTCTTGACCGTTCCCGTCCGTATGCCGTTGCCCGCGGGCACCGGCAAACCGGTCTGGAAGGAGCACGCATCTAGGAGGGCGTCGCGCCGGTACCGGCGAGGCGCCCCGTCTTTTTTTGCAGGACAACGCACAAGGCGGGCGTGACCCGTCACCGATGGAGGAGACAGTCATGAAATGGACGCTCGCGTTCGCAGGCGGCATCGCCGTCGCCGGGTTGATGTTCGGGGCAAGCCTGCCCGCATTCGCCGAAGACATGCCGGCCCCCAGCGGGGATCCTTCGGTCATCCCGGCCGGCGCCAGGCTCGAGAAGCTGTTCGACGGCGACTGCTTCGCCGAAGGTCCGACCGTCGGTCCGGACAACATGGTGTACTTCAGCGACATCACCTTCACCAAGTTCTGCAAGGATCCGACCGGCAAGCATTCGATGGGCGGCCACATCTGGAAGGTCGATCCCGCCACGAAGCAGGCCACCATCTTCCGCAGCCCCAGCGGCATGTCGAACGGCCTCAAGTTCGACCGCGACGGCAACCTGATCGCCGCCATGGGTGCTGATCACGGCCTGCGCATGCTGACCAAGATCGACATGAAGACCGGCCGCAGCCTGATCCTGGCCGGCGGCTTCGAGGGCAAGCCCTTCAACGCGCTGAACGACATCAGCATCGACGAGAAGGGCCGCATCTTCTTCACCGATCCGCGCTACCTCGGGCACGAACCGGTGATGGCCGACGGCTTCGCGGCCTATCGCGTCGATCCGGATGGCACGGTCGCGCGCGTGGCGATGGATTGCGGCAAGTGCAACGGCATCCTGGTTTCGCCCGACCAGAAGCGGGTCTACATCGTCAGCAACGACAACGGCGCGCTCGCTTTCGAGAACATGAAGAAGGGCGAAGCTTCGCTGCCGGGCAACCATCTGCTGCAGGTGTGGGATCTCGCGGCAGACGGCACCCTGTCGAACCGGCGCGTGTTCAAGGACTACTCGAAGGATCGTACGCCGGCCTGCAGCGGGCCCGACGGCCTGATCGCCGATGCCGAAGGAAACGTGTGGGTCGCGGAGCGCTGCGAGCACCGCGCCGGCATCGCCGTGTATGCGCCGGACGGCAAGGAGCTCGGTTTCATTCCCACGGGCAAGGAGCTCCCGACCAACGTCGCATTCGGGCGCGGTGCGCTGGCCAACACCTTGTACGTGACCTCGGGCAAGAGCCTGTATCGTATCCAGGTCGGCAAGAAGGGTTATCAGTTGCCCTGAGATGTCAGCGGCCGTGATTGGGCAGCGGCCAGTGAAGCTGGGGCGCACAGCCCCTCGCTGGAACTTGGGCGGTGGGTGAGGCGGTGCAGCGAGGCGCGCGCCCGGGTCGTCGGGGCGTTGGTACAAGCGAGGAATCGAAATGAATCAGGCAGCAACCGCAGCGTGGCACGCACGCAACGCCCAGTCGCACCATGTGTTGAACGCCGAGCAGGTGGCTGCCTTCGACCGGCTCGGGTATCACTTCCCGTTGCGAGCGTTCTCGACGGCCGAGATCGCCGGCTATCGTGACAAGCTCGAGCGCTTCGAGCAGGCCAACGGCGGCACGTTGAGCGGCCAGATGCGCAACAAGCCGCATCTGCTGTTCACCTGGGCAGACGAGATCATTCGTCACCCCGCCATTCTCGATGCCGTCGAAGATGTCCTCGGCCCCGATCTGCTCGCCTGGAGCTCGAGCTTCTTCACCAAGGACGCGCGCGACCCCGGCTACGTGTCGTGGCATCAGGACTCCACCTACTGGGGCTTGTCCGAGCCCGACATCGTCACGGCCTGGGTGGCGTTCTCCGACAGCGTCGTGGAGAACGGCTGCATGCGTGTCATCCCCGGCACGCATCTCATGGATCAACTGCCGCACAAGGACACCTTCGCAGACAACAACATGCTCACCCGCGGGCAGGAGGTGCAGGTGAACGTCGATCCGGCAAAGGCCGTGAACGTGGAGCTGCAGCCGGGCGAGTTCTCGCTGCATCACGTGCGGCTCGTCCACGGCTCCGAGCCCAATCCGTCGGACCGGCGCCGCATCGGATTCGCCATCCGCTACGTTCCGACCTACGTGCGCCAGACCGCGGGTCCGCGCGATTCGGCGACGCTGGTGCGCGGCACCGATCGCTATCATCACTTCGATCCGGAGCCGCGGCCGAAGGTGGACTTCGGTCCGGAGGAGCAGGCGGCGCACAAGCGGGCCACGGAAGAGGCCGTGCGTATCCTGTATCGTGGCACCGACAAGGCCAAGACCGCATGAGCGGCTGAGCAGCCGGCAGTTGCAAACGGGACGGGGAGGAGAGCGATGGGTGCGGGAGGACGTGCGCTGCTCGCGTTGACGCTGCTGGCGGCCGGGGCGCTGCCGCTCGGCGCGCACGCGCAGCAGCCGATCAAGTGGAAGATGATGTCGCTCTGGGGCGCGGGCTCGCTGCCGCAGAAGCTGAACGACCAGTTCGCGGCGCGGGTGAAGGAGTTGAGCGGCGGACGGTTGGTCATCGATTCCCTCCCCGGCGGTTCCATCGTCGCCGCCAGTGAGAGCCTCGATGCGCTGAACGCCGGTGTGCTCGACGCCCAGAACGGCGGCCCGGCCTACAACACCGGCAAGGATGCCGCGTTCGCACTGATCGGCGATCTCGCGGGCGGGTGGGAGAGCCCACAGCAGGCGCAGGACTGGATGGACAAGGGCGGCGGGCGCGAACTGGTGCGCGAGCTCTATCGCAAGTACAACGGATATTTCGTGCGCGGCATCTGGTACGGCCGCGAATCGCTCGTGTCGAAGAAGCCGCTACGATCGCTCGCCGACTTCAAGGGGCTCAAGATGCGCGCGCCCACGGGCATGGGCCAGGACATCTTCCGCAACCTGGGCGCCGCGCCGGTGAATCTGCCGGGGAGCGAGGTGTACACGGCGCTCGAGCGCGGCGTGGTCGACGCGGCCGACTGGGGCACGCTGTCGATGAACCAGGATCTGGGCTATCACAAGCTCGCGAAGTATCCGAGCTATCCCGGATTTCACTCGATGCCCATGAGCGACCTGGTGATCAACATCAAGAAGTGGAATGCGCTGCCGGACGACCTGAAGAAGGTCGTCGAGCAAGCAGCCGACGAGTTCAATCGCGACATGGTCGGGAAGAACGGCGAGGCGGACGAGCAGGTGGCCAAGGCCGCAAAGCAGAACGGGATCGAACCGATCGACCTGGGGGCGGCGGACCGGCGCAAGTTCCGCGAGATCGCGGAAGGCGTCTGGAAGACCTACGCCGATCGCAGTGCGATGGCGAAGCGTGTCTACGAATCGCAGGTCGCGTACCTGAAGAAACTGGGATTGCTGTAGACGTGGGGCGGCACGGCGCGGGCGCTGCAGGTCCATGCGCGCGGTGATCGATCGGCTGAGCGGCGCCGTCGCCGCCGCGACGAGCTGGTTCTTCATCGCCATCGTGGCGATCTCGGCGCTCGAGGTGGGGCTGCGCTACGGGTTCCAGTCCCCGACCATCTGGGTTCACGAGCTGTCGGTCGCACTCGCCGCGGCGGCTTTCGCCATCGGCGGGCCGATCGTGCATCGCCAGCGCCGTCATATCGCCATCACCTTCGTCCTGGAACGGATCAGCACCCGCGCCAGGCGCCGCGTGGCCGTGGTCAATTCCGTGTTGACACTCGTGTTCCTCGCATTGCTCTGCTGGGCGGCGGGTGAACAGGCGCTGCAGGCGCTCGACAGCATGGAGCGATCGGGCACGGCCACCAATTGGCCGACACCGGTGGTGTTGAAGTGCCTGCTCTCGCTCTGTTCGGTCTGGATGTTCCTGCAGACACTGGTGCAGCTCGCAGCCGATATCCGCAGCAGCGCGAACGCATGAGCATCGAGTGGATCACGGTGCTGATGTTCGGCGGCATGCTGGCGCTGCTGGCGCTCGGCTTGCCGCTCGCCTTCGTCACCGGTCTCATCGGTACCGGCTTCTGCGTCTTCCTGTTCGGCTTCGACGGCTTGCAGCTGATCGCCACCCGCATCTACAGCTTCATGGGCGAGTACGCCCTGGTGTCGGTACCCATGTTCGTGATGATGGCGTCGATCATGGAGCGCTCGGGTGTCGCGAAGGACCTGTTCGACGCCATGCGCGTGTGGGCGGGGCGCCTGCCCGGCGGGCTCGCGATCCAGACCATGGTGGCTGCCACCATCATGGGGGCGATGACCGGCATCATCGGCGGCGAAATCGTGCTGCTCGGCCTGATTGCGCTGCCCCAGATGTTGCGGCTGGGCTACGACAAGAAGCTGGCGATCGGCACCATCTGTGCGGGAGGGTCGCTGGGCACGATGATTCCACCGTCCATCGTGCTCATCATCTACGGCCTTACCGTCAACGTTTCGATCGGCGACCTGTTCGTCGCGAACCTGGTGCCGGGGCTGATCCTGTCGGCGGTGTACATGATCTACATCTTCGTGCGCTGCCAGGTCGACCCAAAGCTGGGACCACCGGCGCCGGACCATGAGCACCGCGTGCCGTTCGCCCGCAAGCTCGCACTGATGCGGGGACTGTTTCTGCCCCTGCTGGTGATCGGTTCCGTGCTCGGGACGATCTATGCGGGTGTGGCGTCCGTCACCGAGGCTGCCGCGATGGGTGTGGTGGGCACCATGATCGCCTCGGCCATCCGCGGCGAGCTCAAGTGGCCGATCATCCGCGACTCGGCGCGCATCACGCTCGACACCTGCGGCATGCTGCTGTGGCTGTCGTTCGGCGCCACCGCGATGATCGGCGTCTACAACCTGGCCGGCGGGCCGGGGTTCATCCGCGATCTGTTCACCGGGTTCAACCTGCCGCCCATCGGCACCGTCCTGGTGATGCAGGCGATCCTGATCGTCCTGGGCTGCATCATGGACTGGGTCGGCATCTGCCTGCTCACCATGCCGATCTTCGTGCCGATCATCGTCGGCCTGGGATACGACCCGATCTGGTTCGGCGTGCTGTTCTGCCTCAACATGCAGATCTCGTATCTTTCGCCGCCGTTCGGCCCGGCAGCGTTCTACCTGAAAGGCGTGGCACCCGAGGGCATCACACTCAACGACATATTCGCGTCGGTCTGGCCGTTCATCATCCTGCAGGCTCTGGTGGTCGCGCTCGTGTTGCTCGTTCCCGACGTGGCGCTGTGGTTGCCGCGCCTGAACGATTGAACATGCGATTCAACGCAGCAGTGTTGCATGCCGTAGGTAGTCCGCTCGCGATCGAGCGGCTCGACATCGGCGCGCTCGGTCCCGACGACGTGCTGGTGCGCCTCGGGGCGAGCGGCCTGTGCCACACCGACCTCGAGGTAATCGACGGCTCGCTTGCCTATCCGATGCCCATCGTTCTCGGGCACGAAGGCGCCGGCGTGGTCGAGGCAGTGGGCAGCACGGTGACGCGCGTGCGGCCCGGTGACCATGTGGTGTGTTCATGGAATCCGCATTGCGGTGAGTGCTTCTACTGCCGGCGCGACCTGCCGATCCTGTGCGAACCTTTCAAGCGCCATGAACCGCGCGGCGTGTTGTTCGACGGACGTTCTCGCCTGGCACTCGACGGATCGACCGTGCACCATTTCTCGGTCGTGTCGTCCCACGCGGAATACTGCGTGGTGCCGCAGTCGGGTGCGATCGCGGTGCCGCGCGACATTCCCTTCGACCGAGCGTGCCTCATCGGTTGCGGCGTGATGACGGGAGTCGGCGCAGCTACTCGCAAGACACTCGTCGAGAAGGGCGCATCGGTACTGGTGATCGGGTGCGGCGCCGTCGGACTGAACGTGATCCAGGGGGCACGCATCGCCGGGGCCGGGATCATCGTGGCCGCTGACCTCGCCGCGGGTAAACGCGAAACGGGGCGGTTGTTCGGTGCCACGCACACGCTCGACGGCGGCGACCCAGGCGCGATCGAGATCCTGCGCGGCCTGACGGGTGGCCGCGGTCCGGACTACGTATTCGAGGCGGCCGGCCACGAGAGCGCGTTCCGCATGGCGGTCGAAGCTGTGCGGCCCGGCGGCGAGGTGGTCTTCCTGGGCAAGGTGAACGTCGATCGCGAAGTGCACTTTCGCTGGGGCAGCCTGATGGGCGAGAAGCGGATCGTGCGGTCGAGCTACGGCGGGGCGCGGCCGGCGCGGGATTTTCCGTGGCTGGCGCAACTCTATCTCGATGGCATGCTCAAACTGGACGAACTCATCACGCGGCGTATCCGGCTCGATGAGATCAACGACGGTTTCGCGGCCATGCGACGCGGGGAGGGGATCCGGACGGTCGTGACGTTCGGCTGAGATGACGCTCCCCCCGATGGGCCTGCGGCCCTTCCCCCAAGAGGGCTGAGCGCATAACGGCGATACCATTGCACTGCCCCAACCGATCAGCCTGGAGATACCCCATGAAGTCGATCGCTTTCGCTGTCGCGGCGTGCCTGACGGCCGCCGCCAACTTCGGCACCGCCATTGCGGCGACCCAGTACGCCACCATCGAGGAAGCGGCCGCCGTGACCGACGACAACGTGACCCGGTTCGAGCGCGATTCGGTCATCAAGCAGGGCGAATTTCGCCGCTTCGACGTGACCGTCGCCTGGCGCGACGGCGTCGTCCGGCCCGAGGGTGCGCCGCCGCGCAAGACCGTGCGCTACCTGACCAAGTGCGCTTCGAAGGAGATGGCACTCGCGTCGGTAGCGCTGTTCGGGCTGGGCGGCGAAACCCTCAAGATGTACGGTATCGCGCCCGGCGGGTGGGACTTCGAGACGCCGGCCGCCGGCAGCCGCGAAGCCGAGTGGTTCGACAAGGCCTGCGCTGCGCCCCTCTGACCGGTCGGATCGCTCGCGCTGCTTCTTGCGGAAGTTCGACGGCCGCTCGGGCCGGGCGTCCTGCCACAGGCCGATGCGCGCCTGGTGAGCTGCGAGTTCTGCCGCATCGTAGGCCGGCCGTGCGGCCCCGCGCGTGTACGCCCAGGCCATGCCCCGCCGCACTTGTTCCAGGTTGACGTCCAGGCCGTCGCGCACCCGCACCACCTCGCCCAGGGTGCGCGAGTACTTGTCCTTGCCCTTGGTGCGCACGCGCACTTCCTCCAGCCGCACCAGCTCCTGCAGGCTGCGCCGTGCCTGGCGCCCCCAGGGCTGGGCGAGTTCCGGAGCGTCGATGTAGATCAGCCGCACGGCCACCGTTTTCGTGCGGACGCGGATGCTGATGGTGTCGCCGTCGTGGATGTCGGTGACGCGCGCGGTGAGGGTCGCGCCCTGGCTGGCGCTCGCGCCCGCCGCGAGCAGTGCGACTGCCGCCAGGCGCAACCCGCGGATCACTCCGTCGATTCCGGCACCGGTTCCGGGACGGCGAAGACTTCGCGCAAATAGGCGAGATACGACGGATCGAAGTCCATGGTCTTCTCCGGCGTGTCGCTGATCTTGGCCACCGGCTGGCCGTTGCACCGCGTCATCTTGATCACGATCTGCAGCGGATCGTAGCCGAGATCGTTGGTGAGGTTCGTGCCGAGCCCGAAAGCCGGCCGGCAGCGGCCCTTGAACCGCTCGTAGAGCTTGATGCTGAGCGGCACGTTGAGACTGTCGCTGAACACGAAGGTCTTGGTGCGCGGGTCGACCCGCATCTTCTCGTAGTGCGCGATCATCTTCTCGCCCCACTCGAAGGGGTCGCCGGAGTCGTGCCGCACGCCGTCGAACAGCTTGCAGAAGAACAGGTCGAAATCGCGCAGGAAGGCGTCCATGCCGCACACGTCGGTGAGCGCGATGCCGAGGTCGCCGCGGTATTCCTCGGCCCATTTGTCGAACGCGAAACGCTGCGAGTCGCGCAGCCGCGGCCCGACTGCCTGGCAGGCCTGCAGGTACTCGTGGGCCATGGTGCCGAGCGGGATCATGCCGAGCTTGCGGGCCAGGAACACATTGCTGGTGCCGGTGATCTTGGGGCCCAGATCGCGCTTCAGGATCTCCACCACGCGTGCCTGCCAGGCGTGCGAGAAGCGCCGCCGCGTGCCGAAGTCGGAGATGCGGAACTCGGGCTCGGGGTAGTTGCGCACCAGGGCGATCTTCTGATCGAGCCGGCGCAGCCCCTCGGCCTCGTCGGGCCGCTTCACCATGTTGCGGAAGTACACCTCGCTCACGATGGCGAGCACCGGCACTTCGAAGAAGATGGTGTGCAGCCACGGCCCGCGAATGGTGATGTCGATGCCGCCCTGCACGTCCGGCGCGCGCTGGATGTCGATGAATCCTTCCTCGAGCTGGAAGAGACGCAGCAGGTCGATGAAGTCGCTCTTGAGGAAGCGCAACCCGCGCAGGTACTCCAGCTCCTCGCGGCGAAAGCGCAGGCTGCAAAGGTTCCGCACCTCGGCGCGAATCTCGTCCAGGAAAGGCGCCAGGTCGGCCCAGCGGCTGCGGCACTTGAAGCGATACTCGACCGTGGCTCCCGGGAAGTGGTGCAGGACCACCTGCATCATCGAGAACTTGTAGAGGTCGGTGTCGAGAAGGGACTGGATGACCATGGCCGCGCCACAGGGAAAAGGCGGCCATTGTCCACGAATCCGCTGCCCTTGGGGAACGGCGCAAAGGTTGCTTGGGATTCAGCGCCGTGGCATCTTGCCCACCGTTTTCCTCCCCCTGCACTCGAGAGAATCCATGCGCCCGATCCGCTCAGCCCTCCTCGCCGCCGTACTGGCCCTCTCCGCCCCGGCAGTTTTCGCCCAGCAGGGGCAGGACGAACAGTGGGACGTCACCATGTCCATGGAATCCGAGGGCATGAAGATGCCCGGGATGATCCAGAAGGTCTGCACCAAGAAGGGCGCGCGCGAGGAGCGGATGCCCATCGACAAGAACTGCAAGGTGCTCGACTCCAGCACCAGCGGCAACAAGCGCACGTTCAAGTTCGCCTGCCAGGACGGCAAGGATTCGTACACCGGCACGGGCGAGATGGAAGACCTGGGCAAGGACGCCTATCGCGGCAAGATGAGTGCCGCCGGCACCCGTGAGGGCAAGGCCTTCACCATGAAGATGGATTTTGCCGGCAAGCGCATCGGCAACTGCACCTGGGAAGACCCGGCCAAGAAGGTCGAGCAGTTCCAGGCGCAGCAGAACGCGATGATGGCGAAGGAGTGCGACAAGCAGATCGCCGAAATGGAACCGGCCGCATTCGTTCCGACCGAGGGCCTGCCGCCGGAGATGATGTTCTGCAAGGACCGCAAGGCGGACTTCTGCGCGAACGTCACCAAGGTGAGCCAGACGATGCGTGACAAGGCGGGCTACGAGGCGGCCATGAGCAAGTACGGCGACAAGCTCGAGCGGGCCACCAAGGCGTGCAGCGTCGACCTCGCCACGATCCGCGGGCCGGTGTGCAAGAGCGCCATCGACCAGAAGGACTGGCAGTGGCTTAACCGCTATTGTCCTGTGGAGGCGGGCGGGCTGCGCAAAGCGCACTGCGCCGGCCGCACCTACAGCACCGTCGACCGGCAGTACGCCGACATGTGCAGTGCTCTCGGCGGGTTGTCCTACACCGCCACCACGAAGGCCGACCCCGCGAAGACGAACACCGGCGCGACCGCCACCGAAGCGAAGCCCGCCGACCCGGCCAAGAAGCCGAGCACCACGGACAAGCTCAAGGAAGGCACGGACAAGCTGAAGAAGTTCCTGAAGTTCTGAGGCAGTGACACGGATCGGTCGCGGCGCGGCCGATCGACCAGACCGCGGAGGGCCGCTGATGGGGCGTCGCGTTGGGGGCTGTCGGTTCGGACATCGCCTCAACGCCTCGCAGCCTCGGCGCCGCGGCGGATTGCTCGTCCAAGGGATTCCGCACGCTTGCTATTCGGAAGGGGCGGTGCGTGAGTTCCTCTAATGGGGAGTCGCTTGTGAATCAATTTGTTGATCCGGAGTTTTGCGTCAAGAGACGTGGAACTTCGCGTCCCAATAGGTCGACTGTTAGTTAGGCGTCACATCGCCATGCGTGTCTTTTCGGTCGGGGTCATCGGAATCAGCGCCTTCCACTTGTTAGTTGTGTTTGCGCTCGTATTCTATTGCCTCGACAACTACTACGAACGCGCTTGTCCAGTGGACACCTACGCTCACGTCCTTACTTTTCCGATGTTTCCTTTTCTTGAGGCACTTTCACTGCCGAAGGCACTGAACCTAGCTGGTCTACTTATCAATAGCTATCTGTGGGGCATCCTGCTGGCAAACGTTGTCACCCGGATCAAAGGCCTAAGGAAGAGTCGTGCCTAACCCGCGCTTCCAGGCGACCGGCAACGGCGTGCTACGCACCCCGTTGCCGTCGCCTGAAGCTTATCGTTGGGGACCATGAAAGTCCTGATGGTGATTGCAATTGCCGGTGGCATCGTTGGTGGTGCGTTTGGAGGCTATTTCCTCGGTCGGACCATAGCCAGAAAGTCAGGGGACACACGCCTTGTTCGTCTATCCACGCTAGCCGGCGGCGCCTTAGCGCTACTACCTGCGTTTTTTCTGTCGTTTGTCGCCGGCGGTACACTTGGCGGAGGCTATGGCGAGTACTTTATTGGCTCATTCGGAGTGCCCCTTGGCTTGGGACTCGGCATTGCCATTTTCCTCGCGACTGGCTTGGCCTTGGGAGCATTGGCTGGCGCTATCGTGGGAAAGCTCATCCAATACGGGTGGTCACATAGATAGATCCCCCAACCTTGCGCTCGTTCGGACCGTCCGCCTGCGGCGTCCGGCCGCACAGCGCCACCGTTAGCCATCATGAACTGGGCCCGCTTCTTTACCGCATTCTTGATTGCTCCTTTGGCGCCTGTGCTGCTTTTCGTC
>JAIEQG010000048.1 GCA_019747905.1 Burkholderiales bacterium
AGGGCTGGCCCCCTTGGGGGGAAGGGCCGCAGGTCCATCGGGGGGGACGTAACCTTATTCGACGTCCGCCACCGGGTCGATGAGAGCCGGGTCGTCGTTGCGTGCAGCGTTCACGCGCGTGGCGACCGGATGGGCCAGCATTTCTTCCGCGGGGGAGGGGACGAGCAGCGCCGCGAGGTCGGCCGGTGCGGTGTTCGGATCGAGCCAGCGGGCGACATCGGCTGCATCCAGGATGACCGGCATGCGGTCGTGGATCTTTGCCATCAACTCGTTGGCGTCGGTGGTGATGATGCAGCAGGTGGCCGGGCCGCCGTCGCGGCCGGGCTCGTACAACCCCGCGAGTGCGAAGACCGTACCGTCTGCCGGGTGGATGTAGAACGGTTGCGTCGGCGCGCCGGGCGGCCGGCGCCACTCGTAGAAACCGCTGGCCGGCAGGATGCAGCGCCGCGACCGGAACGCCTGGCGGAACATGGGACGTTGCGTGAGAGTCTCGGCGCGGGCATTGATCGGCTTGGGCAGCGGGCGCGCCTCGGGGTCCTTGCTGGCCCAGGCCGGTTCGAGGCCCCAGGTCATCAGCTCCCCGACGCGCCCCTGGGGCGTCTCGCGGATCGCCAGCACCGGCATCGACGGCGCTATGTTGAAGCGGGGGGCGACATCGGCGATCGCCACCAGGCTGAAAACACGGGCGAGGTCGTGCGCGTTCTGGTTTAGGGCGTACCGGCCGCACATGGCTGGCATTATATTGACGGCAAAGACCTCGAACAGCCTCACCCCCACCATGTCTGCTGTGCGTCCAGTTCGCTTCCTCCTCACTCTCATTGCGCTCGTCGCCGGTTCCGCCCAAGCCTTCGAATACGCCGGGCTCGACCGCCAGGTCGACCCGATGTTGCTGCGCCAGATGTTTCCGTACTCTCACCACGAGTTCTGGGAGCGCGGCAGCGGCAGCGTGATCCTGCCCGACGAGGAACCCGAGGAGTTCGCGGCGCTGCTGGACGAAGGCGACGGGCGCTATGTGGTCAGGCTGGCCCCGGACGACACCCGGGCCGAGGTGACGTCGGTCAGCCTTACCCTCGAAGTCGGCAAGGTGCTGCGGATGTCGCTCGGGTTCGAGCGGGAGGGGCAGGGTATCCGGCCCGAGGCGATCGAGAAGCGCTTTCCGCCCTGCCGCAACGTGCTGGACGCCCTGATCGCCCGCTATGGCGAACCGGTCGATTTCGCCACGCGGCTGGAAGACAACCTCGAACATCGAGTGCGCACCTGGAGCGGCATCGACGGCGTGATGAGGCTCGACTGCGGGCGCTTCACCGGGAGGAAGCCCATATTCGCGATGGATCTCGAGTTCGAGCGTGTCTCGGCCGACGCCTTGCCGCCGGCCAAGCCCAAGGCGCGCCCGGCAACCCGGCCCGGCGCGAAGCCCGAGCGGAAGAAGTGATGGCCGATGCCGCCGCCGCGATGCCCGTGCCCGGGGAGTGCGAGTTCCGGCCGGGCGGAGCCCTCGGACGGTTCGTCGAATCGCTGTGGTTCGGTGCGCCAGCGGCTTCGGATCTGCAGCACGTCGTGGAGCCCGACGGACGCATGGACGTGGTGCTGGCCTATGGCGCAACGGGCGGTCAGGCGCTCGCATTCGGCACGACTACCGTCGCGCACCAGTTCGCACTGGAGCCGGGACGCACCTATCTCGGCATTCGATTCCGCCCCGGTCGTACGCGCCGCATGATCGAACCGCGCCCGGTGGAGATCCGCGACCGGCACGAATGCATCGAGGCCGTGGCCGGCATCGAAGCGGACTCGTTGCTGGAACGCGCCGCCACGGCGACGACCCCATTGGCAGCCCTGCAATCGGTGGCCGCGGTGCTCGATGCGGCAGTTTGGCGCCTCGATCTCGATGAACCGTTGGCCACGGCGCTCGCGCGCTATGTCGACGGCCGGGATGGCGACGTGCGCGTGTCCTTCCTCGCGGAACAGGCCGGCACGAGCGAGCGTCAGCTGGAGCGCCTGTTCCGGGAGGCCATCGGCCTGTCGCCCAAGCTGTATGCGCGGATCGTGCGCTATCGGCGCGTGCGTGCGGCGCTGGATCGCGGTGCGCGTCCGAGTGCGGGCCTCGCTCAGCACTTCGGCTACACGGACCAGTCGCACCTGCTGCGGGACCTGCGTTCGTTTGCCGGCGCGGCCGGTTGATGTCGGGTTTTTACAAGATCGTGGTGTTGGCCGGTCGATAGGCTTGCAGCCGTTGCCGTCGCTCTGACGGCTCACAGACCGGGAGCACCGCAATGACTTTCAACGCCGGCATCATCACCGACCAGTTCGCCGCGACCAAGGCGTTCTATATCGACAAGCTGGGATTCGAGCTGGTGTTCGAGAACGAGTTCTACGTCTTGCTGACCGGTTACGGCGACCAGATTTCGTTCCTGCAACCGGAGCATCCATCGCAAGCGCCGATCTTCCGGCCTGCATTCGGCGGCCGCGGGGTGTATCTCACGATCGACGTCGAGGATGTGGATGCCGAGTACGCGCGCATGCGGATGCGAGGTGTGCCGATGGCAGTCGATCTGCGCGACGAGCCGTGGGGTGAGCGGCATTTTGCGGTGGTCGATCCGAACGGGATAGGGATCGACTTTGTGACCTACAAGGGGCCGTAGTCGCTAGCCCCCATCCCAGCCTTCCCCCAGCAATGCTGGGGGAAGGAGCGTACTGCCACGACGCCGCAGACCGTAGGCACTCCTTCCCCCATATTCGACGGGGAAAGGAGTGATCATGCCAGCCATCCCGACCATGATTTGCGCTCCTTCCCCCACGCGAAGCGTGGGGGAAGGTTGGGATGGGGGCGGCAGCGAACAGCCGCAGCAGCGCTACTGCTTGTACTTCGCGATCAGCTGATCCAGCCCCGACTTCGATCCGTTGCGGAAATCGTAGATGCTGGTGAGGTCCTTCAGCAGCGGCTCGTACAGATCCTTCTGGCTGGTGTTGCCGGCGGACAAGGCCACCGCGCGCGCGTAGTAGTCGATGACCTGGTCGAGTTTGGCGAAGGCCTTGGCCGTGGCGTCGGTCTTGGCCTGACCTGACATCGTCTTCGATTCGGAATTGAGCTTCTCGTATTCGTTGAAGTGGTTCTGCCCCAGCAGATACCACGCATAGGCGTCCTTCGCGTTCAACTGCGTGACCCGCTCCAGCTTCTTGCGCGCTTCGTCCAGGTTGCCGGTCTTGGTGGCGAGCGCGGCGAGCTGCAGATAGAGCTGCGGCAGCCACTTGTTGCGGTACTCGGCCCATTCGGTATCGGAGACGCGCTCGGGCTTCTTGTTGGCCTCGATCAGTTCGATGGCCTTCTCGCCGTATTTCTTCGCGACGGGGGCGTACTTCGTCGGGTTGGTGCGGGCTTCGTTCGCGGCGGCGAAGCCGAGCACGGTCAGCAGCTGCACGTCATCGGGGCGCTTGGCGAGCCACGTGTCGGCGAGTTCGAACGCGCGATCGGGCTGGCCCTTCTTGACGTACTCGTCGATGGCGATGGACGTGTAGCCCTGGCCCAGTTCGGCCGACTTCTTGAAGAGGGCGAGCGCCTCGGCATCATTGCGCTCCACACCCTTGCCGTCGCGCATCAGCGTGGCGAGGTGATAGATCGCCTCGCCGTTGTTCTTCTCGGCGGCCTTGCGGTACCACTTCACCGCTTCCGCGTAGTCGGGGACGGTGCCGACCCCCGTCTCGTAGTTGTAGCCCAGCAGGTAGGCCGCATCGACGTTGCCCTGCTCGGCGGCTTTCTTGAACCACTGATTGGCTTCCGCTTCGTCCTTGGCCGCACCCTTGCCGTACGCGAGCCCCAGGCCCAGTGCGTACTGCGCATCGGGCAGCCCCTGATCGGCGGCCTTGCGATACCACGAGAGGCCCTCGGCCTCGTTCTTCGGCACGCCTTCGCCTGCGCTCAGCATGTAGCCGAGGATGTACTGCGCGCCGGCCTTGTTCTGCTCGGCGGCCTTGCGGAACCACTTCACGGCTTCGGCATCGTCGCGCTTTACGCCGCCGCCAGCGGCATACAGGGACCCGAGCGCGTACTGCGCGTCGGCGTTGCCCTTTTCGGCGGCCTTCTGATACCACTTCGCGGCTTCGGCGAGATCCTGCTTGACCCCGTCGCCGTTCTGGTAGATCCAGCCCAGGATGTATTGCGCAGTGGCCTGGCCCTGCTCGGCGAACGGCCGGAACTCCTTCGCGGCCGTGGCGTAGTCGCCCTTGTTGTAGGCGCCGACCGCGTCTTCCCAGCCGGCGTGGGCCGGTATGGCGGCGAGCGTGGCGACGAGACAGAGAAGAACTCGGGTCTTCATGGGGAGATTTCCGTGATCAGCTATTTATCGCTGTAGTACTCGTAAGGCTTCTTCGGGACCCTGGATTCCTCGAATGCCTTGCGCTGCTCGGCATCGAAGGGCTTGTCCCACCAGGTGGCCCGCGCCAGTTTCTGCTTTTCGACGACTTCCGGGTTTTTCTGAAGGAAATCGCGGATGAACTTAGTGGTGTCGGATTCGTAGGGTTGCGGCATCGTACGGCCCTGATCGAGCGGGGAAACTTCGGGGATTCTAGCGCGGGACGACGGGCGGCGTCATGGGCTTCGGCTATGCTGCGCAGCTTTCGTTCCCGGCCCCCCGCCTTGAGACGCCTCGGCCTCGTCCTGATCCTGCTGTTGCTGCTGTCGCCAGCAGCCAACGCGGCCCGTCCCTTCGTCGTGGACGACGCCCGGGTGGTGGACCGGGGCGCGTGTCAGCTCGAGGCCTGGCGGCGCAACAACGCCGACGACAGCCACGAGTACTGGGCGATTCCCGCCTGCAACGTGAAAGGGCTCGAACTGACGTTCGGCGGCGGCTACCTGTCGCCCGACCCGCCGGGGACGGACCAGACCGACTACCAGTTCCAAGCCAAGACGCTCTTCAAGGAGCTGGAAGTCAACGGCTGGGGCTGGGGCATCGCGGCCGGCGTATTGCGGCACGCCGATATCAACCTCCAGCAGAACCTCATCGGCAACTACTACTTCTACCTGCCGGTCTCGCGCTCGCTGCTCGACGACCGCATCGTGGTGCTCGGCAACGTGGGTGCCATCGACAACCGCGATGCCGACCGCCGCGGCATGACCTGGGGGCTGGGCGGCGAGTTCTACGTTCACCCGCGCTTCATGCTGGCCGCCGAGGCCTACGGCGCCACCGGCTTCGAACGCTTCGCGCAGGTGGGCGTGCGCCCGTGGATCGTGCCCGAACACGTGCAACTCGACGGCAGCTACGGCGGCAGTCTGGAGCGCTTCGGCGACGTACACTGGAACTCCATCGGCATCCGTCTCATATCGAAACCCTTCTTCTGATTGTCTGATTGCCCATGCCCTCGAACAAGATCCCCACCCCCCCGGTCGCCCCGCGCAAGCCGCAGACGTTCGAGAACCACGGCGACGTGCGCGTCGACGATTACTACTGGTTGCGCGAGAAGGAAAGCCGGGAGGTCATCGCCCACCTCGAAGCCGAGAACGCGTACACCAAGGCGATGATGCAGCCGAGCGAAGGTTTCCAGCGCGCGCTCTACAAGGAGATGCTGGCGCGCATCAAGGAAACCGACATGGGCGTGCCGGCACGCGAAGGCGAGTACTGGTACTACTCGCGAACGCAGAAGGGCAAGCAGTACACGATCTACTGTCGCAAGCACGGAAGCCTCGAGGCGAAGGAAGCGGTGATCCTCGATCTCAACGTGCTCGCCAAGGGCAAGAAGTACCTCGGCCTGGGCGCGCTCGACGTGAGCCCGGATGCGAATCTGCTGGCGTTCTCCACTGACTACACAGGCTTTCGCGAATACACGCTGCGGGTGAAGGATCTCGCAAAGGGCGAGATGCTGCCGATCGAGGTGGAGAAGGCCCGCTCCATCGCCTGGTGCGCCGACAGCGCGACGCTCTTCTACGTGACCGAGGACGATGCCAAGCGGTCGAACCGCGTCTGGCGACATCGGCTCGGCAGCGATGAGCACACCCTGGTCTACGAGGAGACGGACACGCGCTTCGGCGTCGGTGTCGATCTGTCGCGCAGCCGGGGCTACGTATTCATCACTTCGCACAGCGCGACCACCTCCGAGGTGCGCTACGTGCCGGCTGATCGCCCGCTCGAGCCGCCGGCGCTCATGGTGCCGCGACGGCAGGATCACGAGTACTACGCCGATCACCACGAGGGCCACTTCTTCATCGTGACGAACGATCGCGGGCGCAACTTCCGGCTGGTGCGTGCGCCCGTCGAAGACGCCCGCGAAGCGCGCTGGGAAGAGCTGGTTCCGCATCGCGACGACGCGATGCTGGAAGGTGTCGACCTGTTCGCGCACCACTACGTATTGCACGAGCGGCGCGGCGGGTTCCCGAAGCTGGTGGTGGTGCGCTTCGCTGACGGCGAGAAGCACGAGATCGAGTTCCCCGAACCGGTCTACAGCGCGTTCGCGGGATCCAATCCGGAGTTCGACACCGACACGTTCCGCTTCGCCTACGAGTCGTTCGTCACACCCGACTCGGTCTACGACTACGACATGAACGCCCGTAGCCGGAAGCTCATGAAGCAGGTGGAGGTGCTGGGCAGCTACGATGCCTCGCGTTATCGCAGCGCGCTCACGCACGCGAAGGCGGCGGACGGCACGGAGATTCCGGTGTCCATGGTATGGCGCGAGGACAAGCGCCCCAAGGGGCCGGCCCCCATGCTGCTGTCCGGCTACGGTGCCTACGGCTATCCGGAGATGGTGACGTTCAGTTCCTCACGCCTGTCGCTGCTGGATCGCGGCGTCGTCGTAGCGCTCGCGCACGTGCGCGGCGGCGGCGAGATGGGCAAGCGCTGGCACGACGAGGGCCGGATGATGAAGAAGAAGAACACGTTCACCGACTTCGTCGCGTGTGCC
Source organism: Burkholderiales bacterium (assembly GCA_019747905.1). GTDB lineage: Bacteria > Pseudomonadota > Gammaproteobacteria > Burkholderiales. The sequence goes on from JAIEQG010000048.1 coordinate 6,889, forward strand.
GAGCAGGTGATCGCCGAGGGGATCACGGCCGCGGACCGCCTCGTGATCGAAGGCGGCAGCGCCGGTGGCCTGCTGATGGGTGCGGTGACCAACCTGCGCCCGGACCTGTTCCGCGCCGTTGTTTCGGAGGTGCCGTTCGTGGACGTCATCAACACCATGCTCGACGACACGTTGCCGCTCACCACCGGCGAGTACGAGGAGTGGGGCAATCCGAACGAGCCCGAGGCCTACGCCTACATGAAGTCGTATTCGCCCTACGACAACCTGGAAGCGAAGGCCTATCCGCTGATGCTGGTGGAGACCTCGTTGAACGACAGCCAGGTCATGTACTGGGAGCCGGCGAAGTACGTGGCGAAACTGCGCACCCTCAAGACCGACGACAATCCGCTGCTGCTGAAAACGAACATGGACGCCGGGCATGCCGGGGCATCGGGGCGGTACGACTATCTCAAGGAGATCGCGTTCACCTACGCGTTCATGCTGGGGGCGGTGGGCATCGTGAAATGATTGTCAAAGGCGGCGTCACGGCTCGCTCGTGAAGCGGCACTTCACTTGAGTCTCAGATCGTAGAGCCACTTCCGTACCTTGACCGCCTTCACTTTGGCCGCATCGGCGTGCTTCGGATTGATGAGGATGTTGGCCTCTTCCGGCACGATGACGGACGAAACTTCCGCGAGTAGAGAGTCCGCCCGCTGCAACCATGCCGAGCCCCAGTCGAGCGACACCCTTCCTGCCGGCTCGGCATCCCAACCGACGTTGGCACCCGAATCGAAGACGGTTCTTGCCGCCCACGACGTCTCGGGCAGAACGATGCGCACGAGATATCGATTGAGCGGCAAGGGATCGCCGCCGTTCAGGTGCACCACGGTTTCGAGGCACGCGAGCGCCCGCGATGTCGAGGCATAGACCACCGGGTTGCCGGCGCGATTCCAGCGTCCTCCGGTCACTTCAGCACCCTTGCCGGAAAGGTCGTGAGCCTCGTAATCTGGCGTGTCGGTCCCGATTCGCCAGACGATCAGATCCACTTCAGGCGTAAGCGCCCGACTGCATCTGAGCGACCAGGCCGGAGACGATCCCGCGGCCTTCTGCCGTATCCATCAACTCAGCGGGGCGTTTGCCGCCGAGGGCAGCCTGCGGTCGATCCAGCCATGCTGCAACCCACTTCGCAGCGTCGAAGCCTTCCGGATCACCAGAGGTGCGAACGATTTCATCGACCTGACCGACGAGCCGTGCGATGCCCATGACCCGCTCGCTCTCGTCCTGGCTCAGCAGGGACTGCTGGCGGATCTTGCGATCCACGGTCGCGCGTGCCACGCCAATGGTCGTGTAGAGCTGCTCCTTCGAGATCGACATGTCTTCGGCAAGCACCGGCAGCAGACCGGCCGGCAAGCCCTCCTTGACGATCGCGACCCGCTCGATCGGATCGACGTCATAAAGAGCGGCGAACGGCATCCGCCGGCCCAGTACGTCACGCAGGAGCTTTACCCGAATCCTCTGCGCTGCCCTGTACTTCACATCGGTTGCCACGGCTGATTCTCCAGAACTCGATTGAGTGAGCGAATATTATTGCTCAATCGAGCAGATTCCACAATCGTCGTCCTTCCCGGCCGCTATTTGCTCCTCCCGGAGTTCGATCGAGTTTCGTGACGCGCTGCAGCGGCGATGCCAGTTGGTCTCGGAACAGCGAGGACTGTCGAGGCCAGACGATTCGCTGTATACAGTTGCCGTGCGATCCGCGCACCCACGCATCTGGTCTCGTACCGTGCCTCGAGACAAGAATTGCGCTTTCGCTTGAACGCAGCCCCGACACAGGGGTACGCCCGCAACGATAGAGGGAGGAGCCACCAGTGACGACCGTCATCACTCGGCAGTTCGAGGAGGCCACGTACAAGAAGGCCGCAGCGCGCCTGATCCCCTTCTTGTTCCTGTGCTACATCGTCGCCTTCCTGGATCGCGTCAACGTCGGCTTCGCCAAGCTGCAGATGGCGAGCGACCTGCAGTTCAGCGACGCCATCTACGGGTTCGGCGCAGGGATCTTCTTCATCGGCTACTTCATCTTCGAAGTGCCGAGCAACGTGATCCTGGAGAAAGTCGGAGCCCGCGTCTGGATCGCCCGGATCATGATCACGTGGGGTCTCATTTCATCGGCATTCATGTTCTGCGGCGAGATCCACTGGGGTGCGGTCGCGACTATCTTCAACTGCTCGGATGCGCAGTTCACCTTCTACTTCCTGCGCTTCTGGCTCGGGGTGGCGGAGGCGGGCTTCTTTCCCGGCGTGATCCTCTATCTCACGTACTGGTTTCCCGGCGCACGGCGCGCCAAGATGGTGGCCCTGTTCATGACGGCCATCGGCATGGCCCAGTTGATCGGCTCCCCGGTGTCGGGCGCCATCATGCAGTTCATGGATGGCGTCAACGGCTGGCGCGGCTGGCAGTGGCTGTTCCTGCTCGAAGGCATGCCGTCCGTGATCATCGGTGCCATGGTGCTCGCGATCCTGCCCAACGGACCGAAGACCACCAAATGGCTCGCAGCGGAAGAGCGCGACCTGCTGGTGCAGCGGATCGAGCAGGACAACGCCGGCAAGAGCAGCCTGAGCGGCAAGCACAGCTTTGCCGACGCTTTCAAGGACGGTCGAGTGTGGGCGTTGGCTTGGGTGTACTTTGCCTTGGCCACGTGTTTCTACGCGGTGGGGTTCTGGATGCCGACCATCATCCAGGAACTGGGCATCGACAAGAAGGATCTGCTCAAGGTAGGGCTCATCAGCATGATTCCGTGGGGCGCGAGTGTGGCGTCGATGATCTATTGGGGCAGCCACTCGGATCGCACCGGGGAGCGCCGATGGCATTGCGCAGGCGGCATGCTGTTGGTTATGTCCGGACTGCTCCTGTTGGCCGTGGCGCACAAGTCGCCCATCGTATCGATCATCGCGCTGACCATGGTCACGATGGGTTGGGCGGGATGTGTCGTGACTTTCTGGTCGTTGCCGACGGCTTTCCTGTCAGGCACCGCTGCCGCGGCGGGCATCGCCTGGATCAATTCGGTCGGCAACCTCGGCGGGTACTTCGGTCCGGATCTGATCGGCACCGTTCGGACTGCCGCCGGCGGCGCGAGCGGGGCGGCATTCTTTGCGCTGGCGGCATTGGCGCTGCTCGGTGCGTTGACCATCATTTTGTTGCCCAAGACGCAGGCCAAGCCGGCCATGGCGGCGACGGCGGATCCTCCCTGATCACGACCTCCATCGCTTGCGCCAACGTCGAGGAGGCGCCGCATCCAAAAGTTGGACGGACGGCTTACTTCTCCATGACGTATTGCAGCACGGTCTTGACGATGAAGCCGAGCATCCCGAACGCCAGCACGAAGAACAGGATGAACGTGCCGAACCGGCCGGCCTTCGACTCCTTGGCCAGGTTCCAGATGACGAACAGCATGAAGATGATGAAGCCGGCCAGCCCGAAGGTGAGACCGAACTCGGACACCTGTTCCTCGGTAAATGACATCGGGCGCTAGCGCCGTACCGGCAGCGCGCTCGCATCCACCAGATCACGGTACGCGTGCCAGGTGGCGTGGCCGATCACCGGCACGACGAAGATGAAGCCGAGCATCGCCGTGGCGAGCGACAGCGCCGTCGCCACCATGATGACGATCGCCCATAGGGTCATCGCGACCGGGTTGTCGCCCACCGCACGGACGCTGGTGAGGATGGCCGAGCGCAGGTCCGTTTCGCGGTCGAGCAGCAGCGGCACCGACACCGCGGTGGCCGCGAACACGACCGCGCCACCGAGTGCGCCCGCGAGCAACCAGAGGCTGAACAGGAGATCTCCCTGCTGTTGCACGGCGTAGCGCACGAATGCGTACAAGCTCTCGATGGGCGCTTTCACGAACAGGCCGAAAAGCATGACCGACACCAGCACCCAGAGCGTACCCGCGATCATGAGCAGCACGCCGAACCAGATGAGCGGCCGCGTTCCCTTCTTCCAGGCGCCGAAGACGTGCTCGAGGCGTGGCGTTTGGCCGGCGGCGAGGCGGCGGCTGATGTCGTAGAGACCTGTGGCCAGGATGGGACCGACGAGAACGAAGCCGGACACCGCGCCGGGAAGCAAGGCGGTGAACTGGAACGCCAGCGCGAGAATCAGCACACCGCCGGTGGCGACCACCAAGCCGTGGAAGCCGCTGGGCCAGGCCGCGTGCCGGAAATCGCGCCAGCCGAGTGCGAGCCAGTGCAGCGGCTGCGTGGGCGAAACCTGGCGGATCGGCACAACCTGTGTCGTCATGGGCGGTCCTTCGGACGGGACCTTGGAATCGTAACGCTACTCAGGTGGCGGGTGCGGCCTTCGGCTCTAGCCGTTTCGCCGCCGAGGACGCCACGCGGCACACGAACGGATGCAGCACGATCGAGGCGAGCGCGCCGCCGAGGATGAGACCCTGACCTTCCACGTGCAGCAGGCCGAGCGACACTCCCATGGCACCGAGGATGAAGGAGAACTCGCCGATCTGCGCGAGCGACGCCGCGATCTTCAAGCCGAGGGCGAGGGGCTGGCGCAGTGCCAGCACGATGAGGATGGCTGCGACGGACTTGCCGAGAATGATGATGCCGAGAGTGGCCAGCAGGTGCACGGGGCTCTCCACCACGATCTTCGGATCGAACGCCATGCCGACCGCGACGAAGAACAGCACGGCGAACGTCCCTCGGAATGCCTCGAGCTCCTCGCCTACCCACTGGCCGTTGTGGGATCCGTGCAGCACCATGCCGGCCAGGAATGCGCCGAGAGCGAACGAGACGCCGAACAATGCCGATGCGGCATAGGCGATGCCCAGCGCGATGGTCAGCCCCACCAGGATGCATAGCTCGCGCGACTTCTGCTTCTCGAAGAGGTCGATGACGATCGGCACCACGCGGCTGCCCACCACGAACATCAGCACGGCGAATGCCCCGACCTTGGCCAATGCGACGGCGAGATCGGGAATCGCGCTGCTCCAGGTGACCTCGGAATCGCCGCCTCGGATCGCGGCGAACAACGGCAGCAGCACCAGCACGATGACCATCACCAGGTCTTCCATCACCAGCCAACCGACGGCGATCTGTCCGTAGCGCGTGCCCAATGTGCCGGCAGCTTCCAGCGCCCGGAGCAGCACCACGGTGCTGGCGACCGACAGCGCGAGTCCGAACACGAGCCCCGCCTCGAAGGACCAACCCCAGAGGTGCGTGACGAAGATGGCGAGCGCGGTCGCCGCCAGGATCTGCGCGACGGCGCCGGGGACGGCTACCGTCCACGCGCGCGCCAGGTCGGCCAACGAGAAGTGCAGCCCCACGCCGAACATGAGGAAGATGACCCCGATCTCGGCCAGCTCCGGTGCAAGCGAGGTGTCGGCCACGAACCCGGGCGTGAACGGCCCGACGAGGATGCCCGCCAGCAGGTATCCGACGATGGGGGGGAGGCGCAGGCGCGCCGCGATGTAACCGAGGACGGCTGCCGCGGAAAGACCGACGGCGAGGGTGGCGAGGAGGGGAGTCGAGGGATGCATGGCAAGCGGGATACGGCGAACCGGTCGGGTTATACCCGACTTGATGTGCTCCCGCACCCACCAAAGAAAACGGCCCGCCGAGGCGGGCCGTTCGTTCCGCGCAGGGCAAACGATCAGGTGATCGTGCCGCCCTTGGTTTCCACGTAGACCGCGTACAGCGACGTCGAACCCGTCATGAACAGACGGTTGCGGTGCGTACCGCCGAAGCACACGTTGGAGATGATCTCCGGCATGCGGATCATCCCGATGCGGGTGCCGTCGGGCGAGAAGCAATGCACGCCGTCGTAGCCGTCGCCGACCCAGCCCATGCCGGCCCAGACGTTGCCGTCCTCGTCGCAGCGGATGCCGTCGGCAAAGCCGATCTTGCCGTCCATCTCCATGCTCGCGAACACCTTGCCGTTGGTGAGCTTCTTGCCGTTCACGTCGTACACCCAGATCACGCTCTTCGCGTTGGGGTAGTGCGACAGACCGGTGTCGGCGATGTACACCTTCTTGTAGTCCGGCGAGAAGCACAGGCCGTTCGGCTTGAACGGTTCTTCGGCCACCTTCTCCACCTTGCCCGGGGCGTCGATGCGATACACGGCTTCCTTCTGGATCGGCTGCGGGCTGCCGGTGTTCAGGCGCACGCCTTCGTAGTTCATCAG
>JAIEQG010000067.1 GCA_019747905.1 Burkholderiales bacterium
CGTCGTGGCCAGTTCCAGTTGATCGAGATCATGATCCCGCGCGGCGTGCTGTCGCAGACGCTGGAGCGGTATGTGCAAGGCGTGAAGCGGTTGACGGCTCCCCAGCACCGCTGACGGGCTCCTTCCCCCGGCTATGCCGGGGGAAGGTCGGGAGGATGGGGGCAAACAACGGAGGCCCTACTCCCCCACCAGATTCGTGAGAAACCTGATCGCCCGCTCCAGCGCCAATCGTCCCGCATCTGCATCGAGGTCGAACTGATACTCGTGCGACAAAGGCGGTGTGTAGTCGTCGGGAAAAAAGAGGCTGTCCACGCGCACGCCGAGTCCGCGCAGCTTCTCGACCAATGCCTTCGATTGTGGAAGCAACGGGTCCGCGTTACCGGCCGAGACGAATGCAGGCGGAAGGTCCCCGGTCACATGATCGATCACCGAAGCGGTGGCGAACCGCGGATTCGTCCCGAAATCCTTGCTGCCGCTGTAGGCCCACAGGACGGTCCTCAGAAACCCGCCGAACGGGCCCTCGAGGTTGATCCGTTTCGTATCGTAGGCCCCGCAGAAGAGCACCATTCCCCGCAGCTGCGATCGCTGCAGCGACGGCAGGATTCCGAGTGCCGATGCGTAGGCGGGTGACACGATGGTGTTCGCCAGTTGCGTCGCGATGTGCGATCCCGCCGAATCACCCGCGAGGACGAAGGACGACGGATCCACGTGCAGTTGCTTCGCGTTGCTCGTGAGAAACGCCAGCGCCGCATTCGCTTGTCGGACCGGCGTCGGGTACGTGCCCCGCGGGGCAATCGTGTAGTCGACGCTGGCGACGGTGAAACCGCGATGCGCGAGCACTTTCGCATAGTTGGCAATCTGGCCCTTGGTACCCGAGACCCATCCGCCGCCGTGGATCCAGACGATCGTCGGCAGCGGTCTGTCGCTGCCCTCGATCTCCTTCGGATAGAAGACGTCGACCAGGGCGTCGGGGTCCTTGGCGTCGTACCGGAGGTCGCGATGCTCGACGATGCTGGCCGGCACGTGCTTCTCGAGTGCCTGCGACGCATCGGTCGCGCCCTTGTCGAACACCAGGCGGATCAGCAGTACCGCCGGCCAGGGACTGACCTGGAACGCGATGTAGGTGGTGATCGCGAGGGCGAGGGCGATGCCGGCAATCCAGCCGAATACCTTCATCCCATGGCGCTGCCGATCCTGGTTCATGGGCACGGGCGCGAGGTCATGGAGCGCGGGACGGCGGGTTGCTCCGGCGGTTCGAGGGCTGCGATCGCGCCGCGCCCCCCGAACGCTAGATCGACTCCAGATAGAAGAGGAGTGCCTCCCGGTCCGCCTTCGGCATGTTCCTGAACGCTTCGCGCGACACGTCCGCTTCACCACCGTGCCAGAGGATCGCCTCCGTCGCATTGCGTGCGCGGCCGTCGTGCAGCATCGGCGTGGCGCCTGTCCCCAGGACTATCTTGGTGAGTCCCAGCCCCCAGAGCGGTTGCGTGCGCCAGTCCCGGCCGCCGGCTTTGAAATCCGGCCGATTGTCCGCCAGACCTTCACCCATGTCGTGCAGGAGCAGGTCGGTGTACGCGCGCACCTTCTGGTTCTCGAGCATCTTGAAATGCGGCACCTTTTCGGCAGTCCGCAACTCCGGCACGTGGCACACGGCGCACTTCGCATCGACGAAGAGCTTCTCGCCCTGCTTGAACTTCGGGTCCTTCACGTTGCGTCGCGCCGGCACGGCGAGGCCCTGCTCCCAGAACGTGATCTCGAGCCAGTCGCTCTCGATCAACTCGGGCTGGTTGCCCGGCGGCTGATAGGCGCAATCGGTCTGCGGGCCCGGGCAGTTCTGTTCGAGGTAGAGGTCGGAGGTCACGCCCAGATCGCCGGCATAGGCGCTCGCGATCTGCTGCCCGACGCTCGGCTGATTGGCTTTCCAGCCGAATCGCCCGAGCGAGGTCTTCTTGTTGATGTCGTCGCGCACGTAGTTGGGCCGGCCATTGAAGCCGAGGGCCTTCTGTTCCTCGGCGATCTTGAGGATGGTTTCCTCGGGCACGGCTTCGAGCAGACCCAGGCCTTGGATCGGCTGCGCCATGCGCAGCGAGATCATGGTGTCGTCGCCGAGCGGGCCGAACCACAGCTTGCCCCAGCGCACCTTGGGCTTGCGCAGTTCCACCTGTTCGCCGTCGGCCATGGTGACCGTGCTGGTCTCCCAGTCGAGAAACACCTCGGCTTCAGGCGGCACGCGATCACCCAGGAAGGTGTCGTCGCGGTCCTGACCCATCAAGCCCTGGTTCTGGATCTGATCGCCGTAGGCCGGATGCGGCTTCGGGCCGCCGTGCTCGGTTTCACCGGGGATGCTGAGGCGCACCAGCACGGCCATCACCTGTTCGTCCGGTTTTTCCGGCGGCGCGCCGCGGCCGGCCCGCACGTGACAGTTCACGCACTTGTTGGTGATGAACGTGGGGCCGAGGCCCCAGTCGCCACCGATGGAGGGAAACTGCACCCAGCGCTGGTTGAAGTGGTGGCGGCCGCGCATGAACTTCTCGAGCGGCTTGTAGCCCATGCCGTTCGGCGCCTGGTCGAACGCATGCTCGTCGAACTTGGCGACGGTAAGCGCGCCGGCCGACAGTTCCTCTTCTTCCAGTGCGCCGGTCGGGTCCACACCCAGCGCGACGCCGGCACAGGCTAAAGTCCCGATGGCGACTGTCAGCGTCGCACGGCGGATTTTCGGTGACATCGAGATCCTCACTGCGGGCTCCTCGTTGTTATGTCCGGCCTTGCCGGTACGGTAGCCAAGCAGCGTCCCGAATACAACCGCGTCAACGGGCAGGGACCGTTTACAGGTGTAACAATCTATTCCGCGACGAACCCCGCCTCACGGTGGCTGCCGTCGCAGAACGGCTTGTTCTTCGATGCACCGCAGCGACAGAGCGCGGTCTCCGGCCCTTGCCACGCGAGGCGGCCGCCGCCGTCGAAGATCTGCATCTCGCCGTCGAGCCGTAGCGGGCCGTTGGGGCGCAACGTGATCCTGAGACCCGAGCCACCGGCGGGCTCGGCGGCCGGTTTCACGTCGGCGGGACCGGTCACCACGCCGAGCTCGGAGAAACCCGTCTTCGCATGAGAGCGGTCGCAGAACGGCTTGTTGGCCGATTGCCCGCAGCGGCACAGCGCCGCGCGCGTGTCTTTCGCGACCACGCTGCCGTCGGAGCCGCGCACGATCTCGAGCTCACCGCGCACGTGCAACGGCCCGTCGGTCGTGACGGTGATCGTGTTCGTCTTGGCGGGCCGCTCGGATTTCGCGCCGTTGCCGAACTGGTACTTGAGGGCCCCGGATGGGCAGCGCTCGATGACACCCATGATCGCCGTCGCGCTGGCGGCGTTTGCGTCCACCCAAGGTTTGCGCGAGGTGTCGAACACCTTGGGCAGCCCGCGCACGCACTCGGCCGCGTGGATACACATGGCGGCGTCCCAGGTGACGGTGATCGTGGTGCCTTTGTAGACGTGAATCCGGGAACCCAAGCGAACGCTCCTCGACTGCACAATGGCGCAGTATCCGCGAAGCGATGCGATGCCTCAACCCATCTTTGCGCAAGCACGCTCTGCCCCGCCGAGCGCTGGCGACGAGTCGCCGTTCACCGGCCCGGTGCATGCAAGTCCGTGCAGCACCGTCCTGAAGCGTGCGCGCGCAGGCCCTCGGGCCGAACCCCGCGCTCGATGCTTGTATCCGCGGGCGTTTGGTTCAACATCGCCGTTCGGCACGGAAACTGCGCGCCGCGAAGGCCGAATGCCCAGACCTTGAGGAGACCGCGATGATGAATCTCACGCCCACCGAACTCGAGCGCCTCACCATCTTCACCGCTGCCGAGCTTGCCCGCCGCTATCGCGCACAGGGAATCCGCCTGAGCCATCCCGAGGCCGTGGCGCTGATCACCGACGAAACGCTGACCGCGGCACGCCGAGGCCTGTCTCATGCCGAACTGGTGAACTTCGGCGGGCAACTGCTGACCACCGACGACGTGGAGCCCGGCGTCGGCGGGATGATCCCCTTCATCGCCCTGGAAGCGTCGATGGCGGAGGGCACCAAGCTCGTGGTGCTGTTCGATCCGGTGAAACCCGGCTCGCAACCCGCCCCCGACGAGCCGACCCCCGGCGAGATCATAGCGGCCGACGCCGACGTCGAGCTCAACGCCGGCCGCCGGCGAATCACGCTGGAGGTGCTCAACACGGGCGATCGTGCAATCCAGGTACGCAGCCACGCGCATTTCTTCGAAGTGAACCGGGCGCTGCGGTTCGACCGCGAATCGGCGTTCGGCATGCGGCTCGACCGGCCTTCCGGCACCGGCATGCGGTTCGAACCCGGCATCCCGATCCGGGTGGATCTGGTCGCCATCGGCGGCACCGGTGACGTGCACGGCTTCGCGAATCTCACCGAAGGCTCGATCCACGACCCGGCCGTGAAGACCGCGGCCCTCGAGCGCGCGCGCAGCCGCGGCTACCAGGGAGCCTAGGATGAAACTGCCCCCACGCTTGCTGCGTTCGCTGCACCCAGAGGAGGCGCGTCAGTGCCTTGGGGCGGCCCGGCGGCAACCACCTCGCGGCTTTGCGGAAGGGCGCCTGTGCGCCCCGGCTGCGCCGGCCGCTCGCCAATCGCGACCACGAGTATCGCACTGACATGACGACTCTTTCCCGCACGGCCTACAACAATCTCTACGGTCCTACGCGTGGCGATCTCGTCCGGCTCGGCGATACCTCGCTGCTCGCCGAAATCGAGCACGACTTCACCCATCACGGCGACGAACTCACCACCGGCGCCGGCAAGGTGATGCGCGACGGCGAAGGCTTCGAACCGACCGGTACCTATGCCTCCGGCGCGCTCGACATGGTGGTGCAGAACGCCACCATCATCGACGCCGTGGCAGGCATCGTGAAGGCCGACATCGGCATTCGCGACGGCCGGATCGTCGCCATCGGCAAGGCCGGCAACCCCAAGATCATGGACGGAGTCGATCCACGCCTGCGCTGTGGTCCCAATACCACGGTCGTCCACGCCGACGGTTTCATCGTCACCGCCGGCGCTGTCGAGGCGCACGCGCATTTCATTTCGCCGCAGCAATGCTGGCATGCGCTCGCGGGCGGTACGACCACAATGATCGGCATGACGCCCGGGCCGCACTTCGACGTGAGTTGCTCCGGGCCGAACGTGCTCGGGCGGCTGATCCAGGGTGCGGACGAATTTCCCCTGAACTTCGGTTTCCTCGGCCGCGGCTGCATGGACCGGGGCGCGGTCGAGGAGTCGGTGGCGGGTGGCGCACTGGGCGTGAAGATCCACGAGGACTACGGCGCGTCGCCTGCCGTGCTCGATGGTTCGCTGATCGCCGCCGACCACAACGATTTCTCGGTCCACATCCACACCGACACCATCAACGAGTTCGGCTTCTGCGAAGACACGATGGCGGTGATCGGGGAACGCACTGTCCACATGTATCACACCGAGGGCTCGGGCGGCGGTCACGCGCCCGACCTGGTGCGCGTCAACGGCTATGCCAACGTGCTGCCATCGTCGACCAACCCGACCAACCCGTTCACGCCGGCGGGCCTGAACGAGGGCGTGCCGATGACCATGCTCGCGCACTTCCTCAACTTCGGCATCCCGGAGGACGTCGCCTTTGCCGAGGCGCGCGTCAGGCCCCAGACGATGGTGGCCGAGGATCTGTTGCACGACATGGGGGCGATCTCCATCTTCGCCACCGACACGCAGGGCATGGGCCGGCTCGCCGAGAACGTAGCCAAGTGCTGGCAGCTCGCGTCGGCGATGAAGGATCGTGTGGGACGGCTCGCCGAGGAGAAGACCGGCCGTGCCGACAACGAACGCATCAAGCGCTATGTCGCCAAGTACACGGTCAACCCCGCGATTGCAGCCGGCATCGATGCCCACGTCGGATCCATCCAGCCCGGGCGGATGGCCGATCTCGTGATCTGGCCCCGAGCGAGTTTCGGCATCAAGCCCTTCCTCGTGATCAAGGGCGGGTTCGTCGCCTGGTCGATCATGGGGGACGGCAACGGCAGCATCTTCATGGCGGAGCCCATGGTGCAGCGGCCCATGTGGGGAGCGCTCGGCCGGGCGAAGAACGCGCTGTCGGCCGTTTTCGTGAGCCGGCTCGCGCTCGAGTCCGGAGCCCGACGCAAGCTCGACACGCAGAAGCCATGGCTGCCGATCGCCAGCGTGCGCAAACTGCGCAAGCAGGACATGGTCCGCAACGCGGCGCTGCCCCGCATCGAAGTGGACCCGCAGACCTTCGACTGCTGGGCGGACGGCAAGCGGCTGTGGGTCGAGCCGGTCACCAAGGTGCCGTTGTCGCGGAAGTACCTGCTGCGCTAGCCGCGAAAAGAGTGATCGGATCCTCCCTCCAAAGAGGGAGGATCCGCGCGAAGCTCGGGACGTTGCCGCGCGTCTTTCCTCCCCAGAACAGTGCGCCCGGTCTGCGGGGCGCACTCTTCGAGCGCGAAGCGCCGTAGCTTGCTGGCGACGCGCGTGCTGGTTTAGCCTTGTATTTCCGCGGCAGGACGCCTCGCTGCGGAGAGCGGCACACTGGGCACGGTTTCTGCGATCCGCAATCGGCACTTCGTTCGGGCTGGATCAACACTTGAGCGCCGTACCGTTCTTCTTCGACGTCCTGGCCTACAGCGCGATCTTCGTGCTGGTGGTGCTCGGCCTCGGCGTCATCGCGAGCATGATGGGCATCTTCAACTTCGCCCACGGCGAGTTCGCGCTGCTCGGCGCCTACACGGTCTACGCGTTCCAGCAGAACGGCATCCCGACCTGGGCCGGGATGATCGCCGCGCCCTTCGTCGTCGCGTTGGTCGGACTGGTCCTCGAGCGCATCGCGATCCGGCGTTTCTACAGCGCCCCGATCGTGGCGATGCTCGGCACCTATGCCATCGCGCTCGCCCTGCGCGAGGCGGTGCGGGCCCTGCTCGGCGGTCGCTTCCACAGTGTCGATGCGCCGCTCGCAGGCTCCTTCGTGCTGGGCGAGGTGTCGATCTCGCAATGGCGCACCGCGGTCATCGTCATCACCGGCATCGTGATGGTGCTGTGCTGGCTGCTGCTCACGAAGACCAAGCTCGGGCTGCAGGTGCGAGCCGCGCTGGAGAATCCGGCACTGGCCCGCGCGTCCGGCATCGCCGTGAACCGCGTCTACGCCGCCACCTTCGCTTTCGGCAGCGCGCTCGCCGGTCTGGCGGGTGGCCTCATGGTCCCGATGTACTCGATCAGCGCGGACATGGGAGTGCCCTTCCTCATCAAGTCGTTCCTCGCGGTCATGCTCGGCGGCATGGGCAGCTTCGAGGGTTCCATCGCCGGCGCGGCACTCGTCGGCGCATCGAGCGCGGCGTTGCCCTGGGTCATCAAGCCCGTGGTGGCCGACCTGCTCGTATTCGTCATCGCAATCGTCATCGTGAAGTTCCGGCCGGAAGGCCTTCTCTCGACCTGGAGGAAATGAACCATGAGCCACGACGATCACAAGCGGCACCTGGAATCCGAGGCGCGCCGGCTGTTCCTGCAACGCTCCAGTGCTCTCGCGGGCATGATCGCGCTCGGGGGTGGCAGCTACGTGCTGAACCCCAAGGGCGCATGGGCGGCAGACCCGATCAAGGTCGGCGTCGCCACCGACCTGACCGGCGCCATCGGCTACGCCGGCATTCCGAATCTGAACGTCGCCAAGATGGTCGTCGAGGAGATCAACGCGGCCGGAGGCCTGATCGGGCGGCCGCTCAAGCTCTTCGCCGAGGACACGGCGAGCAACGAGCAGCTCGCCGTGACCCGGGTGCGCAAGCTCGTGACGCAGGACAAGGTGGACGTCGTCTTCGGCGGCATCACCAGCTCCATGCGCAACGCCATCAAGGACACCATCGTCAACCGCGGCAAGACGCTCTACATCTATCCGCAGCTGTACGAGGGTCTCGAGTGCACGAAGTATCTCTACTGCACCGGGCCGACGCCGGCGCAGCAGTGCGACACGTTCATCCCGTGGCTCATCAAGAACGGTGGCAAGAAGTTCTACCTGCCCTCGGCCGACTACGTGTGGCCGCACGAGCTCAACAAGTACGCCCGCAAGGTGATCGAGAAGAGCGGCGGCGAAGTGGTGGACGAAGTCTATTTCCCCGTGGACCACAACGAGTACAGCGCCGTGGTGAGCAAGATCATGTCGAGCGGCACCAACGTCGTGTTCAACACCACCATCCCGCCCGGCACGCCGGTCTTCTTCAAGCAGCTCTACGAGGCCGGCTTCCAGAAAAAGGGCGGGAGGCTCGCGTGCGTGTACTACGACGAGAACGCGCTCAACATCACGCCGGCCAACGAGGTGGAAGGCCTGGCGAGCTGCCTCGACTACTTCAAGGCGGTGAACGACGCCTACGGCAACAAGCTGCAGGAGAAGTACACGAAGCTGTACGGCACCAAGAACCCGTTCACGGCCGGCAGTGCGTCCACGGGCATGTGGCGCGGCATCAACCTGTGGGCCGAGGCGGTCAAGGCTGCGAAGAGCGTGAAGCGCGACGACGTGGCGACCGCACTCGATACGGCGAAGCTGGCGGACGGGCCCGGCGGCGGCTGCGAAGTGGTGCCCGGCACCTGGCACGTGAAGATGCCGATGTACATCGCCGTGGCGAAGAACGGCAAGTACGAGATCATCGAGAAGAGCGCAGGCCCGGTGGATCCGCGCGAATGCATGAAGGGCTGAACGGCGCCGCGATCGTGACGACGATGCGCCCGAGCATGCCGAGCGATCCCCGCGATGCCGTTGGACGCGGGGATCCGTGGCACGGTGACGGTGAGTCGTACCGCCCCCGGGAGGCCGTGGCGTCATGAATGGCCAACCCGGGTCGTTCCGTCGTGTGCTGCCGGTGATCGAGATCACGCTGCTCGTGCTCGCCCTGCCGCTGCCGTGGGTGCTGGACGAATTCTGGGTGCTCTTCGCCACCAAGATCTGCATCCTCGCGCTGCTCGCGCTGTCGTTCGATCTGGTGTGGGGTTACGCCGGGATCATGAGCTTCGGGCAGGCGCTGTTCTTCGGTGTGGCGGGCTACGTAACGGCGCTGCTGGCAACGAAGTCGGGCGTCACCTCCATCTTCGTCCTGATGCCCACCGCCGCGATCGTGGGGTTGGTGCTGGCGTTCGTCGTGGCGGTCATCGTCATCTTCGGCAAGCGCATTCCATCGGTGATCTTCGTCGCACTCGGCACGCTCACCGGCTCCTACGCGGTCGAGCGGCTTGCCCGCGGCTGGTCGTGGGTCGGCGGACAGAACGGTATCTCGTCGCTGCCCCGGTTGACCGCGGGGAGTTTCGAGATCGAAGAGGGCATGATCTTCTTCTACATCGCGTTGGCAATTCTGGTGGTGACCTATGTCCTGGTGCGATTGCTGGTGCGCTCGCAGTTCGGCCTGGTGCTGACGGGCATCCGCCAGCAGGAAGGTCGCATCGCCTTCTTCGGCTATCAGATCCAGAGCTACAAGGGCGTGGTGTTCACTCTCGCCGGATTGATCGCCGGCGTTTCCGGCGGGCTGTTCGCGTTCCACGAAGGCTTCGTCGGACCCGGGCAGCTCGGACCGGTGCTCTCGACCCAGGTGGTGCTGTATGTACTCTTCGGTGGTTCGGGCACGTTGGTCGGTGCAGTCCTGGGTGTGGGCATCATCGAGCTCATCAGCTATGCATTGCCGCAGCTTTCGTGGCTCGGCGAATCGGTGACCGCATTCCTCGAGACGGGCTGGCCCATAGTCCTGGGGTTGCTGCTGCTCGGCACCGTGATGTTCCGTCCGACCGGCCTGATCGGGCTGCTGGTGAGCGATCGCGAGCGGGTCGGATCCTTCGGTCGGCCAGGGCGGGACGACAACGCAGCGGCGAAGCCGGGCCATGAACCTGCTTGAGGTGCGCGGACTCACCAAGGTCTACGGCACGCTGACCGCGCTGAGCGGCGCGGACATGGTCGTGCACGATCATGAGTTCCATGGGCTGATCGGCCCGAACGGCTCGGGCAAGAGCACCATGCTGAAGTGCATCGCCGGCGCGGAAATGGCCACCAGCGGCACCGTGTCGCTGTCCGGCCGCGACATCACCCGATCCACCCCGCCGGAGCGGTCGCGGGCCGGTATGAGCCTCAAGTTCCAGATCACCGCGATCCTGCCCCAGCTCTCCGTCTACGACAACCTGCTGCTCGCCCTGCAGGCCCACGACACGATGTTCACGCTGATCACTTCGCGCTCGCGCCGGCCATTGCACGACGAAGTGATGGAACTGCTGACGCGCTTTCGCCTGGCCGATCGGCGCGACGAACTGGCCGGATATCTCTCCCACGGCCAACAGCAGTGGCTGGAGATCGCGATGGCATTGTCGCGCAAGCCGAAGCTCCTGCTGCTAGATGAACCCACCGCAGGAATGAGCCCGCAGGAGCGCCGCGCCACCGGCGACCTGCTGCAGCCCATCAAGGCCCGCTGTTCGCTCCTGATCGTCGAGCATGACCTGGATTTCATCAAGGACATCTGCGACTCGCTCACCGTGCTCGACCAGGGCCAGGTGGTCGCGAGCGGTGCGACGAGCGACGTGCAGAACGACGCCCGGGTGCGCGAAGCGTATCTTGCCCATGGCTGAAGACGTCCTCCTGCAGGCCGATGGCCTGTGCACCTTCTACGGCACCAGCCAGGCGCTCTTCGACGTGGCGCTCAAGGTGCCGTCGCGCGGCGGTGTGGCGATTCTCGGTCGCAACGGAGCCGGCAAGACCACGCTGCTGAAGACGCTCGCGGGCGATCTCAAGCCTGCGCGCGGCACGGTCCGGTTCAACGGGTCCGAGTGCACGCGCATGCCGGTCGAGGCGCGGGTGCGCCGTGGGATCGGCCACGTACCGCAGGAGCATGGCGTGTTCGGCCGGCTCACGGTCAAGGAGAACCTGCGCATCGGTGCCATGGCGGCGCCGCGCGGCGAGCAGCGTATCGACGAGATGATCGAGCTGTTCCCGCGGCTCGGGCAGCGCCTCGGCCAGCAGGCCGGCACGCTGTCGGGCGGCGAGCGCAAGATGCTGGCGATCAGCCGCGCGTTGCTCGGCAGCCCGCACCTGCTCATGCTCGACGAGCCCACCGAAGGCGTGTGGCACGGCGTGATCGAGGAGATCGCCGAGTGCCTCGAGCAACTCACGCGCACCATCGCGGTGGTGATCGTGGAGCAGCATGTGAAAATGGCATTGCGCGTGGCTCGATACTGCTATGTGATGGACCGTGGACATGTCGCGCTCCAGGGTCCGTCGGACGATGTGCGCGACGACCCGGCGCTCGTGCGCCTGCTCGCACCCTGAACGCCCGCCGGTTCGCGCCGGCCACGATTCCAACCGACCCACCACCGAGGAGACCACCATGGCTGTCCAGATGCCCACCCCCGAACAACTGCTCGAGGCCGCCGACGAAGTGGGCCTCGCGCTCTCCGACGCGGATGTCGTGTCCTACCTCGGGCTGCTCAAGGGCAACGTCGATGCCTACAACGTCGTCGATGCCTTGCCCGACTACCTGCCGACGGTGAAGTATCCGCGCACCCCGGGATGGTTTCCGACGGCACAGGAGAACAAGCACAACGCCTGGTACGTGCGGACGTCGATCAAGGGCGCGCCGAACGGGCCGCTCAAGGGCAAGAAGGTCGCGGTGAAGGACAACGTGATGGTGGCCGGAGTGCCGATGATGAACGGCAACTCGATCCTCGAAGGCTATGTGCCGGACATCGATGCGACCGTGGTCGCCCGCCTGCTCGACGCCGGGGCCGAGATCGTGGGCAAGACCCATTGCGAGTCCTACTGCATCTCCGGCGGCAGCCACACCGGCGCGAAGGGGGCGGTGCACAACCCCCTCAAGATGGGCTACTCCGCCGGTGGGTCGTCCTCCGGCAGCGGGGTCGTCGTGGCGCTCGGCGAGGCTGACATGGCGATCGGCGGCGACCAGGGCGGTTCCATCCGCATGCCGTCCTCGTGGTGCGGCATCTACGGCATGAAGCCGACGCACGGCCTGGTGCCCTACACCGGCATCATGCCGATCGAGATCTTCGTCGATCACACCGGGCCCATGACCGCGACCGTTGCGGACAACGCGCTGATGCTCGAGATCATGGCCGGCCACGACGGCTACGACCCGCGGCAGTTCGGCCCGGCGAAGAAGGTGAAGTACTCGAAGCTGCTCGACGGTGGCGTGAAGGACCTCAAGATCGCCGTCGTAAAGGAAGGCTTCGCGCGGCCGGAGTCGGAATCCGATTCCGACGCCAAGGTAAAGCAGGGCATCGAACTCCTGAAGAAGCTCGGCGCCAAGGTCACTGAAGTCTCGATTCCGGCTCACCTCGTGGCGCCGGCCATCTGGACGCCGATCGGGGTCGAGGGCATCGCGCAGACCATGATGTTCGGCGACGGTTACGGCCTGTCCCGGCAGGATCTGTACGTGACCAGCCTCATCGACAAGCTGCACGGCTGGCAACTGCGCGCCAACGAACTGTCGGAAACCACCAAGCTGCTCACCGTGCTCGGCGTGTACATCAAGAAGCACCACGGGAGCCACTACTACGGCAAGGCGATCAATCTCGCGCGACGTGTGACCGAGGCCTATGACGCCGTGTTGGGTCAATACGATCTGCTGGTGATGCCGACCATGCCGATGAAGCCCACGCCGCTGCCGCCGCCGAATGCGAGCCGCGAGCTGTACGTGCAGCGCGCGCTGGAGATGATCGGCAACACCTGCCCGTTCGACATCACGCACCACCCCGCGATGACCGTGCCGTGCGGCCTGGTGGGCGGCCTGCCGATCGGCATGATGCTGGTCGGCAAACACTACGACGAGGCGACGATCTATCGCGCGGCGGCGGCGTTCGAGGCGGCGGGGGATTGGAAGAAGATGTGATGAGGATGGTTGCGTAGGCGTTGCCCCCAGCCCGACCTTCCCCCAGCGCTGCTGGGGGAAGGAGAGGAATGCGACGATCGGTGAAACTGATCGTCGGAGGCCAGGCCGGCCCCCATCCCGACCTTCCCCCAGCGCTGCTGGGGGAAGGAGTGCATCTGGTCAATGAGTCTCGGCGCAGTGCAGCGCAGGCACTCCTTCCCCCGGCGCGAGCCGGGGGAAGGTTGGGATGGGGGCTCGCAACAACCGCCAGCCGACAACCCTACGCGCACTCCGTCAGCAGCTGCCCCACCGGAACTAGGCGAAGGAGTGCATCTGGTCAATGAGTCTCGGCGCAGTGCAGCGCAGGCACTCCTTCCCCCGGCGCGAGCCGGG
>JAIEQG010000150.1 GCA_019747905.1 Burkholderiales bacterium
TATCGATCGTCGCAGTCCTCTCCTTCCCCCACGCGATCAGCGTGGGGGAAGGCTGGGATGGGGGCCATCGTTCGACCTCGACGATCGGCTGTATCGATCGTCGCAGTCCTCTCCTTCCCCCACGCGATCAGCGTGGGGGAAGGCTGGGATGGGGGCAACGCGCACAACACCCGTCTTCCTCTCATAATGAGCCCCTGACCCCGACACGCAACCAGCCGTGCTCCTCGAACCCTCTCCCGTTGCCACCGACCCGAGCCCCGCAGACCTCGTCCGGCTGAACCGCGCCTTGCAGCAGGAGGTCGTGCAATACCGCGTCGCCGCGGAACTGGCCCGCGGCCAGTCCGAGATGCTGATCGAGTCGCTCGGCTTCCTGACGGCGGAATCGAACCTCGACAAGTTCCTCGGCCACGTCCTCAAGGTGACGGTGCAGCAGATGCAAGGCGTCGGCGGCACGCTCTGGTTCCCCGACCCGGCCACCAAGTCGATCCGCCTGCATCTCGAGTATCTCGACGCCCGCATCATCCCCGCGGCGGATTCCCATCACCCCGCAGTGCTGCACCCCCTGCCCGTCGGCGGCCGGCCGGTGTCCACGTTTCCGATGGACCGCGCCGAGACCTACGTGCTGTCCGACGAAGTCTCGGGCATGCCGGAGGAGAACCGGGCGTACATCAATTCCCTCGGCGTGCGGACCCTGCTCACGGTGCCCATGGTGCTCGGCAAGGAAACCGTCGGCTGGATCTGCGTGCGCAGCAGCAAGGCGGAGCCGGTGGAACTGGAGAGCAAGATCTACCTTGCCGAGGCCCTCGCCGGTCAGGCCACACTCGCCGTTCAGATGGCGCGCCTCTCGGAGCAGGCAAGGCAGGCGGCAGTGCTGGGCGAGCGCAACCGGATCGCGCGCGACATCCACGACACACTCGCGCAAGGTTTCACCGGCGTCATCGTCAACCTCGAGGCCGCCAATCGCGCACTCAAGAAGGACAACGTCGAACTCGCCGCCCAGCACATCGAACACTCGCGCAATCTCGCCCAGAGCGGACTTGCCGAGGCGCGGCTGTCGGTGGGGGCGCTGCGTCCCGACGTCGTCCCGCGCGTCGACCTGGTCGAGGCGCTCCAGGCGATGTTGCGTCGGTTCGAAGCGAGCGAGGCGCTCGAGGGCCGGGTCGAGGTGGAAGGCGACCGCTGTCCGCTGCCCGCCGACGTCGAGAACGAACTGCTCCGCATCGCCCAGGAGAGCATGACCAACGTGCTGAAACATGCCGAGGCCCGGTACGTTACCCTCACACTCGCGTTCGACACGGACGCGGTGCACCTGTGGGTGGCCGATGACGGTGTCGGCTTCGATCCGGCGGCCCACCACGACGGCTTCGGCCTGCTCGGCATGCGCGAGCGCGCCGAGCGCATCGGCGCGAAGTTGCAGGTGACGAGCCGCCCGCGCCAGGGCACGCGGGTGGAGACCGTCGTACCACGGAGCGCCCTCGAACGTGCGTGAGCCTCGCGCCGATGCCGTATCCACGCGTCCGCGCCCGGGGCGCGGCGAACGCATCCGTGTGCTGATCGCCGATGACCATTCTCTGGTACGGCATGGGCTCGCCGCGATCATCAACATGGAAGAGGACACCGCGGTCGTCGGCGAAGCCGGCGACGGTGAGGAAGCGATCGCGCTGTGGCGCGAACTGCGACCCGACGTGGTGTTGATGGACCTGCGCATGCCGAAAGTGGAAGGCGTCGAGGCGATCAAGCGCATCCGCGGCGAGGACCCGCACGCGGGCATCATCGTGCTCACCACGTTCGACCACGACGAGGACATCTACGCGGGCTTGCGCGCGGGCGCCAAGGCCTACCTGCTGAAGGACGTGGAGCCGGAGGAGCTGTTCCGCTGCATTCGCGCCGTGCACTCGGGCGAGGCATATCTTCAATCGAAAGTGGCCGTACGGCTCGCGCAGCGGGTGCATGACGAATCCCTCACCGGCCGCGAAGAACAGATCCTGAAACTCCTGGCCGACGGCAAGAGCAACCGTGCCATCGGCCAGGCACTGTTCATCACCGAGAGCACGGTGAAGAGCCACCTGAAAAGCCTGTTCGTGAAGCTCGATGTCACCAGTCGTGCCGAGGCCGTGGCGCTGGCCGCGCGGCGTGGGCTGGTGAAGTTCTAGTCACGTAACTGCGGGCCCCCATCCCGGCCTTCCCCCAACGAAGTTGGGGGAAGAGGTGTACTGCAGTACGTCCCCTCCCCCGGCTTTGCCGGGGGAGGGCGGAGGGTGGGGGCAGCGCAGCGCCGGCTATGCCGGGGGAGGGCGGAGGGTGGGGGCAGCGCAGCGCCGGCTTTGCCGCGGGAGGGCGGAGTGTGGAGGCAGCGCAGCGCCGGCTTTTCCGCGGGAGGGGATTCACTGCCCCTTCCCCCACCTGCGGTGGGGGAAGGTCGGGATGGGGGCCGCCGTTGCCTCGCATCTCGCAGCATCTCCCACTTTCGAGGGATGTCGATCTCCCGCCAACGGGGCCGGGTGATTCCACCCTTCGCCGGATGCGACAGCCCTGCCACCGCCACACAATCGACGGCGCGAGCAGCGCAACGCCGCGTTCGAACGACGCACGCCAACGGTGCGAAGCAAGGACGCTCGGCACCAAGTCGACGCACGGGTCCCCCTCGGCAGCGATCGGCGTAGTGTTCGAACTCCGGCCGCACTGCTCGCAGCCTTCGACATCACGATCGTCCCCACACACTACCGCGACGCAGACTCTCCGATGACTTTCTGGATCGGCCTCTCCCGTGCGATCGATGCGACCAACCGTCGTGTCGGTCTGGCCGTGGCGTGGCTGGTGCTGCTGATGACCTTGGTGAGCGCAGCCAACGCCATCTCGCGCAAGGTCTTCAGCGTGAGTTCCAATGCGTTCCTCGAAGTGCAGTGGTATCTCTTCGCCGCCGTGTTCCTGCTCGCGGCCGGTTACACACTGCTCGAGAACGAGCATGTACGCGTCGACATCCTCAACGCTCGCTGGACCGAGCGCACACGACTCAAGGTCGAGCTGTTCGGCACGCTCTGCTTTCTCGGACCGCTCACGGCGCTGATGCTGTGGTACGGCTGGCCGTACTTCATCGCGTCGTTCGCGGGCCGCGAGGTCTCGCTGCAAGCCGGCGGGCTGATACTGTGGCCGGCGAAGCTGCTGATCCCGGTGGGCTTCCTGTTGCTGTTCCTGCAAGGCCTGTCCCAGGCCATCAAGCTCACGGCGGCGCTGGCGGACCGGCTACCGGGAGCACCACTGATCGACCGCCATGCCGCTACCTCGCAGGAACCCTCCGGTGACGGGAGCACCGCTTGACCGCCTGGCTGGTGGCGAACATCGGGCCCTTGATGTTCGCGGGCCTGGTGGCGATCCTGCTGCTCGGCTATCCGGTGGCATTCGCCCTGGCCGCGGTGGGACTGCTGTTTGGCTTCGTCGGCGTCGAACTGGGTCTGCTGCAGCCGCAGTTGCTGCAAGCGCTACCGCAGCGCGTGTACGGGATCATGCAGAACGACACGCTGCTCGCGATCCCGTTCTTCACGTTCATGGGGCTGGTGCTGGAACGCAGCGGCATGGCGGAGGAACTGCTCGATACGCTCGGCCAGTTGTTCGGTACGGTACGCGGCGGTCTCGCCTACTCGGTGGTGTTCGTGGGGGGGCTGCTGGCGGCGACCACCGGCGTGGTGGCGGCATCGGTCATTGCGATGGGGCTCATCTCGCTGCCCATCATGCTGCGCCACGGTTACGACAAGCGGCTGGCCAGCGGTGTCATCGCCGCTTCAGGGACGCTGGCGCAGATCATTCCGCCGTCGCTCGTCCTGATCGTGATGGCCGATCAGCTCGGCCGCTCCGTGGGCGATCTGTACCGCGGCGCGCTGGTGCCGGGCCTGATGCTGATGGCGTTCTACGCGGTCTACGTGCTGATCGTGAGCTTCGTGAAACCGGCCTCGGCACCAGCGCTGGCCGCCTCGGCGCGCACGCTGCGCGGCTGGGACCTCGGGCGCCGGGTGCTGTCGTCGCTGGTGCCGCCGGTCGTCCTGATCTTTCTCGTGCTGGGCACCATCTTTCTGGGCATCGCCACGCCGACGGAAGGTGGTGCGATGGGGGCGTGCGGGGCCCTCGTGCTCGCAGCACTACGCAAGCGGCTCTCCTTGTCGGTGCTGCGTCAGTCGATGCGCACCACGGCAAAGCTCGCCTGCTTCGTGATGTTCATCCTGATCGGTTCGACGCTGTTCGGCCTTGTGTTCCGCGGCGTGAACGGCGACCTGTGGGTCGAACACCTCCTGACCGGCATGCCCGGGGGAGTGCTCGGGTTCCTGATCGTGGTGAACGTGATGGTGTTCGTGCTCGCGTTCTTTCTCGACTACTTCGAACTCGCGTTCATCATCGTGCCGTTGCTGGCCCCCGTGGCGGAGAAGCTCGGCATCGACCTCGTGTGGTTCGGCGTGCTGCTCTCCGTGAACATGCAGACCTCGTTCCTGCATCCGCCGTTCGGATTCGCCCTCTTCTACCTGAAGAGTGTCGCACCGAAGGAAGTGCGCACCGGCGACATCTACTGGGGCGCCGTGCCCTTCGTGTGCATTCAGCTCGTCATGGTGGCGCTGATGATCGCCTTCCCGCAGATCGGCAGCGTGACGCATCGTAGTCATGGCGCCGCCTCCTCCATGCGCCTGGAGGTTCCGGTGAGCGACGACTTCGAGTCCGCACCCAGCACCTTCGAGTTGCGCCCGGAGGACCTCATCCACTACGGACCGGGCAGATCGGACGACAAGGCGGAAGACAAGCGATGAAGCGACGATCGTTTCTGGCAGGCGGTGCTGCAGCAGCGGGGGCGGGACTGGCCACTACGGCACGGGCGCAAGGCGAACCGGCGATCCGCTGGCGCATGGCGTCGAGCTTTCCGAAGAGCCTGGACAACATCTTCGGCGCGGCGGAGCACCTCGCCGCGCGCGTGAAGGCGATCACCAATGGTCAGTTCGAGATCCGCGTGTTCGCCGCGGGCGAGATCGTGCCCGGATTCGAGGTACTGCCCGCGTGCGGACAGGGCACCGTGCAGTGCGGCCAGACCCAGGGCTTCTACTACATCGGCAAGAACAAGGCGTTCGCCTTCGACAGCGCGCTGCCCTTCGGCCTCAACTCGCGCATGCAGAACGCGTGGCTGTACTACGGCGGCGGCCTCGAACTCACGCGCGAGCTCTACAAGGAACACAACACCATCAATTTCCCGGCCGGCAACTCGGGCGCGCAGATGGGCGGCTGGTGGCGGCAGGAGGTGGGCAGTGTCGCCGACCTGCGCGGCCGCAAGGTGCGCATCCCCGGCATCGCCGGCGAGATCATGGCGCGCCTCGGCGCGGTCCCTCAGAGCATCCCGGGCAGCGACATCTACCCGGCCCTGGAGCGCGGCACCATCGACGCCGCCGAATGGGTCGGCCCCTACGACGACGAGAAGCTGGGCTTCTTTCGCGTCGCCCCCCACTACTACTTTCCCGGCTGGTGGGAAGGGTCGTCCTGCCTCTCGTTCATCGTGAACCTGAAGGAATGGGCCGGCCTGCCGCCGGCCTACCGCGAAGCCTTCGAGACCGCCGCCGCGGAAGCCAACGTCCGCATGGTTGCCGCGTACGACGCGAAGAACCCGCCGGCGCTCGCGCGTCTGGTGCAGGAGGGCGTCAAGCTGCATCCGTATCCGAAGGATGTGATGACCGCGGCACTGAAGGCCGCCAACGAACTCTACGAAGAAGAAGCCGCGACCAATCCGGTCTTCCGGCGCTTCTACCAATCGTGGAAGCCGTTCCGCTACGCACAGTACCAGTGGTACCGCGTGGCCGAGGCTTCCTTCAGCAACTTCATGGCAGGCCAGCACCTGTCGCCGAAATGACGAAGTCGTCAGCAGCAATGGGTGAACGCGCGCTCGATCCGGAAGGCTCCCCGGGCTTTCCTTCCGCGACGATCGCGCGCTCAGCTAGGGATTGGTCCGGGCAACGCTCGCCGGGCTAAGGATCGTTTCGCCACTCGCCAGGAGGGATTGCAGCCATGCCGCAACTCAGCATCAACGGTCAGAGCTATTTCACCGATTCACCACCGGATTCGCCGCTGCTGTGGGTGATCCGCGAAGATCTCCGACTCACCGGCACGAAGTTCGGCTGCGGCGGCGGGTACTGCGGGTCCTGTACCGTCCACATCAACGGCCTGCCGGTACGTTCGTGCCAGGTCAAGCTGGGTGACGTCGACAGCAACGCGGTCATCACGACCATCGAAGGCCTTGATCCTTCGGATGCGCACCCGGTGCAGCGCGCCTGGATCGAACATGAAGTCCCCCAGTGCGGCTACTGCCAGTCGGGTCAGATCATGCAGGCTGCCGCCCTGCTCGCCGTCAATCCGAATCCGACCACCGAGCAGATCGTGCAGCACATGAACGGCAACCTGTGCCGCTGTGCCACCTACTCGCGCATGGTCACCGCCATCCACCGCGCTGCGCAACTTGCGAAGGAGGCCTGAACCATGGGCGACATGAAGACACCTCAACAAGGCATGACGCGCCGCGATTTCCTGGTGCGTTCCACCGTCGTCGCCGGCAGCGGCTTCCTGAGCATCGGGCTTCCCGGCCTCGCGTCGAAGGACGCGGCCGCCGCCGGTACCGCCGCATTCACGCCGTCCATCTGGTTCACCATGACACCGGATGGCAAGACCACGATGCACATCGTCAAGGCGGAGATGGGCCAGCACATCGGCACCGGTCTCGCCCAGGTCATTGCCGACGAACTCGAAGTGAAGTGGGCGGACGTGCGGCTCGATACACCCCTCGAGAGCGTCGCGAACTTCGCCGTGTACGGTCTCGCGTACACCGTGAACAGCGGCAGCATCACGACGGAGTTCGATCGCATCTCGCGGGCCGGCGCCGCTGGCCGCATGGCGCTGATCGAAGCCGGCGCGAAGGTGCTGGGCGTCGATGCCGGCGGGTGTTACGCCAAGGACAGCCGTGTCGTGCAGAAATCGACCGGCAAGTCGGTGACGTACGGCGAAATCCTGCAGAAGGTGACCATCGACAAGAAGTTTGCCTACCCGGCCGACTTCAAGGGCATCGCGCTCAAGTCGCGCGATCAGTACTCGCTGATCGGCAAGTCGGTGGCCTCGCTCGACGTCCCGGCCAAGACCAACGGCAAGGCCAAGTACGGCATCGACGTGTTCCTGCCCAACATGGTCTACGGCGCCCTGGTCATCCCGCGCACGCGCTATTCGTCGAAAGTGGTGTCCATCGACGACTCGGAGGCGAAGAAGATCCCCGGCTTCATCAAGGCGGTGAAGATCGAGGAAGCGATGGGCAAGTGCACCGGCTGGGTGGTGGCGGTCGCCGACAAGTATCCGACCGCCATGAAGGCGGCCAAGGCGCTCAAGGTGAAGTACGACGCCGGGCCTTACGCCGCTCTCGACACCCCGACCCTGCTCGCCCAGTACAAGGACCTCTCGAAGAACGAGAAGGAAAGTGCCGCGTGGGTGCTGGAGGGCGACGTCGACAAGGGCTTCGCGGAGGCCGAGAAGACGTTGGAGATGGAGTACACCACCGACATGATCTGCCACGCCACCATGGAGCCGCTCAACTGCACGGTGCAGATGGCGAACGGCGAATGGCACGTGCACATCGGCACCCAGAGCACATCGTTCGCGCGCATGACGCTGACCGGCTACCTCGCCACGGTGCTCAAGAAGAAGCCGGAAGATCTCAAGATCTTCGTGCACCAGTACCTGGTGGGCGGCGGCTTCGGCGGCAAGCAGGACTACGACGACATCCTGGCGGCCGCGTGGTGCGTCAAGGAAGTGGGCCGGCCGGTGAAACTCATTCACACACGCGAATCGAACTTCGCCACCAGCTTCGCGCGCACACCGACTTACCACAAGCTCAAGGCCGGCATTCGCGACGGCAAGCTCATGGCCATGAACCAGGACATCGTGTGCGGCTGGATGGGGGCGCGCTTCGGCGTGGGCAAGAAGTACGGCTCCGACTGGCTGCAGCTCGATTCCGTGGATGGCAAGAACCAGGACATCGACCAATGGTCCATCGGCGGCAGCGATCACTGGTACGAGGTGAAGAACCACCGCGTGCGGGCCTGGAACCACGAGACCACCACGTGGGCGGTGCAGGCGAGCGCGCTGCGCACCGTGTCCAACTCGTACAACATCTTCGTGGTCGAGTCGTTCATGGACGAAGTAGCGCACGCCGCCGGCCGCGATCCGCTCGAGTTCCGGTTGTCCATGCTGAACGGCAAGGGCGGCAATCGCGGCATCCCCAACACCGGCTATCCGCCGGGCACGCCGTCGGACTACTACATGGACCGGCTGTGGATCTCGCTGCCCTGGGCCTCGGAGAATTCCTGGCCCAACTACGAGTCCGCGACGGTCGGCGGCGCGCTGCGCCTGGCGAACTGCCTGCGGGTGGCTGCAGGCAAGGCCGGCTGGGGTACGCGACGCCTGCCGCCCAACACGGGCCTCGGCATCGCGGTGACCGCGGCGGAAGAGCGCCAGAGTCCCACCTGGGTCGCCGGTATCGCGGAAGTGACGGTGGATCCGGCAACGGGTTCCTACTCGATCAACCGCCTCACCATCGCCATGGATCCGGGCATCGTGGTCAACCCGAAGAACGTCGACGCGCAGATCCGCGGTTCGGCGTTGTGGGGGGCGAGCCAGATCATGTCCGAGCGGCTCACCTTGAAGAACGGCGGCTTCGAGCAGTCCAACTATCACCAGTACCAGCCGATCCGGCTCGCGCAGGTGCCGGAGATCGACGTCACGATCATCGCGTCGGACCACCATCCGAGCGGTGTCGGCGAACCCGCTTCGACGATCGTGGCGCCGGCAGTGGCCAACGCGATCTACAACGCGGTGGGCGCGCGGGTGCGGCACATGCCGATCGCACCGGAGGCGGTGCTGGAAGCGATGAAGAAGGCGAAAGCCTGAGGCAACGGGCCCGCGCGAGCACAGCGCTTGCGCGGGCCCGAACACGGTAGAACGATTTCAAACCAGGTGCGGCGGAAGGCGTGATGCGCCTTCCACGCCCTTCCTCATCCCTGCACGGGGGAGCGAGCGATGTCCGAAGACCTGTTGTCGATGTCGGCCGCAGAGCTGATCGAACAGTACCGAATGCGCCGCGCATCACCGGTGGAAGCGGCGCAGGCGGCACTCGACCGGATCGACCGGTTGAATCCGATCTACAACGCTTTCGTCCTGGTGGACGCGGAGCGTGCACTGAAGGACGCCCGGGCATCCGAGGCGCGCTGGTCGAAGGGCGCGCCCGCCGGCAGCGTCGACGGCATTCCCGCCACGGTGAAGGACCTCATCGTGACCGAAGGGTGGCCCACGCGGCGCGGATCGCTCACCATCGATCCGAACCAGCCCTGGACCGAAGACGGTCCGCCGGTGGCGCGCCTGCGCGAACAGGGGGCCGTGTTTCTCGGCAAGACCACCACCCCGGAATTCGGCTGGAAGGGCGTGACCGACAGTCGGCTCTCCGGCATCACCGTCAATCCGTGGGATGCGCGGCTTACCCCGGGCGGCAGCAGCGGCGGCGCCGCCGTCGCCGCGGCGCTGGGCCTGGGCCACCTGCACGTCGCCACGGACGGCGGCGGCTCGATCCGCATCCCGGCGGGCTTCTGCGGGTTGTTCGGCTTCAAACCCACGTTCGGCGTCGTCCCGGTGCATCCGCATTCGGGCGCGTTGACCTTGTGGCACCAGGGGCCGATCGCACGCACGGTCGGTGACGCAGAATTGATGTTGCGCGTGATCGCACGCGACGACCCGCGCGACTGGTATCGCGTGCCCTCGCGCGAGGCCGAGTACGCACGCACTGGTGAGCGCGACGCACGCGGATTGCGCATCGCCTACAGCCGCACCCTAGGTTACGCGAACGTCGAGCCGGAAGTGGCCGCCCTGGTCGATCAGGGTGTGCGCCAGTTCGAAGCGCTGGGCGCGGAGGTCGACGAACTCGATCTCGAACTCGAAGACCCCATCGCCATCATGCAGCCGCTGTGGTCGGTCGCACTGGCACTCGCGATCGAGCCGATGAGCCCGCAGCAACGCAACCTCGTGGACCCGCCGCTGCTCGATCTCGCCGCACCGGGGCTCGTCATGAGCGCTCTCGAATACCGTCGCCTCGAACAGCGCCGCGAAGCCTTCGCACGCCGCATGTGCCTGCTGCATCGGGAGTACGATCTCCTCATCACGCCGCAACTGGCAGTCACCGCCTTCGAAGCCGGATCGGAAGTGCCGCGCGGCACGGGACGCACGCGATGGTGGGAATGGTCGCCGTTCACCTATCCGTTCAATCTCTCGCAGCAGCCGGCCGCCACGGTGCCCTGCGGCTTCACCCGGGCGGGCCTGCCGGTGGCACTGCAGGTCGTGGGCGACAAGTTCGCCGACGCGAAGGTGCTGCGGGCAGCACGAGCGTTCGAGATGGCGCACCCGTTCCGGATGCCGCAGGTGAACAGCGCGTCCGCGCGACCCATGGCCACATCGACCCGCGCCTGATCGTCGAACCGGCGCGGGTCGGCTTCTTGCATGGGCTGTGAGCGTCGTCCGCAGCCCCGAGGGGCTTCGCCCCGGTCATGTTTCAACGTCGCAAGCACCACCTGATCAATCTCGCCCTGCAGGGCGGAGGCGCCCACGGCGCGTTCACCTGGGGAGTCCTGGATCACCTGCTGGAAGACGGCCGCCTGCGGTTCGAGGGCATCAGCGGCACCAGCGCCGGCGCGATGAATGCGGTCGTGATGGTGCACGGGCTCGCGACCGGCGGCCGCGATGGTGCACGCGAAGCACTGGCGAAATTCTGGACCGCGGTGGCGCACGGTTCGCCAATCGATATCGCGAGCACTGCAACCGACGGCAACGGGATCACCTTGAACCCGATGGCGCGCCTGATGCTGCAATGGACGCACTATTTCTCGCCGAGCCAGTTCAATCCCTACGACATCAACAAGCTCCGCGACATCGTCACCGAACAGGTCGACTTCGACCGGCTGCAATCGTCCAGTCCGGTCAAGCTCTACATCGCGGCCACCAACGCCAACTCCGGAAAACTCAAGTTGTTCCGACGCGACGAGATCTCCGCCGATGCCGTGCTCGCCTCGGCCTGCCTGCCGACCATGTTCCGCGCGGTGGAAATCGACGGCGAGCCCTATTGGGACGGCGGGTATGCGGCGAACCCGGCGGTGTTCCCGCTCTTCTACGATTGCGCGTCGCGCGACATCGTGCTCGTACTGCTGACGCCGCTCAAGCATCGCGAAACGCCGCATGGCGCGCAGGAGATCCAGGAACGCATCCTCGAGCTGGCATTCAACGCCACCTTCCTGCGCGAGATGCGCATGTTCGCGCACCTGCGCGACTACGTGAAGCGATCCTGGTTTCCGATAGGACGTTTCGAGCGCCGCATTCGTTCGACACGCTTTCACGTGGTCGGGGCCGAGGAACTGATGCAGGAGCTTCCTGCGGAGAGCAAGCTCGCAGCCAATCTGGGATTCTTCGAGATGCTGCGCGATCGCGGGCGCGATGCCGCGAGACTATGGCTGCAGCAACATGGCGGCGATCTCGGAAAGCGCTCGAGCGTGGATCTGTCGGCGCTGTTCTACTAGAAGCTGTTGCGAGCGGGCGGGGGCACCACACTGGATCTTGCCCCCATCCCGACCTTCCCCCACTTCAGTGGGGGAAGGAGTGTACGGCTCCCTCCCCCGGCTTCGCCGGGGGAGGGTTGGGGTGGGGGCCATGACGGCCCCACCGCGCCAAGCACTCAACCCTGCCCTGGCGTCGAAAACGGCACCTACCGATAGCCCGCCTCACCGGGCAACGGCGCCCGACGCGGCGCCAGTTCGGGTTTCAACTTGAGCTTCCATTCCACCGGCGTGAGCCCACCGTCGCGAACCTCGATCACCGATTCGGTCGCTTGCTCGGCATCCGCCATCCACGGATGCCACACGCGCACGCGATAGCGCCCGGGAGGCATGCCTTCGAGTTCCACCACGCCGTGCTTGCCGGTCTTCCCGACGTAGGGCGTTTCCGCCACGTAGATGTAGCCGATCATCCAGTCGTGGATGTTGCAGCCGATGCGCACGATGCCGGGCTTGTCGAACTGCACCGGCGTCGCCGGCGTGCCCTTGTAGAGCGGCAGCTCGAAGGTCTTGGCCGGCGAGAACGAATACACGTGATGGCGCACGTTGTCCTTGTTCGGGAACGACACGAAGGACCCGACCCGGATCACTTTCACGTAGGGCGTGAATTCCTTGCCGATCTGGTCCACCACTTCGGTCGAGGGCTTGCCCGCGGGCGCGGGAACACCGGTCTCCGGCACAGCCAGGACCACGGCGTCCGCCGCGGGCTTGCCGTCGACGTTCCCGACGCGCGCCGCCACGCCGGCTGCGCCGGCCACGGGCATGATGGCGAACAGCGCTGCCCACAGCATGGCTCGGGCGAGGAACGAACGCGTGCAGCCTGGGAGTGGTGTCATCCTAGTAGCTGTACCCGACGAGGATGCCGAAGATATTGGACACGTAGGTGCCCAGTCCGTGCGCGGCCTTGGCCGATCGGTAGGTGTACGACAGGTTGACCGAGGCACTGCGGCCGAGCGCATGGCTCCAGACGACGCCGCCCGTCCAGGTCGTCGCATCGACGCCATAGGCCACCATCCGGCCGCCATTGCTGAAGGTGTTGTCGATCACTGCCGAGTCTGACTTGGCCAGGACGGAGAAATTCGGCGTCGTGACCGCGGTGACCGAGCCGTCGCGCCACGAAAGACTGGCGGACAGGGTGTCATCGTCGGTCATGCGCAGTTCGGCGGCACCGCCGATGGTCCATCCGTCGACGTCGTAGGCTGCGGTGGAGACCCCGGGTACA
Source organism: Burkholderiales bacterium (assembly GCA_019747905.1). GTDB lineage: Bacteria > Pseudomonadota > Gammaproteobacteria > Burkholderiales. The sequence continues at coordinate 12,871 of JAIEQG010000150.1, forward strand.
CCGGTCGGCGAGATGCGGTCGGTGACGAACGCGTCGTAGCGCAAGCTGCCGCGCACCGACCAACGCGGCGTGAGCATCTTGCCGACGGAGACGCTCGCGTCGTAGTCCCAGCCGTCGCGCAGATCGTCGTTGTAGTCGCGGTGCACGGCACGGCCACCGAACGCGATCCAGGGCGCCTCGGCGCCGAGCCCCAGCTTGGTACGGATCTGGGCTCGCGCACCGAGCCCGACGTTGTCGAGGCCGTCGTACTTGAAGAAGGTGCGGCCGTCGGCGACCAGCCCGGCGCCGAGGTTGGTGCCGGCCCCGAACTGTTCGTACAGGCCCAGGGATAGCGCCCCCGTCGCCGCCGTATCCGCCCGCCGGTCGCGGTCCGCGAAGGCGTTGGTGAGGTTGTCGTCGTGACTGAATCCGGCAGTCGCGTCCAGCCCCCA
>JAIEQG010000039.1 GCA_019747905.1 Burkholderiales bacterium
GGCGACTGCAGTACGGCTGCCCCCATCCCAGCCTTCCCCCACGCTGCGCGCGGGGGAAGGAGTGTACGTCTGCGGCGGCGCGACGATAGGCACTCCTTCCCCCGGCTGCGCCGGGGGAAGGCTGGGATGGGGGCAAGCGCATAAAGAAAAAGGGCGCCCGCCTTTCGCGCGGACGCCCTGTCTACCAACTCACCCCTTCACACAAACCACCTGCTTCAAGGTGTGCACCACTTCGACCAGATCGCTCTGCGCCGCCATCACCGCATCGATATCCTTGTAAGCGGCCGGCGTTTCGTCGATCACGTCCTTGTCCTTGCGGCACTCCACGCCTTCGGTCGCAGCGCGATGGTCCGCCAGCGTGAAGCGCTCCTTCGCCTTGGTACGGCTCATCACGCGACCGGCCCCGTGCGAGCAACTCTCGAAGCTCTCCGGATTGCCCTTGCCGCGCACGATGTAGCTGCGAGCACCCATGCTGCCGGGAATGATCCCCAGCTCGCCGAGCTTCGCGCTCACCGCACCCTTGCGGGTGATGTAGACGTCTTCGCCGAAATGGCGCTCCTGTTGCACGTAGTTGTGATGGCAGTTGACCGCTTCGACGTGGCTCTCGAACTTCTTGCGCAGAGTGGCCTGTGCCGCCTCGATGACGCGCTTCATCATCACTTCCCGATTCAGCGCGGCGAACGATTGCGCCCAACCCACCGCCTTCACGTAGGCGCCGAAATAGCGGCTGCCTTCCTCGAAGTAAGCAAGATCGCGGTCCGGCACGTGCACGTCGTTGCGCATGGCATCCTGACGGGCGAGCTCGATGAACATCGTACCGATCGCGTTGCCTACGCCGCGCGAACCCGAGTGCAGCATGAACCACACGGCACCCTCTTCATCCAGGCACACTTCGATGAAGTGGTTGCCGGTGCCGAGCGTACCCAGGTGCTTGCGGTTGTTGGTGTTCTTGAGCTTCGGATAGTCGTTGCACAGCTCCGTGAAAGCGGGCTCGAGTTGCGCCCACGCGTAGTCGACCGTACCCGGCACGTTCGCCCAGGCACCAGGATCACGCGCCCCCGGCGCGCGACCGTGCGGCACCGAGCGTTCGATCGCCGAGCGCAGCGGGGCCAGGTTGTCCGGCAGATCTTCCGCGCGCAGCGTGGTCTTCGCGGCCATCATGCCGCAGCCGATATCCACGCCGACCGCGGCCGGAATGATGGCCTTGATCGTGGGGATTACCGACCCGACCGTCGCACCGATGCCGACATGCACGTCCGGCATGGCCGCGATGTGCTTGAACACGATGGGCAGCTGCGCCGCCTTGGCGAGCTGGCGGCGCGCCTCGTCCTCGACCGGCACGCCGCGAGTCCACATCTTGACCGGCACGCCGTCGGTCACTTCCTGTTCGATGTAGCGGGTGTTCATTGCATTGCTCCTGGTTCCAGGGTAAGCGCGCCGACGCGCGCCCCCCAATCTGCACCCGATGGTGCATTCTTCATTCGCTCGGCCGGCAACGCCAGTGCATCGAGCGATATCGCTACCTTTCAACGTTCGTAGTCATCCCGGTTGACGCCGTCGAAAGCAACCGCTGCGCATGCAACAGCGCTTGAAACGACTTCCCGGAACCGCATGGACATGGATCCTTGCGGCCCAGCTTCTCGAGGAGCGGCTTGCCGCCCCGGGCGACCCGGTAACCGCGCTTCACGCGCGTCTCGGAGGGGTAGCCCTTGCGACGTTTACGAGTGATCTCGAAAGCAGTGTGCGTCTTCGTCGAACGGTTTCATGGTGAATCTCCTTCTCTGGTCGGTACTGCGGTTGCCCCCACCCTGACCCTCCCCCGGCGGAGCCGGGGGAGGGATGGCTTCGCCATCCCTTTCGAGATATCGAACGGCCCTCTCCCTCAATCCCTCTCCCGGAGGGAGAGGGAAGTACACCCCTTCCCCACCTCCGGTGGGGGAAGGTTGGGATGGGGGCCATGCGTATGAAAGTTGAAAAGACATCACTTCGGCTGTGTCCACGCGCGAGCATCCCGTCGGATGCGGTGTCTCGTTGCACGAGGCGGGGCCAGGGCCGCGCACATCCCGCGCCACCAACACCATTTCGTGTGGCGACGGAGTGCATGGACACACCGAAGTGAGCGGATGACGGACCGTGACTCCGGCCCACCCTCCACGACGAACTTTGAAAGAACGTCCGCCGATACGGCGGTGCAGCGACTGCTGAAAAGCAAAAGGCCCGGATCCTTGCGGAATCCGGGCCTCTGACTGGCAGAGCGTGGAGGGGTACGCGCGCTCCTTAAGCGGCTCCCTCTCCCGGATAAACATGACCAACGTCGCGATCGAATCCCACCGGGCTCGATGGCGATGTCGGTAGCGCATTCGTGGACGGCATGACGAACGACCGAATCGCCCGGAGACACGCGTGCGCAACCGGACCCTGGACGGGCCTGGCGGCTATGACGGTGTATGCGGGTTTCACGATGCAGCCTTTCGAATGGAGCGCTCGCAGGAGCGAAGGGCGCGGACTGTAAATAGTCTTTACGATGCCGTCAACCCCCTGCGACAATGATTCCTCTACGAGCTTCCTCATAAGGACGATGAGCAACATCACCATCACCCGCCGGCAGAACGCACTGGCGCTCTTCCAGGCTTACATCGAGAAGGTGCTCGCTACCGGCGCCTCACCCAAGGGGTTGGAGCAATCCTTCGCCGCATCGGTGGAGATCTCCCCCAGCATGTGGAGCCAGCTCAAGTCGTCACGCCCCATCGGCGACAAGCTCGCGCGCCAGATCGAACGGCACTGCGGCAAGCCTGTGGGGTGGCTCGACGAGGAACGCGCCGATGCCACCCCCAGCGCGACCGAGAAGGCATTCCTCGATCTCGCCCTGAAGGCGTGGCGAGCCACCAACAGTGCCGGCCGGAAGGAACTGCGCGCCCGACTGAAGGACATGATCCTCAACGCAGCTTGACCAGCCCGTTGAGGACCTGATCGAGCCCGCCGAACACCGAGATCCGGTCGATGCGCTCGGCCACACGCTCCAGCGTCTCGAGCTCCTTCAGGCGCAGGGCGACGGGGTTGTCTTCCATCACCTTGGCCGTGTTGAGCAGCGAACGCGTCGCAGCGGTTTCCTCGCGCCGGCGGATCACGTTGGCCTCGGCAGCCTTGCCCGCCTCCACCACCTGGGCGAGGATGGTCTTCATCTCGCCCGGCAGCACGATGTCCTTCACGCCCACGCTCTCGAGCGACAGGCCGTAGGACGACAGCCGCTCGCGAACCTGGGCGCTCACGATCTCGTCGATCACCGTCTTGTTCTCCAGCAGTTCGTCGAGCGAGCGCGTCCCTACCGCGGACCGGAGTCCGAACTGGAGCTCCCGGTAGAGCTGCTCCTCGGGCTTCGCGAGTTCGTTGTAGGCCTTCACCACGTCGGTGACGCGCCAGGTGGCCGAGAGGTTGAGACGCAGAGCGACCTTGTCGCGGGTCAGGATCTCCTGCCCCGTCACTTCCGTCACCTGAAGCCGGAGATCAATCAGCTTCACCGTAATGTCGCGGTTGAACTTCCAGAACGCGTGCGCGCCCGGAGTCAGCAGCCGATCGACCCTGCCATCGATCCACAGGATGCCGGCCGCGTAATCGGGCACCAGGACCTGCAGGACACCGGATAGACCGGTCAGCGCGCGCAGCCGTGCTTCGTTCGGTGCAATACGCGCCGCCAGTGCGGCCGGCACTTCCGCCGACCCGGAGATGTCGATGGCCTCGACGGCCACGTCGACCAGCCCTTCCTTCCAGTACAGACGACGGCTACCGGGCGGCAGCACTTCCACCGGCACACCGTTCTCGGTGCGCAGGCCCACGTGATGCTCGTCCAGGTCCACACGCAGGAACTCGGCCGCCACGACGGCGGGTTCCTTCGCCATCAGGTAGTCGGCCAGGCGATGGGTGAAGGCGGGCAGCTCGAGCGTGAACAGCTCCACGGTCATGTTGTCCAGCCCAGCGTACAGCCAGTACTTGCCGGGCCGCAGGATGCGATCAAAATCGCCGTCGCGCAGCAGCAGGCCGCGCTCGTGCTTGCGCACGATGATGCGCTTCATGAACATCGGTTTCTCCTTCTTCTTGCAGATTGAATGGGTGCCGTTACAGCAGCGGCCGCGGGTACCGGATGCCAGGCCCCGGGTCCCATGGCGCGCCAATGCCGATGACAGTCGCATCGCCTGGCCATGGACACGAAGTCCCGCTTGCCCGGTACGCGGGCGACCGCCGCTGATGAACTGCCCTTGCTTAGCTGGCGTGAATCAGGCGCGGTTCACATTCGGCGGGTGGTCTTTCGACCGGTACTGCTGGATTTGCTGTCCAGTAGTTGGAGCGGGAGTTGAACCCGCGACATACGCACGGTTAGTGCGTTGCTCTACCGATTGAGCTATCCAATGGCGGTGAAGCGGGGAATCGAACCCCAACCCTTGCGGGCGTCCAACGCTTCACCTGATTCCGTCGCTTCCCGCGGCAGCGGCATGTGCAGCGACGACGGGGTTGGACCCGGCCGCCGCACACCGGCAGGGCTGTTGAACCCTGGCCTGTGAGCTGTCGCGTTTCACGACGAAAGCTTTTGTCGCGGGATCGCCGCTGGGCGCGATCCCACGCAATCAATGTGGTCCCCTCGGTCCGAGTCGAAGAGGATGCGTAACCCCCCAACGCTCTCGGCGTTCGCTGCCCCCGCAAGGGGCGCGTCAGTACCTTGGGGCGGCCCGGTGGTACTGCCATGCCTTGCGGCCCCGCTTCTGAGACCGGTGCGTATGCCAGTTCCGCCACGAGGGGACGAGCTGTGGTGTGGAGCATGCGCTTGGGGGTGACCGGCCGGAATCGAACCGGCATCGGTGGAGTCACATTCCGCCGCTCTGCCGTTGAGCTACGGTCACACCCAAGCGCACGCCGGACATGGTCTCGGTGGCAGGTCTCGAACCTGCGGCCTCGTGATCCCAAATCACGCGCGCTCCCAGCTGCGCCACACCGAGGGTAGTGCCTGGACTGGACGGTCCGATTCGAACGGACGCGGGCTTGCGCCTTCCGGTTTGCGGCCGGATGCCTTCGACCACTGGGCTACGTCCAGAATGGTGGAGCGGATGACGAGCCTCGAACTCGTGACCTCGACTTTGGAAGAGTCGCGCTCTGCCAGCTGAGCTACATCCGCGAACTTGCAGGATGCACCCTGAGCACATGCCGGGGCGTACCTGCACCGAGTTGTCAAAGAGCGATCACGGATCAGCGCCATGGCTGACCGTGAGTGGAAACGAAAAGGCCCGGATCCTTGCGGCATCCGGGCCTCTGCGAACAGAGCAGTCGGGCGCACGCCTATACGCTTGCCTCCCCCGGATTCAGACTCGCGAGCCGCTCGGATTGCCGATGACAATCCGCTGGGCGCACGACCTCGTCACGCGACGCCGGCAACGGTATGCCGACGGCGTGGACGAGCGCTCGCTTCCCATTCCTGGCTTTGAGTGTCGTGATACTTGCGATCGATGTCATGGGCGCGGATGGAAGGAGGGCGGTGCTCATTCGAGCAATGGCACCGCAATGTAAAGACTCTTTACTTGTTCGTCAACCCCTGAAACAATCGCGCCCTCGAGTTTTTTCTCGAGCGGATCCGGGGTTCGCGCAAGCGCATGCCACGAAGCCGCAGGAGACCGCAATGCGTGATGACATGAGCAAGGTACTGGTCGAGAAGCCCCGCGGCGGGCTTAGGTCGGCGTACGACCTGCGTGGCACGCGCAGAAAGTGGCGCAACCGCATCGATCCCGATGGTGAGAGCGCACCGCTCCGTTACGGCATCCGGCGCGATGCGAAGGAGCGCAAGGGTTTCGGCGAGAACCTCAATCCGCTCTACCGGTATCTGAGCAAGCAGATTCATCGCCCCTGGGCCAAGGTCTATAGCGAGCTCAGTGCGCACATCGACCGACGCAACACCGTGCAGGAGCATCTGTTCCAGCACATCGACGATCGTGTCGCCATTCGCACGATCTGGCGCGATGGTCGAGTGCTGGCTCACCGGTACGGCAGGACCGGCCCTCTTGAAGAATGTGGGGCGGAACTGTTTGTGCACCCGCTCACCGGCATCCTCCTGCCGAATCGCGCAGCCGCAGGTGTGCGTCAGCGCTGGAAGGAAGCGTGCTGTACCAGGAAGGAGGCGCCGAATCCCGATCTTCGAATGAGCCTGCCGGGCATGTCCATCGACCGGCAGTGGCACCGGGTGAAGGGCATCTGGTACGAAGTGTCGCTCTGCCTCCTCGAGGCAGGGCCCGAAGCGGCGCCGGTCTACGACGTGGTGCTGGGCCGCCTGGTGAACCGCGACAGCAAGAAGCTGCTGACAGCTACCTACGGTTACAACGATGTCTACGCATGGTCGAAGCGCCAGCTTCCCGGCAAGACGCTCCGCAAGCATGGGTTGGAGTCGCAATCAGGGTAGCTGCCACGCAGCCGTCCCCCGGGGAAGTTCATCCTCCTACCAGGCGTTCTACCTACCGCGGCGCCGGGTTCGCTTCGAAGGTTACAGTGAACCGAACGATGATTCTGGAGGCCGCGACAGGTCAGCGGGTCTTGCGGTGGGGCGGATTCAAGACGGTGGCCTCCAGGCTCAACTTCGCGGGTCCGGCGTAGACGGACAACGAGCGGGAGCGGGTACCCGTCCAGTGTTTACAGATTCTGCGGAATCATCACCTATAGTGATGAAAACCGCTGTAATGTAAACTGCCTGCCTGGTTTGAAGACGTTGGAAATCAATCACCATGAGTGATGCAAAAGGCTCGAAGCTGAACAAGCTCCAGCAGAAGGTCCCGGAAGGGCTGCTGGTAGATGCCGCGTGGCTCGAGAAGCATGGCTACGCCATCGGCCTGCGCAACAAGTATGTCCAGAGTGGGTGGCTACAGGCCCTCGCAAGGGGAGTCTACCGACGTCCGCTGTCCGACCTCCGCAGCGAAGCTGCCGACAATCTCCCTTGGGAACTCGTCGTGGTTTCCCTCCAGACGCTCCTGGAATGGCCAGGGGTGGTCGGTGGTCGCACGGCTCTGGGCCTCGAAGGGTACGGGCACTACCTGCGCCCCGAGGGACCGCAGGAAGTCCACCTATACGGCGACCGGCCTCCGCCGGGGTGGTTGCAGAAATTGCCGTTGAAGGCGAGCTTCAAGTTTCATCGGGACAGTCGGCTCTTTCCCCCCGAGAAGCGAGGAAAAGGGCTTGACGCGGTCGTGGTGGACATCGCCAGCGGCACCACCACGCCGGTCTCGAAGGGATTGCGTGACGGACCGGCGAAATCGCCGTGGTCGCCGACCGGCTGGCCGCTCACCTGTTCAGCGCCCGAGCGCGCCACCCTGGAGATGCTCGACCAGTTGCCGGACGGGGAGACGTTCCACCAAGTGGATATGGTCTTCCAATCGCTGACCAACCTGAATCCGAAGACCTGTCAGCGGCTGCTGGAGGCGTGCAAGAGCGTCAAGGTCAAGCGGCTGTTCCTGTGGTTCGCGCAGCGCCACGGGCTCAGGTGGGCGCTGCAACTCGAGCGCAGCCGCATCGATCTTGGTGCCGGCAATCGCGTCATCGCGAAGAACGGACGGCTGAACAAGGAATTCTTGATCACCGTGCCGGAAGATTCCGATGGCCCTGGCGGATAGCTTTCGTCGACAGGTCGAACTGCTGCTACGGCTGGTCCCCGGCGTAGCTGAAGAGGGGTGCTTTGCCCTCAAGGGCGGTACCGCGATCAATCTCTTCGTGCGTGACATGCCGCGCCTGTCCGTGGACATCGACCTCACCTACCTCCCCATAGAGGATCGCGCGGCGTCGCTGCGCGGTATCGAGGAGGCGCTCGAGAGGGTTGCCGAACGAAGCCAGCGTGCGGTGCAAGACAGCCGGATCGAGCGCTTCAGAACGCGTGAGGAGGGCAAGACAACTGCGCTGCAGGTGCGCACCCCTCGGGCCCAGGTTCGGATCGAGGTAACGCCGGTGCTGCGTGGCTGTGTATTTGCGCCGGCGCTTCGTACCACGGGCGAGAGCGTGACTTCCCAGTTCGGCTTCGCGGAAATGCCAGTGGTCTCCTTTGCAGACCTTTATGCCGGGAAGATCGTTGCCGCGCTGGATCGACAGCATCCCCGCGACCTGTTCGATGTCCGCGGCCTGCTGGCGGCGGAGGGGATCACGGACGAGTTGCGGCGGGCTTTCCTGGTGTATCTGGTCAGCCATGACCGCCGCATGTCCGAAATTCTCGCGCCCCGCTTCAAGGACCTGACGCGGGAGTTCGAGCGGGGCTTTGCGGGGATGACGACTGAACCGGTGAGCCTCGACGGACTCGTCGCCGCCCGCGGCGCCCTTCTGACACAGGTCGTCGGCCAGATGCCGCTGGCACATCGACAGTTTCTGGTGTCCCTCGAGGCCAGGGGCGAAGCCGACTGGGTAGGCTTGGGGCTTGCCGAAGCCGAACGGCTCCCGGCCGTGCAGTGGCGTTTGCACAACCTGACCCTGGTCTCGCCAGCCCGTCGGGCTGAGATGGTGCAACGACTGGCCGAGGTGCTCGGCGTCGACGCCAGCACAGGGCAGTAACGGCGCACGTAGGAGCAGTTGCTGCAGCTGGCGCAACCACCGAAAGGGAGACATCGCATTCCGACCGCGCACATGACCGGGATTTCGCTCGCGGTGCCGCGCGTGCAAACGCAGTCGTCCAATCCTCGCCGTGTCCTCGTCCTCGGCGCCACTGGGACGATCGGGCGAGCGACGGTTCGCGCACTCGTGGGTCGCGGTCACGAGGTCGTCTGCATCGTTCGTCCGCGCGCAGGCGTTGGCGGCACGCTGGCTCCTGAAGACAGCGCGCAGCTCCTCAAGGGCGCGACGGTTCGCTACGGCGAGGTGCAGGAGCCGCGCGCGCTGAGCCGCGACGGCATCCGGGGCGAACGCTTCGATGCCCTCGTGTCGTGTCTGGCTTCGCGCACCGGCGCGCCGCGCGACGCCTGGGCCATCGATCACCGGGCGAACGTGCAGGCGTTCGAGGCGGCTCGCGACGCGGGGGTGTCGCACGCGGTGCTGCTCTCCGCCATCTGCGTGCAGAAGCCGTTGCTCGCCTTTCAGCACGCCAAGCTGGCATGCGAAAAGGTGCTGGCGGAGTCCGGCATGAACTACTCTATCGTGCGGCCGACGGCGTTCTTCAAGTCGCTGTCGGGGCAGGTCGAGCGGGTGAAGCAGGGCAAGCCGTTCGTGGTGTTCGGCGATGGCACGCTGACGGCGTGCAAGCCCATCAGCGACGACGATCTCGCGGATTACATTGCCGACTGCCTCGACGACGAAAACCGTCGAAACCGAGTGCTGCCGATCGGCGGGCCAGGGGATGCCATCACCCCGCGCCAGCAGGGCGAGCATCTGTTCGCATTGCTCGGGCGCGCGCCTCGGTTCAAACATGTGCCGGTGGCACTGCTCGACGGCATCATCGGCGTGCTGGGCACCGTCGGGCGCGTGGTGCCCGCGCTTGCGGCCAAGGCGGAGCTGGCGCGCATCGGTCGCTACTACGCCACCGAGTCCATGCTCGTCCTGGACCACGCCACCGGTCGCTATGATCCGGACGCCACGCCTTCGGCCGGAAGGCAGACGTTGTTCGACTTCTACGCGAGCCTGGTCAATGGCGCTGCTGCACCGGAGCGCGGCGACCACGCCGTCTTTTGAAGCTCACCGATCGAGGAACGCTTCGACGGCAGCAAGGGAATCCGCAGCCGCCTCTTCTTGCGGCACATGACCCGCGGCGGGAAACGACACGAGTCGGGCATCCGGCAGCGTCTTGAGATAGTCGTTCGAGTTGGCGAACGGAATCATCGCATCGCGCTCACCCCAGACCAGCAAAGTCGGCACTCGGATGGCTGCAAGCAACGGACGCGGATCGACGAGCACCGTCTGCCGCATGCGATCGAGCATCGCCTGGCGGGCGCCCGGAGCCAGGATCAGATCGTAGTAGCGATCGAGCAGCGCATCGTCGAGAAACGCCGGGTTCGCATAGGCAGGCTTCAGGTTCATCCGCAGAAGCGGCTTCGGCAGCACGTAACGCATCAACCCGAGCACGCTCGGTACCTCGGGGGCCTTGCCGTACTCGAACCCCGGGCTAGCGAAACCGTCGGGCGCCACCAGCACCAGCCGGTCCACACGATCAGGATGCGTGGCCGCGAAGGTCCAGGCGATGCGACCGCCGATGGAATGGCCGGCGATGCTGGCACGTGGCAGGCCGAGGTGATCCATCAGGGCGAGCAGGAGTTCGATGCTGCGTGCGTCGGTGTAGTCGGCGGCCGGGTCGGGCAGGCTGAGGCCACTGCCCGGCAGATCGAAGCGAATCACGCGGTGCTTGCGGCTTAGGCCGTCGGCCCAAGCGTCCCACGTCTGCAGGCTCGCACCGAAGCCGTGGATCAGGACTACGGCCGAAGCGTCGTGTGGCCCGCTGTCGCGCACGTGCAGGCGCCAGCCGGCCAGTTGCATCATGTCGCTGGGGGTGGCGAGATATCGGGCTTCGAGAAGGCTTCTATCTCTGTCGGCGGTCCACAGCCACCACGCAAGCAACGCGCAGGGCAGTCCGCAGATTGCGATGAGTGCCCTTCTCATACGATTCTTCTCAACGGACCAATGTCCATCTCGCCTTCACCGAATTTCGATCTCGTTGCCACCCGTGTCAACAGCTTACGTCGGTACTTTGAGCGGGGAGGTGGCCCTGCCACTCACGCCGGTCATTTCACGCCGCCATGCGCCGACTGCGAGTACAGGCACTGCTACTAGCCCGAAGTTCGTGGTTCGCCCTTATGCAAGCTTCCGCACAACGGCGTAACCCAACTGCCGTGACCCCCGCCCGTTATCAGCAACGAGGGCGCGTCATCTACCCACCAGTCCAGGTCTCGAGCGCTTCGATCTGGTATGCACCAGCTATCTGTTGCAATACCAGCTGACCGCGAATGTTTCCCCAATCTTCAAACTATGCCTATATTTGTTACAAAGACCCTTACGCATCACGATTAGCCTGAACTGGTCACCTGGGAGAACTGCGCATGACCGAGGATGAGAGTCGGCCTTTAGGTGCCGGCGGTACCATCGAGAACCGTACCCCCGACATCAAGCCGAACGGAGTCGTTCGCCTCCAAGCCAGCACTGTCGCAAAGCTCAACCTCGCTGACTTTCAGAACGCGGTCCCAGCGCTGCATGAGCTGGCCGTCGTCAACGAGACGTCATCGCCCATCAGTGACTTGACGATCCACCTGGTCTCCGAGCCAGCCTTCATGAAGCCGCGGACTTGGAGTCTTGACTCGGTGGGCACCGGCGAGACTTATCACCTCACTGACCTGGATGTGCAGTTGGATGGCGCCCTGTTGTCTCGTCTTACAGAAGCCGAGCCTGCTGCGCTTCACTACGAACTTCGCAGTCGAAAGCAGCCGGAAGCCGTGCTCGCTCGCCATGAACGCACTGTAGAACTTCTGCCCCGCAACCAGTGGGGAGGCATCGGCCACCTGCCCGAGATGGTGGCGGCCTTCGTCCAGCCAAACGATCCGGCGGTGGACCGGGTTCTGAAGGGCGCCGCATTGGTCCTTGAAGCAGCCGGAAAGTCCGGCTCGATCGATGGCTACACGCATGGCGCGAAGCGAGCGTGGGAACTAGCATCGGCAATCTGGACGGCCGTACTTCAGCGGAAGCTCAACTATGCGCTCCCTCCCGCCAGTTTCGAACACACCGGCCAGAAGGTGCGTAGCACAAGCCAAGTGCTGGATGCAGGCTTGGCGACCTGTCTCGACCTGACGCTGCTCTTCGCGTCATGCCTGGAGCAGGCGCACCTCAACCCGCTGCTGGTCTTCACCCGTGGCCATTCGTTCGTGGGCGTCTGGTTGCGCAACGAAGAGTTCTCCACGGCTGTGGTGGACGACATCACCGCGGTCCGCAAGCGGCTGAAGCTGCAGGAGATGCTGGTCTTCGAAACGACACTTGCGGCACAGGGCCACGCGGTGGGTTTTAGCCAAGCCATAGCACAAGCCAACCGTCAGCTATCCGAAGAAGAGGAAGACAAGTTCGAACTGGTCGTCGACGTGAAGCGCGCCCGCATGTCGCGCATCAAGCCCCTGGCGTTGGCGCATGCGGTGGCCGAGGAGGCGCCACTGCCCGAAGAGCCTGAATCCGCCATAACACTCGAAGACGCACCCGATCTACCCGATGACACGGTGCCAGAAGTGCCTACTGCCGAGCTCGACCCCAAGGATCGGCTGGCGCGCTGGCAACGGAAGTTGCTTGATCTCTCTCTTCGCAACGCAATGCTCAACTTCAAGCAGGGCAAGAAGTCGCTGTTGCTGGAGGTGGCCGCGCCGGCCCTGGAGGATGCGCTGGCCGAGGGGCAAACTATCAAATTGCAGCCGAGTCCCGAGTTGATGCAAGGTCGAGATCCGAGGAGCCAGCAACTGCATGAGGCTCGCAGTCTCGAGGATCTGCGACAAGCTCATGCGGCTGACGCACTGAAGCGCCGAGAAGTTTTCATTGGTCTGGAAGCGCAAGAGCTTGATGTAAGGCTAGTGGAACTCTATCGCGGCGCCCGAAGTGCGCTGCAGGAAGGCGGTGCCAACACGCTTTTCGTTGCACTCGGCTTTCTCGTGTGGACTCGACCGGACAAACCAGACACGTGCGTCAAAGCGCCGCTGATCCTTCTACCCGTCACCCTGCACCGCAAGAGCGCGCGTTCAGGCTTCACGCTGCAGGCTCACGAGGACGAGCCGCGACTAAACCCGACCCTGGTCGAGATGTTGCGCCAAGACTTCCAACTCGAACTCGGCATTCCGGAAGGTGATCTGCCTCGAGACGATGCGGGGCTGGACATCGTGGGTATCTGGAACCGTGTGCGAACGGCAGTCAAGGATATTCGCGGCTGGGAGGTCAGCGAAGACGTCGTGCTGTCGATGTTCTCGTTCGCCAAGTACCTCATGTGGAAGGACCTAGCCGAGCGAACCAACGATCTCAGAGAGTCGCCCGTGGTCGCGCATTTGATCGACACGCCGCGGGAACCTTACCGTTCGACGGTTCAATTCCCCGACGCGCGACGGCTCGATGCTGAGTACCCACCGCAACAGGTGTTCAGCCCGCTACCGGCTGACTCATCGCAGCTCTCGGCCGTCATGGCCGCCGCCAAAGGCAAGGACTTTGTGCTGATCGGTCCGCCGGGTACCGGCAAGAGCCAGACGATCGCCAACCTCATTGCGCATAGCTTGGCTGATGACAAGCGCGTGCTCTTCGTCGCCGAGAAGATCGCAGCCCTAGACGTAGTCTATCGCCGGCTCCGGGAAGTGGGCCTGGGCGAATTTTGCCTCGAAGTTCATTCCAACAAGAGCCGCAAGCTTGATGTGTTGAGTCAGCTGCAGAAGTCCTGGGACTCACAAGGCGATGTGGATGCAG
>JAIEQG010000124.1 GCA_019747905.1 Burkholderiales bacterium
CGCATCGGCAAGTACGTCGCGAAGCGCGAGTTCGCTGCGACGGACACCGCCGCCCCCTCCCCGACCCTCCCCCGGCAATGCCGGGGGAGGGAGCCGTACGCCCCTTCCCCCAGCTTCGCTGGGGGAAGGCCGGGATGGGGGCAGCGCCCGTGGTAGCCATGCAATGACCCACCCCGACCGCATCGGCAAGTACGTCGCGAAGCGCGAGTTCGCTGCGACGGACACCGCCGCCCCCTCCCCGACCCTCCCCCGGCAATGCCGGGGGAGGGAGCCGTACGCCCCTTCCCCCAGCTTCGCTGGGGGAAGGCCGGGATGGGGGCAGCGCCCGTGGTAGCCATGCAATGACCCACCCCGACCGCATCGGCAAGTACGTCGCGAAGCGCGAGTTCGCTGCGACAGACACCGCCGCCCCCTCCCCGACCCTCCCCCGGCAAAGCCGGGGGAGGGAGCCGTACACCCCTTCCCTCAGCTTCGCTGGGGGAAGGCCGGGATGGGGGCAGCGCCCGTGGTAGCCACGCAATGACCCACCCCGACCGCATCGGCAAGTACGTCGTGAAGCGCGAGCTCGGCTCGGGCGAGAACACGCGCGTGTACCTCGTCTACGATGCCTTCTACAACGCCGACATCGCGCTCAAGGTCTACGACGTCGACATGGGCGACGCGCAATCGCTCACACGATCGCAGTTCCTCAACGAGTCGTCGCTGGTGGGCAAGCTCGAACACCCGCACATCGCGGCGATCCTGGACGCGTTCTCCGATGGCAACGTCACCTACGTCGCCATGGAGTACGTGCCGGGCACGAGCCTGTATGCGCACGCCCAGCCGGACAAGCTGATGCCCATCGAGGAAGTGATCGAGATCGGCTTCAAGTGCTGCGGTGCGCTCGACTATGCCTACCGGCAGGGCATCGTCCATCGCGACTTGAAGCCCAGCAACATCCTGGTGGACCACGGCACCGACATCAAGGTGGCCGACTTCGGTGCCGCGTTCATCCGCGGCGCGCAGCACACCCAGATGATGGACGTCGGCACGCCGTCGTACTCGTCGCCCGAACAGATCCGTGGCGACGACCTCACCTACCGCAGCGACATCTACTCGCTCGGCGTGGTGCTCTACGTGCTGCTCACCGGAACACGCCCGTTCGAGGCGACCAACGCTACTGCGCTGTTCCGCAAGATCCTCACCGAAGCGCCGCCCGCGCCCAGTTCACGCCGCTGGGGCATCGCGCCGGAACTCGACGCGATCGTGCTGCGCGCGCTCGCGAAAGCGCCGGAGGACCGCTTCCCCGACTGGGCCGAATTCGCCTTGGCACTCGCAAAGGTCGGTGGCCTCGGGGCCAAGACACGCGCCATTTCCGACAGCGAGAAGTACACGCGCCTGCGCAACCTCGCGCTGCTGGAAGGATTCGAAGACGGCGAAGTCTGGGAACTGGTCCGGGCAAGCGTCTGGCGCCGTGCTCCCGCCCAGACGGCGATCGTCCGCGAAGGCGACATCGGCACGAGCCTGTTCATCCTCACGGAGGGCGAAGCCGCCGTCACGGCGAACGGCCGCCTGCTCAACGTGCTGGGGGTGGGCGAATGCTTCGGCGAGATGGCCTACATCCGCGGCGACAACGCGCCCCGGGGTGCAACCATTCTCGCCACCACGGACGTCACGGTGGCCGAATTCGAACTGAGTGCCCTCGCCACGCTGTCGATGTCGTGCCAGCTGCGGCTGGTGCGCGCGCTGCTGCGCAGCCTGGCTGACCGCCTCACTCTCTCGAACGCACGCATCAGCCGCAGCTCCTGACGCGTGTGCTGCTCAGGTGATCGCGCCGCCCGGAAAGCGGTCGCGGTTCTGGCGGTCGAACATCCAGCCCGGATACTCCGGCGGCAGGCGACTCGCCTCCTCCAATGCCGCGAGCTCCGCCTCCGAGAGCCGCAGGTCGGTCGCGGCGATGTTGTCGTTCAACTGATCCGCGGTCTTGGCACCCACTATGACGCTGGCGACGCCCGGCCGATGCAGCAGCCACGCCAGCGCGACACGAGCAACCGAAACGCAATGGGCCGTGGCGATCGGACGCATGGCGTCCACGCAACGGAACGCCCGCGGCCGATCCACCGGCGGAAAATCGAAGTTCGTGCGCCGTGCGCCGTCCGGCCCCCTGTCGTCCGCAGAGAACTTTCCTGACAGCAGTCCGCCGGCCAGGGGACTCCACACGAGAATGCCGAGGCCCTGGTCGAGCGCCATGGGCACGATCTCTCGCTCCAGTTCGCGCCCGGCCAGCGAGTAATACGCCTGGATGCTCTCGAAGCGGTTCCAGCCGCGGCGCTCCGAGATGGCCGTCGCCTTCATGATCTGCCACGCTGCGTGATTGCTGATGCCGATGTAGCGTACCTTGCCCGAGCGGACCAGGTCCTCCAGTGCACGCAGGGTTTCCTCCATCGGAGTGGCCACGTCCTGACCGTGAATCTGGTAGAGGTCTACGTGGTCGAGCTGCAACCGCCGCAGGCTCGCATGGATGGCATCCACGATGTGGCCGCGCGACAGCCCGACCTGGTTCGGCCCCGGCCCCATGCGAATGCGTACCTTGGTCGCGACGACCAGTTCATCACGAGGGATCGCGAGCTTCTTCAACGCCTGCCCGACCAGCGTCTCGGAATCGCCTTCCGAATACACGTCCGCCGTGTCGATGAAGTTCACGCCCGCGGCGAATGCCGCCTTGATCTGCGCCTCGACCTCGGGCAGCCCGAGCGTTCCGATGGGTTGCCACCGTCCTCTGCCGCCGTAGGTCATGGTACCGAGACAGATCTCCGACACGAGCAGGCCGGAACGGCCCAGAAGACGATAGCGCATCGTCGAATCTCCCAGTGCAATGCCTTAAGATCGGCGCCGATGTTGTAGAGGCGATGGCTGCTTGTCAATCAAGGCCCCCGCGGACCAGAACAACAATCAGGAGGATCGAGACCCATGAAGTCGCTCATCCGCGTCGGCGCCGGCTCCGCCTGGTGGGGCGATCGCGTCGAACCCGCACGACTCAACGCCGAACGAGGCGATCTCGATTACCTGTGCTTCGAGACCATGGCCGAGGCCACGATCTCGGCGGCGCAGGTGCGCTCGCGCCGCGACCCGTCGTTCCCGGGCTACGACACCTATCTCGACGACCGCATGCGCGCCGTGCTGCCCGCGTGCCTGAAGCGCGGCACCAGGATCATCACGAACCAGGGCTGGATCAATCCGCGCGGTGCTGCAGAACGCATCGTCCACTGGCTGCGCGAATACGGCGCCCCGCGTGGCATGAAGGTGGCGGCGGTGGACGGGAGTCTCATCACCGAGCGAGTGCTCGAACTGACCGATCGCATCCTCGAGAACGGCAAGCCTACGTCGACGTTGCGCGAC
Source organism: Burkholderiales bacterium (assembly GCA_019747905.1). Lineage (GTDB taxonomy): Bacteria > Pseudomonadota > Gammaproteobacteria > Burkholderiales. Next base: position 3,379 of record JAIEQG010000124.1, read on the forward strand.
AGCCTCGTGTCGGCCGAGGTCTACCAGGGCGCCGAACCCATCGTCGCCGCGTTGAAGCAAGGCGCCCATATCGTCGTGAGCGGCCGCGTGGCCGACCCTTCGATCTTCATGGCGCCGATGATGTACGAGTTCGGCTGGGACGCGCTGGATCACGCGAAGCTCGGCGCCGGCAACGGCATCGGTCACCTGATGGAGTGCGGAGCCCAGGTCACCGGCGGCTACTTCGCCGACCCCGGCTTCAAGGACGTGCCGGAGCCTTGGAACCTGGCGTTTCCCATCGCGGAAGTCTCGCCCGACGGCAGCGCGATCCTCACCAAGGTCGCCGGCACCGGCGGCGCCGTGACCTTGCAGACCGTCAAGGAGCAGATGCTCTACGAGGTGCACGACCCGGCGAACTACCTGACGCCGGACGTCGTGGTCGACTTCACCACCGCGCGCCTGGAGCAGGTCGGCCCGGACCGCGTCCGCGTGACCAACATCTCCGGCAAGCCGCGCACACCTACGCTCAAGGTTTCCATCGGCTGCACCGAAGGCTTCATTGGCGAGGACATGTTCTTCTACGCCGGACCGGGCGCGCTGCGCCGCGCGCAACTCGCCAAGCGCATCCTCGAGGAGCGCTTCAAGATCGTGCAACTCGACGCGGAAGAAATCCGCATCGACTACCTCGGCCTCAATGCGATCCACGGCGCAATGACGCCGGCCGACGCACCGGAACCTTACGAGATCGCCGTCAGAGTCGCCGCCCGCACCAGGACCCGCGAAGAGGCCATCAAGGTCGGGCGCGAAGTGGACGGCATGGCGGTGTCGGGCATCGGCATGACCGGCAAGCGCGTGCCGCACCAGGACCGCACGCGCGAGATCATCGGCGTGTGGTCGTCGCTCGTGCCGCGCGAGAAGATCGTGCCGTCGCTCTCCTTCTACGAGGTCTAGGCAACGCCATGAAAGTCATGCTGCAACACGTGGCCCACGCCCGCTCCGGCGACAAGGGCAACACCTCGAACATCTGCGTCATCGCCTACAGCGAGGCGCTCTACCCCCACCTGCGCGAACAACTCACCGCGGAGCGCTTCAAGGCGCACTACGCTGGCGTGGTGAAGGGCCCCGTGCAACGCTATGAAGTCGATGGCCTGTGGGCGCTCAACTTCGTCGCACAGGATGCGCTGGGTGGCGGCGTTTCGCGCAGCCTGTGCCTCGACAACTACGGCAAGTCGCTGTCGGCGCGCGTGCTGGCGTTCGAGCTGGAGATCCCGGAAAGCCTCGCGGGGGAACTGCGCGGCCCGCGCTCCTAGGACCGCAGTTCCCGCCGCAGGATCTTCCCCACCGGGCTCTTCGGCAATGTGGTCCGAAACTCCACCTGCCGCGGCACCTTGTAGCCGGTGAGGCTCGCGCGGCAATGCGCGATCACCTGCTCCGCGGTGAGCGACGGATCCTTGCGCACCACGACCGCCTTCACCGCCTCGCCCGATTGTTCGTCTGGCACGCCGATCACAGCCGCTTCGAGAATGCCCGGATGCGCCGCGAGCACGTCCTCGATCTCGTTCGGATACACGTTGAAGCCCGACACCAGCACCATGTCCTTCAGGCGATCGACGATCTTGAGGTAACCCTCGGGTGTGAACTGGCCGATGTCGCCGGTGGCGAAGAAGCCGTCCTTGCCGATCACCTTGGCGGTCTCTTCCGGACGGTTCCAGTAGCCGGCCATGACCTGCGGTCCACGGATGTGCACTTCGCCCGAGTCGCCCATCGGCACCACCTTGCCTTCGGGATCACGAATTTCCACTTCGGTGCTCGGCAGCGGAAATCCGGTCGTCCCGGTGTGCTCGCTGATGTTGGGCGGGTTGACCGTCGCCGCACCGGAAGTCTCGGTGAGACCGTAACCTTCCACCAGCGGCTTGCCGGTGATCTCCTTCCAGCGCTTCGCCACCGCCACCTGCAAGGGCGCTCCGCCGCCGCCGAACACGCGCGCCTTGCTGAAATCGAGCTTCGCGAACTCGGCGTTGTGGGCAAGCGCGTTGTAGAGCGTGTTCACGCCGACGAAGAAGGTGAAACCGCTGCCGTCCAGAGTCTTCACCAGGCGCGGGATGTCGCGCGGATTGGTGACGAGGATCTGCCGGCTGCCGAGCGCGAGATGCATCATGCAGTTCAGCACCAGCGCGAGGATGTGATAGAACGGCAGCGGCGCCACCGCCACTTCGGTGCCCTCGCTCACGTGCCCGGTGAAATACACCTGCACCTGCGCCACGTCGGCCAGCACGTTGCGATGCTTCAACATCGCACCCTTCGACACTCCGGTCGTCCCGCCGGTGTATTGCAGGAACGCGAGATCGTCCGTGTCCACCGCCGGCGCGGTGAACGACAACCCCTTCCCCGCCGCCAGCGCTTCGGGAAAACGTACCGCCGCAGCGATGTTCCAGTCGGGCACCATCTTCTTCACGCGGCGCAGCACGAAGTTGATGAGCATGCCTTTGACAAACCCCAGCATGTCGCCCACCGCGGCAACGATCACGTGCTTCACCGGCGTCGCACGCAGGATCGATTGGAGCGTGGCCGCCGCGCCCTCGTAGATCACGATCGCGGCTGCGCCTGAATCCTTGAGCTGGTGCTCCAGTTCGCGTGCGGTATACAGGGGGTTCACGCTGACCACGATCAACCCGGCGCGCAGGATGCCGAACAGGGCGATCGGATACTGCAGGACGTTGGGCATCATCACCGCGACCCGGTCACCCTTCTTGAGACCGAGCCCCGACTGGAGGTAGGCGGCGAAATCGCGCGACAGCCGGTCCAGTTCGGCGTAGGACATCTGCACGCCGAAGTTCTCGAAGGCCGGGCGGTCGCCGAACCGCGCGACACTGCCGGCCAGCAGGGCCGGGATCGTTGCATGGGGCAACGGGCCGATGTCGGCCGGTACGCCGGGTGGATAGTTCTTGAGCCACGGGCGGCGCTCGTCGGTCATGGTCTCCTCCTGCTCTGGTTGTTGTAGCTGCCTGGCCGGCCTAGGGCCTGTTAACACTTAGAACGGACCTGCGCTGGGGGCTATGAAGGCCCAGGGCTAGGCGCAAGCGACGATGGGTAGTTCCACTACATGAGGAGCTTGTAACAACGCCCTGGGCCTTCATAGCCCCCAGCCCTCCGGGTGATCCTCCATGACGAGCGCACTCCGCGTTACAAATGCTCGCTGGGGGTCCTGCCCCAGCTGTGCTTTGCGCCTTGATTGCGCTCGTCATGGAGGTCACGCAGGTCCGTTCTAAGTGTTAACAGGCCCTAGGTCCGATTGCGTTCAGCCGCCTCCTGCGCACGCTCGAGCGCGGGATACACGTCCCACAGGTTCGGGTTGAGTTCGAGCGCGCGGCGGAAATAGCCCACCGCGGCCGCCGCATCACCCTGGCGCAGCCGGCAGTGTCCCATGCCCTCCAGGGCACCGAAATGGTAGGGGTTGAGCTCGAGCGCATGCTCGAAATCCCGGAAGGCTGCGTCCCACGCATCCATCATCACCATCACTTCACCGCGGCGATGCCAGGCTTCGGCGAACTCCGGCTTCAACCCGATCACGTCGGTGAACTTGTCGCGCGCCTCGGGCAGCTGGTTGGTGCTCATCAGGTCCAGCGCCACCTGGAACATCGGATCCGCGGTGGAATCGTTCGCACGCATCCACAGGCCCCACAACGCCTGCTCGGCCACGCCGCGGATCAGCGCCTCCTCGTCCTGCAACGCGGACAGCAGGACCGGGGTGTCTTCCATCGTGCCCACTTCAGCGAGGCGCAGGTATCCGGCGCGGCGCTGTTCAACCTGGGACGCGGTCGTATTGCGGAGCGCCTCGTCCCGGCTCATGGATTTGCCCCAGGTGCCCGCCGCCTCGGCAAGCTGGGTCGCGGTGAGCAGGCTCAGCACCACTGCCGCCCTGGTGGCGGCCCGCCACTGGAATGCCATGATTCGATGCCTCCGGCCCCGGTTGAACCCGCTTCAGTTTGCCCCGGTCCCGGACGCTCCACAAGCGGTGCCGCCACCGCCGGCCGCGGGACAGTCGGCAACGGGCACCTGTCCTCGGGCTTGCGCGAAGCGCCGTTCCATCCGCTGCAGCTTCGCCGCGATTGCAGCGCCGGCAAAGATCTGAGGGTTGGACGGCGTCAGGCCGAGGCCGCGCTCGCGCTGCGCGATGGCCGCGCGGGCGGTTTCGAAAGCTCCGGCGAACGAATGGGTGCTGCGCAGCGCCTGGTCGAAATACGCCTTGCCGAAATACGTGAGGTCGGAATCGGCGCCGCAACCGAACGACGTGTGGTTCGCGTCCGCCGCAGTCATCACCAGGGTGCGTTCGTCCTTCAGCGACTCGATGAAGCCGCCGGAGTAACAGGCCGAGATGGCGATCACGCGCCAGCGGATGCCGGCATCGTCGAGCATGCGCTTCAGGTCGCCCGGTGCGATGTCGTCGAGCTGCAGCGGCCAGAACTCCATCGCGAGGTGATGATCCTCGGAGCCGTGGGTGGTGATGAACAGGAACACCACGTCCTCTTCCGGATCGATGGTGCGGCCGACGGCGTCCAGCGTGCGCCGCAGGCTCGTGGCACTCGCGATCGGCAGCACGTTCAGGGTCTTCGGATTGTTCACGAGCAGCAGCGAGCGGTGATCCGTGTCGAAGCGCGCTCGCAGCAGATCCGCCGCGAGCCCGGCCTCGTTCAGGAACACATCCTCCGCCGCGTAGCCGGCCGCGGCGACGAAGTAGAGGTCCTCGACTCCAGGCCGCTGGCGCGCGAGCCGGTCGAGGGTTTCTTCCAGCAAGGCGGGTTGCCCGTAGAAGACGTCCTCGCGGGTCACGGCGTAGGCATCCTGCGCGCCGTCGTCCACGTCGGCATCGGCCTGCCACAGCGGTTGGTAAGGCACCCACCAGAACGGCAGCACCAGCACCACCACGGCCCAGCCGAAATCGGCGAGCCGGGCCGGCAGGCGCGCCTCCCCCAGGCGTGCCGCGCACAGCCCCGCTGCCAGCGCCCACCAGGCGAACAGTACGTAGACCGCCGCGTCGCCGTGTTCCACGACCGGACCCCATTCGCGCGCTTGCAGATAGCCCAATACGCTCCAGGCTCCATCGAACCAGGCAGTCACAGCGATGAGCCCGGTGGCCACCGGCAACAACAATGACGAGCGGCGCGCGCGCCACGAGACGAGCCACGCCGCACCCAGCGCAAGCGGCACGACCAGCAGCACGCGCGGCAGACCGCTCCAGTTGAACGTGCCCGAGTTCTCGCTTTCGAGGACATCGAAGACGAGCGTCACTCCCACCTCGATCAGCGTGAGCAGGACCAGCTGCTCGGCAAAGGGCCGCCAGTGGCGCGCCGCCGGCGGCCACAGGAACACCGCCTTCAAGCCGCAGATCAGGTTCCGGGCAAGGTCGGCGAGCGCACCGCGGGACACCGGGGCACCGTACTGCGGCAGGAGGGAGGACATGCGGACGCGGGCGAGGGAACGGGCCCCGTGACGGGAATCCCGCGCCATCCCTACAATGCGCGTCCCGGCGAAGCCGCCGCGTATTCTACGCGCCGCCCTGCCCATGAGATCGAGAGGCCGTTCGATGAGATTCACCGCTGCCGCGCTGCTCTATGCCTTCGCCCTGACGTCGACGGCGGCCGATTACCCGCTGGGCACCATGACCTGCACCGACATCGGTGCGTTCGCTTCCGAAGTCATGGCGGCCAAGAAGGCCGGCCGCTCCAAGGACGATGCCCTGGCAGCGCTCGAAACCCGCACCTACGGCGATCCGGTCGAGAAGCGCAACCTGACCGACGTGGTGGAAATCCTGTACGGAAATCTCGGACGCAACCTCGGCGTGCAAAGCGCCGGCGCAGTGCTCAAGACCGACTGCGAGACCGGGCGCACCCCGAAATAGCACCACTGGTCCAACCCAGCACGGACGAACCCATGACCCTCCCTGCCCCCGCCCGCGTCGGCATGCCCCTCGACGAGGTCGACACGCCCGCGCTGTTGCTCGACCTCGACGCGTTCGAGCACAACCTCGAGACCCTCGAGCGCACCCTCGCCGGGCGCCAGGTGCGCATCCGCCCGCACGCCAAGAGCCACAAGTGCCCGCGGATCGCGCTGATCCAGATGCAGCGCGGCGCCGTCGGCGTGTGTTGCCAGAAAGTGTCCGAGGCCGAAGCCTTGGTGGACGGCGGCGTGACCGACGTCATGGTGAGCAACGAGATCGTGGGGGCCGGCAAACTCGCCCGACTTGCCGCGCTCGCGAAGCGTGCCCGCCTGAGCGTGCTCGCCGATCATCCGGACGCCGTCGATGCGCTGGCGACGGCAGTGCGGGGGACCGGCGCCTCCATCGAAGTCCTGGTGGAAGTGGATGTGGGTGCCGGCCGCTGCGGCACCTTGCCTGGCGAACCGGCTGCGGTACTGGCTGCGCACATCGCCGGCAAACCCGGGCTGCGGTTTCGCGGCATCCATGCCTATCAGGGCGGCGCGCAGCACCTGCGCACGCCCGCCGAGCGCGAGAGCGCGATCGCGAGCGCCGTCGATCAGGTGAAGGACACGCTCGCGGCGCTGAAACGCCATGGCCTGGAAGCCGAGATCGTCACCGGCGCCGGCACCGGCACCTACCTGCTGGAAGCCGCGAGCGGCGTCTACAACGAGATCCAGCCGGGGTCCTACGTCTTCATGGATGCGGATTACGGCCGCAACCTCGAAGCCGACGGCACGCCGGTGCACACGTTCCGGCACAGCCTGTTCGTGCTCGCCACCGTGATGAGCCGGCCCACACCGAACCGGGCCGTGGTCGATGCAGGACTCAAGGCGCACTCGGTGGATTCTGGAAATCCATCCGTCGCCGGCGTGCCGGGCGCCACGTTTCTGCGGGCCTCGGACGAGCACGGCACGATCCAGGTGGCCTCGCCCTTCGATTTGCCGCTCGCTTCGAAGGTGAAGCTGATCCCGGGGCACTGCGACCCGACGGTCAATCTGTACGACTGGCTGGTCTGCTACCGGGGCAGCCGGGTCGAGGACGTGTGGCCGATCGCGGCGCGGGGTGCGTTCTACTGAGCCACCGGTTCAGCGCAGCACAGCCTTGTGGACGAACAGCAGCCGCCTGATACCTTCGGTCAGGTGGCGCGCCGACAGGGTCGCACCGCTGATGTTTTCGATGTCGCTGTCCAGGCGCAGGAGGCTGTCGGCGGTCTTGCCGACGAACTGGTTGCGCCAGTTCGGATAGCGCACCTGTGAACCGTAGTTCTCGAGGTACTCGATGATCTCGACCTGACGGACGGTCCCGTCGGGGTTGATCCCGAGCGCATAGGTGATGAGCTCGTGCTTGCCGATCACCTGGTCGACGAAGAACCAGCCGACCGGCTTGCCCTTCGCAAGCGCCTGCCACACCGGCTGCTGCGCCGTACGTCCCGCCACACCGGATGCCTTGTCGATCTCCCGCATCTGCTCCGGCGTGAGCTGCACCGCCTTGGCCACGTACTCGTCCGCCGTCGGAAAGACCAGCGCCCTCGCCTGCTCCACGCTCATGTACTTCGCCGCGGCGCACGGCTGTGCCACGGCCACGATCACCGCCGGCACCAGCCAGCGTACGTCGAAACTCATGCCCGTCTTCCCTCCCGTATGACCGGCGCCGGCCCCACAAGGCACAATCACGCCCGCATCCCAACCGAGGACCAACCCCATGGCCGCCCCCCGCTACTACAACTTCGACACGCTGAGCCTGCACGCCGGCCAGCAACCCGATCCGCACACCGGAGCGCGCGCGACCCCAATCTACCAGACCACCTCGTACGTCTTCCGTGATGCAGATCATGCCGCGGCGCTTTTCAACATGGAGCGCGCCGGCCACGTCTACTCGCGCATCTCCAATCCGACCAATGCGGTCCTGGAGGAGCGCATCGCGGCGCTGGAAGGCGGCGTGGCAGGGCTCGCAACGGCGAGCGGCCAGGCAGCCCTGCATCTGGGGCTCGCGACGATCGCCGGCGCCGGATCGCACGTGGTGGCGAGCCGATCGCTGTATGGCGGCTCGCACAACCTGCTGCACTACACGCTGCCGCGGTTCGGCATCGAGACCACGTTCGTGGACCCGCGCGACCTCGAGGCATGGCGCAAGGCGATCCGGCCCAACACCAAGGTGCTCTACGCCGAAACGCTGGGCAATCCGGGCCTCGACGTGTTGAACATTCCCGAAGTCGCCGCCATCGCGCACGCCGCCAAGCTGCCGCTGTTCGTGGACTCCACATTCACCACGCCGTACCTGCTGCGGCCTTTCGACCATGGCGCGGACCTCATCTACCACTCGGCCACCAAGTTCCTGGGTGGTCATGGCATCGCGATCGGAGGGCTGCTGGTGGACGGCGGGATCTTCGACTGGGAAGCATCGGGCAAATTCCCGGAGCTGACGGAGCCCTACGACGGGTTCCACGGCATGGACTTCCAGGAGGAATCCACGGTGGGGGCATTCTCGCTGCGCGCACGACGGGAGGGTCTGCGCGACTTCGGGGCCTGCATGGCGCCGACCACCGCCTTCCACATCCTGCAGGGCCTGGAGACATTGCCGATCCGGATGGAACGTCACGTCGCCAACACCCGGAAAGTCGTCGAGTTCCTCACGAAGCATCCCGCCGTCGAATCGGTGAGCTATCCCGAACTCGATTCCCATCCCGACCACGCGCTGGCGCAGAAGCTCCTGCCGAAGGGTGCCGGGGCGGTGTTCACGTTCGCCATCAAGGGCGGACGTCCCGCGGGCCGGAAACTGATCGAGAGCGTGAAGATCTTCTCGCATCTGGCGAACGTGGGCGACGCCAAGTCGCTGGTGATCCATCCGGCGAGCACGACGCACTTCCGCATGGATGACGCGGCGTTGCTAGCCGCAGGGATCGGGCCGGGGACGATACGGTTGTCGATCGGGCTGGAAGATCCGCAGGATTTGATGGACGATCTGGGCACCGCGCTGCGGGTCTCCCAGAAAAACTGAACGCAGTTCCAACCCGACGAATCCGAACTCATGGAACTCGAACTCGATCGCAAGACGGCCTACGCGTACACCGGCGGCAAGCCCTTCGATCCCGCCCTGCCCACCGTCGTCTTCATCCACGGCGCCGAGCATGATCACAGCGTCTGGGCACTCCAGAGCCGCTATCTCGCCCATCACGGGCGCAGCGTGCTGGCAGTGGACTTGCCCGGACACGGCCGCTCGGAGGGACCGCCGCTCGACAGCGTCGAGATCATCGCGGACTGGATCGTCGCCCTGCTGGATGCAGCAGGCGTGCAACGCGCGACACTCGTCGGCCACAGCATGGGATCGCTCATCTGCGTCGAGTGCGCGGCGCGCTACCCGGACCGCATCGCCAGGATCGTGCTGGTGGGCACGGCCTTCCCCATGAAGGTCTCCGACGAACTGCTCAACGCCACCCGCGACGACGAACCGCTCGCCCAGGACATGGTGAACATCTGGTCGCACTCGGCCTACGCGCAGTATCCGAGCAATCCGGGACCGGGCTTCTGGGTGATGGGCGGAAACCTGCGCGTCATGCAGCGCCAGAAACCTGGCGTGATGCACGTCGACTTCAAGGCCTGCAACGACTACGCGAACGGCATCGCTGCAGCGGGCAAGGTCAAGGTGCCCGCGATGCTGATCGTCGGCAAACGCGACGTGATGACGCCACCGCGCGCCGCGAAGGAGATCGCCGCGGCCCTCGCCGACAAGCGGATCGTGGAGATCGCCGGAACCGGGCACGCCCTGATGGCCGAGAAACCCGACGAGGTGCTCGATGCGCTCAGGGAATTCGTCTGACCCGCACCACCCCCATGAAAGTCACACGCCACGACGATTTCGTGGAGCACGTGTGCGAGTTGCTGGCGCCGTTGGGGGTTGTTCGTTCCAGGCGGATGTTCGGCGGTTGGTGCGTCTACGTCGACGACATCCCCACGGCGCTGGTGGCAAACGACACCCTCTGGTTCAAGGTCGGCGATCAGAACCGCGCCGACTACGAAGCGGCTGGCGTCGGGCCGTTCAAGCCGTTCGCCGACAAGGCCATGGTGATGTCCTACTGGCAGGTGCCAGAATCGGTGATGGACGATCGCCGCGCCATCGTCGCTTGGGGGCGGAAGGCGTTGGACGCTGCGGTGCGTAGCTCGGCGAAACCGAAACGACGGGGTCGAGGCTCGTAGTACCGCTGCCCCCTCCCTGGCCCTCCCCCGGCAAAGCCGGGGGAGGGGACGTACACCCCTTCCCCCGACTACGTCGGGGGAAGGTTGGGATGGGGGCCATCCGTGCCAACGGCAAGCGATCTCCGATCGATTGCCGCCGTACGCTCCTTCCC
>JAIEQG010000127.1 GCA_019747905.1 Burkholderiales bacterium
GGCGCGCGCTTGGCGAGCTTGCGTTGCAGCGTGCGGCGATGCATGCCGAGACTGCGGGCGGTGGCGGAGACGTTGCCGGCGTGCTCGTTCAGGATCTTCTGGATGTGTTCCCACTCGAGCCGGTCCACCGACAGCGGCTTCTGCGGGACGTCGGTGTCGGCATTGCCGGCCGTTTCGCCGAATGCGGCAACGATCTGGTCCGCGTCCACGGGTTTTGCGAGGTAGTGGGTGGCGCCGAGCTTGATGGCCTCGACCGCCGTCGCGATGCTGGCGTAGCCGGTGAGCACGACGATGCGCATCGCGCCATCGAGAGCACGCAAGGCTGGCACCACAGTGAGTCCTGAAGCTCCGGGCAGGCGCAGATCGACGATGGCGTGCGTGGGCGTTTGCGTGCGCGCTGCGGCAAGAGCCTGGTCTGCGTCCTCGGCGACGCGCACGGAAAATCCGCGGCGTTCCATGGCTCGCGCGAGGACGCTGCGCAGGGAGGCGTCGTCTTCGACGATGAGGAGGTGGTTTGGAGGCGTCATGACGATGCTGTCAACCGCTGCCCCCGTCCCCCGCCTTCCCCCAACGGTGTTGGGGGAAGGAGCTGTACGTTCCCTCCCCAAGCTTTGCTGGGGGAGGGCTAGGGTGGGGGCCACGAATGACCATCACGCCGCAATCCGCCCCAACGGCAACTCCAGCCGCGTGCAGGCACCGCCTCCCGTGCGATTCATGAGCGTCACCTTGCCCCCGAACCGCTCGATCGCCGCCGTCGCGATCATCAGGCCGACACCGTGACCATCGGGCTTCGTGGAGATCGCGGCACGGCCTGCTGCTCGGGCGATCTCGGGTGTCACGCCGGCGCCACGATCGCGGATCTCGAGGCTCAGGCGCTCGGGCGTCCACGAGCCCACCATCTCGATGCCTTCCGGACTGGCATCGGCGGCGTTGTCGAGCAGCGAAACGAGCGACTGCCCCAGCGTGAGTTCGTTGACGATGCGCGGAGCGGGGCGCGAGCCTTGCCATGCGCACTGCACGTTCACGCCGGGTCGCAGTGCCTGCCAGTTCTCGATGGCGCGGGCCAGATACTCGTCGAGCGGCTGGCTCGATCCGCCCTCGGCGCGCTGGGCGCCGGCCGAGGCAGCGATGTCGGAGAGGATCCGCTTGCAGTGATCGATCTGCGCTCGCAGCTCGCGCAGGTCACCGTTCAGCGTGGCATCGGCGCCGTGGCTGCGTTCGAGTTCATGCACGACCACCGCCATGGTCGCGAGCGGCGTGCCGAGCTGATGCGCAGCGCCCGCAGCAAGCGTACCCATGGCGAGTACCTGGCTGTCGCGCAGTGCGTTTTCGCGGGCAGTGGCGAGTTCACGATCGCGGCGGCGCAGCGACTGCGCCATGTGCACGACGAAATAGGCGATCACGCCCGCAGACAACGCGAAACTCACCCACATGCCGATCACGTGCAGGCCGAACTCGTTATCGCCGTGATGGATGTGCGGTAGCGGCACGTAGAAGAAGCCGAGAAGCGTGTAGCAGGCGAAGGTGACGCCTGCCATCGACCATGCATGGCGCGCGGGCAGCAAGGTCGCGGCGATCATGAGCGGCAGCAGGAACAGCGTGACGAAGGAATTGGACCAGCCGCCGGTGAAGTACAGCACGCCAGCGAGAACGGCGACGTCGGCGAGCAGTTGCAGGAACAACTCCCGATCGCTCACCGGTCGCGGCGAACGCAAGCGCATGCCGGTCCACGCGTTGAGCACGACCGCACTGCCGAGAACCACGGCCAACGGGATGAGCGGCAGATCCACCCCTGCGATCTGCTTGGCGGCAGCGACTGCGCCGGCGGTCGCGGCCAGCGCGATCCAGCGCAGCACGAACAGGCGCGTCAGGTTGCGGACACCGGTATCGAGCGCGGGGAGGGAGTGTGGCGGGGGTGTCATGGGGGGGCAGACTGGGGAAGCCGGATTGTAGCGAGCCGCCGTGGGACTTAGCCCCTTGTGCGGCGATTTGCCGCGGCCCGCTTGCACCCGAGGCGGAACGAGGCAGAATGCGGTGCAACAGCGCACTGCATCATGAGGTTGCCATGTCGGAAGAGGGCACCAGCAAACCAGGTCGGCGCCAGTTCGTCGCGAGTTGCCTCGGCATGGCCGGCTCGGCCGGAGTGCTGGGGCTGCTGCTCGGCACTTACAGCGAACAGTCGAAAGCACGACCGGCCTGGGCCATTCGGCCGCCGGGCGCCCTGGCAGAAGAGGATTTCGCTTCGGCCTGTGTGCGCTGCGGCCTGTGCGTGCGCGCCTGTCCGTACGACACGCTGAAACTCGCGGAACTGGGCGACGGCGTGACGGCCGGTACGCCGTACTTCGTGGCGCGCCAGGTGCCGTGCGAGATGTGTGCGGACATTCCCTGTGTGGAGGCCTGTCCGACCGGTGCGCTCACCAAGGAGCTGAAGGACATCCGCAAGGCCGAGATGGGTGTGGCGGTGCTGACCAGTCGCGACACCTGTTACGCGGTGGCGCGCGGCGCCAACTGCCGGGCCTGCTATCTCGCTTGTCCGATCAAGGACGAGGCCATCAGCATGGAGCGGCGCCAGACCGACGGGCGCGGGTACTTCGAACCGACGGTGCATCGGGACAAATGCACCGGGTGCGGCAAGTGCGAGCAGGCATGCGTGACGGCGGAAGCGTCCATCAAGGTGCTGCCGCGGGATCTGGTGCGGCACGATCGGCCGGGCGGGGCAGGGAAGAAGGTTTGATGGTTATTGGCGGTAGCGATCGCCGGGCCCCCATCCCGACCTTCCCCCGGCAAGGCCGGGCGCTTCGCTGCCCCCATCCCCCGCCTTCCCCCAACTGCGTTGGGGGAAGGAGCCGTACATCCCCTCCCCCGGCTTTGCCGGGGGAGGGTTAGGGTGGGGGCTGGATGGCAGCCGTCACGACGAGCACACCATCGGCGCGCGGATTCTTCGCCCGCAACCAATGGCTGCTCGCCCGCCGCAGTTCGCAGATCGCGATCCTCGCGCTGTTCCTGATCGGCCCCTGGTTCGGCGTGTGGTGGCTGAAGGGCAACCTCGCGTCGAGCATCTTTCTCGATACGCTGCCGCTGACCGACCCGTTCGTGCTGCTGCAGTCCTACGCGGGCGGTCACGCGATCGCCACCACGGCGCTGCTGGGGGCGATCACGGTCCTGGCCGTCTATGCGCTGATCGGCGGCCGGGTCTACTGCTCCTGGGTGTGCCCGGTCAACATCGTCACCGATGCCGCGCACTGGTTGCGGACCACGCTGCGCATCGGGGCGAACTGGCAACCGCGCAAAGGCACGAGACTATGGATTCTGGCCGCCTCGATCGGCGCGTCGGCGGCCACCGGCGCGATCGCGTGGGAACTGGTCAACCCGGTGACGATGCTGCAGCGAGGGTTGGTCTTCGGTCTCGGTCTCGCGTGGATCATCGTGCTCGCCGTGTTCCTGTTCGACCTGATGGTGAGTCGTCGGGGCTGGTGCAGCTATCTGTGCCCGGTCGGTGCGTTCTACGGCATCGCCGGCAAGGTCTCGCTGGTGCGCGTGAGCGCCGTTCGCCGCAACGCCTGCACCGATTGCGGCGACTGCTTTCGCGTGTGTCCCGAACCGCACGTGATCGTGCCGGCGCTCAAGCCGAAAGATCCCACGGCCTCACCCGTGATCCTGAGCGGGGATTGCACCAACTGCGGCCGCTGCCTGGATGTGTGCGCGGATGACGTGTTCGAGATGGGAGGGCGGTTCGGAAAAGGGGTGAAGAGCATCAACAGCTGAACCACGCAGAACACGGCGAAGCGCTTCGTCTCCTTCCCCCACCTGACGGTGGGGGAAGGTCGGGATGGGGGCGAAGTGGCGTGTGCAGCCCCCACCCTGACCCTCCCCCGGCGATGCCGGGGGAGGGAATGTCGCGAAGGTCTTTACCGTGTCCTCGGTGTTCCGTGGTGCAGTGTTTTCTTGCAGTCAGGTGCGACACATTGTCGCGCGTCACTGCGTCACATTCCGCCGCGCATCCCGTGCACCTAGACTCGCCCCGGTTTCCCGATGAGCCGGCGCCGATCGCGCGTCGCACGCCATGCGTTTTCCCGTCGTTCTCGCCTCGATCGCCGCCGCCTTGCTGGGCGATCCTGCGGCTGCGCAGACCCAATCATCCACCCCGGACCAGCGCACCCCCGAAGTCACCGTCACCGGCACGCGCGAGAAAGCCTTACTCTCGGAAACCCCCGCCTCCATAGGTATCCTGAAGCCCGAGGTGATCCACCAGACCGGGCCCATGCATCCCCAGCAGATCCTCGGTCAGGTGCCCGGCGTGGCGGTCGCGGTGACCAATGGCGAAGGGCATACCACTTCGATCCGGCAGCCGTTCACCACCAGCCCGTTGTACCTCTTCCTCGAGGACGGCATCCCGATCCGCGCCACCGGGATGTTCAATCACAACGCGCTCTACGAGATCAACATCCCGATGTCGGGCGGCATCGAAGTGACGCGTGGGCCCGGCACCGCGCTGTACGGCTCCGACGCCATCGGCGGCATCATCAACGTGCTGACGCGTGGCCCGTCCGCGCATCCGGACGCGGCGGTGTCCCTGGAAGGCGGCAGCTACGGCTGGGCGCGCCTGATGGGTAGTGCCAGCACCGGCATGACCGGCTTCGGCGGGCTGCGGGCGGACCTCAACGTCACGCACACCGACGGGTGGCGCGACAAGACCGCGTACGACCGGCAGAGCGCCGGGCTGCGCTGGGACTACGAGGTGGACGGGCGTACCAACTTCAAGACCGTGCTCGCGTTCGCGAACATCGACCAGGAGACCGGCGCCAATGCACCGCTCACCCTGGGCGACTACGAGAACAATCCGACGAAGAACAACTTCTCCATCGCGTTCCGAAAGGTCCAGGCGCTGCGGCTGTCCACCGCCTTCGAGCGGGAATTCGATTCGAGCCTGCTGTCGCTCACGGCCTACATGCGCGACAACAGCATGGATCTCAACGGATCGTTCAACCTGAGCTCCGATCCGCGTATCGAAAGCACGCAGAACCTGTCCTACGGTCTGCTCGCGAAGTGGCGGCAGGACTTCGCCGGGGCGTGGCGGCCGCGTGTCATCGTCGGGATCGACCTCGATCGCAGCCCCGGCTCGCGGGTCGAGGACAACATCATCACGTCGCGCACCGGCACCGGGGCGAACACGTCCTACAACAGCTATGTGCTCGGCACGCGCATCTACGACTACGACGTCACCTTCACCAGCGTTTCACCGTACATACACACCGAGATATCGCCATTCGAGCGGTTGCGGGTCACGGTGGGCGCGCGCTACGACGACCTGTCCTACGACATGCAGAACCACCTCGCCGCCGGTGCGGTGCAGGCCAATGTGAACGGCGCGACGCGGTTCTACGGTCAGATCGCCGATGCGTCCATCAACTTCACCCAGGTGAGCCCGAAGTTCGGCGCCACCTTCCAGATCGACCCACAGACCATGCTCTATACCTCGTACAACCACGGCTTCCGTGTCCCCTCGGAAGGTCAGTTGTTCCGCGCCGGC
This sequence comes from Burkholderiales bacterium, assembly GCA_019747905.1. Classification (GTDB taxonomy): domain Bacteria; phylum Pseudomonadota; class Gammaproteobacteria; order Burkholderiales. The sequence goes on from JAIEQG010000127.1 coordinate 5,531, forward strand.
AACGATACGACCGGGGTGCGCGCACTCGCGCGGGCCAATGCGTTGCTGACCTTGAAGCCGATCCAGGCGAACCAGTTCGAGGTGGGCATGCGCGGCGAGATCCGCTCGCTGGGCTACAACATCGCGCTGTACGACCTCATCAAGTACGACGACCTGGTGAGCCAGCGCGATCTCGCCACCAACGTGACCACCAACGTGAATGCTGGCAAGACCGAGAGCCGCGGCATCGAAGTGGGTCTTGCCATGCCGTTCTCGCAGCAATGGCGGCTGGACGTGGCGGCGTCGTACGCGATCCACAAGTACGTGAACTTCGTGACTGCCACGGCCGACTTCAGCGGCAAGGAGATGGAAGCCGCGCCGCGCGTGCTGGCCAACACGCGGTTGTCGTGGACGCCGACCGAGAAGACGCTGGTGCAGCTCGAATGGGTGCGCATCGGCTCCTACTGGCTCGAGGCCTCGAATTCGGCGACCTTCGGCAAGTATTCGGGCTACGATCTCATCAATCTCCGATTCAACCAGCAGATCAACAAGTCCTTCTCCGTGTTCGCCCGCATCATGAACCTGTTCGACGAGCGCTACGCCGACAGCGCATCGGTGTCCTCGAACACGCCGGTGTACTCGCCGGGGCTGCCGCGTTCCTACTACGCCGGGGTCGAGTTGCGGTGGTAGGAGCGCGCGGAACTGTCGCCGCGATCCTGCTGTTCGCCATCGGTGCGGCGTGGGCGCAGGACCACGCGGCCCATGCGGGAGGCAAACCGCATCCGCAGCGATTCGCGCTCGGCTCCTCGGCTGCCGTGGATTCTTCCGGAACGATCTGGGCCGTGCACGTGAACGGCGGCAGGGTCGCGATCCGGCATACCGGCGGTGTCGGACAATCGTGGTCGGCTCCGGTCGTGTTGTCGGAGGCGGAGGAGCGCATCGAGGCTGACGGCGACGCCCGTCCCAAGATCGCGGTCGGCGCCTCGAACGAACTCTACGTGACGTGGACCCATCCGCTCGCGAAGCCGTACACCGGCGAGATTCGCTTCACCCGATCGATCGACGGCGGCAAGACCTTCAGCGCACCTGTCACCGTGCATCGCGATCGCCAGCAGATTACCCATCGCTTCGACGCGGTGGCGGTGTCGCAGCGCGGCCAGGTGTTCGTCGCCTGGATCGATCGTCGTGATGCGGTGCTGGCGAAGGAGAAGGGCGAGACGGACTATCGAGGCGCCGCTCTCTACTACGCCGTGTCGGACGATCGCGGAGCAACCTTCCGGGGCGACTTCAAGGTGGGCGATCACAGCTGCGAGTGCTGCCGTATCGCGCTGCGCCCTCGGAGCGACGGCCAGATGGATGCGATGTGGCGGCATGTGTTCGAACCGAACGTGCGCGATCACGCGCTCGCCGTGCTTGCACCGGATGGAACGGTCACGGACCTGCATCGGGTGACCTTCGACGACTGGCGCATCGATGCCTGTCCGCATCATGGCCCTTCGCTGGTGGCGGACGGCGCCGGCACCCTGCACTCGGTCTGGTTCGCACTTCCGTCCGACGAAGCCGGCGCGTTCTACGGCCGATTGGGCGAGGGCAGGGTGGATGGCCAGCGCAAGCTTGGGAGTGCCGCGGCGGAGCATCCCGATCTCGCGGCTGCAGGCGACATGCTGGCGGTGGTGTGGAAGGAGTTCGACGGGGAGAGGACCCAGCTGCGCGCGATGACTTCATCCGACCGGGGACAGACCTGGAGGGACCAGGTGCTGGCCAGTACAGGAGATGCATCGGGACACCCGCAGTTGCTGGAGGCCGGCGCGGGCTTCGTCGTATTCTGGAACACCCGTGCCGAGGGTCTGACGTTGACTGCCGTGCCACGATGAAGCTGCCGCGAATCCGGTCCTGGGTGTTGATCTGCCTCGCGCTGCTTGCGGCTCAGGCGCAAGCGGACTCGCGGCTCTTGCCGTTCGATGCCCGAAGCCCCGCCGCGCTGCGTCAGGCCAATGCGGGCCGGCCCTTCGTGCTGGTGTTCTGGTCCGTGCATTGCGCGCCGTGCTTTGCGGAAATGGCTCAGTGGCGTGCATATCGGAAGCAGTTTCCGGGTATCCCGATCATCCAGGTCGCCACCGAACCGCTGGACGAATCCAATGCCATCCTGAGCGTGCTCGATCGTTACGACGCGGGCACGACCGGGCACCTCGCGTTCGCCGACGACTATGCGGAGAAGATCCGCCATGCGGTGGATCCCAAGTGGCGGGGTGAGACGCCGCGCGTGTATTTCTACGACCGTGACCACAAGCGCGTAGCGCGCAGCGGGGCCATGGACCCCGAATGGACGTCGAGGTGGTTGGAGCAGCAATCGCGCTGAGCCGTCGCGCTCAGAACCGATACCGCCCCTCGAGGTAGAAGCTGCGCCCCGGCATCGGATAGTAGGTGGCGCTGTAGCCGACGGTCGTATACACCTCGTCGAAGAGGTTGGCGGCCACCGCCGACCATAGCCAGCGCCCCTGCGGCACGCGCACCGCAAGATCGCACACCACGTAGGACGGCAGCTTCGGGTAGAGCGTGTTGGTCGGGTCGTTGCCGTCGTACCGGCTGCCGACGTAGCGGGCCGAGAAGCTGGTGCGCAGCCATTCGCGCGGCGACCAGAGCAGATCGGCACTGCCGGTGGTGCGCGGCACCAGGGGCATCGTGGCATCCGTGTCGTCGAAGCGGGCGTTCACGAGCCCGACGCTGCCGCGTAGCGTCAGGGTCGGATGGAGTCGCCAGCGGGCCTCCAGCTCGAGGCCCGTGCGGCGCGTCGGCGAACTGGCATTGCGATTGACGGCCAATCCCGTCACGGGATCGCGCCCGAAGAGAATCTCGTCCGCGATGCGCATCTCGAACAGCGTGACCGAGGTCTCGAAGGATTCCGAAACGCTCGCACGGAGGCCGGCTTCGAGCGTGGTCCCGGTCTGGGCACGCAAGTCGGCCGAGGCGAGCAGCAGTTCATCCACATTGGGAATGCGGAAGTTGCGCGTGTAGCTGGCGAAGGCCGTGACCCGTTGTGTCGCCTGCCAGGTGAGTCCGAGTTCGGCGCCGCGATTGCGGGCGTTGTTCTGGCGGCTGGAGATGGTTCGATAGGCGTCGGTGCACCCGACCTGCTGGATGACCGGCGTCGGCACGAGCACCACGCCGGGACCGGGATCGACGTCTACCAGAACGATGGTGGTGATGTTCTGGCAGCCGCCGCTCGCGTAGTTCTGCGTCTGCTCGCTCGTGTCCGACCAGTCGCCACGCAGACCCGCATTGACGGCCAGGGACGAAGTGGCCGCGAGCGTGGTGTTGGCCCAGAGCCCGTAGTTGCGCAGCTCGCCGGTCCGACGCGACGAACTGCCGACCACGTTCTCGCCATTCTCGCTGCGGCTGTAGTCTGCCCGTCGTGCGTCGATGCCGACATCGAAAGTCTGCGGCAGTCCGAACACGGTGGCGCCGATCGAGTAGCGCGCGCTCAGGTCGACCCGCTTCGACTCGATGAGTGAGCGCTGCATGTCGGGCGGGATCGCCGGGTTGAAGCCGATGGTGAACGGATTCTCGCGATCCCGGAACGTGGTCTGGACAATGATGCGGCCGGCGTTGCCGAGATCCACCGTGCCGCCGGCCGTGATCCGCTGGTCAGTGGTGCTGCCATAGTCGTTGGGGAAGCTCGACGCGCGGCGTTGTGCTTCCGATCCGGCGAAGGCTGACGCGCTCACGGGACCGGGCAGCCCGGACTGGTCGTGGTGATAAGCCGCACGCAGATACGCGTCCACCAGGCCGGTCTCGCGCTTGGGCAGCCAGCGCAACTCGGCCGCCACGTCCTGGGCGGTCACGAAGCTGTTCTGGCGATAGCCGTTGGTATCGAAGGCGCTGGCAGTCAGGTTGCCGGCCCAGGCGCCCATCGAGCCGCCGGCGTTGAGGCGGGCTTCGCCGGTCTGGTAAGAGCCGGCACGCCCCAATACGCCGAAGGCGGTCGGGCCGGTGCGGGCGCGCCTGGTGATGATGTTGATCACGCCGCCGACCGCGCCGCTGCCGTAGCGCACCGCGCCACCACCGCGAACGATCTCGATGCGCTCGATCTGCGACAGCGGTACCACCGACAGGTCAGCACCGGAGAGATCGTTCTCGTTGAGCCGTTCGCCATCCACCAGCACCAGCACGTTGCTGCTGGCGGTCTGGCCCATGCCGCGGATGTCGACGGTCGCGCGCTTGTCGGACCCGAAGTAGCTCTGCAAGTTGAGGTTCGCTTCGCGACCCAGCAGCTCGCCCACCGACGTCGCCGTGCTGCGCTCGATCTCGGCCGCGGTGATCACCGACACGCCATGCGCCGTGGTACGCACGGTGCCGTCCACGCTCGGCGCGGTGACGACGACCTCCCTGGCTTCGAGGAGGTCGTCGTCCCGGGGAGCAGCCCCGGCGGAAGAAAAGGCGAACCCGAGCGCAGCGGCGATCAGCGCCGGCGCGGGGAACCGCATCGCCGGCGCGCGATCGTCAGCATCGCCAGTCCCGCAGCGATCAGCATCAGCTCGGAGGGTTCGGGAACCGCCGTGACGGTGAGGTCGTCCAGCGCGAAGTAGGCCGGTGTGTTCATGCCGAACGCTCCGTTGTCCGTCGAAACCAGGCCGAACGTCAGCTTCGACACCGCGCCGAGCGACGCGAGGTTCACGAAGGTCCAGTCGCGCACCACGTAGTCGGAAGCGTTGTCGGCGAAGCGGTAGTCGGCGAGGTAGAAGTCCACGGCTCCGGTCGACTGGTTCGCGGCATTCCAGCCGGTGATGGTGAGCTTGAAGAAGTCCGCATCGTTGCCGGTGGCGCCACCGAACTTCTTCGCGAAGCCGTCACCCTGCAGCATGGACAGGGCGGCGTAAGTGGTGTTGGTGAAGTAGCCGCCAGCGATGGTCGACGGCGCGAGGAACGTGATGGTTGGAGCGCCGAGGAACGCGACGCCATAGTTTGCGGATCCATCGTTGCCACTTCCGGCGTAGGCGCTGTACTGGTTGGTGAAGCCTGGTGTGGTCGTGTCGGTCGTGTTCGAGTACGACCAGCCGGTCCAGCAGCAGCCGCTGCCGAAGTCGGTGAAGTCGTGGTTGAAGCCCGCTCCACCGGACTGGAACGTCGCGGTGGCTCCGGGCAAGTAGTAGCTGCTCGGCGCCAGCGTCAGATCATCGAAGGTCGTGATTGCGGCGGCAGCCGGCAACGCCGTGGCACCAGCCAACACGAGGGCCGCTCGGCGCATTCTTCGACGACCAAGGAGACCGAACACGGCGAGGCCACCGAGCATCAGGACGACTGTCGACGGCTCGGGTACTGGTGCGGCGTGGATGACTCCCACCGCATCGAGATCGAAACCGCCGCTGCCTACGGTAGGGTGAGGGTCGAAGATGGGCCGGTTGAGGCTGTCCAGGGCGGTCCCATTGGCGACGATGTCCACGATGCGCACGTAGCGCACGGCATTGACGTCGAGGCCGGGCACCGTCTTGAGGATGTCGAGATCGAACGGTGTCCCATAACCGCCGCGATACTTGCCGGCCAGTCCATCGAGGTTGGTGGGGTCGAGGCTGCCGAAGGCCCCAATCGCACCCGGAGTCAGCGAGAAGTTGGGAAAGCGGAAGAAGTTCGTGCCGTTGGACGAGACCTCGACCCAGGCGAGTTCGAGGAACGTGTCGCTGAAGCTGTTCTCGAACACCGCGAAGTCGGCACCCGGACCATTGGTGATGAAGCCGTTGAAGGTGAGGGTGATGCGGCCCGAGTCCCCGAGCACGACGACGTCCGTCGGGTCGCCGGTCGCAGGGCCGAGGCCCTTTGCAGGTGTCTGGAAGCCTGCGTCGACGTTGGGCCCCGGCAGATAGTCGAGGTAGCCGGTGGCCCAGCCGACGAAGCTGGAACTCGTCTGGATGATGGCGGTGGAGCCCGGCTGCCCCGCTGCGGGGGCATACGGGCCAGCGTGGGTGGTGGCAGCCAGCGCAAGCGCGGCTGCGAGGAAACAACGGGTGAAGAGCATGGTGCCTCCGGTCTGATCGGGCACGACCCCGCGCCCTTTGGAACGACACAACCGGAAGCAACGATGGAAAGAGGTGTCGGCGAGGGCGGTGCACGCGGAATCGATGCGAGAAACAGCCCTGTTCTCGACCTCGAAGCCGCCCACCGCGACTGCCGGTCAACCTGCGTCAGGCCGGTCTCCGGGCTCGCGGGTGACGGGACTTTTCGATCCCGTCGGCGCTCCGCCTTCCCGTGCGTATTGCACAGTGGCCGGATGGAACGCCGTTACACGCTTACCGTTGCGGGGGCAGCGCCGAAATTGCGCCGCACTCGGTTGAGGAATGCGGCACGCATCGGACTTCCCGTTTCACCTTGTCGACCTTGCGATCTCGAAGGCACCTGACACGGTATGGAGAGTAATCAGGTGGCATGGGGGTGTCAAACCATGCATGGGTAAGGCCGTTGCCCCCACCCTGACCCTCCCCCAGCTTAGCCGGCGCTTCGCTTGCCCCCACCCTCCGCCCTCCCCCGGCGTAGCCGGGGGAGGGGATGTACACCCCTTACCCCACCTGCGGTGGGGGAAGGTTGGGATGGGGGCCCGCCGCGCCCCCGAGGTCGGTATGGGGGCAGCGGTGTTACCTCACCGCTTACTTTCTCTTCAGCCGAATCGGCATCATGGCGTTCGGGTCGGCACTGCTCAGCGATCCGTCGTCGTTGCCGTTGAGCACCAGATCTTCCCCGTCGAACGTGATCGTTGCGCCATTCGCCGTCTGCTTGTAGGTGCAAGCGCCGGTCATAGGGCCGAAGGAGATGAAGCACTTGTTGCCCGCCTTGGCTTCCAGCTTGACGGTGCCATCGGCGTTCTCCCAGTTTCCCTGGAGCTTGACGGGAACACCCTTTCCCGCAGCGGCGGGCGCAGGCTTGGCGGCGGCTGCGGCTTGGGCTGCAGTGCGCAACGCCTTGCATTCGATCCAACCGATCGTGGTGGCGTTTGCAGTCTTGACCTGGCACCAGTTGCCGTTGACCTTGACGACGCTGCCCTTTTCCGCGACACCGCCGTCGGTCCATTTCACCGGCTCGCCGACGGCGATCGGCGCATTGGGCACGCCCGCACTCTGCACCAGGCGCAGCTTCTGGGTATTGACGGGAATCTGTTTCCCGGTCGGCAGCGCGATCACGACGTAGCCCGAAGGATCGGGGCCCTCGACGATCTCCGCCAGCGTCGGGCCGAGGCCGGTGACGACTTCAACCAGGTCGCCCACCTTCGCGCGATTCTGCGAGACGGCGTCAGGCGCAAGTGCAGTGAGTGCGACTCCAAACATCAAAGCGACCAGCCAACTCGTTTGCGCGTGGTTCATTTTCGTTCTCCTCGCACGGGACCGTGGTGGTTCGGGAGCAGCGATCGAGCGACGGACAAACCTTGTCACCGGCGGTCACTGTATCGCCGGGTTCCAGATGGGGCAACCGAAGCCGTTGTTGCGCCTTCCAAAGGCCATCAGCGAAGGCGGCGCACCGCTTGCCCCCACCCTAACCCTCCCCCAGCAAAGCTGGGGGAGGGGACGTACAGCGCCTTCCCCCAATTGCGTTGGGGGAAGGCCGGGATGGGGGCAGCGGTGCTACTTCGCCGCTTCCTTCCGCTTGCGGTTCTCGTCCCGCAACCAGGTGATGATGGTCCAGATCTGCTCGTCGGTGAGATCACCCGCGAACCCGGACATCGCCGTTCCCGATCGCCCATTCTTGATGGTGTTGAACACCATCTCGTCGCTGGGTGCGCGCATCCACTCGTCATCGGTGAGATCGGGCCCCACCGCACCACGCGCGTTGTTGCCATGGCACGCGAGACAGCCGGTGCGGTTGTAGAGCTTCTTGCCTTCGGCGACGATGGCCGGTTCGGGCGAGAGCGGGTTGGTGAGCGGCTCCGCGCCGCTCGGCCCTGCGATCAGCAACAGGGCAAGAGTCGAAACAGTTCTGTACATGAGATGCCGTGAAGTGGTCGAGAAAACGGCGAGCCGCAGTGCGGCCCGCCGTTCCGATGCAACGAAAGACGATCAGCGATCGAACAGCGCGAACACGAACACGGTGCCGCCCTTGCGCATGTTCTTCAAGTGCGGCGCGCCGCCCTTGCCGCCCCAGGTGGCCCAACCGGTCCAGCCGCCCCAGCCCGACGGTACCGCGATGTACTGCTTGCCGTCGATGGCGAAACTCACCGGGCTGCCGACGATGCCGGAACCGGTCTGGTAGGACCAGAGTTCCTCACCGGACTTGACGTCGAAGGCCTTGAACTCGCCTTCCGGCGTGCCGGCGAAGGCGAGACCGCCGGCCGTGGTCAGCACGCCGCTGGTGA
>JAIEQG010000053.1 GCA_019747905.1 Burkholderiales bacterium
ACGAGGCCGACCACGAGCAACACCGCGACGATCACAACGACGGTTCGCACCAGCACCATGATGGCCCTGTGTTCGGTGTTCGGGGCGCAGCGCCAGACGCCAACGAGCGCAAAGACATAGAAAACACCTTGCGCGATCCCGGACGCGAAAGTCCACACGAGAACAGCGATCAATCCTGCTCCCTCTGCAGCGGGTGACATGGATTTCAATCCAGCGGTCAGCATCGCCAGCAACAGCACGGCCAGGATGTTCGCGATGTAGAAGCCGACGGTCCCCATAACGAGCAGCAACCAGAACGCTTCCGAACACCGGACCTTGCCCCGCCAGCAGCGATAGAGGAATGTTCTCGTTCGGGAGAACCATCCTTTCTCGTCCGCAATCACCGAATCCGCTGTTGGCGTTTCCATGGTCCCTCCGAAGCAGCTATCGCTGTTGCACCGTGCAAGGCGCTTCGCAAGCGGGTCGCGCCAAGCCCATGGCGAGTCGTGGGGCGATCACCTCACGGCTCGAACCTGGAAGCGCGCATCCCCCGCCTGCAGCAATTCGATCTTCCAGACACCACCGCGCCTGATGAGTGCCTCGCGCCCCTCGTCGTCGGACCCGTTCTCGTATACGAACTTGAATCGGACGACGGCACCCTCCCCGCGTACCTTCTCGCTCAACACGTGGACCTCTTTCAGGGTGCCTCTCTCGGTGAGATCCGCGCAGTACGCGCTGAGGCTGTTCGCGAGCCCCACGTCCGCCAGGCGTTCGAGCGAATCCTTGGTCACGAGGCGCTCGGCCTTCAGGTACTTGCCGTCGTTGCAGGCCTTGTAGAAGGCCTTGACGATCCCGGCCGGTGTTGTCTGCGCGAATGCTTGCGTCGAAATGCCGAGCCCCGCGATGGCGACGAACATGATGGCCACATGGCCGGATCCGGGTCGTGGCAGCGCTTTCACGAGGCAATTCCTCCCCAATCGTCGTGATCGCAATGTTGCCGCCAAACCTGATGCCACCATGAAAGCCGGAGGGACCTGGCAACGGCGCGACCCCGAGCTTTCATTCGAGCTTGATTCCGGTGGCGTCCGCCACCCGCTTCCACCTCACCCGCTCTGCACGCCAGTGCGCGAGAAAATCCTCCGGGGACGACGGCTTGGGTTCGGCACCCTGCGCTTGCCATCGCGCGCGCAGGGCGGGTTGCGACAATACTTCCGCGAACGCGGCGTTCAGGCGGTCGATTGCCGGACGCGGTGTACCCGCGGGCGCGAAGAATCCGGCCCAGGTCGCGATCTCGAGTTCCGGCAATCCAGCTTCGCGGGCCGTGGGCACCTGCGGCAGGATCGGTATCCGGCGCGCTCCCGTGGTGAGCAACGCGCGCAGTCTGCCGCCCTCGATGAACGGCAGGCTCGTGGGGACGAAGTCGAACGCGAACTGGAGGCGGCCACTCACCAGATCGGGCATGTACATGGAGCCACCCTTGTAGGGCACATCCACCGCCTCGGCACCGGCGGCCTTCACGAACACCCGCCCGAGAAAGTGCAGCAGGGTGCCCTGGCCGGCGGTCGGATAGTTCAACTCGCCCGGCTTCTGCCGGATCAGCCGCAGAAGATCCGCGACCGACTCCACCCCCACGCTCGCGGGCACGACGAGGATTGCCTCGCCCTGCACGAACTGGGTGATCGGCGCGAGGTCCTTGTCGATGTCGAAGGGAATCCTGACGCCAAGCGCAGGCGCGATTGCCAGGTCACTGATCGAGCCGGCCAGGATCGTGTAGCCATCGGGCTTCGATTTCGCGACCCGATCGGCCCCGAGGAGACCCATGGCACCCGGGCGATTCTCGACCAGCACCTGCTGGGCCAATCGCTTTTCGAGGTCAGCTGCCACTTCGCGAACGCGCACGTCCACGATTCCGCCCGCCGGGTATGGGACGACGATCGTGACGGGACGGGTCGGATACGCATCGCCGGCGCCAGCACCCGAGGGCGCGCACGCCATCGCTGCCGCGGCCATCAGCACGCCGAGGCAGCGCATTGGCAATGCGCCGAACGCCGCGCGATTCACAACGTCCGGTTTCTCGGCGGTGTCATCCGCGACCCGCCTGGACGGCGGCTAGCGCGCCGCAGGCAGGAGCGACACATGCTGGTCCACGATCTGCCACTTGCCTCCGATCTTCGACCAGGCGAGGCTGTAGCGGGTGTCCAGAGTCTTCGGTTCGCCGCGCTCGTTCAGCGTGTTCAGCACCGCGTAACCGTTCTGGATCACCAGGTCGTCGTTGTAGGCGCGGGCCACGGCCTGCCGGATGAACAGGTGGCGACGCGGATAAATCAGGAACAACTCGGTGAAATACGCCTTGATGGCTTCCTTGCCCTCGATACGGTAGGGCGAGAACGACGACAGGAACGTTGCGTTGTCGGCGAACGCGGCCACGTAGGCTTCGACATTACCGTCCTGCAGCGCCTGGCCACGAGCCGCGGCGATCTGGGTGACTTCCTCCACGGGTCCGGCCCAAGCCGTGCCGATGGATTGCAGGAGGATCAGGGATAGTGCAGCAGCGACGAATTTGCTCATGTCTGTCTCCTTGTTGAAGGGCCGCACGCCCACGGATCGGTCCATGGGTATTCGCGGCGAAAGACATCTCTGTGTCAGCTACTGGCAATGACCGGCGCCCGGCGGCCAGGCCTGGCCTGGCTCGACCGGTGAGGCAACCGGGCATTCGATGCACTACTTCACGCGCTCCCAGTAGTCCACGAACGCGCCCTCGAGAATGGCGGTCAGCTGATCGCCGTCGTAGACGACCTTCGGCGGATCGAACGGGAGTTGGTACGACACGCGCCCGCCTTGACGAGTGACTGGCGCGTTCCTGGTCTCCCCAGCGACGCCTCGCAGGATCGGCCCGCCACTGCCGTCGTCGAACGCGGACGCGAGCACGGTCTCGGAATAGGTATTCGCTGTGAGCCGGTACTTCGAGATCAGCCCGTAGGAACCCGGATTTCCGTCCGGCGTCTGCCAGAACACGTTGAGGTGGCGCATGCCATTGACGGCCGTGCCCATGCCCTGCACTGCCGGTGGGGTGATCACCGTACCGTCCGGCAGCACGCGCTTCACCAGCCGCCATGTGCCTTCGATGTCACCGGCATGGGCGGGGGTTCCCGCCAGGGCCAGTCCGACCAGCATCCCGACCACCAAAGGCACGACGTTCGAGAACGCTCGATTCATGGCTCACCCCCCCTTTGAAAGGCTGCAGAGGCAGTGTGCGCGCGCGTCGCTTACAAATGACTTACCGGAAGTCCCGTGCGCTCGCGCGGTTTGGATTCAGCCGTCCGCGCGCAGTGCAAGATGCAGTCTTTCGGTCTCGCCGGACGGCGCCACCGCCAGTGACGCGGCCAGCTGCTCGCGACATCGCCGATAGGTATCGAGCGCCTCGGTGCGATCGCCGGCTCGGCTCTGACAGGCCATCAACCGGCGATAGAGTTCCTCGGTCACCGGATCGATGTCCAGGACACGCTGGTACAACTGGATCGCGTCGGCCACCGCGCCGCGCCGCTCCAACTGATCGCCCAGCCGCCGCGTGAGCCACAACAGCGAGCGATGACGTTGGTCGCGCGGAGCGAGCATCCAGCTCTGCGTCACTTCGTGTGCGAACAGCGGACCCCGGTACAGCGACAGTACGCGCCACGCGAGCGGTTCCCAATCGGCTTCGGTCGCTTGGATGCTGCGCAGCCGTTCGATGCCGCGATCGAAGGCCCAGACGTCCACCCAGCAATAAGCCGCATCGAGACGCAGCGTACCGTCGGTCACGACCAGCGCGTCTTCGCGCCGCAGCCACTTCCGCAAGCGGTAGACGGCGACCTGCAGCGAGTTCACGCCCGCGTCGGCTTCCGAATCCGGCCAAAGCGTGTCCGCCAGCAAGCGCGCGTCGATGGGGTCGGGGCCGAATGCGATGAGCGCCTTCAGGAGATCCGACAACCGGTGCCCGGACTTGCCGCCGTTGCCGCGCACGGGAGAGCCGTGCACGTCGACACGCCAGGCACCGAGCGCATGCACGCGTACGGACCAGGGCCAATCGTCGAAATCCGGTTCGGGACAACCGATGCCGCGATGCCGAATGAGATGGCGCACGTACTCGGACTCGATGCGGTATCTCAGCGCCTCGACCAGGACCGCGGGATCGAACGTGGAGTACCAGCTCGCGCCCCAGAAATAGCGCGTCTGGCGCAAGTCGGCGAACCCGGCCTGCATGGCCTCGAAGGCACGCACCCGGTCACCTTCAGCGAGCAGCGCGTGGGCGAGTCCGACACGCGCGGTGCCGCGCAACCAGGGGCTGCCATGCTCACCGAGCCGCGCCAGGGTGCGCTCGAATACCGCCCGGGCTTCGGCAGGTCGGCGCAACGCGATCAGGATGCGGCCCAGCACAGGTCCGCAGTTGATCTGGTACAGCGTGTGACCGGACGAATCACATAGCGCTTCGACGCGCTTGATGAGATCGAGAGCTCGTTCCGGATCGCCCAGGCCGAGATGGCACTGGGCCGAATGCAGGTAGTAGCCGAAGCGCAGGTGCAGCGACGGACCGTCCAGGTGCGGCCGGATCCGCTGCTCGAGTTGCGTGAGCGCCGCCGCATACTTGCCCGCCTGCACCAGCGGCGCAACCTGGCCGCGCTCGAACTCGCAGCTCAGCGGCGCCAGGCCGGAATCGTCGACGAGCGAGCGCCCTCGCTCGAACACCGCCATCGCGCGCTCGCTCTCGATCAGGTGCACGGCGTGCAACCCGCTCCACCACAGGTGGATGCTGCGGGTGCGCGGCTCGGGTTTGCCCGATTCCATCACTGGCTCGAGCCGAGCGATGACGCGCTCCACACCGTCGGCATCGCCACGCCACCACAGGCAGGCCATCAGCGCGGTGCCCACGTCCAGCAACAGATCCGGATCGCCGATCGATTCGAGATTCTCGGAGACACGCTGCACGTGCTCCTGCATCGCACCGTCATGGGGACGGCGCTGCAGCTCGGCCCGCAGCAGGCTCGCAGCCGCGCGCGCTGTCGGCTCGGCTGCGAGATCCCATCCTTGCTTCGCCACCAGCGCCTCGATCCGATCGATCCAGCCATCGAGCGGCCGCCAGTTCTCGCCGTCGCTGTAGAAGCTGTCGGCGATGTGGGCCGCGGCGAGCAACTGCCCGGCCGGCTCTTCGTCCTCGGTGTAACCGTCGAACGCCCGCGAGAGCAGCTGGCGGGCCGCCTGCGGATCGGAAGCCGTGCGGGTGACGCCGAGCCAGAAGAGCAAACGGGGCTCGGCATCGACCAGCGCCTGAGGCACTGCGACGATCCAGCCCTCGAGCGTCCGACGCCGACCCTGCCGGATGAGCCGTGGCGCAACCTTGCACGTCAGCTCCGTATAGGCGTCCCAGCTCCCGGTCTCGGCGAACAGCGCGAGTGCGTCCTGGACCTGACCCGTCGTCTGCAGCAGGGCCGCAGCGCTGGCCGTGAGGCGTTGGTGCTCCTTCGTCGAGAGTTCCTCTCGGGCACGCACCCGCAGGAACGCGCGCACGAGCGCGTGAAACTCGTAGATCGTCTCGGCTCCGACGCGGCGGTTCACGAACAGGTTGCGCCGCGCCATGGTCGCGAGCACCTTGGCCGCATCGGGGTTACCGGTGATCACCTGCGCCATCGCCGCCGTCATGCTAGGCAACATGGACATGCGCATCAGCATGTCGCGCGCATCCGCCGGCGCATCGTCGAACAGGATCGTCGCGAAATACTCGAAGATGGTTTCCAGGTGTGTGGGCGAGGACGCCGCGGTCGCGATGGGTGCGCGCCGCAGACTCTCGGCCATCAGCACTATCCCTGCGGCCCAACCATCGACCTGGTCCAGGACCGCCTGCAGATCGACCGACGGCGGCACCCCGAGGGCCGTGGCGAGCGCAGCAGCTTCCTCGCGCGTGAACTGGAGATGGGACCACTCGAGCTTCGCCAGCCGGCGCATCGCCGATTGCCCGGCGAAACGCGGCGGCGGTTCGAAACGGCTGATCGCGACGATCTGCACGCCGCCCGGCGCCTGGGCAGTGGCCTCGAGGACGATCTCCTGCATGGCGGCGCTCTCGGCCGCTTCGTGGAGATTGTCGAACACCAGGACGAAGTCATCCGGGAGCTGGCTGTACAGATCGCGAAACCAGCGTCGCGCAAAAGCCCCGAGATCGCCTGCATTCAGTGTGAAGAGCGGCGGCGTCTGCGCGGATCCGAGCAGGCTGGAGACCGCGACGCCGAAGTAGTAGAAGAAAGCGGCGGGATCGGCGTCACCGGCGTCGACCTGGTACCAAAGGCACGGCAACTGCCGCTCTTCGATCCAGCTCGAGACCAGCGACGTCTTGCCGGCCCCGGGCGGCGCTGCGATCCAGACCAGCGGCTGGCCACGCGCCTCGTCCATCCGCGCATACAACCGATCGCGCCGGAGCAGGCCATCGGTTCCGGGTCGAGTGAACTTCGCGAAACGAGCCTCGGACATGAAACCTCGCATGCGAACGTCGTGAGCCTATGCTACCGCCGCTGGCGCCGGGCGCGGGGTGGCCCCGGTGGGCCACCCCGTCGCAAACGCCTATTTCTTCAGCTCGACCAGGATGGCGTGGCTCGCTTCGAGGTGTTCGTGGGCATGGGTGACCGCCGGCCGGTACAGCGTGTCGCCGTCCTTGCCTTGAGTCTCGGAAACCTTGCCATCCTCGGCCGTCCACCGCACCTTTCCGGCCTTGATCACGTACACGACAGCGGCCGGATGCGTGTGCATCGGGATCTTGTCGCCCTTGCTCATCTTCACTTCGATGATTCTGACCTTATCGTTGTCGATCAATACCTTGGACTGCTTCGGGGCGGCTTCGAGGAAATCCATAGCGAGCGCCGGTACCGCGACCAGCGACAACAACAATGCCGATGCCGTCCTCGCGAACGACGCTGAGAACTGTGTCATGGCGTCCCCTCCACGGTTGGTTTGGCCCGGGACCATCAAGCAGGGACGACCGCGATCGGGTCGGTCTCGACCGGCCTCGGGCAGCGCCACTGTGCGGCGGGCGGGCTTACGGTTGACCTACGGATTGGCCAATCCGCCCCTTGCCCGGAGGGCCCGGGGTAAGCCCTAGCGCCGCAGGATCTTTGCCACGGCGCCGCGCAGCATCCAGGCGACACCCCCCGGCATCAGGTAGATGAACACCAGCAGCACGGCACCGTAGATGGCCCAGGGGGCTGCCTTCGAGATCTGATCGGCGAAATTCGGCACGAACTGAATGAAGAGCGCGCCCCAGATTGCCCCCGACAAGGTGGCCAGCCCGCCCACCACGATGCCGACGACGAAACTGATCGACAGGAAGGCGGTGAAGCTGTCGGGCGCGACGAACTGCACGGCAATCGCGCCGAGTGCACCGCCGATGCCGGTGTAGAGCGCACTGATGCCGAAGGCGGTGCTCTTGTATACGGCACCGTTCACACCCATGGCCTCTGCGGCGATGGGCTGGTCGCGCAGCGCGATCAGCGCGCGGCCGGTCCGGCCACGCAGGATGTTCCACGCGACGACGAACAGCACGATCGCCACGAACAGCGTGAAGAGATACAGCCAGCGATCCTGGGACAGCGGCAACCCGAAGGGCGGATCGGGTTTCATGATCACGATACCCTGGACACCGCCGGTCCATTCCTCGAGACGCTTGTACTTCAGCAACTGCGGCGTAGCCACGGCCAGCGCGAAGGTCGCGAGCGCCAGGTAGTGCCCCTGCAACCGCAACGCGGGCAGGCCGAAGAGAAAACCGAACACGAAGCAGATGACGCCGGCCGCCGGCAGCGTGGCCCAGTACGGCACGCCGAAGCGATCCATGAGGATGGCGGCGGTGTATGCCCCGATCGCGAAGAACGCGCCGTGGCCCAGCGAGATCTGGCCGTTGTAGCCGGTGAGGATGTTGAGCCCCAGCAGCACGATCGCATAGACGATCGCCTGCGTGAACTGGAAGGTGCGGTAGTCGGACAGGAAGAACGGCAGGATCGCGAGCGCCAGGACGACCAGCAGCACGCCGATCAATCGTCGAGCGTCGATTCCACCCTTGGTGGCGATGTCCACGCCCTATACCCTGGTTACGATGACGCGTCCGAAGAAACCGGACGGCTTGAACAACAGGACGGCGACGATCAGTACGAGGGCCACGGTAAGCTTGAGTTCGGTGCCGATCACGTACGCACCGAGCAGGTTCTCCGCGACACCGACGATGAACCCGCCGAGCACCGCCCCGAAGGGGTTGTCGATGCCGCCCAGCAACGCCGCGGCGAAGGCATACAGCAACACGCCGGCCATCATGTTCGGGTCGAGGTAGACCACCGGCGCGACCATCATGCCGGCGATCGCCCCGATGGTGGCCGCCAGCCCCCAGCCGAGTGCGAGCATCCACCCCACGCGGATCCCCGCGAGGCGACTCGACACCGGGTTCTGCGCGGCCGCGCGCATCGCGAGCCCGAGCGGGGTGAAGCGGAAGAACGCGTAGAGCAGGATCAGCACGACGAACGTGACGCCGATGGTGCCCATCTCGTGCGGCGACATGTACGGATTCTGCGGAAAGAAGCTGCCGCCGAAAGGCGATGGAAACGACTTGATGGTGTAGGTATAGATCCAGCCGGCGAGACTGTTGAAGATCACCAGCAGCGCGATGAAGACGATGACCACCGACAGCACCGGCGCACGCTCCACCGGGCGGATGACGATGCGTTCGATCAGGATGCCGGCGACGAAGGAAACGCCGAGCGTGGCGACGAACGCGATCCAGTAGGGAAAGCCGGCATTGATGAATGTCCACGCGAGGTAGGTGGAGAACATCGCCATCTCGCCCTGCGCGAAATTGATGTGGTGCGTGGACTGGTAAATCATGACCAGCGCCAGCGCGAGACTCGCGTAGATGCCGCCGGCGGCCAGGCCGGAGAGGATCTGGTGGAGGAGCGCTTCCATCACGCGCTCCAGCGTACGTTCAAGACAACCGCATTCACCACGAAGGACGCGAAGGGCACGAAGGAAACCCACGAAGGAACACTCCCTTCAATGCCCGCGGAAGCACGGCAACCTGCGGGCGCCCGCCCCGCTCCCGACATTCGCTTTCCTTCGTGCACCTTCGTGTCCTTCGCGTCCTTCGTGTTGAAAGAGTCTTGCCTTCTGAACTACACCGCAGGCCGACGCCGAAACCACGGCTGCGCCGCCTCGAACTGCGCCGCCAGCCGGAACAACGTCGCCTCGTCGCCGTAGCGGCCCACGATCTGCACGCCCACCGGCAGTCCGTCGGCAGTCCAGTGCAACGGCAGCGACGCCGCCGGATTGCCGCTCGCATTGAACACACTCGTGAACATGGTCGCGCGCGCGAGCTTCGGACCTTCCGCGCCCGGATCGTCGGTGGTCATGCGGAAATGACCCAACGGTACCGGCGGGTCCGGCATCGTCGGCGTCATCAGCACGTCGAACTCCGTGAAGAACGCGCCGACGCTGCGACCCACCCGCTGCATCGTCTGCACAGCCATCGCGTACTCCATCGCCGATTTCTGTTGACCCAGCGTGGCGAGCAGCCAGGTGATGGTCTCGAAACTTTCCGGTGCGATCGATTTCTTCATCCGCGCCGCGTGCTTCTGGAGCGTCATCGCGACATTGCCGCCGACGATCGTGCGGAACGCCTCGCCGTAGCTTTCGTCCGCGAAGCGCGGCGCGACTTCCTCGACGGCGTGCCCTGAATTCTCGGCGAGTGCTGCCGCCGCACGAAGCGCCCGCGAGACTTCCGGATGCAGGGGCACGCCATCGGCGGTGGCATCCATCACCCCGATGCGCAGCCGGCCGGGGTCGGCACCCACCTCGTCCAGGAACGAGCGGCGCGGATGGGCCGCGAAATAAGGCGCACCGATGTCGGGCCCGCGAGTGATGTCGAGCAGCGCCGCGCTGTCGCGCACGCTGCGGGACACGACGTGCTCCGTGGACATGCCGGACCAGCCGTCACCCCGATCCGGACCGGCCGGATTGCGCGCCCGCGTGGGCTTCAATCCGAACAGGCCGCAGCACGACGCCGGGATACGGATGGAGCCACCGCCGTCGCTCGCATGGGCCACCGGCACGATGCCGGCCGCCACTGCCGCCGCACTGCCGCCGCTCGAACCGCCGGTGGAGAACGCGAGGTTCCATGGATTGCGGGCCGCACCGAATGCACGCGGTTCCGTCGTCACCGTGAGGCCGAACTCCGGCGTGTTGGTCTTTCCGAACAGGACGAGACCGGCGCGCCGATAGCGTGCGACCATCTCGGTGTCGTGATCAGCCAGGTTGTCATCGAAGAAGCGCGACCCGTTGCTGGTCACGGTCCCGGTGATCGTCGCGTAGAGATCCTTGATGAGGAACGGCACGCCGTGCAGCGGGCCGCGCGGCAGACCGTCGCTCACGAACCGGCGCGCGAGTTCGCGGTGATCCTGCGTCACCGCATTGATCCGGGGATTCACCTCATCGAGGCGCTCGAGTGCCGCGTCGAGCAACTCGGCAGGTGAAACGTCGCCGCGCGCCACCTGTGCGGCGAGTTCCACGGCGTCGAACAGATCGTACTCGGAGTCCACGGCGCGTCCTCAGTAACCCAGATAAGCACGACGAACCGTCTCGTCATCGCGAATCTGGCCCGCCGGCCCACCCAGCACGACCCTGCCGGTTTCCAGCAGGTGCGCCTGATCGGCGAGTTCGAGTGCCAGCTTGGCGTTCTGCTCGACCAGCAGGATGCTCACTTTCTCTTCGCGATTGACGGTGCGCATGATGCGGAAGATGTCCTGCACCACCATCGGCGCCAGCCCGAAGGAAGGTTCGTCGAGCACCAGCAGCTTGGGCCGCAGCATCAGCGCGCGGGCGATTGCCAGCATCTGCTGCTCGCCGCCGGACAAGGTACCTGCCTGCTGCGAGCCGCGTTCACGCAAGCGCGGAAAGTAGGCATACATGCGCTCGAGATCCGCCGCGACGCCCTTGCGGTCGCGGCGCGTCAGCGCTCCGACGCGCAGATTCTCTTCAGTGGTGAGCTGGACGAAGGTGCCCCGTCCGTCGGGGACGTGCGCCAGCCCGAGGCGCACGATGTCTTCCGTGGCGCGCGTATCGATGCGCTCGCCCGCGAAGTTCACGGTGCCGCGCCGCCGGATCATGCCGCATACCGCACGCAGAGTGGTCGTCTTGCCGGCACCGTTGGCCCCGAGCAACGCGGTGATGCCGCCCTCTTCCACGCTGAACGCGATGCCGCTCAGCACGTTGGTCGGTCCGTAACCGGCGTGCAGGTCGGCAACCTCGAGCAGGGCGGTCATCGGCTCAGCCCTCGCCGGGCCGCCCCAAGAGGGCGGGCCCCCTTGGGGGGAGAGGCCGCAGGCCTATCGGGGGGGTCGTCACTCATGCCTCCGCCCCAAGGTAGGCACGGATCACTTCCGGGTCGCGCTGCACTTGCGCCGGCAAGCCGTCGGCGATCTTGCGACCGAAATCCAGCGCCACCACCTTGTCCGACACGCGCATGACGAGGTTCATGTGATGCTCCACCAGCAACACCGTGAGCTTCACCTCGTCGCGCAGGCGGCGGATCAGCGACATCAGGGTCTCGACCTCTTCGTGATTGAGGCCGGCCGCTGGTTCGTCCAGGAGCAGCAGCTTGGGATTCGCCGCCATCGCCCGCGCGAGTTCGACGCGCTTCTGCGTACCGAACGGCAGGTCCGACACCCGTGCGGCAGCCACGGCATCGAGTTCCAGCAGCGCGATGAGTTCGCGTGCACGCGCCAGCACGCGCCCTTCCTCGCGGCGCACCACGGGCAGGCGCAAAGCGTTCGCGACGAACCCGCCGCGACTCGCCGCATGCGCGCCGAGCATCACGTTCTCGAGCACCGACAAGGTGCGGAACAGCGCGAGGTTCTGGAAGGTGCGGCCGATGCCCAGATCGGCGATCCGATGCCTCGGTACGCCGGCGATCGAGCGGCCGTCGAACTCGATCGAGCCCTTCTCGAAGCGATAGAGGCGCGACAGGCAGTTGAAGAGCGTGGTCTTGCCCGCCCCGTTCGGTCCGATCAGCCCGCAGATCTGGCCGGCGTCCACGTCGAAGCTGACGTCGTCGAGCGCGACGATGCCGCCGAAGCGAACGGTGACGTTGCGCACGCCGAGCAGGGAGGCCATGGTCTCTTGTCGTTGTCGATGTTGCGGTGCGCAACCGGGAACCGAATGCCGCGGCGATACTGACACACCGAAATTTGGCGCGCAATGCGAAGCGGCCGCACATTGTGCTCGCCCTGCGCTTTGCCGAATAATCCGTGCAAACCGCAAGCACCGGGGCGCACTGCGCACTCAAGGGGAGGAGAAGCATGGAGTCGACGCAGGTCCCGTACTGGCCCCGCGAATTGCCGCGCCACATCGAGCAGCCGCGCACATCGGTGCACTACAACCTCGAAGTGTCGGCGCACCGCTATCCGCACAAGCCGCTTTGCATCTTCTACGACTCGCCGCTCGCGTATGGCCAGGCGTGGATCGAAGTGCTCGAACTCGCGGGTTTTCTGCGCGCACGGTGCGGCGTGAAACGCGGTGATCGCGTGCTGCTGTTCATGCAGAACAGCCCGCAGTTCCTGCTGAGCTATTACGCGATCCTGCGCGCGGACGCGATGGTCGTGCCGGTCAACCCGATGAACCTCACCGACGAGCTGCGGCACTACGTCGAGGATGCCGATGCCACCACCGCGATCGTCGGCCAGGAACTGTTCGCCCAGGTGGAGCCCCTGCTGCGCCCCGGCGGGCTGGAACACGTGATCGTCGCGGCCTACTCCGACTACATCACGCGGCCCTCCGATCTCAGGGTGCCCGACCATTGCGCGGCACCGCGGGCCGCGATCTCCGGGCCCGGGGTCACGCTGTGGCGCGATGCGCTCGACGCGAAGCTCGCGCCGGGCGCGACCGAAGCCGGCCCCGACGACCTGTGCGTGATGCCGTACACCTCGGGCACCACGGGGCTCCCGAAGGGCTGCATCCACACGCACGGCACGGTGATGAACACCATCGTCGCCGGAGCGCTCTGGTTCCGGATGATTCCCGATTCATCGATCCTCGCGACGCTGCCCTACTTCCACGTCACCGGCATGCAGGGCAGCATGAACAGTCCGATCTACGGCGGCTGCACCATCGTGATGATGCAGCGCTGGGATCGCGAGACCGCCGCCAAGCTGATCGAACGCCATCGCGTGCAGGGGTGGACCAACATCTCGACCATGGCGATCGACTTTCTCTCGAATCCGGAGCTCGGACGGTATGACCTGTCGAGCCTCCAGCGCATCGGCGGCGGCGGTGCCGCGATGCCCGAGGCGGTGGCCCAGCGTCTGAAGGATCTCATCGGCCTCGACTACATCGAAGGCTACGGACTCTCCGAGACCATTGCACCCACGCACATCAATCCGCCCGAGCGCCCGAAGAAGCAATGCCTGGGCATTCCGATCTTCGACACCGACGTGCGCGTGGTGAACCCCGACACTCTCGAGGAACTGGGGCCCAACGAGGTCGGCGAGATCGTGTCGTCCGGCGGCCAGATCTTCAAGGGCTACTGGAAGAATCCGGCGGCCACCGAAGCGGCCTTCTTCGAACGCGATGGCAAGCGCTTCTTCCGCACCGGCGATCTGGGCCGTCGCGACGAAGAGGGCTACTTCTTCATCGTCGACCGCCTGAAGCGGATGATCAACGCATCCGGCTACAAGGTCTGGCCGGCGGAAGTGGAAACGATGCTGTACCGGCATCCGGACGTGCAGGAAGCGTGCATCGTCGGCACGCCGGATGCGAGTCGCGGCGAAACGGTGAAGGCCTTCATCGTCCTCAAGTCGGGACGCAAGGGCAGCGTGGGCCCCGAGGACATCATCGCCTGGGCGCGCGAACACATGGCGGCGTACAAGATTCCGCGTGTGATCGAGTTCGCCGAGACGCTGCCGAAATCGGCGACCGGCAAGGTGCAATGGCGGTTGTTGCAGGAGAAGGAGTTCGCGAAGGTTTGAGGGTAGTGGCCCCCACCCCGGCCCTCCCCCACCTGCGGTGGGGGAGGGAGCGTGCTTTCATCGTCACCGCGATCTTCAGGCACTCGTTTCCCGCGACGAGTTGATGGGGGAAGACGCTGCCGAAATCGGCGACCGGCAAGGTGCAATGGCGGTTGTTGCAGGAGAAGGAGTTCGCGAAGGTTTGAGGG
>JAIEQG010000083.1 GCA_019747905.1 Burkholderiales bacterium
GACATGATCGCGCACTCCTGCGGCCTGCGGCACGCCCGCGAGTTCCGGCGCGAGCACGTGCGGGTCGTAACCAGCGCGTGGGAAAGCGTCGCGTTGTCGACGCTGTTTCCGTACCCCAAGGTCTGAGATATCAAGGACCATGGTCGGGCAGCGCCCAGCGCAGCCGAGCTACCGAGCATCGTGACAGGCCCCGTGGCCAGCGAAGCTGAGATACCAAACAGCGAGACAGGCCCCGCGCCCAGCGAAGCTGGGGCGAACGGGCCCTCCACTGCCAGCCGCCGTAGTGGGTGGGGCGAACGGGCCATCCGCTGCCAGCCACCGTAGTGCGTGGGGCGCACAGCCCTTCGGTGTGTCTCGAGCGTTGGGTGACGCCAAGTTGTCGACAGCGGTGTCGGGGGTTCGACGGTCCTGTGGGTCGAGGATTTCCTAACTTGTTGATTGTGGGCCGTGAAATCCTGGCATGACCGCTGCAAAGGAGAGGGGTGAGGCGGGGTCCAAGGCGGTACCCCGACCTCCAGGAGAAACTCCATGATCGTCAATCTCGCAATGCTGGTGCTGTCCGGCACGGTCGCCATGGCGGCCTGCGGCATGGTCGCCAAGGCGATCGTTGCCGACATGCTGGCGCCGCATCGTTAGATCGCGGCGAGGGCTCCGGCCAGCTGGTCCAGTCCGGTGAGGACCGCCGCTGGCTGAAACCCGAGCGGGTCGGGTACGTTGCCGGCACGGTTGATCCAGAACGTGCGGAAGCCGAAGGACGTGGCGCCCGATACGTCCCAGAAGTTCGACGAGACGAAGCCGATCTCCTCTAGCGGTACGCCGAGCCGGTCGACCGCCAGTCGATAGACACTGGGATGCGGCTTGTAGGTCTTCAGGGTGTCGACGCTCAGGAGAGCGTCGAACATTTCGCTCAGCCCGGCATTGCGAACGACCGCCTCCAGCATGCGCGGCGACCCGTTGGACAGGATCGCCCGCTTCAACCCGCGCAGGGACCGTAGCGCATCCGGCACCTCCGGGTAGGGTGCCAGATGCAGGTACGAGTCGGTCAGCGCCGCCGTCGCAGCGTCGCTCAGCGGGAGCTTCAACGTGGCGCATGCGTGGGCAAGTGCGCCGGCGGTCACCCGTTCGAAGTCTTCGTAGCGTCCCATCAGGCTGCGCAGCCAGGTGTACTCGAGCTGCGTGACGCGCCACTGTCTTGACAGCTCTGCGCCGCGGCCGCGGAAATGCCGCTCGCATTCGGCGACGACCGAATGGACGTCGAAGAGGGTGCCGTACGCGTCGAAGACGAGCGCCCGTACCGGCGCTGTCAAGGCGTGCCGCCTGCCAGGTTGGCGGGCACCGCAACGCGGATCTGCTTTGGCTCCGGCAGGTCGAGCGTGTTCATGATCTGCACGAATTCCTCGCGCGACTTGCCCGCGAGGCGCGGATTGGTGGCCTTTTCTTCGCCGATCGTCGAGACGCGGCGGCCGTGATAGTCGTGGCCCGGGTAGACCAGCGTGTCCTCGGGCAATGCGAACAGCTTGCGGGTGATGCTCTCGTAGAGTGCCTCCGCACTGCCGCGCTGGAAATCCGTACGTCCGCAGCCGCCGATCAGCAGGGTGTCACCCGTGAGCAACCGGTCGCGCCACAGGTAGCAGGTGCTGCCGGGCGTATGCCCGGGGGTGGCGATGGCGCGCACCACTTCGTTGCCGAAGACGATGAGTTCGCCTTCGTCGATCAGTCGGTCGAAGCCGCTCGCGCCGCAATGGGTACTGACGACCGTGCGAGCGCCGGTGCGCTGCCTGAGCGCGTTGGCCCCGGTCACGTGGTCGGCGTGCACGTGAGTGTCGAGGATCCAGACGAGCTTCATTCCGAGCTCGGCGAGCACGGCGAGATCGCGCTCGATGTTCGGACGGACCGGATCGACGATCACCGCCTCGCGGCACTCGGGGTCGCCCAGCACGTAGGTGTACGTGGACGATTCGGGGTCGAAGAGCTGGCGAAAGGTCACGCTGCGGCAGACATCAGTTCAGTGGCTTCTTGACGGTGACGGCACCCCGGATCTGCCCCGGTGCGTAGCCGGTGGCGCGATCGTTCGGATAGTCTGCCGCGAGCTTGCGCTTGACGGGCTCCGGGATGTTGTCGGCGGTGCCGTGACAGGCGAGGCACATCGGCTGAACCGGAATCGCTTTCAGATAGCGGAAATAGCGCCCCGCCGGCTCGTCGACGAACTCGGCGTGCTCCATGGCCTCCGGTTTTTCGCCGGCCGCGACGCGCTGGTCGAAGCCGGCCAGCACCGTCTGCTCCCAGGCGTCGGGGGTACCCAGCATCGCGTTGCGGGTGCGCAGGCTGACGCGGGCCACCTTGGCACCGCTTTGCCGCGAAAGGTTGCCCGCGATGGTGGGCGCGGCGTCCTTGCAGACGCCGATGGCGCCCTCGGGTCCGTTGGTGCCCAGTTCGGCCTTGAGAGTGGCACCGAGCTGCTGGACCAGTTGTGCGGACAGGGCGCGGGCGGCCTGGGTCTCGCGTTCCAGGTCGGATTGGGCCAGGGCGGGTGCGACGCAGGCAAGTACACCAGCGCAAACGGCGATCAGACGCTTCATCGGGCCTCCGGTGACAACGGATTGTGCGCCCGAATGTGCCAGTTTTCGTGACTCAGATCAAAGCCGCGGGCGGACTGTTGAAATACCCGGGCCTTGCCCCAAACTCGCAGACATTCAGACATTTGCACCGCCGAGGATCCCATGCGAGTCGACAAGCTCACCACCAAGTTCCAGCAGGCGCTGGCCGATGCCCAGAGCATCGCCGTAGGTCGCGACGCCGGTTACATCGAGCCGGGCCATATGCTGCTCGCGCTGCTGCAGCAGGACGACGGCAGCACTGCGTCGCTGTTGCAGCGCGCCGGCGTGAATGTCCCTGCGCTGACGAACGACGTGAAGAACGCTGTCGAGCGCCTGCCGAAGGTGGAAGGTACCGGCGGCGAGATCAACGTTTCACGTGAGCTCTCCGCGCTGCTCAACCTCACCGACAAGGAAGCCCAGAAACGCGGCGACCAGTACATCGCCTCGGAACTGTTCCTGTTGGCGCTGGCGGACGAGAAAGGCGAGACCGGACGCCTCCTGAAGCAGCATGGTGGTACCCGCAAGGCGATCGAGACCGCGATCACCGCGGTGCGTGGTGGCGAGTCGGTGCAGTCCCAGGAGGCCGAAGGCCAGCGCGAAGCGCTGAAGAAATACACGCTCGACCTGACCGAACGCGCGTCACGGGGCAAGCTCGACCCCGTGATCGGGCGCGACGACGAGATCCGCCGCGTCATCCAGATCCTGCAGCGCCGCACCAAGAACAACCCGGTGCTGATCGGCGAACCCGGTGTCGGCAAGACCGCCATTGTCGAAGGCCTGGCGCAACGCATCGTCAACGGCGAAGTACCCGACTCGCTGCGCGACAAGCGCGTCCTGGTGCTCGACATGGCTGCATTGCTGGCGGGTGCCAAGTACCGTGGCGAGTTCGAGGAACGCCTGAAGAGCGTCCTGAAGGAAGTGGCCCAGGATGAAGGGCGCATCATCGTCTTCATCGACGAGATCCATACCATGGTCGGCGCCGGCAAGGCCGAAGGCGCGATCGATGCGGGCAACATGCTGAAGCCCGCACTGGCACGAGGCGAACTTCACTGCGTCGGCGCCACCACCCTGGACGAGTTCCGCAAGTACATCGAGAAGGACGCGGCGCTCGAGCGGCGCTTCCAGAAGGTCCTGGTGGACGAACCGAGCGTCGAGGACACCATCGCGATCCTGCGCGGGTTGCAGGAAAAGTACGAGGTGCACCACGGTGTCGAGATCACCGACCCCGCGATCGTCGCGGCGGCGGAGCTTTCGCATCGCTACATCACCGACCGATTCCTGCCCGACAAGGCGATCGACCTGATCGACGAAGCCGCGGCGCGAATCAAGATGGAGATCGATTCGAAGCCCGAGGCGATGGACAAGCTCGACCGCCGGCTGATCCAGCTCAAGATCGAACGCGAGGCGATCAAGAAGGAGAAGGACGAGGCTTCGCGCAAGCGGCTCGGCCTGATCGAGGACGAGATCGTGCGCCTGGAGAAGGAGTATTCCGACCTCGAGGAAGTGTGGAAGGCCGAGAAGGCACAGGTCCACGGCGCGGCACACGTCAAGGAAGAGATCGACCGGGTGCGTGCGGAGATCGCCAAGTTCCAGCGCGAGGGCAAGCTCGACAAGGTCGCGGAACTCCAGTACGGCAAGCTTCCGCAGCTCGAAGCTCAGCTCAAGGCGGCCGAGAAGGCCGATTCGAAGGAGCGGCCGACGCTGCTGCGCACGCAGGTGGGTGCCGAGGAGATCGCGGAAGTGGTGTCGCGGGCGACCGGTATTCCCGTCTCCAAGATGATGCAGGGCGAACGCGACAAGCTGATCCGCATGGAGGCCAAGCTGCACGAGCGCGTGGTCGGGCAGGACGAAGCGGTGCGGCTCGTGTCCGATGCCATCAGGCGTTCCCGCGCCGGATTGTCGGACCCGAACCGACCCTACGGTTCGTTCCTGTTCCTCGGGCCCACGGGCGTGGGCAAGACCGAACTGTGCAAGGCGCTTGCCGGGTTTCTCTTCGATTCCGAGGATCACCTTATCCGCATCGACATGAGCGAGTTCATGGAGAAGCACTCGGTCGCGCGATTGATCGGTGCTCCGCCCGGCTACGTGGGCTACGAAGAAGGCGGTTATCTCACCGAAGCCGTGCGGCGCAAGCCGTACTCGGTGATTCTTCTCGACGAAGTCGAAAAGGCGCATCCTGACGTGTTCAACGTGCTGCTGCAGGTGCTCGACGACGGGCGCATGACGGACGGGCAGGGCCGCACGGTGGACTTCAAGAACACCGTGATCGTGATGACGTCGAATCTCGGCTCGCAAATGATCCAGCAGATGGCCGGCGACGACTACCAGGTCATCAAGCTCGCCGTGATGGGCGAGGTGAAGACCTATTTCCGGCCGGAGTTCATCAACCGCATCGACGAGGTCGTGGTGTTCCACGCCCTGGACGAGAAGAACATCCAGGCGATCGCGAAGATTCAGCTGCGTGGGCTCGAGTCACGGCTCGCGAAGATGGAGCTCGGGCTGGAGGTCACCGATGCCGCTCTCGCGGAACTGGCGCTGGCGGGCTTCGATCCGATCTACGGCGCCCGGCCGCTCAAGCGCGCGATCCAGCAGAGCATCGAGAACCCGCTCGCGAAGCGCATCCTGGAGGGCGAGTTCGCTCCGAAGGATCGCGTGAAGGTGGACGTGATCGCGGGGCGCTTCGAGTTCTCGCGCGGCTGAAATGACGCCCCCCCGATGGGTCTGCAGCCCTTCCCCCGGGGAGCCAGCCCTCTCGGGGGCTGACATGAGACTGACCATGGCGGGGCCGCGTCCAGCGAAGCTGGGACGCACAGCCCTTCGGTGCATCTCAATGCGGTGAGTAAGGCCGGACACAGGCAGTCCCTTTGGACTGTCTGTGCCTGACGAAGGTCATCGGCCTCCGGCCGACGTTAGGCCGGGCGAGGGCCGAGTCGCCTTACTGCAGCGAGAGCTGGTCGGCCCAGGTGAGCGCTGCGATGTGATGGCGGTTCAACTGGGTCACATCGAGCTGCAGGTCGACCGTGAGGCGTGAGATGAGCGCCTCGTCGTCGCTTTCCACGGCCTCGGCAAGTCGCAGGATGGGGCCGTACAGCCCCTGACGGGTGAGCAGAGCATCGGTCACGTTCTCGGCCAGATTCAACTGGTCGAGCAGTTGCGGCATGGGCAGTTGCAGGATCGCGGGCAACAGCGAGAACACCCCGACGATGAACAGCGTGTCGCGCTCCTGCGCATCGACCAGGTCATGGCCGATCAGCTCCGCGAGGCGCCCCCGGGTGGCCGCTTCGCGCATCAAGGCCGGCGCGGTAGTGCCCGACCCGGCGGTCGCCAGCAGCAGTGCCAGCCAGCGGCCGAGGTTCTGGTAGCCGAGGATGGTGAGCGCGTGCCGGAACGACGTGATTTCGCACTGCAGGCCGAAGCCGGCCGAGTTGATGTAGCGCAGCAACCGGAACGAGATGGTCGCGTCGCGTTTCAGTGCCTGTTCGATCCTCGCGACCGGGGCCTCGGTCTGGATCATGTTGGTGAGTTCGAGGATCGTGGACTGCGCCGGCGTGATCGGCTTGTTGGGGTTGCCGTCGACGCGCAGATACCACTCGCCCTCGAAGAGCTGGGCGCCCAGTTCCTTGCCGTGATCGAATGCGTCGCGCGATGCCACGCCGCCCGCGACCCGCTTGCCGGGGATGCGCTGCGCGGCCTTGGCCGGAACCGACAGGTCGCCCGCGACCTTGGCATCCCACCAGATGTAGTCGGCAGCCCCCATGTTGACGAGCGCCGACGGCGCGGCGTCCGCGACGCGTGCGCATACGGAGAACCCCTTCGCCTTCAGCGGGGCGATCCGGTCGGCACCGTCGTCGGCGCCGACCATGGCGACGAAGCGCTTCGTGTCACCGTTTGTCGGAGCAGCCAGACCTGCCTGCACGTCTTCCAGAAAGATGAGGCGGGAGCCGGCCTTGGCGTCGGCGTTCAGGATGCCGTCGTACGCGGAGGCATCGGACGCGCCGCCAATCGATCGGAACATGTAGGCGGCAAATTTGCCGTCACGCGCGAGCAGCGGACGACGGACGAGAAAGCTTTCGGAACTCAAGGACGCGTACCGGGCTAGGCCGCCATGTCGAACAGGCTGCGGCGGGTCTCCACATGCGGTTCGCTGAGCAGCTGTTCCATGTCGAGCACCAGCACTACCGAGCCGTCGCCCGACAGCGTGGCACCGGCCACTCCCTTGGGTTTCACGTCTTCCAGCGGTTTGATGACCACGTCGTCGCGACCGACGAAGCCGTCCACGGCGAGGATGAGGTTGTTTACCGCGCTTTGCATCAGCACGCCGTAGGCCGGGGCTTTCTCCTGCGGCCAGCCGATGAGGCCGGACAGCGAGCGCACCGGCAGCACTTCGTCGCGAACCACCATGGTCGCCTTGCCGGAGACTTCCTGCACCTCTTCCGGCTTGATGGTGATGATCTCGCGCACCAGGGCGAGCGGGACGGCGAAAGGCTGCTCGCCGACGCGCACCACCAGCACCGGCAGGATCGCCAGGGTGAGCGGCAGGGAAATGGAGAAGGTGGTGCCGCCGCCGACTATCGACTTGATCTCGATGCGTCCGTTGAGCTTCTGGATGTTGGTCTTGACCACGTCCATGCCCACGCCGCGGCCGGAAAAGCTGCTCACCTGTTCCTTGGTCGAGAAGCCCGGCATGAACACCAACTGCAGCGCGTGCCGATCGTCCATGTTGGCGGCAGTGTCTGCGTCGATCAGCCTCTTTTCCACGGCCTTGCGGCGCAGTACGTCGGGCTTCATGCCGCGCCCGTCGTCGGCGATCTCGAGGATGATGTGGTCGCCCATCTGCTGGGCCGACAGGCGCACCGTGGCCGTTTCCGGCTTGCCGCTGCGGCGCCGCTCATCCGGCGCTTCGATACCGTGATCCACGGCGTTGCGAACCAGGTGGATGAGCGGGTCGCCCAGCTCCTCGATCATCGTCTTGTCGAGTTCGGTGTCTTCGCCGACCAGAACCAGTTCGACATTCTTGCCGAGCTGGCGCGCCATGTCGCGGGCCACGCGCGGATACTTCTGGAACAGACGCCCGATCGGCTGCATGCGCGTCTTCATGACGGCGTTCTGCAGGTCGCTCACCAGAAGGTCGAGGTGGCTGACCGCCTCGTCGAGCGCGCGGAAGGTGTCGGGATTGTCCTTGCCCGACAGGATGTCGGTGCGCAGGCAGTTGAGGCGGTTCTTGGCGAGACCGATCTCGCCGGACAGGTTGAGCACCTGATCGAGGCGGTTGGTGTCGATGCGGATCGTCGTTTCCTGGGAAACGACGACCACCTTGTCGTTGTCGCGCCGGCCGGCACGCATACCGTCGGCTTCGGGCTGGTCGGTTGCACGTCGCCCGGGGCTGCGACCCGGTTGCACTTCACGGACCGCGACAGTCTGTCCGCCTGGCGCCGCCGTTCCGAGCAGGCCGTGATAGAGGGCGTTCCAGTCCGGGCCGTCGCCGTTCGCGGCTGCAGCCGGAGCATCGGCGGGGGTCGCCATTGCTGGCGTGGGTGCCGGCGCGGCCGCTGTTTCCACCGCGGCCGGTGCGGATAGCTTGCCGTCGAGCGCATCCTGGAGCGCCGCGAGCAGGCCTGCGTCGGCCGCCTGCGGCATCGAGGCGCGTTCGAGGGACTGGAACATGTCGCGCACCACCATGGTGGACGACATGATCACGTCCATCAGCTCGGGCGAGAGGGCGAGCGCGTGGTTGCGCAGTTTGTCGAAGAGGTTCTCGGTCAGGTGGCAGAGCTTGACCAGTTCGTCGACGTTTAGGAAGCCGGCGCCGCCCTTGATGGTGTGAAAGCCGCGGAAGATGTCATTCAGCAGCTTGGCATCGTCGGGCCGCTTCTCGAGTTCCACCAGCTTGTTGTCGACATCGGAGAGCAGTTCGTTGGCTTCGGTCAGGAAATCCCGAAGCAGCTCTTCCATTCCAGCAAAGTCACTCATCGATATGGCCCTGGGGCTTGGTGCGCCCGGTCAGAATCCGAGACTCTCGAGCAGGTCGTCGACCTGCCCCTGATCGGTGAGCACGCCGGCAACGTGCTTGCCGTGTACGTTCGGGCCGGCGAGGCCGTCGGCCTCGAGCTGGACGCGGCGCTCGGGCGGCAGGTGCTCGATCAGCAATTCGAGGAGTTGCTTCTCGACCTCGCGGGCGACGTCGGTCATGCGCTTGATGACCTGGCCGGTGAGGTCCTGGAAGTCCTGCGCCATCATGATCTCGTGCAGCTGCGCGTTGGTCGCGCGCGCGTGGACCGGGACGTCGCGCAGGAAATCGCGCGTCCTGCCGGCCAGAGCCTTGAATTCATCCACGGAGAGCTGATTGGCGTACAGCTTCTCCCACTCCGAGTTGAGGGTGGTCGCGCCGGACTCGAGCTTTTCCTGCAGCGGCTGGGCCGCCTCGGTCGCCGTCAGCGTGCGCGTGGCGGCGCTCTCCGTCATGGAGGCGATGTAGGTCAAGCGGTCGCGCGCGTCGGGAATCGAGTCGGCGGCCTTCGCGATGATCTTGTCGTAGCCCAGCTCGCGCATGCTGTCGTGCAGGGAGCGCGCGAGGTGGCCCAGCCGTGAAACGACTCCTGCATCGTCGCCCGCCGGAGCAGCGGGCGGCCCTTCCTTGATCGTGTTCTCCGCGACGATGCTGTCGAACAGCGCTTCGAGGTCGTCGGAGTCCTGGCTGGAAGCAACGGTCACGCTCATTGCGGCACCCCCTGCTTCTGGAGAATCTTCGAGATCTTCTCGTCGAGAGTGACGGCGGTGAAGGGCTTCACCACGTAGCCGCTGGCGCCGGACTGGGCCGCTTCGACGATGTTCTCCTTCTTGGCCTCGGCTGTGACCATCAACACTGGCAGATGCTTCAACGTTTCGTCGACGCGGATCGCGCGCAGCAGTTCGATGCCTGTCATGTTCGGCATGTTCCAGTCCGATACGACGAAGTCGAAACCACCGCCCTTGAGTTTGGCGAGCGCACTCACTCCATCCTCCGCCTCGTCGACGTTGGTGAAGCCGAGTTCCTTCAGGAGATTGCGGATGATTCTTCGCATGGTGGAGAAGTCGTCCACCACCAGGAACTTCATGTCTTTGCTCATTGATGCGTCTCCGGCGTACGAATTGTCGAACGTCGCGCTCGCGGCGCGATCTCTTGGATCATTTGTGGAACAAGGGCCGAAGGGTGTCTGCGAGCACCGTCGGATCGAACTTCGCGACATAGGCGTCGACACCTACGCTCTTGCCCATGGCGCGGTTGGCTTCCGAGGAGAGCGACGAGTGCATCACCACCGGGATACCGTCGAAGCGTGAATCGGTCTTTATGTTGCGCGTCAGCACGTAACCGTCCATCTCGGGCATTTCGGCATCCACCAGGATCACGCTCACCGATTCGCTCAGGCTGCGGCCCTCCGCCTGCGCGCGGCTTGCCATGCCTTTCAGACGTTCCCAACCTTCGAAGCCGTTGTTAGCCTGGTTGTACTTGACGCCAAGCTTGTCGAGAACCTGTGAGATCTCCTTGCGTGCCACCATCGAATCGTCCACGAAGAACACGTGGTGCTCGTGTTCCGAGTCGACTTTCTCCAGTTCCGGCACCGGCTCCTCGCCGAAGGCGTTTGCGAGGATCTGCTCGACATCGAGAATCGACACCAGCTTGCCGTCGGGTAGTTCGGTGATGGCGGTGATGAGGCCATCGTGGCCCGCGAGAATGGTTTCGGGGGCTTTCACCTTGTCCCAGTCCACTCGGACGATGCGGTCCACGTCGTGCACCAGGAAGCCCTGGGTGCGGCGGCTGTACTCGGTGACCATCATGGTCGCCACGCCCGCCGTGCTCGCGTCACCGATGTTGATGAACTTGGCGAGGCTGATTACCGGGATGATGTTCCCGCGCAGCGAGATTACGCCTTCCACGCCGGCCGGCATGTTTGGCGTGCGCGTGATCGTCGGGGTGCGTGTTACTTCGCGCACCTTGAATACGTTGATGCCGAAAGTCTCGCGCGTGCCGAGCGAGAACAGCAGGATTTCCATCTTGTTCGAGCCGACGAGCTTGGTGCGGGCATCGACCGATTCGAGGAGGTTCTGGTTGTCGGAGAGGTCCATCGGTGGGCGTTTTCGTGTGGGAGATCGGGCGGGTCGGTCAGGCGGCCAGAGCGAGGCGGTTGCTCAGGGTCTCGGCGAGCTTGTGCGGCTCGAACTTGGCGACGTATTCGTCCACGCCGACGGAGCGGCCGAGCTGCTGGTTCTGCATGCCGGAGAGCGACGAGTGCATGATCACCGGCAGTTTGGCGAAGCGCGGGTCGTTCTTGATGCGCCGGGTGAGCATGTAGCCGTCCAGTTCGGGCATCTCCACGTCGGTGAGGATCAGGTTTACGAAATCGCTGATCGGGCGATTGGCCGCTGAGGCGGCGGCGGCAATGCGCTCCAGTTCCTCCCAGGCTTGGCCGCCGTTGATGGAGCTGACCCAGCGCACGTTCATGGCGTCGAGAGTCTTGGTGATCTGCTTGCGGGCGATCGACGAGTCGTCGGCAAACAGCACGGTGCGGGTCCCGTTGTCCACCGGTTTGATGTTCGCGTACAGGTGCTCGTCGTCGTAACCGCTGGTCTCGGACAGGATCTTCTCGACGTCCAGCATCATCACGAGGCGGTTGTCCGGCAGTTCGGTCACGGCGACGACCAGTCCGCCGGCCTGCGCGCTCATCATTTCCGGCGGCACCTTCATGGCTGACCAGTCGAGGCGCAGGATCGTGTCGACCGCCTCGACCAGGAACCCCTGGGTGTGGCCGTTGTATTCGGTGACGATCATGATCTGCGGCGTCGATTCCACCGGCATCCGCGTGTAGCGGGCAAGGTCTACCACCGGCACCAGGCTCCCGCGCAGGCTGACCATGCCCTCCACGGCATCAGGCATGTCGGGTGCCCGCGTGATCTCCGGCGTGCGCATGACTTCCCTGACCTTGAAAACGTTGATGCCGTAGGTCTCGCGGCGCCCAGTCCGGCTGTCCTTGCCCAGGGAGAAAAGGAGGATTTCGAGCTTGTTCGTGCCCGCCAGCTTGGTGCGGGCGTCGATACTTTTCATCAATTCCGACATGGTCTTACGCTCCGGCAACGATTGCGGCGTGCGGCTTGAGAGGGGCGGTTCGGGGCTCTGGCGGCGAGAATGGACAGCGCCGTGCCCGTCCGCCAGCAACGTCCCGAAATATCGGCAAATCGGAGCGAAACCTTAAAGTTAGGCGGACCGGCGTCAGCCTGCCCCGCCCGAGTGGCGCCAGGCCGATGGTTTCATGGATAATCCCGGGATCAACCCGGTCGCCTAGCGACTGCCTGGAAACCCGATGTCCCGGAAAGCGCAGCACAATTGGTCGAACTGACCGTCATCGACGGGGCCGCGCCCACGATTCAGGACTCCGGGCGGATCGCACGAGTCAATGGCGAGCCGATCCTGGAATTGCCGAGGGATCTGTACATCCCGCCCGAGGCCCTGGAGGTCTTCCTGGAGACCTTCGAGGGCCCGCTCGATCTGCTGCTCTACCTGATCCGCAAGCACAACCTGGACGTTCTCGACATCCCCATGGCCGAGATCACCCGGCAGTACATGGAATACGTCGAGGTCATGCGGCTGAAGCAACTCGAGCTCGCGGCCGAGTATCTCCTGATGGCGGCGCTGCTGATTGAGATCAAGTCGCGCATGCTGCTGCCGCGGCCGCCGGCCGCGCCGGAGGCCGAGGAGGAAGATCCCCGTGCGGAACTCGTGCGGCGCCTCCTGGAGTACGAACGCATGAAGGTGGCCGCCCAGCGCCTTAACGAGCTGCCGCAGGCGACCCGGGATTTTCAGGCCGTGCAGGTGTTTTCCGAGAGGGCCGTCCTGGTGCGGCTACCCGAAGTGGCGCCGGAAGACCTGCGCCTCGCGTGGCTGGGTCTGCTGGCCCGGGCGAAGGCCACGCGTCACCACAAGGTCACGCGGGAGCAGCTTTCGGTGCGTGAGCATATGAGCCGGATCCTGCGACACCTGCAGGGTCTTTCCTTCGTCGAGTTTGCCCGGCTGTTCGAGCCCGAGCGCGGCGTGCCCGAACTGGTCGTCACGTTCCTGGCGATTCTCGAGCTCGCCAAGGAGCACCTGGTGAACGTCACGCAGCAGGCGGCGTTCGCTCCGATCTACGTCAGGTTGAACGATGGACTTTCCCACAACTGATCTTACCCAGACCAAGTTGATGCTCGAAGCGGCATTGCTGGCAAGCCCCGAACCGCTTTCGCTGCAGGCGCTCAAGCGGCTATTTGACGATGAGATCGACGCCGAAACCTTGCGCAAGGTGCTGGAGGACCTGCGCTCCGACTGGCAGGGGCGCGGAGTCGAGCTGGTTTCGGTCGCGTCGGGCTGGCGGTTCCAGACCCGGCCCCAGTTCCAGGGCATCCTTGACCGCCTGAGCCCGCAGAAGCCGCCCAAGTACTCCCGTGCGGTGCTGGAGACGCTGGCGATCATTGCCTATCGGCAGCCGGTCACCCGCGGCGACATCGAGGATATCCGCGGGGTCGCCGTGGCAGCGACCATCCTGAAGGCCCTCGAGGCCCGGCAGTGGATCGAGCGTATCGGTCACCGCGAAGTCGAAGGCCGCCCCGAGTTGTTCGCAACTACGCGTGCGTTCCTCGATGACCTGGGCTTGCGTTCTCTCACCGAACTGCCGCCGCTGGAGGAGTTGGGGACCTTGATCGAGCAGACACCCCTCGAGGATGAGGCGGAACTGCCGTTGGAAGCAGCGCCGGAGGCACCCGTAGAGCAGGACTGAACCACAGGACGAAACTGCCCCCACGCATCCTGTGATCGCCGCGCCCCAAGGGGGCGCGTCAGTACCTTGGGGCGGCCCGGCACCACTGACATCGAAACAAGGGAGGGTTCATGCGGTCGGTACTGGTGGCAAACCCGAAGGGCGGAGCAGGCAAGACCACCCTCGCAACGAACGTCGCAGGCGCTCTGGCGAGCCGGGGCGAAAACGTGACCCTATGGGACCTCGACCGGCAGCGTTCGGCGCTCGCCTGGCTGGGCATCCGGGGCGCCGATGCCCCGCCCATCGCCCGCCTCGACGGCGAGGAGGTCGAGGGCGGCGGCCGAACCAAGGGCTGGCTGGTGCTGGACAGCCCGGCCGGATTGCACGGCAAGAATCTCGCGCACGCCCTGAAGATCGCGCAGAAAATCGTTGTTCCGGTCCAGCCGTCGCTGTTCGACATGGCGGCCACCAGTGACTTCATCCAGGCTCTGGTGGCGGAAAAGCCGGTCAAGCGGCAGCGAGCCTCCATCGGCATCATCGGTATGCGGGTCGATCCCAGGACCAAGGCGGCAGCCACCCTGGAGGCTTTCCTCCAGCAGTTCGACCTTCCCGTACTGTCGTATCTGCGCGACACCCAGGTCTACGCCAATGCCGCTTTCAACGGCCAGAGCATCTTCGACCTTCCCGAGTACCTGACCGCCCGGGACCGCGTGCAATGGGCGCCGATCCTGGAGTGGCTGCTAGCCGAGGGCTGATATGTCAGCGGCCGCGGTTGGGGAGGACCCGGCGCAGCGGGGCGCACAGCCCTCGATGTAACTTGGGGGATAGGTCAGGTAAGGATCTCCCGATCGGCTGGTCGGGGCCCGGCGAGGACTGAATCAGGGCTTTCGGGCGTCGAATTGTTGACGCCCGGGTGGGGTGCCAGCTAAACTGTTTGACTCTGGATCGCAGTTCGGGCGCGGGGTGGAGCAGTCTGGCAGCTCGTCGGGCTCATAACCCGAAGGTCGTAGGTTCAAATCCTGCCCCCGCAACCATCCCCGATGATGTCGATCCGGATCGCTCTTTAACAGTTCGAACAGCCGATAGATGTGGGCACTCTGGCGGGTGTTTCGCGTGCGCTTGGGGGTAACCTTGGGCGGATGCGGGATGCTGCAGGTAATGGATAGAGTGCTCGCAAGA
>JAIEQG010000004.1 GCA_019747905.1 Burkholderiales bacterium
AACCAAAAGTAGGCACCCCAACGGGTGCTTTACAAACCGCCAAAGTACTGTATAAGATAACAGTAAACAAGCTGGGCAGTCCTATTCGTCAATAGGTTGGGCCGATTTAGGGGGACCTAAATCAACCCCTGTAACGCACCTGCGGGGAGGTGCTGTGGAACAACAGCCGAAGCTCCTGGACCAGGTCCGCCACAAGATCCGGCTCAAGCATTACAGCATCCGGACGGAAGACGCGTATTCGGATTGGGTCCGCCGGTTCGTGTTGTATCACGGACGCCGGCACCCGCGCGACCTCGGCCCTGTGGAGGTGGAGGCTTTCCTGACCCACCTCGCTGTCCAGGGAAGGGTTTCCGCCTCCACGCAGAATCAGGCCAAGAGCGCCCTTCTGTTCCTGTATCGGGAAGTTTTGCAGGTCGAGTTGCCTTGGTTGGAGAACGTCGAGCAGGCCAAGGCATCCCGTCGGCTGCCGGTGGTGCTCACCTTGGACGAGGTCCACGATCTCTTGTCCCGGGTCGAGGGCACCAGCGGTCTGATCCTCAAGCTGCTGTACGGCACGGGCATGCGCATCATGGAATGCCTGCGATTGCGCGTGAAGGATGTGGATTTTGCGCGGCATGAGATCCTCGTGCGCGAGGGCAAGGGATTCAAGGATCGTGTGACCATGTTGCCGCGCAGCCTCGCCATGCCCCTGCGCGAGCATCTCGTCAGGGTGAAGCATCTGCACGTTCGCGACCTCGAAGCGGGCCACGGGGACGTCTTTCTGCCATTTGCCCTGGAGCGAAAGTATCCGCACGCGAACCGGGAATGGGCGTGGCAGTACGTGTTTCCGTCAGCCCGGTTCTCGAAAGATCCTCGCAGCGACGCTGTTCGGCGGCATCACGTGGACGAGAAGCCGATTCAGCGCACGCTGCGAAGCGCTTTGCGAGCGGCCGGCATCCCGAAACTCGCGACACCGCACACCCTGCGTCACTCCTTCGCAACGCATCTGCTCGAAGGTGGCTACGACATACGCACCGTGC
This sequence comes from Burkholderiales bacterium, assembly GCA_019747905.1. GTDB lineage: Bacteria > Pseudomonadota > Gammaproteobacteria > Burkholderiales. Next base: position 1,020 of record JAIEQG010000004.1, read on the forward strand.
AGGAGCTGCTGGGGCACGCCGACGTGCAGACGACCATGATCTACACGCACGTCCTCAATCGAGGCGGCCGCGGCGTAGCGAGCCCGCTGGATCGCATGCGCGGCTAGCCCGCGCCGGGCCGCCCCAAGCGGGCTTGCCCCCTGGGGGGAGAGGCCGAAGGCCCGTCGGGGGGGTGGTCAACTTCTAGCCGCACCGTGCCCTACCCTACTCCGCGTCCGGCTGCACCTGTGGCGCCGCCTTCTTGAACGCCTCCAGCTCGTTGCACGCCGCGTCGATCCGCACGATGTTGGGATACGGTGTCAGGTCCACCTTGAACCGCCGAGCGTTGGCCACCTGCGGCACCAGCGAGATGTCGGCGAACCCCGGCTTGTCGCCATGGCAGAAGCGACCGGTCTGCGGTTCCGTCGCGAGGCGGTGTTCGAGTGCGTTGAATCCGGTCGTGACCCAGTGCTGGTACCAGGCGTTCTTCTGCTCGTCGGTCACCTTGAGCACGTCGGTCAGGTACTTCAGCACCCGCAGGTTGTTGAGCGGGTGGATCTCGCAGGCGATGATGAGTGCCAGCGAACGCACGCGATTCCTCTCGAACCGGTCGGTGGGGAGGATGCGCGGCTCAGGATAGGTCTCGTCGAGATACTGGATGATCGCGAGGGACTGATAGAGCCGCTTGCCCTCGTCTTCCAGCACCGGCACGAGGTTTTGCGGGTTCACTTCCGCGTACTCTGGCTCGAACTGCTTGCCCTTCGCGATCTGGATCGACACGTACTCGTAGTCGAGTCCTTTCAGCGCCAGGGCGATGCGCACGCGGTAGGCAGCCGAACTCCGGAAATAGCTGTATAGCTTCATCGGTCGTTACCTCAGCCCTCGCCGGGCCGCCCCAAGAGGGCTGGCCCCCTGGGGGGAGGAGCCTCAAGGCCCATCGGGGGGGACTTCATTCTAGCCCTCGCCGGGCCGCCCCAAGAGGGCTGGCCCCCCTGGGGGGAGAGGCCGAAAGGCCTGTCGGGGGGGATGTCATCTTAATTTTCGAGCGACTGCCGCAGCGTCCGGTAGCGTGCGAGCATTCCGGCGGCCACGCACATCTCCTCGCTGTCGTTGAAGGACGGCACGCCGGATTTCGCGAGCGTCATGAACCACTCGGCCTTGCGCTCCAGCGTGCCCATCATGGAATGCATCATCGGGATCGGCGAGAACTTCGCGAGCCCGGCCAGTACCTCGACGGTGGGTTCCGCGCTCACCATGAACGGCACCACGTGGATCATCAGCACTGCGTCGATGCGCCCCGGCATCTCTTCCAGGATCGCGCGCAGGGTGAGTTCGAAGCGGTCCTCGCGCGCATCCGCGAGCAGATCGATGGGGTTGGCGACCGCAGCTTCGGGCGGCAGCGCTTCGCGCAAACGCGCAGCGAGTTCGGGTGACAGGTCCACCAGTTCCAGCCCCTCGAGGATGGCCTGGTCGGCGGTGAGCACGCCCGGCCCGCCGGAATTGGACAGGATCAGCACGCGCGGTCCGATGCCTTCGGGGTGCGAGCCGAATACCTTGCCGGCCATGCGCATCTGCCGCAGGTTCGCGACGCGCAGCACGCCGGCCGCCGCACAAAAGGCGTCGGTCTCTTCGTTGGTCCATGCGGTCGAGCCGGTGTGACGAAACGCGGCCGCGCGCCCGGCTTCGGTTCTGCCGCCCACTACCGCGATCACCGGCTTCTTCGCTGCTATGCGCCGGGTAGCGGCCTTGAAGCGATCGGGGTCGCCGAAGGCTTCGACGTAGAGCAGGATCACCTTGCAGTTCGGGTCGTCGCCGAGGTACTCGATGTAGTCGGCCAGGTCCAGATGCATCGCGTTGCCCACCGACACCACCGCCCCCAGCGGAATGCCGAAGCCGTGGCTCGCGGCGATCATCTCTTCGGCGACAGCGCCCGATTGCGAGATGAGTGCCACCGGTCCGCCGCGCGGTACGTCGCGGAAGAACGTGGCGGCAAAACGGAACTCGGGGTCGAGCAGGTTGGTGAGGCCCGCACAATTCGGGCCGCCGATCAGCAAGTCGTTCTCGCGCGCGATCTGCCGCAGCACCGCGTCGCGCGCGCGGCCGTCTTCGCCGGCTTCGGCGAAACCACCAGGCAGGATGAGCAGGTTCTCATGGCCGGTGTCGGCGGCTTCCTGCACCACTTCGAGGATCGACTCGGGCCGCACCAGCACTGCCACCAGGTCCGCCGGCGGATAGACGTCCTTCAGCGATGGGGCGACGGCGAGCCCCTGGATGGTGCCGCCCTTCGGATTCACCGGCACCACACGTCCGGGGTAGTTGCACATGCGCAGGTTGCGCAACACCGCGCCCCCCGAGCTCGTGCTGCGATCACCCGCGCCCACCACGGCGATGCTGCCGGGTTTGAAGAAGCGGTCGAGGCGTTTGCGGTCGACGGGCATGCTAGGCGGGGGTGGCAGAAGCCGTTGCACGCAGGCGGCGGCCGATTTCGCACAAAGCTTGCGGGTCGCCAAAACCACCGGCCTTGGTGACGAGCCACAAGGGTCTGCTGTCGACCTTCAATCGCGCGCAGGCGATGCCCGGCATCAGTTCGCCGCCCACTTCCAGCGCCGCGTTGCCGCTCGCACGCAGCACCGCGATGGCGGTGTCGCCGCCGGTGGCGACGAGCGCGCCGGTGCCGGGTCGTCGCGCCAACGCAAGACCGTTGGTGGCGAGACCGCGTGCGACCTGATCGGCATCCCCTTCGCTGCCATCCGCATCGGGCACTGCCATCAGCACGATCGCGCGATCGCTTTCGCCTGCAGGCAGCGAGTCGGGTACGCCATTGGGCGCCGGCACGACGAGTGCGCCATCGGCTTCGAGGCGGGCCACTTGTTCGCGCGAGGCCTGAGCGCGCGAGCCCACGATGAACACCACCCGGCCCGTCACCGCAGGCGGGGGGGTGAGTTTGCCGGCACCAGCCATGGCGCGGGCGAGGGCCGACGTGATCCCGGCAGACCCGACCATGAGCGGTGCGCTCGCATCCTGCGGCAGGCCGGCCACGACGGCGTCGAGGTCGGCGTCCACCTCGGCGTCGCGCAAGGTCGCAGGAACACCGGCTTGGGCGAGCGCCTCCGCGAGCGGGCTCGCCAACGCCGGCGAAAGCGCATCGCGCACGAACGCGGTCTGCTCGAGCGGCACGCCGCGGACGTAGACCTTGCCGCCGCGCATGGTTCTGCCCTGCCCCGGAAATGCCGGCGCCACCAGCGCTCGAGCACGGCCCGTGCGCTGCAGGATCGCTCGGGTCTCGGCCACGACGTTGCCGCGCAGGGTGGAATCGATCTTCTTCACCACTAGCCCGAAGGCTTCGCCTCCGACACGATCGAAACATTCTTCCACCCGTGCCGCGGCTGCTGCCGCACCCAGATGCCGCGATTCGGTATTGACGGACACCACCTGGGCCTCCGCCACGTCCCGCGCGCCGCAATCGTCCGGACAGGCCACGACCCAGGTCGCGATGCCCCGCGCGGCGAAAGGCCCTGCGGCATCCATGGCGCCGGTCAGGTCGTCGGCGATGATCAGCACGCGTGGTTTCATGGGGTTGTCAGGGCCGCCCCAAGGCACTGACGCGCCCCTTGGAGGGCAGCGAACGCAGTGAGCGCGGGGGCCGTTTCATCTGGTTCGCGCGCCGCCCCAGCCACCGGCAAACACCGGCGATGCGCGGGCGACGCACGCGGGTCAGGCTGCCATCCGGTCGGCCATCATCTTCGCGTACGCGATGGCCGATTTCATGTTGGTGTGGTCCGCCTTGCCGGTCCAGGCGATGTCGAACGCCGTGCCGTGGTCGACCGACGCGCGGCGGATCGGCAGCCCGAGGGTCACGTTCACGGTCGTGTCGAAGGCGATCAGCTTGGTCGGGATATGGCCCTGGTCGTGATACTGGGCAACGACCAGATCGAACTCGCCCTTGTAGGCGCGGTAGAACACCGTGTCGCCGGAGATCGGGCCCTTCACGTCGATGCCTTCCTTCTTGCCGAGCTCGACGGCGGCGTTGATCTGCTCCAGCTCCTCGCGTCCGAAGATGCCGCCCTCGCCGCAGTGGGGATTGAGGCCCGCCACCGCAATGCGAGGGTTGTCGTAGCCGAGCGCCTTGTAGTGCTTCCATCCGGTGCGGACGGTATCGAGCACGCGTTGCGTGGTAGCGCGCTCGGTGGCGTTCTTGAGGCTGGTGTGAGTCGATACGTGGATGGCCGAGAGCTTCTCGGAAGCGAGCAGCATCCACGACGACTTGGTGTTGGTGAGTGTGGCGAGGAGCTCGGTGTGACCGTCGAAATGGTGGCCGGCCTCGTGCAGCGCCGCCTTGTTGAGCGGCGCGGTGACGATCACGGCAATCTGCTTCGCGAGCGCCAGTTCCACCGACTTGGCGATGTACTGGTAGGCCGCTTCGCCGCCGGCGGCACTGATCTTCGAGTCGGGCATCGAGTCGGCGCCCTTCGAATCCACGTGGAACACCGGCACGGCACCATCGCGCGCTTCCGCGGGTGCCACTGCAAACTTGAGCTTGGTCCCGAGCAAACGGTCGGCGCGCTCCAGTCGGCCGAGGTTGCCAATGACCGCACTGCGGCTGCGCTCCGCCGGTGGCATGTCGGCCAGGGTCTTGACGATGATCTCGGGGCCGATCCCGGCCGGATCACCCATCGTGATGCCGAGCATGGGCGCTGCACTCATGGATTGCCTTTCGATGCGGATGCGGAACGACCGGGAATTATACGCATGGCCATAGCGCGCTCAGCCCACAAGCGGGCTGGCCCCCTCGGGGGGAAGGGCCGCAGGCCCATCGGGGGGCTCACTCTTCGGGCGCCAGCGCCAGCCGCACGTCGGCCGCGGTCGCGAGCGTGGCGCCCATGTTGGCGATGCGCTCGGCGGCGTCGGTCACTAGCTCCAGGTTGGACCGGTCGCAGCCGAACGAGGCATCCTCCAACCCCACCCGCACGTGCCCCCCTTCGACGATGGTGCGCGGAATCATGTCGAGCACATCCACACCGAGGCCGCCGATCATCCACGCGGCACCGGGTGCCAGGCGGTCGAGCAGGTGCAGGTAGGCGGTGAGGCCGAAATCCTCCGGCGGGAACCCGAAGCTGTAGTCCGACGTGAACATGAACCGGTACACCGGCGTGGGCGTGCTCTCGCGCCAATGCAGCGCGGCACCCAGGCGCAGGAACCCGGGCTCGTAGATGGCATAGGCGGGGTGGAAGTTGTGCCGCCGTGCGAGGGTAAGGCCGTGGCGGACGTGCTCTTCCGGATTGAGGTAGACGAAGCCGGGCTTGTCCACCTGGATCTCGTTCCAGTGGGTGATGTTGCACGAGCCAGGATCGATCGCCGCCCATTCGATGAGGCCGCGCTTGCCGAGTTCGTCGAGGTGCGTGAAGCGCTCGGCGGCACCGAGCAGCTTCGGGGAACTCGCTTCGCCGATGAAGGGAATGGTGGGATAGACGATCACGTCCACGCTCTGGCGGATGCCGCCGATGATGCGCGCGATCTGCTGCCAGTCGTCGCTCTGCCGGCCGGTGGCTTCGTCGTACGCGTGGATGTGAACGATGGCCGCACCGGCTTTGGCACAAGCGATGCCCTCGTTCACGATGTCGTCGACCGTGATGGGCGCACGCGGCTGGCGCTCCCGCCCCCATGGACCGTTCAATGCCACTTCGAGCCAGGTCTTGCGACCGGCCGGTTCTTGTTGTTCTTCTTCTGCCATACCCCCTCCTGGGTACGCGCTATAGCGCAGGGATGATTGTCACTTCCAGGGTGCCGAACCCTTCGACCTTGCCGACCAGTTTGTCGCCGGGAACCACCGCCGCTACGCCGGCAGGCGTGCCGGTAAAGATAAGATCGCCAGGTACCAGGGTGTAGTAGTCGGAAAGAAAGCTGATGGTCTCGGGCACGGACCAGATGAGGTCGGCCAGGTCGCCCTTCTGGCGTACCTCGCCGTTCACTTCGAGGCTCACCGCACCCTTGGTCGGATGACCGGTCTGCGCGGCACGATGGATGGGGCCGATAGGTGCGGATTCATCGAAACTCTTGCCGAAGTCCCACGGCCGCCCGAGGTCGCGCGCTGCGAACTGCAGATCGCGCCGGGTCATGTCCAGACCGACGGCATAGCCGAGGATGTGCGACGGCGCATCGGCCACCGGGATGCGCCGGCCGCCCTTGCCGATGGCAACGACGAGTTCGATCTCGTGGTGATAGTTCTTCGTGCCCGGCGGGTAGTGAATGTCGCCGCCGCCCGGCACCACGCCGTCAGCCGGCTTCAGGAAGAAGAACGGCGGTTCTTTCTCCGGGTCCTTGCCCATTTCGCGCGCATGGGCCGCGTAGTTGCGACCGACGCAGTAGACCCGATGCACGGGAAACGTGGCGCTCTCGCCGACGATGGGCACGGCCGTGACGGCGTGCGGTTGGAACACGAAGCTCATGGAACCTGGACCCTAGAAGAGATAGAACACGCCGCGCACGATGCCAAGCGGCCAGCGACCGCCTTCGAAGAGTGCGTATTTTCGCATGAACATGTGCGTGTCCCCGGCTTCCGCCAACGCAGCCAGTGCATGCCCGTGGGCGGCCATGCTCGCCGCACCGGCTGCGGCGCGGGTCAAGGCAGGGTCGGCCACACCCGAGCGCGCCGCTGCCAACGCGGCGGCACCATGGATCACTTCATGGTCGATGCCGGCCTTGATGCTGAGGTGATCGAGCGCCTGCGCTTCGCCGAAGCGGCGCACGCATTGCTCGAGCAGCGCCTTGCGCTCGGCTTCCTCGCGCTCCCACCAGATGGTGTCCCACGCCGGGTTGCGGATGATGCGCTCGGCATGCTCCCAGGACGCGACCGGTTCGACTTTCGTCAGGGCCGGGGCGCTCAACGAATAGAGATAGGCGCGCGCGTCCGAGAGATCGGAATCCTCGAGCGGCAGGCCGCACGCCGAGAACCACACGGCGGACGGCAGCACCCGCGGCAGCGGCGTCGCCGTCAATCGAGTCGTTGTTCGCGCCACAGCGACAGCGCCCGTTGCACCGGGCGATCCGAGAAGCTGAACAACACCGCGCCTTCCGATGCGGTCAGTCGATACGTCGTCCACGACGGCACGACGAACGTGTCGCGCGGGCCGAACGCAAGGCTTTGGTCGCCCATGACACACTCGCCGCTGCCTTCGATCACCTGGAACACGGTGCCGTCGGTGGCGCGGTAGTCGCGCCCCGTGAAGCCGCGCGGCAGCAGGCGGATGAAAGCAGCCATGGTCGGCATGGCCGGACCGCCGGTGGACGGATTGATGAACTGCATGAGGTAGCCGTGCCACGGATCGGGATCGCCGGCGCGCGCAAGGCGGTCGAGCGCATCACGGCTGCGAGCGTACGGATACGCGAACATCGGCGACGACGAATGGGACGGCACGAAGTCCACCGGCAGCAGGTTGGCGCCGAAACGCGCCGCGGCATCGCCTTCGGGCCGCAGCACCGGCGGTGTCTCCTGCGGATTGTTCTGCGCGAACCCGCAATCGAAGAAGCGCACCAGCGGAATGTCGAGGCCATCGAGCCAGACCACAGGGCCGTCGGCTTCGCTGCCGTGGTCGTGCCAGGTCCAGGACGGGGTGATGATGAAATCGCCGGGGTGCATGTGCACTCGTTCGCCATCGACGGCCGTGTAAGCGCGGCTGCCTTCGACGACCAGGCGCAGCGCGGTCTGCGTGTGCCGATGGCTCGGCGCCACCTCGCCAGGCAGGATCAGTTGCAATCCGGCGTAGAGCGACTGCGTGATGGCCGAACTGCCCGGGATGCCCGGGTTCTCGAGAATCAACACGCGGCGCACCGCTTCGCGCGCGGTGATGAGCTGCCCCGATTCCAGCAGCCACGGCCGCACTTCGTCGTAGCGCCACAGGTGCGGCACACACGGGGAGCGGGGGTGCTCCGGCACGAGCGCCGACAGCGCCTCCCACAGCGGCGTGAGCTGCTTAGTCGCGATGCGGTGATAGTACTCGTCGCGCGCGGCGCGGTTGTCGACGGGCTGGTTCATGGCCTTCTCTCCGGGCCTTCTAGTGGAGCGTGGGCAGCTTCAAGCCGAAGTCGTTCTCCACCAGTTCGGTCACGCGCTGCATGAAATCGGCACGCATTTCCTCGTTGGTGCGCTGCTTCAGGCCGAAGCGGCGGTACGTCTCGTTGTTCTTCGAGTTCGACGCGCCGAAGAATGCCGGCGTGATCGGAAAATAGCGGTCGATCGCGTCCTGCACGGCGCCGCCCTGCCCCGCCTGGATCAGCTCGAGGCAGAAATCCTTGCCGAACTTCGCGTGGAATTTCTCTTCGGGCATGGTGACGCGGCCCAGATTGCGCAGCGGATGGAAGGAGCAGTGCAGCAGGTCTTCCACCTGCAGGATTTCGGCATAGTCGGCGATGGCCTTGATCACGCAGAACTCCGGCCAGGTCTTGAGCTCGAACGAAAAGATGGACAAGGGTTTCTTCACCTTGGGATCCATGCGCTCGGCCGGCACGCCGATCTCTTCGGCCAGGGCGCGAAAGCGCACGTGATGATGGTACTCCTCCATCGCGATGCGACAGGTGAGCCACTTGGCGTAGGGCGTCGGGGCCAGGGCGATCGCGGGTTCGTCGAACACCTGCGCGCCGTAGAGCTCGTTCACCGCGTGGCTGATCACGATCTTCTCCACGGCGGCGCGGTATTCCTCCGGCTGGGTCTTCAGCTCGGCGGCGGTTTTCACTTCGGGAACGGCGACGGTGGACATGGCACGGGCCCCTTTCGCTAGAGGACGGGTTCGGTGTTGAAGAGTTCGAGATCGGTCGCGAGCGTGGCGAGGTGCCCGGCGAATGCGGCATCGAGGATCGGACCAAGCGCGGCGGGATCGGCTTCGGACAGCGGCGCGGTGACCGCACGCGCCACGGGGCGCGGCTGCGAAAACAGGAATGCCTCGCGCCCGCGCACGCCGAAGATCTGGCCGGTGTAACGGTTCGCGTCCGACAGCAGGAAGGCGGTCAAGCGAGCGACGTAGTCGGCGGGGATCCGCAGCGCGCGCGCCTTGTACTCCGACTGTGCTTCGTTGGCGGGCTGGATCGACTCGGTCACGCGCGTCGCGGCGAAAGGCGCCACGGCGTTGCAGGTGATGCCCGAGCGCGCGAGATCCATGGCGACGACGCGCGTCAGCCCCACCAGTCCGGCCTTGGCGGAGCCATAGGCACTTTGCGCGAAGTTGCCGATCAGTCCGGCACTCGATACGACGTTCACGACGCGGCCCGGGGCGCGCCCGGTCTTGCCCTGTTCGCGCATCAGCGGCGTCGCGGCGGCAAGCACCGCGAAGGGCGTGTGCAGATTGACACGCAGCACGCGCTCCCAGTCGTCGCGGCGGGTCTTGAAGATGAATCCGTCGCGCAGGATGGCGGCGTTGTTGACGACGAGGTCGAGGGCGCCGAACTGCGCGACGGCCGCCTCGACCGCTGCTTCCGCCGCGCCGGGTTCGGACAGGTCGGCCGTGAACGCAGCTGCGCGGTCCCCCAGCGTCTTCGCAACGCTTGCCGCGACGCCGGCATCGGGCTCATCGCCATCGATGGATGCGCCGTTGTCGGCAATCAGCACGGCTGCACCCTGCGCATGCAACGTGCGCGCGATCGCCAGGCCGATGCCGCGGGCACCGCCGGTGACGAGAGCTACGCGGTTGGCTAGGAGGGTCATGCGGGTGCGTCCCTACGGCCGGCGACCGCTCGGCCCCCATCCCAACCTTCCCCCACGCTGCGCGTGGGGGAAGGGGTGTACATCCTTGCGGTGTACATCCCCTCCCCCGGCTTTGCCGGGGGAGGGTTAGGGTGGGGGCGTGCGCTGCGCGAAGAGTTCACGCCACCACCCTCGCCGCCGCAGCGGCCGGCGCCGGATAGAACGCATCCGCATGAATATCCCGTGGCACCACGCCCTTGCGCGTCAGCAGGTCGACCGCCGCCTCCACCATGCCGGGCGGCCCCGCGAGATAGGCCTTGAAACCGTCGAGCCGCTCGAAATCGCGGTCGACGGCATCGGTGATGAGGCCGGTACGGCGCGCCGCGCTCGCGGACCCTTCCGACAACACCACGTGCGCTGACGAATCCGCACGACCACCCACCCAGCTCCGCATCTCGTCTTCGCCATAGACATCGCGCTCTGCGCGCGCACCGAAGTAGACGTGGGTCGGCGCGTCGATCGCCTTGGCGCGCAGCGTGGACACGATGGATCGGATGGGTGCCAGCCCGCTGCCGCCCGCGATCGCGATCACGGGTGCGCCCGCTTGCTCGCGCAGATACGAAGTCCCGAGAGGCCCCGCGACGCGCACCATGTCGCCCAGCCGCAGCCGTTCCCCGAGGCGCGCACTCACCGATTCCGGACTGGCACTTTCACGAATGTGGAACTCGATCCGTGCCTCGTCCGGCCGGTTCGCCATGGAGTAGTCGCGCGTCTTGCCCGGTGCGAACGGAAAACTCACCGTTGCGTACTGCCCCGCGCTGAAACCGAACGGTCCGCCGGAGACCACATCGAGACCCACGCGCCAGATGTCGTGCGTGAGGCGGTCGAGCACCGCGACCCGGCACTGGAGCACGCGCGACGGATGCACCAGGAATTCCTCGTCGTCGAGCTTGCGGATGGTGACGTCGCTCCACACCTGGCTGCGACAGGCAAGCACGATGCCGCGCGCCCGGTCGGCCGGTGCCAGGGCATGCTCGGAGTACTCGAGCTCCTGGATCTCGCCCTCGATCAGCTCGCATTTGCAGGTGCCGCAGTTGCCCGCCTGGCAGCTGTAGGCGAAACCCACGCCGGCCATGAGGAGCGCGTCGAGCACGGTGTCGCCCGGCTCGGCCTCGGCCGTCTCTTCGGTGCCATCGATGCGGATGAGGTGGGACATGGGATTGAATCCGGTGCACTCACGCGGCGGCAGGCACCGGCCCCCACCCGGAGCTTGGCGTGCCGACACCAGCGAGTTAGTATGAGTAGCCCATCATTTGATGTCAAACAATTGGCCCGATCCCCGCAGCGCCGTGCCATCGCCCCGCCACCCCGCCGCGCCGAGGCGACGCCCGCGGTCGAGACCGTGGCGCTCGGCATGCTGCCGGAACTGGTCGGCTATCACATCCGCCTCGCGCAGATGGCCATCTTCGCGGATTTCGAGGCGGCGCTGGGCGAACTCGCCCTGTCGCCTGGCCTCTTCGGCCTGCTGGTGATCGTCGAGGCCAACCCGGGCCTGAAACAGACGCAACTCGCCGATGCTGCCCGCCTCGACCGCTCGACCCTGGTACCGGCGCTCGACAAACTCGAGGACCGCGGGCTGGTGGAGCGCCGCGCGGCACCAGGGGACCGGCGGTCGAACGGCCTTTTCCTGACTGCCCCAGGGGCCGAGCTGCTGACTGCCGCCAAGCGCACGGTGCGACGGCACGAAGCGCGCCTCGCACGCGAGTTCGGGACCGGAGAACGCGATAAGCTCATCGCCTCGCTGTCGCGCATCTTTCCCGAACGCCGATGAAAGCCACTGCCGGAGCACCGCGCCGCAAGGTTCTCAAGAAGCGCACCGCCAAGGCCGGGCTGCCGCCCGGGGCGCTGGTCTACGTAGGCGAGCCCAAGGTGCCCCATGCCACGCGCATCTCGATCATCGACTATGACGAGCACACCGTGCGCGAGCGCGACATCACGCGGGTCGAGGAGTGCCTGCAGTTCAAGGACACCACGAGCGTCACCTGGATCAACGTCGACGAGATCCACGAGGCCGGCCTGATCGAATCGTTCGGCAAGGTGCTGGGCTTCCATCCGCTGATGCTGGAAGACATCCTCAACACCGACCAGCGCCCCAAGATCGAGGACCACGGCGGCTACCTCTACATCGTGCTGAAGATGCTCGAGTGGAAACCCGGTGCCGCCGACATCGACATCGAGCAGCTCTCGCTGGTGATCGGCCCCAATTTCGTCATCTCGTTCCAGGAGCGTGCCGGCGACTTCTTCGATCCGCTGCGCGCGCGCATCCGCGAGTCGGTCGGACGCGCCCGCAAGCTCGGTGCGGATTTCCTCGCCTATTCGCTGCTCGATCTGGTGATCGACCATTACTTCATCGTGCTCGACCGGCTCGGCGAACGCATCGAACAGTGCGAAGACGAGGTGATGACGCGCGCCAGCCCGGCCACGCTGCAGACCATCCACGATCTCAAGCGCGAACTCATCTTCGTGCGCAAGTCGGTGTGGCCGATGAAGGACGTGATCACGAGCCTGCGCCACCTCGACACCCCGCTGATCGCCAAGTCCACCGGCATCTTCCTGCGTGACCTGCAGGACCACATCGTGCAGGTGATCGAAGGCGTGGACACGTTCCAGAACCTGGTGTCCGACTCGCTCGACACCTATCTGTCGACCGTGAGCAACCGCACCAACACGGTGATGAAGGTCCTCGCGGTGTTCTCGGCGGTGTTCATGCCGCTCACGTTCATCACCGGCATCTTCGGCATGAACTTCCGCGACATGCCCCCGCTCGAGTGGTCCTGGGGCTTTGGCGGCACGCTGATCGGGATGGGCGTGATCGGGGTGCTGATGGTGCTCTTCTTCAAGAGCAAACGCTGGCTCTAGGGGCCTTTGCGCCGGTCCCGGCTACTCGTCCGGCGCCACCCGCCCGCGCTGGCGCTTCACGGCCGCCCGGACCTGTTTGGTCGCCACACGTCTTCGCTGCGATGCAGCACTGGGCTTCGTCGCGATGCGTGTCCGACGGCGTTCGGAGGCACGCTGGATCAGGTCGACCAGGCGCGCGATGGCGTCCTCGCGGTTGAGCGCCTGGGAGCGGTGGCGCCGGGCGTCGATCAGGATCACGCCTTCGGAGTTCGCGCGTGCACCAGCGAGGTGCAGCAGGCGCGCCCGCACGTCATCGGGAAGCGATGCCGAACGCGCCGCATCGAAGCGCAATTCCACCGCGGTCGCGACCTTGTTCACGTTCTGCCCGCCGGGGCCGGAAGCCCGGACGAAGCGGAACGCGAGTTCATCGTCTCGCAGGCTGATGAACGGCGTGATGCGGATCATGGCGTCGACACTTTCTTGTGTGCAGTGCGGCGAGATCTTACCGGCTCGCGCCGACTGCATTGGACAGCGGGAGGATGTCCAGTCCGACCCGGGACGTTCCCGGGAGTCTTGTGTTGCAAACAGGTGAGACTGGGTCTAAATTCCCGGGCGGGTTTCAGTGCGATCTAGGGGAGTACGCGGTCGTCATCGCACGCCCGACACAGGGGCGGGCCGCGTTGGACGTATCGCGTACGACAAGAGAAAAAGCGGGAACCACGTAGTCGAAAAATGCAGTTCCGGGTAGTGGCTGTTAGCAGTACAAACCCAAACAACAGTGGGAGAGAGTCATGAAACGATGGAGCACTCAACTGGCCGGCATCGCCAAAGCCGTATCCGCGGCAACGCTGATCGGCGTTGCGTCGCAAGCCGGCGCGGTCGACGCGGACCGTCTCGCGAACGCCGACAAGGATCCCAACAACTGGCTCACGTATCACGGGTCCTACAAGGCCTGGCACTACAGTGATCTGAACCAGATCAACGCAGCAAACGTGAAAAACCTTCGCGTGGCCTGGGTGCACACCCCTTCGGCCAGCAAGCGCGGCGTGCAGTCCTTCCCGCTCGCCGTCGACGGCGTCCTGTACTACACCTCGGCTTCGGGCCAGGTGTGGGCACTGGACGGCGCCACCGGCGAGATGATCTGGCGCTTCCAGGCGAAGCTCGACCAGGAGCGTTCCGAGGGCACGTTCTACAACCCCTACAACCGCGGTCTCGCGGTCGGGTTCGGCAACGTGTACATCGGCACCACCGACGGCCGCATGATCGCCATCGACGCCAAGACCGGCAAGCAGGTCTGGGACAAGATGATCCTCACGGTCGAGGG
>JAIEQG010000089.1 GCA_019747905.1 Burkholderiales bacterium
GGGCTAGGGGCTAGGGGCTAGGGGCTAGGGGCTAGGGGCTAGGGGCTAGGGGCTAGGGGCTAGGGGCTAGGGGCTAGCGTAAGAGCGTCGCGGTTGACGAAGTTCCCTAGCCCCTGCCTTTCCCTAGCCCCTGCCTTTCCCTAGCCCCTGCCCTTCCCTAGCCCCTGCCTTTCCCTAACCCCTCGGCTCCGCATCCAGCCGGACGATCCACCCATCCATGCCCGGCCCCGCCGACGGATAACGATCGATCACCAGCGGATCGTGCCCAGGCACGATGTGCCGCTCGGAACTCGCAAGGCGGCGTAACGTCTCGTAGCCATCCAGCATGTCACCCACGTTGTAGACGATCGGAAAGACGCGGTTCGTCTCGATGTGCGCATAGAAGTGGCTGGCGTCCGAGGCGACCATCACCCAGCCGCGCTTGGTCCGCACCCGCACCGATTGCAGCCCCTTGGTGTGGCCGCCGACATGGTGCAGTTCGATTCCAGGCGCGATCTCACGCGAACCGTCGATGAAGCGCACACGGTTCTCGTAGACGCGACGGACCATCTCGGTCACGTCATCCACCTCGTAGCCGTGATTCATGATGCCGTGGCACATGCACCGCCCGGTGGCGAAATCCATCTCCTTGTCCTGCAGGTGGTAATCGGCATTGGGAAACAGCGCGTGATTCCCCACGTGGTCGTAGTGCAGATGGGTGATGACGACGTCCTTCACTCGTTCCGGCACCACGCCGAGGGCGTTCAATCCTTCCGCCACCGGTCGCGTGATGGTGCGCCCCCGCTTCCTGGCGACCGCCGGATTGAAACCGGTATCGACGACGATCGTGCGCTCGGCGTTCCTGATCACCCATACGTAGTAGAAAAGGGGCATGTCCACGTCGTGCTCGTCGCCGCCGATGAAGTTGCCCGAGGACTTGCGCGCCAGCTGCGCGTACTTGATCGCGTAGATTTCGTAGGTGTCGGTGGTCATGCGGGAGTCCTGGTCCTGGAATGTCCTGGCCCCCATCCCCGCCTTCCCCCGGCCGGGCCGGGGGAAGGAGTGCACGGCTCACTTCCTCGGCGCAGCCGGGGGAGCGGATGTACGCCCCTTCCCCCGGGCGCACGCGCGGGGGAAGGTTGGGATGGGGGCCAGCAGCCCGAGTCTACTTCCCTTCGCTCTTCTCGTACTCGTTGATCGCTTCACGCGCGGTACGGAACGAATCCACGGCCGCCGGCACGCCACAGTAGATCGCCACCTGCAGCAGCACTTCGCGGATCTCGTCCTTCGTGAGCCCGTTTCGCAACGCGCCGGCCACGTGCATCTTGAGTTCGTGCGGACGATTCAGCGCCGACAGCATCGCGAGATTCAGCATGCTGCGCGTCTTCTTGGGCAGCGTGTCACGCCCCCACACCGCCCCCCAACAGTACTCCGTCACCAGCCGCTGCAGCGGCATGTTGAAGTCGTCGGCGGAAGCGATGGATTTCTCCACGAACTCCTTGCCCAGCACCGATTTGCGGATCTCCAATCCCTTCTCGAACAACTCGTCGTTCATCGCTTCTCTCCTGTCGAATGTCGTCCAGATAAAACATCAAAGAAAATCTTGAAACACGAAGGACACGAAGGGCACGAAGGAAAGACAAGGAAACAAGATATGGCACCAGAACCAGCCATACCTTCGTGTTCCTTCGTGTCCTTCGCGTCCTTCGTGGTGAATGCTTTTCGCCCTACTGCTTAGGCCAGGCCGGCGCCGCCAGCGCTTCCTTGGCGGGATACACGGTCAGCGGAACTCCGTTTTGCCATTGCACGATCAGCAGCGTCGCACCCTCACGACGACCGCGCTCGTCGAACTTCACCCGACCGCCTGGAAAATACGCGGCCGGTCCGTTGGTAAGGTCCATCTTGCGCAGCGCCTGCGCCACGGACTCCCGGTCGGCCTTGCCCGCCGCCTCCAGCGCCGCCCTGAAGATGAACATGTCGCCATAGGTCGTCATGAAGTGCTGCGTGGCCCATGGCTCGCCAGTCTTCTTCTTGAAATCCTCGACCATGTCCTTCTGCGCCGCCGTGGTCCAGTTGGCCACCACCGACATCACGCCTTCCAATTGCTCGACGTTCATGTTGCTGCGCAGGTCCGGGTCGAGGATCGCCGCACCGTTCGAGATGGTGGGCAGCTTGCCCTTGCCGAGGCCGAACTCGTTCATCTTTTCCAGCAACAGCTTGGCGTCCGAAATGGCTGTGGGCATCAGCAGGAGAATGTCGGGGCGGGCCGACCGCACCTTCTGGATGAGCGGCGTCGCATTGGCGAGCGGCGGCGTGAAAGTCTCGTCCACCACCAGCTTGAGCCCGAGCCGTTCGAGCTGTGTCGAACGGATTGGCTTCACGAACGCCACCGAGGCCGCCGTATTGTCCATCACGACGCCGACGGTCTTCGGGCGCTTGCCGGAGGCCTTTTCCGCCAGTTCCATGAGCGCCGGCAGCGACGCTTCGGCCATCTGATCGCCGGTCGCCGAAGTCTGGAACACGTACTTGAAGCCGCGCGAAGTGATGAGGTCCGAGTACGAGAACGTCAGCACCGGCAATTGGGCCCGCTCGGTCACTTCGGTCACCGCTAGCGTGAACGAACTCAGGTACGCGCCCGTGGCACCCACCAGGTCCGGAGCGTCCGCCACCATGCGCTGCGCCGCATTCTTCGCCTTCTCGACGCTGTCGCCCGCGTCGAACACGGAGAGCTTGAGCTTGGCACCGCCCAGCGACTTGATGCCGCCCTGCTTATTGATGGTGTCGATCGCGAGGTCCGCGGCCACTTTCATGACCTGCCCCTGGCGTGCCCACGGGCCGGACATGGGCGCGATCAACCCCACTTCGATGTCCTTCTTCTGGGCAGCGGCACCGAAGGCCGCGATCGCCAGCGACGCCGCCAGCACGAGGCCGAGCGTCTTGCGCAGTGTGATGCCGTTCATGTTCCCCTCCCTCTGTTTTTTCTCTACATCCCCAGGTACGCCTGCCGCACCCGGTCGTCGTTCTTCAACGCATCGGGCGCGCCCTGGAGGACGATCCGCCCCGCTTCCAGCACATAGCCGCGATCGGCATAGTGCAACGCCTCGGCCACCCGCTGTTCGACCAGCAGCACCGCGATGCCCGCCTGTTCGTGGATCGCGACGATACGCTCGAAGATCTCGTCCGCCGTGGACGGTGCCAGCCCCATGGACGGCTCGTCCAGCAGCAGGAGCCTGGGTGAAGAAGCGAGCCCGCGCGCGATGGCCAGCATCTGCTGCTGGCCGCCCGACAACGAACCGGCCGCGGCCTTCGAGCGCTCGGCAAGCAACGGAAACCACGCGTAGATCCTCTCGAGGTTGTCTTTCCAGTGCCGCCGGCCCGCCTCGCTGTAGGCGCCCATCTCGAGATTCTCGAACACGGTGAGCGACGGAAACACCTGCCGGCCTTCGGGCACGTGCGCGAGCCCGCGATGCGGGCGCGCCGACGGCTCCGCCGCCAACAGGTCGGTGCCCTCGAAGCGGATCGATCCCGCCAGCGCCGGGACGATGCCGGAGATGGTCTTGAACAGGGTCGACTTGCCGGCACCGTTCGGACCGACGATGGCGACGAACTCGCCCGCGTCCACACGCAGGACGATGTCGCGCAGCACGGGCACGCCGCCGTACCCGGCACCGAGACCTTCGATCTCAAGCACCTTCCGTCCTCCAGCGCTTGCCGAGGTAAGCGTCGATCACGGCCGGATTGCGCGTGATCTCGGTCGGCAATCCCGTCGCCAGCACGGCGCCGTGGTCCAGCACGATGAACCGGTCCACCAGCCGCACCATGGCCGGCATGGTGTGCTCGATGATGACGATGGTGATGCCTTTGGCGGCGAGCTTGCGCACCACGGCGATCACTTCCTCCACGTCGCCGCCACCCAGTCCGGCGAGAGTTTCGTCGAGCAGCAGCAGCTTCGGTTTGCCGGCGAGCGCACGCGCGAGTTCCAGCAACCGCAGTTCCTTGTTGGTCAGTCCGCCGGCCAACCGCCGGGCGTGGGCTTCGAGGCCCACTTCGACCAATGCTGCGCGAGCGATCACCTGCGCCTCGCTGTCGGAGGCCGAATGCACGAACGCCCCGACGACGACGTTCTGCTCCACCGTCATGCGCCGGAACGGGCGCACCACCTGAAAGGTCCGTCCGATACCGGACGCGCAGATGCGATAGGGCTTCTCACCGACGATATTGCGGCCTTCGAACCGGACTTCGCCCTGGTCGGGGGCGATGAAGCCATTCAACAGGTTGAACAGCGTCGTCTTGCCGGCACCGTTCGGCCCGATGATGCCGAGGATCTCGCCGTTCGCCACTTCGAAGCTCACGTCCTGCACCGCCTTCAAACCGCCGAACGCCTTGGACACGTTGCGCAGTTGCAAGACCGGCTTTCCATCGGCACGCTCGGGCCGGTCGGCGATCGGCGTCTTCGCTGCGGCAGGACCGTCGGGCGTCAGGGTCTGCTTCGAACCGCGCCGCAGCAGCAGGTCCTTCACTCTCCAGAACACGCCTTCGGGCGCCATCAGGATGACCGCGACGATGGCGATGCCATACACGACGCCCTGGATCCCCGGGATCACGTTGCCCAGGCGCGCGTGCAGGATCTCCGACAACGGCACCAGCACCACCGCCCCGATCACCGGCCCCCACACCGTACCCACACCTCCGAACATCGCGACGATCAGGGCCTGCGCCGACACCAACATGCCGAATACGGCCGGCGGCGTCACCACCAGCAGCACCACCGCGTAGAAGCCGCCCACGACTCCGGCGAGCGCGCCGCTCAGCACGATGGCCTTCAGCTTCCAGCGCAGCGTGTCGATGCCGGCCGCCTCGGCCGCCGCTTCGTCCTGCTTGATCGCCACCAGCGACAGGCCGAATCGCGCACGCTCCAACCGGCTGGTCAGTCCCATGGCGCTCAACATCAGGCCGAGCGCGATGAACGCGTGCACGCGATGGTCGGCGAACTGCATGGCGAGGATCGGCGTCTCGCGTTGCATCGGCAACGTGAGTTCCTGATAGCCCAGCCACTCGAACACGTAGAGCAACGCGAGCGGATACGCGAGCATCGCCAGCGCGAAGTAGTGACCGCGTAACCGGAACGTGGGCAACCCCACGACGAGTCCCGCGATGCCTCCGAGGACCCCGGCGAGCGGAATCCCTATCCACGGCGTCAGGCCCCAGTGGATCTGTGCGAGCGCGACGAAATAGGCTCCGAGCCCGAAGAATGCCGCATGACCGAAGGAAACGAGCCCGCTGTAGCCGCTCAGCAGGTTCCACGCGAGGCCCATCACCGCCCAGACCGGCACGACCGTCATGATGAGCTGGTAGTACGAATTGCTGACGAACGCGGTGGCCACCGCGTACGCGATCCCGAAGAGCAGGATCGCGAAGCCCGGTCCGGGCAGCTTGCGGCCGGCGGGGCTCACGTGCGGCGCGCCGCCCGGCCGAAAAGGCCCTGCGGCCGCAGCAGCACGATCACCAGGAACACCACGAAGATTGCCGTGTTCTGCAACTGGTTGGGCAGCACCAGCGTCGAGAGCTGCTGCACCAGGCCGATGGTGAGCCCGCCGAAGAAAGCGCCCGCCACGCTGCCGAGCCCGCCCAGCACGACGCCGGCATACATCACGATCACGTATTCCAGACCCACGTAGGGCTGGAACGGATAGCTCGACGCGAGCAAGCCGCCGCCGATCGCCGTGATCGCCACACCGAACGCGAAGGCAAGCCGGTGGGCCTTGTCCACGTCGATGCCCATGTAGATGGCCGCTTCCGGGTTGTCGGCGGCAGCGCGCAACGACTTGCCCAGGCGCGAGCGGCTCATCACCAGCACGAACGCGAGCACGGCGAGCACCGCGATCGCTGCCGCGACGGTCTGCCCCTGGTTCACGAAGATGCTCACCAGGTCCCCATGCAGCGGCCCGACCTCCCAAGCGCTCGAAGACAGCGGCGTGGTGATCGATACCGGTGCAGAGCCGAACACCCACAGGCCGCCGTTCTGAACGATGAGCGCAATGCCCAGCGTCAGGATGAGCTGTGCGTAGTGGCCTTCGGATTCGAGCGCGCTGCCGCGGATGCCGCTGACACGGCTTACCAGGAGTTTGTGCACGACCAGGCCGGCGACGAAGATCACCGGCCCGGCGATCAGCGCGGCCACGTACGGCGCCAGCGCTGCACCGAACGCGAGGTTCGCGCCGAACAGTCCGAAGGCGTAGAACGCGACGTACATGCCGAGCATCATGAAATCGCCCTGCGCGAAGTTGATGACCCGCATCACCCCGAAAATGAGGCTCAGGCCCACGCACATGAGCCCGTACACCGCGCCGGTCAGCAAGCCGGCGGACAGCGCCTGCAGGAAGTTCTCCGCGAACTGGGCGAAGTTCATCGACCGGCCCGGGCCTGCTCCGCGGTGGCGGCCTCCGTGCGCAAGAGTTGCGCGAGTTGCCCGGCATCGTCGCTGCGATCCAGTTCGGCGATGGCACGCTCGATCGCGCTCGCCCGCTCGACACCGAAGACGGCGCGCGTCGCGACGCGGAACCGCCCCTGGACGTCCGCGGCGCTGGCATTGACCACGTTGTCGAGACGAATTCGGTCCGTGGTGCCGTCGGCCTGACGCACTTCCACCTCGCCGCCTTGCAAGCCCGGATAGGCGCGCGTCATCGCGTCGTCGATTTCCAGTTTCATCACGCCGATCAGGCGCTGCAGTTCGCCATCGTTCAGCAGCGCGAAGTTGCGTTCCGTCACGCCGTTCAGCATGAGAGCTGCCGCCACGTTGTACTGGATGCTCATCTTCGCCTGCAGGATGTGCTCGAACGGACCGGTGTAGTCGCACCCCGGATAAAGCGCGCCGGCCCGTGGCACGCGGATCGTGATCGCCGTGATGCGATCGGGCGTAATCGAGTGCTCGCGCGCGATGGCGAGGGCCGCCTGGCTGGGCGTCTGCGCGAAATTGCAGGCCGGCACGGGCTTGTGATACACGGTCAGTATCTCGGGCGTACCCCGGAACAGCACCACGCGCGAAGCAGCGGCCGCCTTCTGCAGCGAAGCGAACAATCCGGCTTCACCGTCGAGTGCCGAAGGCGATGCGAACGCGCCGGCAGCAGCCAGCTTCGCCGCGGTGACTCCGCTGCGCGCCGCCATGCCGGCGTGGAAGAACATCTCGCTGCCGCCCGTGTGTGCCCACTGGTTGAACCCGGCGGTCGAGTTGGTGCCGAGCGCGACTGCGGTCGTCGTGGCCTGCACGTCGAGACCGAGAAGCCTGGCACCCGCCGCGGCCGCGGCCACGGGGCCTGTCACCCCGGTGGGGCGATGGATCCGCGCGATCTCGGCATCCATCACCGCGCGACCGATCTGACCGCCCACTTCGTAACCGACTGCTGCAGCCGCGATGAAGTCCTGCCCGCTCACGCGCTTCGTCTGCGACAGCGCCAGCAGCGCCGGCAGCACAGCGATGCCGAGATGGCTGATGCTGCCCGAGTGCATGTCTTCACGGACCAGCCCGTGCCCCATCACGGCGTTCACGAATGCGGCGTCGGCAGCGGACACGCCATCGGGCGAACCGATGATCGTCGCTCCCGATCCGGCGACGCGCTCGGTCAGCGCCTTGGCCTGACGGCTCCACGGCAGTTCGCGCGATTCGCACGCGCAACCGATGATGTCCATCAGACACACCTTGACCTTGTCCGTGACTTCCGGCGACGGTGCGGTATACGCGACGCTGGCCTGCGCTATGCGGACCGCGACCGGATCCGCGTTCTGAGCGAGTGTCGCCGGCACGATGGTCGGTCGATGACTGGGCATGACTTGCTCCTCCTCGTGACAGCAGACGCTGCCGGATCAGCCGCGAACTTCCACGCCGCCCCAGGTTTCGACGACGCGGCACATGGACGTGAAATCCGAATCCGCACCGTAGAGTGCGTTGGTCACCGCCAACATCTGGCGCACCGCCGCACCGACCACCATCGGCACGCCGAGCGATTCGGCCTCGTCGATGCACAAACGTACATCCTTGTACGACAGACCGGTCGCGAAGCCGAAGTCGAACGTACCGGGCAGGATCGATTTCGGAAACTTGTCCTGCGTGGCGCTGTTGCGACCGGTGCCGGCGTTCAGCACCTCCAGCATCAGCTTCGGATTCAACCCGGCCTTGACGCCCATCACCATCGCCTCGGACGACACCGCGATGGCCGCGGCCGCGAGCAGGTTGTTGGCGAGCTTCATGGTCTGCGCCTGGCCCGCGGTCTCGCCCAGGTGGAACACCTTGCCGAAGGTCTTGAGGATCGGCTCCAGTTCGTCGTACACGGGCTTGGGACAGGCGATCATCACGGCGAGCGTGCCCTGGGTTGCGCCCTTGACGCCGCCGCTCACCGGCGCATCCACGTACACGATGCCTTTCTCCGCGAGACCCCTGGCGACGATGCCGGCCGTGCGCGGCCCGATGGTGGAAAAGTCGACGACGCGCTTCACCCGGGTGCCGTCGATGATGCCGTCCTTGCCGAGCGCGACGTTCTGCACGATCTCGGGGTTCGGCAGGCTGGTGAAGACCACGGTCGCCGCGTTCGCGACTTCCGTGGGCGACTGCGCCGCCACCGCACCGCGTTTGACGAGCGGCTCCACCGCAGCGGCGACCTTGTCGTACACCACCACCTTGTGCCCGGCTTCCAGCAGCCGGATGGTCATCGGCCCGCCCATGCGGCCCACGCCGACGAACCCGTAGGTATCCCCTGCCATCGCATCCCCTCCCGCGTGACCCGTGTCCCACCCGCGTGCCGGATCGGCGCTGCGGACGTCCAGATCATCTATCGGCACATGCTATCGGGCAAAGGCATCCTTTGCATCCGCTATGTGGACATAGCAGAGTCGCCAAAGACGACATAGCTGGAACAGTCCATCGCCCGGGCTTCGGCGGCGGCGGGTTGAGGAGGAAGCCGGGGGTGGGATCGGAAAGCGCCCCCATCCCGGCCTTCCCCCACTGAAGTGGGGGAAGGGGTGTACTGCTCCCACCTTCGGCGGGGGCAGGAGTTCAATGCCTACTTCGGATTCGCCAGCGCGTAGTTCTTAGGCGGCACGAACATCGAGTCGTTGACCGGATCGATCTGGTGCGATTTCACTTCCACGGTGAACGACAGGATCGCCGCATCGGCGATCTCCTTGGCCTTCTCGTCGGTCTTCTTCTTCGTGAACCACGATGCCACGCTCGACATGGCACCGCTCACGCTGGAAGGCATGGAGGAACCGGACTCGGAGGAGTCGGCCTTCGCCTCCTCCTTCGCCGCGCACGCTTCACCCGCGAGGCTCCACGTGAGTTCGGTCAACACCGGATAGCCCTTGATCTTGTCCAGTTCCTTGCCGGCCTTGAGGAAGGCGGCACGATCGGCCGCGGTCATGTAGCGCGCCATGTAGCCCTCGATCATCCTCTGCGCGTCTTCGGGCACGACCTTTTTCTGCGAGGTGTTGGCTGCAGCTGCCAGCATGTTGGCCGCGAGATTCTTCGCATACGACTGCTCGATCGCCATCGCTTCCTTGAGCGGCTGGGTATACGGCGTGGTCCAGACGTTGACGACGAGCGTGCTGCTGGTCTTGCGCGCCGCGGGGTCGGTGAGAGTCACCAGCCATGCGACCTGATATTGCTCGGCATCGAACCCGTTGATGGACTTCTTCTCGCCCGACTGCTTGACCGAGAAGGCCGAACTCGCGATCTTCAGCTTGCATTGCGCCTCGCCCGGCTGGGCGGCCGCCTTGGGCGCTTCCTCCGGCTTCTTCTCCTGTGCTTTCTCCGCGACCGGGACGGCACAACCCTTCAACGGACATTCGGTGTAGGTCTTGGCCTTCGGGTCCAGCGTCCACACCAGCTTGCGGTCGAGGCGCGCGATCTTCGCGTCCTCGGTCGTGCCGACGATGAAGCGAGTGAAGGTCCCGGTGCCCTTGACCGTCTCGTTCTCGCGCTGCATGTCGGCGCGCGTCCAGGTCCTGGTGGTGCCCTCGAACGGCACCAGGCCCTTGATGCCGTTGTTGACCACCTTGACCTCCATGACGGCGGTCGGACGTTGCGGCGTCGTGTCAGGTGTCTCGCGGAACTTCTCCACGGAGGAGCAACCGGTGACGGCCAGGGTCAGCAAAGCCAGACGGGGGGCGGCGCCAAGCATGAAATTCTCCCGAAACGACCCCGGCAGAGGGGCCTCGTGGCTCACGATCAAGCGGGAGATATGCCAACAGACTGCGAATCCGCGGCCGCGGCAAGGGGGCGCGGAACCTACTCTTGGGCGGCGCCCGTCAACTCGATCTCGGTGCCGGCAAAGCACACCCGCTGACCCGCCCGCAACTTCGCGCGTTTGCGCGCTTCGGGCTGCCCATCCACGGTCACTGCACCGGCGGTGACAGCGGCATGCGCCGAACCGCCCGACGCGACGAGTCCCGTGGCCTTGAGGAGTTGGTCGAGCTGGATGAAGTCGCCGCGGATTTCGAAGCGCAGTGGCATGTCTGGAAACAACGGAACAAGAAGTGCTGCCCCACCCTGGCCCTCCCCCGGCGAAGCTGGGGAGGGATTACGGTGCGAGTGGATGCGGGCCGATCAGCTGCGGTAGTTCACACCCTGCCGATCCAGCATCCGCAGCAACGCGGTCCAGGCCTTGTCGACTTCCGCACCGCCGGGCCCCTTGAACTGCTCGAAGCCCTTCTTCGCGACGGATTCGGATATGCGCCGTGCGTCCACGCGACCACCGGCCAGCGCGTCGATCTGAATCTGGCAGGCCGTGTCGAGGTAGTACATCAGCTCGAAGGCTTCACCGACCGTGTCGCCCAACGTGAGCAGGCCGTGGTTGCGCAGGATCATCGCCTTCGACGTGGGGCCGAGGTCGGCCGCGAGCCGCGTGCGTTCGTCCAGTTCGAGCGCGATGCCTTCGTAGTCGTGATAGGTGAGCATGCCGTACACGCGCAGCGAATGCTGGGTGAGCGGCAGCAATCCGTTTTCCTGAGCCGACACCGCGGAGCCGGCACGCGTGTGGGTGTGGATCACGCAATTCACTTCCGGCCGCGCCGCATGGACGCAGCCGTGGATCACGAAACCCGCGTGATTCACGCCGAGCCCGGTGACATCGTCGACGACGTTGCCCTCCTCGTCGATCTTCACCAGGCTCGAGGCGGTGATCTCGTCGAACATCAGGCCGTACGGATTGATGAGCATGTGGTGCGTGCCGGGCACCCGCGCGGTGAAGTGCGTGAAGATGAGATCGGTCCACTTGAACCGGAAGGCGAGCTGGTAGGCGGCGGCCAGTTCGCAGCGCATTTCCCATTCTTCGCTGCTGACGCGCTCCCGCACGGACTTCGGCGGGACAGCGCGCAGCGACGTGGTTTTCTCGGACATGACGGCAACCCCTGTGACGTTGTGGCGGCAATGATACGCCGCCGCGCCGGGGCACCGGATGCCGGTTCGGCGGCGAAGCGCGCCGGCGCTCCCTACTTCTGCGCGGGCAGCACCGGCGGGACGCCCTTGTTTTTCACCAGCAACACCAGGAACTTCGCCGGCTTCGTCTTGCTCGCGTTGCGCGCCACCGTGTGCACGTCCTGCGGGTTCTCGTAGAACGTATCCCCGGGCTTCAGGGTTACCACCGGGCCACCCTCCACCTGCATCTCGATCCGGCCCTCCAGCACGTACACGAACGTGTGCGCCTCATGCCGATGGGGCTCCGACACGTAGCCCGGTGGGAACTCCACCGTGATCATCAGTCCTTCCTTGCCGGGAAGGTCCGCCAGTTCCTGGGCGAGCTTGGGCGTGATCTTCAGGCCGTCGTGGTTCTCGTCGCCCCGCGCCGGCCCGGCTGCAAACGCAGCGAGCAAGCCGAGAATCGCGAACAAGACCGGGAACTGCGTACGAGCGATCGTGAGCATCGGTATCTCCGTGTGGTGGCGAAATGGCGCGGCAGACCGCATCGCGGCCGAGCGCCTCCCATCAAGACGATCGGGGACCGGCCCTGTGACACGCCAGGGCTACACGCCGAGAGTCTCCACGGGGATGCCGGCGAGCTTTTCCGGGTTGCGGATCACGTAGATCCCGGCAATGCGGTCCCCGGTGATGCGAAACGAGAAGATGGAGAACAGGCTGCCCTCGTACACGCACACCGCACCCAACTCCCCGTTCACCCGGACGAGGCGATAGGCGAGCCCCGCGTAGGACCGCGCGATCGCGTAGTAGAGCCGTCCGATGCGCTCGGGCCCGCGCAGCACCTTCAAGGCCGCCACCACCTTGCCGCCGCCGTCCGAGACGTACTCGACGTCCTCCGCCAGCAACGCCATGACCGCTGCGCGATCGCCGGAAGCCGCCGCGGCGATGAACTTCTCCAGCAGGCGCTCGCGCGTTTCCGCCGCGACCGAGAAACGCGGCCGCGCTTCGCGCACTTCCTCCCGGGCTCGATGGACCATCTGCCGCAGAGCGGCTTCGCTCTTGCCGAGCATGTGCGCGATCTCGGGATAGTCGTAGTCGAACACTTCGCGCAACAGGAACGCCGCGCGCTTCTCCGGGCCGAGCCGTTCCAGCACGGCGAGGAACGCGACCGAGACTTCGTTGGCGAGCTCCAGGCGCAGCTCCGGCGACGCGAGGTGATCGGTCATGATCGGTTCCGGCAGCCACGGCCCGACGTAGGTCTCGCGCTCGCGCTTCGCGCTGCGCAACCGGTCGAGGCACAGACGCGTGACGATGGTCACCAGCCACGCCTCGTGCGATTGCACCGCGTCGATGTCCGACGTGCGCCAGCGCAGGAATGCGTCCTGCAGGACATCCTCGGCATCGGCCTTCGTGCCGAGCATCCGATAGGCCACACCGAACATGCGCGGTCGGTGGGATTCGAACAGGCGGACGCGGTCTTCCATGGCGCTTTCGGGACGAAGTGGGCAACTGACGATCAAGACGATCGGCGTGCCCGATCCGTGACAGGCGGAGGCCCGCTACCCACGGCAGTCGTCAGGCCTTGCGCCCGTAGCTCAGCAACCCCGCCCGATCCTTCGGCGGATGCCTGGCGATGCCCGCCTCGTTCGGCTCGATGCCCCACCCGGGCGTATCGGGCATCACCAGGTAGCCGTCCACGATGTTCGGCACGCTCGTGAACACCTCCGCATCCCACGCGATGCGATCGATGTCCGTCTCGACGATACGCAGGTTCGGCACCGCCGCAGCGAAATGCGCGTTCATCATGGTGCACAGATGCCCGTAGAAGTTGTGCGGGGCGACGTTGATCTCGTGTGCCTCCGCCGCCGCCGCGATCTTCATCGATTGCCAGGCGCCGTTCCACGGCACGTCGACGATGGCGACATCGACCGCCTGCTCGCGGAAATACGGCAGGAACTCGCGCAGGCCCAGCAACGTCTCGCACGAGCTGATCGGATGCGGGCTCTGGCGGCGGATGAGGCCCAGGGCTTCCGGATTGCGGATGTCGATCTCGACCCAGAACAGGTCGAGGTGCGCGATGGCGCGCAGGATCTCGAGGTAACCCTCGGTGCGCGCGTTGAAGTTGAGGTCGAGCAGGATGTCGACGTCCGGTCCCGCCCCTTCGCGCAGGGCTTCCAGATGCATCACCAGGTCACGCAGCACCTTGCGATCGACATTGCGCTCGGGTGCGAAGGGCACGCCGAAACCCGGGCGCCAGCCGCGTGGGTTCTTGCCTCCCGCCTCGTAAGAGAAGATGTTGGTCTTGAGCGCTGTGTATCCCTTCGCGCGAACCTCACGCCCGATCGCCTTCACACCGTCGAGATCCGTGATCGCCGGCGGATAGTGCGTCGGATGATTGATCCGCCAGGTGGCGCAATGGGACCAGTAGACGCGCAGGCGGTCGCGGATCTTGCCGCCGAGCAGTTCGTACACCGGCACACCGAGCGACTTCGCTTTCGCTTCGAGCAGCGCGTTCTCGATCGCGGCCATGCCGAGTGCCACGACACCGCCCAGGGCGGGCCGCGTCGCACCGCACAGGTCCGCGTGGATGCGCTCGTGCTCGCCCACCGCCTGACCGATCACCCGCTCGGACAGGCGTTCGATGACAGCCGTCACACCGGGGGCGCCGAAACCTTCGTCGTACTCGCTCCAGCCGACGATGCCGGTGTCCGTGGTCACCTTGACGAAGTGGTAGTTGCGCCAGCCGGCATCGCAGGCGAGGGTTTCGATCAGGCTGACTTTCATTGGAGTGCCCTTGTGGGTTGCGGGACCGGAATGTTAATGGCCGCGCCCCCACCTTGCCCTGCCCGGTGAACCCTGGAAGGAAGTTTCGCCGCTTCCCCCACCTTAGGTTCGGGGCAGGTCGGGATGGGGGCCGATCTGCAACAATGGGCGAGCCGCAAGGCCCACCACCAAACCACGGAGAAGAACATGGTCCACGTCATCGCCCTCGTCACCGCCAAGCCCGGCCAGCGCGCCGCCATACTGGAGGCGATCCGCGCCAACCTGCCCGCCGTCCGCGCCGAGCACGGCTGTATCGAGTACGGCCCCGCGATCGATACCGAAGACGTCGGCCCGTTCCAGGCCAAACTCGGACCCGACACGTTGATGGTCATCGAGAAATGGGCCGACGTAGCGGCATTGCGCGCCCACGCGGCAGCGCCGCACATGGCCGCCTACGCCGCCAAGGTGAAGGATCTGATCGCGAGCCGCGCGATCCACGTGCTGTCGGCGGCGACATAGCGGCCCGCGCCAAGCCACTCCCGGCACAGCCGACGGAGGTAGCCATAAGCTCCTTCCCCCACCAGTGGTGGGGGAAGGCGGGGGATGGGGGCAGCGAAGCGCCCACCAGTGGTGGGGGAAGGCGGGGGATGGGGGCAGCGCAGCGCCCACCAGCCGCGGGGGAAGGCCGGGAATGGGGCAGCGCGCCACGACGACCTCGCGACTGCGAGTGCCTTGCCGCCGGATCTTCTAAGCGCTCGCCTGCGCCCTGCGCCAAGCGGCGGGTGGCGCGCCCACCAGCCGCTTGAACGCCCGCGAAAAAGCC
>JAIEQG010000156.1 GCA_019747905.1 Burkholderiales bacterium
GCATACGGAATCGCGACATCGGCGACCGTGACGCGCCGGACACCTGTCTTGAGCGCCGCGAAGGCCTTCTCCGCTGCTAGCGCCGAGGTGCGCGAGTTCTACGGCTTGTCGGATTTCGCGCACGTACCGCCGACCCAGACCGAACTGGAACTGGTCTGGGGCATCAACTCGCGCATCTTCTACTTCGGCGTACGCAAGTACATCTATGGCATGGCCGTGCCGGAGAATCTCGACACGCTGATCGAAGCCGAGGTGCGGACCTTTTTCGACGGCGTCGGCCCGACACTCAAGGAGATCGTGCAACGGCCACCGACCGCCCGCCGGTTGCGATCGGTGGCAGCCGGTCGTCGGCGCTGAAGTTCAGCGTTTCGCCGTGAGGACGGTGAACCCCTCGCCGATGATGGAACGGTCGTAGGGCGGCTTGAATCCGGCGTCGGCGAGCAGGCGCTCCTGCTCCTCGCGCGTCGGAATGACGTTGCCCCAGGTCAGTTCCTCGATGCCGGTCTGCAGCGGAAACCGGAAGTCGGCCTCCCGCGTCTGGGCCAGCGTGGATGGATAGGTTTCGTCGACGACCAGGAGCACTCCACCCGGTTTCAGGGCCCCTGCGCACTGCTGCACCACGGCCGGCCGCAACGCGGGGGAAATCTCGTGCAGCACTTCGATCATCACCACCACGTCCACGCTGTGGGCAGTGACCACCTCGTCGACGGTGCCCAATCGCACGGATGCGCGGTCGGCCAGCTTCGCCTCGCCGATGCGCCACTGCGCGATGGCGAGGCTGTCGGCGTCGAGGTCCACACCGACCGCGCGCGCCTGCGGAAAGCTCTTTGCGACCAGCACCAGGAAGTTGCCGGTGCCGCAGCCGACTTCCAGCACCGTGCCGCCGGCTTCCAACCGCGCGGGCAACCCTTCGATCGCGGGCAACAGTTTCTTCGCGGTCACCACCTGCAATCCCCAGGTGGATTGCGCGATGAGGTGCGCGAACGCTTCGCCACGCCCCTGGAACGGCTTCACCGCGCCGGTGCGGAAGGTTTCGACGCTGCGCCGGAAATCCTCCGCGGCCACCCGCGTGCCGAGCTGCGCGTACCCGCCGAGATAGCGTGGATGCCCCGCGTTCGCCAGGATCGCATCCATGTGCGGCGCGAGACGGAAGGCACCGTCCGCGTCGGCATCCAGCAGCGCCTGTCCATGGGCAGTCCAGCACCAGGTGCGGACCGGGTGCGGTTTCAGGTCGAGGCGCGCTGCGAGCGCCTCGGCGGTCTGGCCGGGCGCCTCCGCCAGTGCCCGGAACAGTCCGAGTTCGATGCCGGTGTCGATCAGGTGGATGTTGTTGAACCCACGGCGCCACTCGAAGATACGGGCGACCTGTTCGTCGGCACTGATGGCTGGGGTCGGTTGGTTCATCGCGAGGCGTCCTGAGGGCACAAGCTCGTGAAACTACGGTGCCGCGCGACCGGCGTCAACGGGCGACACGGCGCTCCGCCAACTCGAACAAAGCGTGCACGGCCAGCGCCAGCACCGCGGCGGGAATCGCCCCCGCCAGCAACATCGCGTTGTCGTTCAGGGCGAGGCCGGCGGTGATGCGCTCGCCGTAGCCGCCCGCCCCGATGAACGCGGCGATGGTGGCGGTGCCAACATTGATCACCGCGGAGGTCTTGATGCCCGACAGAATGCCCGCGGTCGCGAGCGGGAGTTCCACGAAGCGCAGACGCTGCATCCGGGTGAGTCCCAATGCGACGCCCGATTCGCGCATGTTGCGCACGATGCCGGTGAGCGCCGCATGGGTCGCTCGCACGATCGGGAGCAGCGAATACAGAAAGAGCGCAATCACGGCCGGCACCGTACCGATGGTGCCGGTGATCGGAATGAGAAAGGCAAGCAACGCCAGCGACGGCACCGTCTGGACCAGCCCCGTCAACGCCAGGACCGGTTGTGCCAGCTTGCGCGATCCGGCAGCGGCGACTCCGAGCGGTATGCCGGCGAGGCACGCAAGCGCGAGCGATCCGAACACCAGCACCAGATGCTCGCGCGTGAGGCGGGGCAGATCGTCGGCGAACAATCGTGCCGCAAGCCCCGAGCGCACCGCCGCAGCAGTGCTGCCGGCGTCGAGGAATTCGCGGGCGATGGCATCGAAGCTACGCCCTTCGATTTCCGCCGCGGCATTCATCGCGACCATGTCCTGTCGGGAAATGTGCCCTTCCAGCCGCTGCAACGCGGCCCACGCCACTGGTGAGCGCTGCGGCAGATCGAGCCGGTACACGAGCACGGCTCGATACTCGGGGAAGACGCGCCGGTCGTCGTCCAGCACGCGCAGGCGATACTTCCCGATCTTCGCGTCGGTCGAATAGATGTCCATGGCGTCCACGCGGCCCGCGGCGAGCGCCTCGTACGCGAGGCCGTGGTCGAGCACGACGGGTTGCTGTGCCAGACCATACGCGCGCGCGACGGCCGGCCAGCCGTCGGCGCGATGCAGGAACTCCGGCGACAGGCCCAGCCGCAGTTCACCCTGCCCGGCGAGATCACTCAGTTTGCCTACACCCGCGCGAGCGGCATCGCCCTCCCGCATGGCCAGCGCGTAGGTGTTCTCGAACCCGAGCGCCACACCAACACCGAGACCGAGGGGTGCCAATGCTCGATGCAACGATGCGAGGTCGGTCGACTCCGTCTTCAGCAGTTCCCGGGCAATGGTCCCGGTGTAGTCGGGATACGCGTCGATCGCCCCGGTGGACAGCGCCTCGAACAGCACCGCCGTGTTACCCAACCCCTGTCGATGCACGGCGGCGACACCCGCTCGCTGCAGCGTTTCGCGGGCGATCTCCCCCAGCAGGTAGGACTCGGTGAAACGCTTCGAGCCGATGACGACGGGGCGCGGCTCCGCCGCTTGCGCGGCGAACCCAGCCGCAGCGAACAATCCCACCAGCGCAACGACGCACCCCCGCCCTCGACGCACGACCATGCTCCGAAAGAACCAGAGCGCGCATTAGAAGGCAAAACGCGCTGTCGCGCTGCGTCGTTCGTTCGCGACAACACTTTGTCTGGGGAGCACGCCCCTCGCTCGTCGAGAGTCCCGATTTCGGCGACAGCACGGGTGTCGTCGATCAACGAACGATGCCCGCAACCCACTGAACAGGAACGAAGGCTCGAAGTCGTGGCCCGTGCCATGCATTGCGCGCCACCGATCGGCTTCGCGTTGCTCGGAGCGTTCGATACGAGGGAGAGGGTCATGGCATGGACGCGCGAAGACGCCGCCCACCTGCTGCGGCGGGCAGGCTTCGGCGGCAGCAATGCGGAGGTGGACAGCCTGTTCGCGCTGGGTCAGGCGGGCGCGATCAATCGCATCGTCAACTACGAGTCGATCGCGGACCCTGCGTGGTCGAGTGCGAATCCGCTCAACATTCCGGCGGATTTCTGGGACACGACGCGCACCAATCTCACCTGGCTGCTGGTGCGCAGCCCACGGCCACTCGAAGCCAAGCTCGTGTGGTTCTGGCACGGTCATTTCACCACCCCGATCGGCGTGGCGGAAGCGGCCACGTTCCGCAAGCAGATGGACAAGTGGCGCCAGTACGCGTCGGGCAACTTCCGCGACTTCCTGATCGCCATGTACAAGGACGCGGCGATGCTGCGCTATCTCAACGGCGCCTTCAGCCGGAAGGAGCGGCCCAACGAGAACTTCGCGCGCGAGTCCATGGAGCTCTACACGACGGGCACCGGGCCCTATCGCGAGACCGATGTGCGAGAGGCCGCACGGGCCCTCACGGGCTGGGAAGTGAGCTGGCCGGCAGAGGTGGTGAGCTTCAACGCCCGCGCCTTCGATGCCGGACCCAAGACGATCCTCGGTCGCACCGGGAACTTCGGCGGCGACGACTTCATGAACATCCTGTTCGAACGTCCGGAGACGGCACGCCGTATCTGCATGAAGCTCTATCGGACCTTCGTGAGCGAACGCATCAACCTGATCGAGGTGAACAACCTCGTGGCGACCTGGAATCGCACGTCCGGCAACATCAAGGCGGTGCTGACGACGCTGTTCAACTCCGCGGCGTTCTGGGATCCGCGCAACCGCGGCACCATCGTGAAGAGCGCCCTCGACTTCACGACGGGCCTCACGCAGAGGCTCGGCTTCACGATGAATTTCGATCGCGTGCGCGGCATCATGGACGCGATGGAGCGGGCCGGGCAGACCGCCTTCGCGCCGCCGAATCCCGCTGGCTACGCGACCGGCCTGCGCCTCACCGGTGCGAGCATGCTGCTCGCGCGCTACGAGTTCGCCTACAACCTGATCTACAACACCGACCAGGCGCGCGTGCTATCGACCCTGGCCGGCGGCATCACGCTGCCGGTGGCGCCGGCCACGTTGATCGCGACGCTCGCACAACGCCTCGGCGTGCCTTCGGTGACCGCGACGACCGCGGCCGGCATCGCCGATTACCTCGGCACCGCTGCCATCGACAGCACTCGATTCAACACCCGCGCCCTGGGCACGCTCTATCTGCTCGCGTCTTCACCCGAATACCAGGTGGCGTGAAGGAAGGATGCCGATGAAACCCGAACACCCGTCCCGCCGGCGCTTCCTCCAGGCCAGTGGCGCAGCCGCCGCGTTGCACGCCATGCCGGGCGTGCAGGTGTTGCGCAGCGCCCATGCGCAGTCCGCACCGCGCACGCTGATCGCCATCCATCTCAACGGCGGCAACGATACCCTCAACACGGTCGTGCCCTGGGCCGACCCGCGCTACTACACGGCGCGCGGACCGATCGCACTCGACCGCAATCAGGTGCTACGACTGGACGATCGGCGTGCGTTGCACCCTGCACTCACCGGCATCAAGGCCCTGTGGGATCGGCAGAAGGTCGCGATCGTGCACGGCGTCGGTTATCCGAACTTCGATTTCTCGCACTTCCAGGCCATGGAGATCTACTGGACCGCGGATCCGCGGCGTTCGACCTTGAACGGCTGGCTCGGACGCGCGCTCGACACCGTGCCGGCCAGCGCCGCGGCACCACTCGACCCGCTGATCGGTGCCACCATCGGCTGGGGCGGCTCGCCGAGCCTGATCGCGCGCACGTTCACGGCACCGCTGCTGCCGCCGAATGCGGAATGGTTCCGTCTGCCGAGCCGCGGTACGGCGCAGCAGGAAGCGTTGAAACGCATCCTGTTGCAACCGGCCACCACGACCAACCTGTTCTACGACGCCTTCCTGCGCAACGGCCGCGCGGCGATCCAGGCCTACGACACGGTGGCGGCCGCGGGGACCCGTACCACGCCAGTGGTCTATCCCGACAATCATTTCGCGCGCGGGCTCAAGTTCGCCGCGCAACTGCTGCGCGAGGACGACGCCGTGCGCATCATCGCCATGGAACAGGGCAGCTACGACACTCACGAGAACCAGCTTCCGCAACAGCAGGCCTGGCTCGCGGAACTCTCGGCAGGGGTAAAGGCCTTCAGCGACGACGTCGATGCCAATGGACTCTCGAATCGGGTACTGATCCTTCTCTGGAGCGAGTTCTCGCGGAGGGTGGAACCGAATGCGCAGAACGGCACCGATCACGGCTCGGCGCAGGCCATGATCCTGATCGGCAACGGCGTGCGCGCCGGCATCGTCGGCAATCCGCCGAGCCTCGCCCCGGTCGACCTGATCGAGGACGGCAACCTGCCGATGGCGGTGGATTTCCGCAATCTCTATGCGGCCGTGCTGGATCGCTGGCTCGGCATCGATTCGAAGGCCGTGCTCGGCGGAACCTACCCGCACGTGCCGGTCTTGCTGTAGCGCCCCTCGTCAACCGCAGGAGAGCCCGTGCCCTCGCTGAAGATCGGTTTGCTGCTCGCAACCTTCGCGCTGTCCGTGATCGGCAACGCACAAGCCCAGTCAACCACCATCGACTTCGACGAACTGACGCAGGCCGGCGACGGTTCGGACTACGTCGACAACGGGTACGCCACCGACGGATACGTATTCACCAGCAACGCCGATCCGATCTTCGCCGACCAGGCCTTCGGCATCTGGCAGACCGACAACATCGCCTACAACGGCTCCACGGCGCTGTTCAACACGTTCGTCTATGGCCTCGCCGAAGGAGCGACGACCACGCTCTCCCAGGAAGACGGTTCGACCTTCGCACTCGAGTCCATCGATCTCGGACAGCTCTTCCCCGACAGCGGCAGCGACACGCCGGTCGTCTTCATCGGCACCCGGTCCGACGGCAGTTCGGTCACCACCTCGTTCACGCTGCCGGCGACATCGGCCCCCGCGACCTATTCCTTCCAGGGCGCGTTCGTCGATCTCCTGTCGGTGCGCTGGGAACAGTTGCCGCAGTTCCACCAGTTCGACAACCTGGTCCTGGTGAGCGCTGCGATTCCCGAGCCGACCACAGGATGGCTCGTCGCCGCGGGATGCTGCGTGCTGCTCGTTACCTGCCTGCGTCAGCGCGCGACTGATTCGCGGGCCAGCTTGATTCCCATCCCCGCCAGCACCAGCACACCGAGACCGAGAACGGCCCACAGCGAATACCGCCGATAGTCCGGGGCCGCCTTCGCGGCCGCGTCACCGGCGAGAATCCGTTCCGCGCCGGCGGTCGCCGGCTTCGGCACCATGGCGGTCCTGGTGCCGTAGCCGGGGACGATCGATTCGATGGCCACGCGCATCGGCTCCACGTTGGCTCGTCCGTAGGCCAGGGTGAACGGCGGCGAGCCGCGAGCGGCGAACACCAGCTCCGCCGGTTGCCAATGGGCGACGAGCGACGGCGCGGCCGCCGGCAGTGGACCGGCACCAGCCGTGAGGCGCACGCGCAGGTGGCGCTCGGTCGTGGAAACCGGCAGCGGCGCGCTCGACACCGCGACGCTGTCCTGCGTGAGCCGGTAGGCTACTCCCATGGCGAGACCGTGCCACAAGCGTTCCGGATCCGCGCGCGCCTCCAGCGCGAACGGCAGGACCGTGTTCTCTTCCGGCAGTGCGAGTGCCACGCGCACGACGGGAAAGCGACCACCCGTGTCGTACGTCCAGGCACGGTCATTGGCACTGGTGTCCGCCGCCCCGAGCGTCAGGGTTTCGAGCTTCGGCGCATCGGCCTGCGCTGCCTGCGCCGCCCGGACACCGGCGAGCCCGAAGGAGAACGCACCGCGGGTGTCGGCAAGGCGCAGGTACCTCGCGCGCACGCCGTTCAATGGCACACGCAATTGCTCGAGGCGTTCGCCGCCGAATCGGGTGCGCACGACCGGGGCATCGGCCGCGATGCGGTGCCAATGCTTCAGGTCATCGCTCGCATCCACGCCGATCCTGGCCACCACGTCGCCCCCGCCGTCCACGGCGAGATCGAGCGCCTCGATCGGGTGTTCGAACCCGCTGGCGTCGACGAGCCATGCGGTCACGCCACCGGCGGCAACGCCCTTGGCTGCGTGGACACTGACGACGGCACCGTCGCGGCGAACCTCCACCTTGAGATCTTCCGCCGTGGTGCTGCCACTCGCCGCACGGACCGGGAACTGCGGCAACTTGATCCCCGCCTCGACCTGCCTCACCACCGAAGGAGGTTGGGTCAACGCATAGGGGATCGCCTCGCCGCTGCCGTTGAACACGCGAAGGTCGCCGAGGTCCGTGCGCACGGCGTGCCGATACACCGCCTCAGGCAATCGCAGCGAGTACAGCGCGTCGCCCGGCGTGAACTCGATCGGGGCCGCATAGCCGTAGTCGCCGATGCGTTCACCGGCAGCGGTGGCCGGCACGACCATCAAGCCGACCCAAAGGACCACCGCCTTCATGCGGCCGGCTCCTTGCGCGGTGGCACGGGCGCGAAGTAGCCCACCACCAGCATGAGTACGCCGACGCCGACGAAAGACACGATGCGTTCGCCCCCGCCCACGTTCGACAGGTCGATGACGAAGAGCTTCAACACCGTTACTCCGAGCAGTCCGGCACCGACGAACCACAGCAGGCGCCGCTCGAGCCGGTTCGCGAGAACCATCAGAACTAGTGCGAGAACGGTCCAGAAGAGCGACAACGCCGCCTGCACCAGCATCGAGTGCACCACGGCGTCGAAGTGGATCGGTACACCTGCGTACTGGTGCAGCGCACGGATCAACATGCCGTTGGCTGCGATGAAGGCAGCGACACCGGGAATGCCATGGCGCAGCCAGGGATGGGGCGCGATCCAGGAATCGAGATCCAGCACCGCCAGCGCGCGCAGCCAGAGCATGCCCGAGAGCAACGCGGCGACGATGCCCAGATCGAGCGGATTCAGGATCGGCACGTACGGCAACGGGGCAGCCCCGCCCTCACCGAAGAGGGATGCGACGAGCACCCAGAAGAGCAACCCCAGAACGACGGGCAGCGCGCCGATCACCAGGTAGCCCCGCAGACGCGCACCGATCGGCCAGGACACGCGAAGGCCGCGGGTTGCGAGCCAGGCGACGATCGCCGCGGGTGCCGCCATCCACGCCGCCAGCGCCCAATCGGAAGCAGGGTCGGCCACCTTTCGCGCGACCCAGGTCGCCTCCCAAGCCGCGACGATCGCCAGCAGCCACAGACCCGCACCATGCAACCAGTCGAAGGCGCGCGCGCTGCCGTCATCCCGGCGGCGCAGCACCCACAGGTGCACGGCGAACGCCGCCGGCCACGCGAGGTACCCGAAGCGGTGGAACGGATGCGTGTACTCCATGAACTGCCACGCGGCCGCGAAAAATCCCAAGGGCACCACCGCGAGAGCGGGCACTCCGGCACCCTGCCACGCCAAGCGCGCACCGATGAGTTGGAAAGCCAGCGCAGATGCCACGATGAACGCCAGGCACAACTGCGGCTCCCACTCGCCGGTGGCATGGGTCTCGATCTCGTGCAGCCCGCCGCCGTACCACCAGAGCAGCCCGATCACCAGCGCGACGTGGCCGATCGCGCCTTCCCAGGACTTGAGCGATTCGCGATGGCGCTCGAATTGCAGAGCCGTGAACAGGGCAGCGATCGCCAGGAACGCGAAGCCCATGCCGGTGCGATTGAAAACGGCGAGATCGTCCGCAGTCGCCTGCACGCCGACGAGAAACGCGATCGCTGCAGCGATCTGCAGCAGGCAGCCCGCCATGCGCGCGAGCCAGCGCCCCTGGCGAATGCCGACCCAGGCAATGGCTGCACCTTCGAGCGCCCAGGCAGCGGATGTCCAGCGGGCATCGAGCGCCAGCGGAATGGCCAGTGTGGCGAAGACCACGCACAGCGACGCGAAGGTCTGCGTGAGCAGTGCCAGCGAGGCTCCATGCCGGGCGCGCACGAACCGCGCGGCCAACAGATAGATCGCACTCACCACCACCGCGCTGATGGCGCTGCCGTACTCGAAGGTCGCGACGAGCTGCGACTGCAATCCCGTGGCAACCACCGGCAGGCCGAACACCAGAGTACCGTCGAGATACTTCTCGGTCTTCGTGCTCGCCTCGCGCGCGAACATGGTCGGGATCGCGAGGTACATGAGGAAGAACAGCGCGAGGAACGGTTGCGTCGATGACCACAGGTCCGGACGGAAGTACTTCGCGCCCCAAAGCGCTGCGACGCCGAAGGTGAAGAAGAACCCGGTCAGGTTGAGCGGCCGCCACGCCTTCTTCGCGGCAAGCCACAGGATGCCGGCATTGATCACGGCGTAGTACGAGAACAGGCTGACGTGATCGCCGCGACCGGTGGAAGTGAGGATCGGCGCGAGGAAGCCGCCGCTCACCGCCAGCACCGCGAGCGCCTGCGAGTTCTGCAGCAGCGCCAGCGCGGTCGAGGCCACGGACAACACCACCAGGAGCGTGAACGCGAGCGGCGCGGGGATCATGTCGTACAACCGCAGCGCCGCGAAGATCGACAGGTACAGCACACCCACGCCGGCACCCTGCAACGTCAGGGCGTACGTTTCGCGCTTCTCGCGCAGACGCCAACCGATCGCCGCCAGCACGATACCGCCGAGCGCCACACCGGCCACGCGCAACTCCGGCGGCATGAGGCCAAGGTCGTAGGCGAACTTGAGCAGGAATGCGACGCCGAAGAACAGCACGATGACACCGACCCGCACGACGGTATTGCCGCCGGTAAGCCAGGCCCAGGCGCGGGCGGCGATGCGGTCGAATTCGTCTTCCGCGGGCGGAAGAGAGACGTAGGGTGGCGGCGCCGGGGCCGCTTCGGCTGATGTCCCACTGGCCGTCGCTTCTGCAGATGCAGGTGCGGCCGTGGCTTCGCCCATGGCATCGCGCACGAACTGTTCGGCGGGTGTCAGTGCCGCAGCCGGAACCGACGACGCGTCGGGTGCGGCGGGCTCGGCGGCAACCGATTCCACGGCAGGTGTCGAAGCCGCCCGCGGTTGCGCCATGAGCGTATCGAGCGCATGGGCCAGGCGCGCGACCCGGCCCTCCAGTGCCTGCAGGCGCTCTTCGAGTGCCGGATCGACGACCGGCTTGCGGCGGAGCGCGATGACCAGCGCGGCGCCCGCGACGGCACCCAGCACCGCCCCTTCACCGCCCGACATGGCGCCGCCGACGATGGCACCGAGGATGAGACCGATGATCCACATGACGGTGGGATTCTACGTGGTGGTTCTTCCGGGGAGTTTGCCGGCAATCAACGGCTTGAACGGGGAAAGCTGAAGACGGCGCCCTGTGGATTCATGGGGCGTTCCATCCTCGCCGAACGGCAGCCCCCACCCCAGCCCTTCCCCCGGCAAAGCCGGGGGAGGGGGCGTACCGCTCCTTCCCCCACCTGCGGTGGGGGAAGGCCGGGATGGGGGCAGCGATGCCTCAACCCGGCACCGCCGGCACCCCTACGACGGCATGATTACGCCCTTCCCAGCCGTCTGCGTATCGAACAACCGATAGGCCTCCTCCGCCTGGTCCAGGCGCCAGCGATGCGTGAACAGCTGGTCCACGTCGACCTTGCGGTCCGCCACGTACCGCGCGCATTCGGCTTGCCCGATGGTCGAGAAAGTCCACGAACCGATGATGGTGACCTGACGCCGCAGCATGTCGTTGCTGACATCGAGGGTAACCGTGTCGCCTTCACCCACGAAGCATGCCTTGCCCCAGGTGCGCACGCAGCGCACGGCCTGTGCGCGCGCTTCCGGCGACGACGATGCATCGAGCGACAGATGCGCGCCAAGACCGTGGGTGAGATCGCGGATGGCCTGCACCACGTTGCCCGCGGTCTTCGGGTTGACGAGGACGTCGGCACCCAGTTCCTTGGCCCGAGCGAGACGCTCCTCCGACGTGTCGAGCGCGATGACGCGCGCGCCCATGTGGGCCGCGAGTTGCGTCGCCGACAGCCCCACCGGCCCCTGGCCGAAGATCGCTATCGTGTGATCGCCCTGCAGCCCGAGGCGCTGCAGCGCGCCCCACGCCGTACCGGTCCCGCACGAAATCGCCGCTCCCGTCTCGAAGGACAACTCGTCGGGCAGCTGCACCAGCGTGCGCGCCGGGCACTTCATGTAGCGCGCGTGACCGCCGTTGCCGGTGATGCCGTAGACCTCGGCCACGCCTTCCACGCACAGCTGCATCCATCCGGTGGCGCAATGAGGGCATACGCCGCAGCCGCGATAGTGATGCTGCATGGCGCGCATGCCGACCCATGCCTGCTTCTCGCTAACACCAGACCCCACCGCCACGACGACCCCGCAAGGCTCGTGACCGCCGATCACCGGTCCGCCCGCCGTCTTGAACCCCAGCGAAGCCGCACCACCGACCGCGCGATAGAACTTGAGATCGCTGCCGCACATGCCGGACGCCTTGATCTCCAGCACCACCTCGCCCGGCCCCGGCGTCGGATCGGGAAACTCGCGGAACTCGATCTTGCGATCGCCTGCGAAGACGACTCCCTTCATGCTTTCGCCCCACTTATGGTCGTTCGGTCGGTCGTGTCGCCTACCGCAGCACGAACGGATTGCCCGTCTCCGCGCCGGTGTTGATCCACACGCTCTTCACTTGCAGGTATTCGCGGATGGCGTCGATGCCGCTTTCGCGTCCGATACCCGAATCCTTGTAGCCGCCGAAGGGCGACATGTAGCTGACCGCGCGGTATGTGTTGATCCAGACGGTGCCGGCCTGGATGCGCTCGGACATCCGGAAAGCGCGGCCGATGTCACTGGTCCACACCCCCGCGCCGAGGCCGAAGCGGATGTCGTTGGCGATCGCCACGGCTTCTTCCTCGTCCTTGAACTTGATCACGGAGAGCACGGGCCCGAAGACCTCTTCCTGTGCGATGCGCATCTTGTTGTTCACGCCGCTGAAGACCGTAGACTCCACGAACCAGCCGGTGCCGCATTCGGGACGATTGGCCGGGCCGCCGCCCATCATGAGCTGCGCACCTTCCTTCTTCGCGATGTCGATGTAGCCCAGCACCTTCTCGTACTGCGGCATGTTGGTGATCGGACCGACCTGCGTCTCCTTGCTGAGCGGATCGCCCATGCGCGCGGTCT
The DNA here is from genome assembly GCA_019747905.1 of Burkholderiales bacterium. Lineage (GTDB taxonomy): Bacteria > Pseudomonadota > Gammaproteobacteria > Burkholderiales. The sequence goes on from JAIEQG010000156.1 coordinate 12,415, forward strand.
TCGCGAGCGCCAGCAGTTTTTCGAGGAAGACGTCGTGGATGCTTTCCTGCAACAGCAGGCGCGAGCCGGCGATGCAGGTCTGCCCGGTGGCCGCGAAAATGCCGGAGACGGCGCCGTTGACCGCGTCCTCGATCTTCGCATCGGCCAACACGATGTTGGGCGACTTGCCGCCAAGCTCCAACGTGACGCGCTTGAAGCTCTTGGCCGCGGTTTCGTTGATGGCTCGCCCGGTCGCGTCGGAACCGGTGAACGCGATCTTCGCCACCAGCGGATGGCCGGTGAGCGTCGGGCCGACATCCTTGCCGAACCCGGTGACGACGTTGACCACACCCGGCGGGAATCCGGCCTCTTCCACCAGCTTGACGAATTCGAGGGCGGAAACCGATGTGAACTCCGATGGCTTGATGACGACGGTGCAACCGGCGGCCAGTGCCGGAGCGAGTTTCCACGCGAGCAGCAACAGCGGCGAATTCCATGCGGTGATCGCGACCACGACGCCCAGCGGCTCGTGCCGCGTGAAGTTGAAGTAGCCCTTCTTGTCGAGCGGAATGACCGTGCCCTGGATCTTGTCGGCCAGACCGCCGAAGTAGTAGTACCACTGCGGCACGTAGTTCAACTGCCCCTGCATCTCGGCGATCAGCTTGCCGTTGTCGCGCGTCTCCAGTTCACCCAGCTTGTTGGCATCCCGCGCCACCAGGTCGCCGAGGCGATGCAGCAGCATGCCGCGCTGGCTGGCGGTGAGTTGCTGCCATGGACCGGCGGTGAAGGCCTTGTGGGCCGCCTTGACGGCGCGATCGGCGTCTTCAGCATTGCCTTGCGCGACCTGCGCCCACGGCTTGCCGGTATAGGGGTTGAAGCTGTCGAACCACTGGCCGGAAGCGGAGTCGACGAATCGGCCGTCGATGTACATGGGGTACTTCTGCAATTGGTGCCCCTCCTCGTTTGTTGTGCCGACCGTTCGGACAGTCGGATGCTGGAGGGCGACATCGTACGCTGCGGAGAAAACCTGAGCCCTTGTCGGCGCCTTCATCGGGAAAGGGAGGCCCACGCGATTGTTGATCTCCGTCCTTGCCGCGGCGGTGATTCGCGGAGCGCTCTAACTTCAGGATTGCCGCTTCGCCATGCCGCGCGCCTGGGATTGCGGGACATCGCCGTTGTGCAATATCATTAAACGATATAAATTGATATCCAGTCACAGTTGGAGAAGCTCATCGTGCCGTCTAGTTATACGCTCGGAGACCATTTCGAGAACTTCGTGAAAAGACAGATCGAAAGCGGGCGCTACGCCAGCGCGAGCGAGGTACTGCGTGACGCGCTGCGCCTGCTGGAAGACCACGAAAAGATGCGCGCGCTACGCGTGAGTGAGCTGCGCACAGCGATCCGTGAAGGAATCGAAAGCGGCAAGAGTGTTCCCGCCGACACCGTGTTCGATCGCCTGGAGAAGAAGTACCGACGCGCTACGCAGGAACGCAAGAAATAGTGCAGCAATGCGACTGTCGTTCTCGCCGCAGGCAGAAACAGACCTGGAGGAGATCGGCGACTACATCGCGCTGGACAATCCGGTACGTGCGCTGAGTTTCGTCGCGGAACTTCGCGACCGGTCCGCGCTCATTGCCAAGACCCCGCATGCCTTTCCTGCTCGCGAGGACTTGGCTGAAGGACTGCGCATGATGGTCTACCACGCTTACCTCGTCTTCTACCGCGTGCTCGATGTCGAGATTCGCATCGAACGGATCCTTCACGCTTCACGCGACCTGCCTGCGTTGTTCGACGAGAGTGGGGGCTCGTCGGGGAAGTGAGTGCCCGGGAGCGCATGAGGGTGAACGCAGGGGGTGGAAGGTGAAGTGTCCCAAATGTAGCGGCAGTCTGCCAACCAGGCTGGTGCTGGACTCTCGGTCGGTGACTTGCCCGTCATGCGGCAGCGCGTTGCGCGTCCGCGGGTGGCTCTGGTTCGTCGTGGCACCGACCCTGCTGGTGTACGTTTTCCCGTTGTGGTGGTTCGACCTTGCCTCGCTGACAATTCTGGCCGGTCTTGTCGCCTACCTCGCAGTTTCCTATTGGATTTGCTTTCTGGTGTTCGTCCGGCTGGAGTTGTTCCCGCAAAAAGAGGAGTGATGGAGAAAGGCTTCAGAGTCCTAGGCTGCAAGTGACCTGGTCGAATCGGCCGGATCTCTCGCTTGGACACACCATCTGTATGCGAGGCACGTCCCGTGCGGGATTGTTCTTCTTTGCCTCAAGGCGAAGAAGAATCCTGAGGAGCATGCTCCGCAGGACCGCCAACGCGCTTCATGCGCGTCGGCGTATTAGGCCGCATGCGACCTGGTCGAACCGGCGGGTTCTCTCGGTTGGACACACCACCTGTGTGCGAGCACGTCCCGTGCGGGATTGTTCGTCTTCGCCTTAGGGCGAAGACGAATCCTGCGGAGCAGGCTCCGCAGGACCGCCAGCACGCTTATGCGTGCCGGCGTCCCAGGTCGCGGTGCGACCTGGTCGAACCGGCGGGTTCTTGCGCTTGGACACACTGCATGTATGCGAGCAGTCCTCGTGCGGGATTGTTCTTCTTCGCCTTAAGGCGAAGAAGAATCCTGCGGAGCAGGCTCCGCAGGACCGCCAGCACGCTTATGCGTGCCGGCGTCCCAGGTCGCAGTGCGACCTGGTCGAACCGGCGGGTGCTCTCGGTTGGACACACCACCTGTGTGCGAGCACGTCCCGTGCGGGA
>JAIEQG010000118.1 GCA_019747905.1 Burkholderiales bacterium
TAGGGTGGGGGCTGTCGGTGCTACTCGATGCGCTCGAAGCAGTCCGCGCCATCCTGTGGCCGCGCACGCTGCGGCGCTTCACCGGCGCGGCGCTGCTGTTTCCCGCCATCGCACTCGTGCTCGTCCTCGTCGCCGGCCTCGTCTGGATGGGCGAAGCGAGCCTGCATCTGCTCGACACCGAAACCTTCGATGCGGGTGAGGAGTACACGGCGGCCAACTACCGCCAGATCGGTGCACAGTCCACCTACTGGGTCGTGCTGGGCCGCAGCGTACTCGGTGCTGCCATCGTTACGCTCGTCACCCTGGTTCTGGCGTTCCCCTACGCGTACGTGATGGTACGTACTGCGTCGGCCTGGACCCGCAAGGTGCTGCTGATCAGTCTGTTCCTGCCGTTCTTCATCGGTCAGGTGGTGCGGGCCTACGGCTGGCTGATCATCCTGGGCCAGGAAGGCCTGCTCAACACGATGCTCGGAGCCTTGGGACTCGGCCCTTTCAAGCTGATCTACAACTACCCTTCGGTGCTGTTCGGACTGGTGCAATACCTCCTGCCGTTCGCGGTGCTGTTGATCGCGCCGGCGGTGACGGCCATCGACGAGGAGATCGAGCTCGCATCCGAATCCCTCGGCGCCCACTGGCTGCGCACGTTCCGCTACGTTACCTTGCCGATGGCCAAACCGGGTTTGGTCGCGGCCGCACTGGTCGTCTTCACGCTGGCACTCACCGACTACGCGATGCCCGTGATACTCGGCGGCGGCACCAACGATTTCATCGCCAACGCAGTCTACGATGCGTTCTTCCGCATATCGGACAGCGGCCTCGGATCCGCCGTCGCGATCGTGCTGGTGTTGATCGCAACGGCGCTTGCCGCCGTGATCCTGACCGTGCTCGGTGCGGGCACCCTCGGTTTTTCCGAGGAGCGTCGATGAGCGGCGCGCGCAGCAAGACCCTGGTTCTCTGGACCGTCGTGGCGGCGAACCTGATCCTGCTGGCCGCGCCGACCCTCATCATCCTCGGAGCTTCCGTAACCGCGGGCAACATCATCGCCTTTCCGCCGGACGGCTTCTCGTTGAAGTGGTACGGGAAGGTATTCGGATCGGCCGTGCTCCGCGATGCCTTCGTCCGTTCGCTCTGGGTTTCCCTCGTCTGCACCGTCATTGCCGTGCCGGCCGGGACGCTCGCCGCGCTCGCGCTGGCGCGATTCCGCATCCGGTTCGCCAAACTGCTGCAGCTCTATCTGCTGTTGCCGTTCACGGTGCCCCTGATCGGTGCCGGCATGGGCATGCTGATGCTGTTCGGCGAACTCGGCATTCTCGGCGAGCTGTGGCCGGTGGGATTCGCTTGCTGCGTCATCAATCTGCCCTTCATGATCTGGGCCGTGCTCGCCAGTGCGAACGCACTCGACACAGATCTCGAGAATGCCGCGGCAAACTGCGGAGCGGCGCCTCTGCATGCCTTCTGCACGGTGACGCTGCCGGCCGTCGCGCCGGGCATCATCACCGGTGCGCTGCTCATGTTCGTGCTCGCGTTCAACGAGTTCCTGGTGAGCCTCCTGCTCACCGATGCGAACACGGTCACGCTGCCGGTGTCGATCTACAATTCCATCCGCAACGTCATCACCCCCGATCTCGCCGCCGTGTCCGTGGTCTACATCCTGGTGGCAACGGCCGCCATCGTGCTGCTGGACCGCTGGGTCGGCCTCGAGATCTTCCTGAAGAGCAAGTGAACCCATGAACGCCCCCGTCGAGAAGAACATCGCCCTCCACGATCTTGGTCGACTCGACGTCGCGGGCCGGGCGCGGTTGCTGCGCCGCGCCGAGTCCGATCTGACGCCCTTCCTCGATAAGGTGAAGCCGATCGTCGAGGCCGTCAGGACCGAAGGCGATGCCGCCATCGTGCGCCTCGCGCGCGAGATCGATCGCGTGGACATCGATCCCGAGCACATCGCGGCCCGCCCGGCGGACTTCGATCGTGCCTTCTCGCAGGTCGATCGCGCAGTGATCGACGCGATCGAATACGCGGTGGAGAACATTCGCCGTTTTCACGAGGAACAGAAGCCCGAGTCGATGTGGATGAAGGAGGTGCGGCCCGGAGCCTTCGCCGGCGATCGCTGGCTGCCGATTCCGTCGGTGGCATGCTACGTCCCGCGCGGCAAGGGGGCCTTCCCGTCGGTCGTGATGATGACCACGGTACCGGCCGTGGTGGCCGGCGTGCCGGAGATCTGCGTGGTGACGCCACCCGGCCCGGGCGGTGACTTCGACGCGGCAACGTTGGTGGCAGCGCAGATCGCCGGCGTGAAGACGGTTTATCGCGTGGGCGGTGCGGTTGCGGTCGCGGCAGTGGCGTACGGGACGAAGAGCGTCAAGCAGTGCACGAAGATCGTCGGCCCCGGCAGTCCCTGGGTGGTGGCGGCGAAGCGGCTGCTGGCCGGTGTGCTCGATACGGGCACCCCCGCCGGGCCGAGCGAATCCATCGTACTGGCGGACGAGACGGCCGACGGTCGCATCGCAGCGCTCGACCTGTTGATCGAGGCGGAGCACGGCCCCGATTCCTCCGCGTTCCTGGTGACGCCGAGCCGTGCCGTCGCGGATGCCGCGATCGCTGCGATCCCCGGCTACTGGCAGCGCATGGGTACGCAGCGCGTGGAGTTCTCGGCCACGGTCCTCGGCGGGCCGCGCGGCGGCGTGGTGCTCGCGCCCGACATGGATGCCGCTTGCGCGTTCGTGAACGACTACGCGCCCGAGCATCTGCTGATCCACGGCGACGAACCGTTCCAGTGGCTGGGCCGGATCCAGCACGCCGGCGAGATCCTGCTGGGCCGGCACACGCCGATCACGCTCGGCAACTTCGTGCTCGGGCCGAATGCGGTGCTGCCCACCAGCGGCTGGGCGAAGACTTTCTCGCCGCTGTCGACGTTCGACTACATGAAGCGCACGGGGATCGGTTACGTCACGGGAGCGGGCTATCCGGAGCTCGCGAAGCATGCGCGGGTCCTCGCGACCTACGAAGGGTTCGAAGCACACGCGAACGCGGTCTCGGAGTTGCGCGACGCCTTGCTGCGCGGCGCTCGCTGACGCGCGGGGCGCCTGTATCGAGATGCCCGATCGGCCTGCCAATCCGGACTACGCGAAGTCGGTGCGCGAGGCCGTGCTCGCCATGCCTGCGGCGCAGCTGTTCGGGTTCGACTTCACACGCATCGAGCCGGGAATCACCGAGCTCACCCTGCCGTACCGCGATGCGCTGAGCTTCCGGCCAGGATTCTTTCAAGGGGCGATCATCGGATCGCTCGCCGATTTCGCCGGCGCCAGTTCCGCCGGCACGCTGTTGCCGCCCGGCTGGTTCGTGTCCACCGTCGACTACGACGTGCGGATCATCGCACCGGCCCAGGGCGATCGCCTGATCGCCCGCGGGCGCGTGGTGAAGCCCGGCGCGACGCTGTCCTTCGCGCAGGCCGATGTCTTCGTCGTGCGCGCGGGTCGCGAGACGCAGTGCGCCATGGCGTTCGTCACGACGCGCAACTTCGAGGTGAAGCCCGGCGCCTGATCGGGTTCGCAGCGCCGGTCGCGACCGTGCTATCGCGCCGCCGTGGCGCTGTCAGGCTGCACCCATGTCGCATTGCGCGACCGCCAGCCGCCCTGGTATCGGGCCTTGACGAGCTCGAGCAACTCGGTGCGCATGGTCTCGGCTTCATAGCGCGGCTTGGCGCAGACATCTCCCTCGGGCTGCGGGCAGATGCGCGTATCGGACTGGACGTAGCGGATGAACGATTCCGAGAGCGAATGGCCCGGACAGAGCACCGGTTCCACCTCGGCCCGGTCGGGCGCCGCGCAGGCGGACATCACCTCGCGATAGAAGAGTTCGTACTGACCGCTCAGCGTGCCGAGGTCCCTGGTGTCGTAGCGGTTGAGGTCCGTGCGCAGGGACAGGATGCTCAGCGCCACGTCGAGGAGCGACATCGCGGCGATCCGCGCCTCGTCGGGGTCCTGGATGCTGTCGGCGCGGGCGCTGCCAGCGGTGCAGGTGAGCAGGAGGACGGCCAGGAAATGGGGGAAACGGGCGATGGCTCGCATGATGGGCACTCGCGACCGAACGTTTGACGCAATGCAACAAAGCATAGCTCGTGCCGGGACACGCGCGTTCGGACATCGCGGGCGCTTGCGGCACAATTCGCCTTCCACCCCCACCCCGGAGTCATCATGCGTTCCCTTTCCATCGTCGTCGCGAGTCTGCTGCTGCTGGCGGGCCCTGCCCGCGCCCAGGACGACGACCGTGTCGTCCCGGCCCACGAGGAACCGCGGCACGTACCGAAGCTCGTCAACGAATGGGTGCGCGTGGTGGACGTGGCGATCCCCGAGGGCGAGCGCACCATGTACCACGCCCACTCGCTCGACTATCCGTATCTCATGGTCACCAGCGTCACGCTGCAGAATCAGGTCTACGGTCAGGAGCCCAAGGACGTGAAGATCGAACGCGGCGTCGTCGGGTACTACCGCGCCGTGCAAGGCACGTACACGCACCGGTTCATCAATCGCGGGCCCGGCGTGTTCCGCGCGATCGGCATCGAACTGCTGAAGAGCGCTCCGGCCTCCGTCACGGTCAGCGCGCCGCTGCCCGAGATGCCGGGCTTGGCGACCGTCCTCGACAACGAGCGCGTTCGCGCCTGGCGGGTGACCCTTGCACCGGGCAAGTCGATCGGCCCGATCACGATTCCCGGTCCAAGCCTGCGCGTCGCCATCGACGCCGGCACCATTGTGGAGCGCGTCGAGGGAAGAGCCGATACCGCCGCTGTCCTCATACCCGCCGGTTTCACGTTCCGCCAACAGTCCTACACCGCGACCTTCACCAATCCCGGCGATGCTCCGATCGAGTTCGTGGAGTTCGCGTTGAAGTGAGAGGCATCCGGCCGCGACGGGGCAGCGTCCAGCGAAGCTGGGACGCACAGCCCCTCGATCGTGTCGAGGGTCGGTAAGTGAGGTGCGCGGCGCGCGGACCCTCCGCGCGTCCGGCAGCGGATCCGCGATGACGAACGAGGTGGCGACCGCGGACCGGAGCGGGCTCGACAGGCTCCGGTCGCTGTCGCTCATCGCGCAGTACGCGCGGCCCTACCGAACCCGGCTGATCGTGTTCACGATCGCTCTGTTCATCGGCGCCGCCTGCTTCCTGGTGCTGGGGCAAGGGCTCAAGCTGGCGGTGGACAAGGGCTTTGCCGCCGGCGACCCGAAAGGGCTCGACCGCGCGCTGGTGTTCCTGCTCGTGGTGGTGGTGATCTCGGCCGCCGTAACCTACGTGCGCTTCTACCTGATCTCGTGGCTCGGCGAGCGCATCGTGGCCGACGTGCGTCGCGCCGTGTTCTCGCGGGTGCTCACGCTGTCGCCGGCGTGGTTCGAGAGCACGCGAACCGGCGAGATGGTGTCGCGGCTCACCACCGACACCGCGCTGATCGAACAGGTGGTCGGCACCAGCGTATCGATGGCCTTGCGACAGGGGCTCATGGGGCTGGGAGCGCTGGTGATGCTCGCGATCACCAGTCTCAAGCTGACCGCACTGGTGCTGCTGCTGGTGCCGATCGTCATGGGGCCGATCGTCGTGTTCGGGCGCCGCGTGCGCAAGCTCTCCCGGGCGAGCCAGGATCGCGTCGCCGACATCGGTGTGCACATCGACGAGACCCTGCATGAGATCCGTACGGTGCAGGCCTACGGTCACGAAGCGGAGGATCGACGCAGTTTCGGCGCCACGATCGAGGCGGCGTTCGACACGGCTCGCAGGCGGATCGGGATGCGGGCCGGGTTGGTCGCCTCCGTGATCCTGCTCGTGTTCGGCGGCATCGGCGTGATCCTGTGGATCGGTGGGCACGACGTGATGGCGGGGCGGATCACGCCCGGCGAACTCTCGGCGTTCGTGTTCTATGCGGCCATGGTGGCGGGCGCTGCCGGCGCGGTGAGCGAAGTCGTCGGTGATCTGCAGCGCGGGGCCGGTGCCGCGGAGCGCCTGGCCGAGATTCTCGCGACCGAGCCCGACATCGCGGCGCCGACCGATCCGATTCCGCTGCCTGTGCCGTCGATCGGCCGCGTAGAACTGGAGGCCGTCGGTTTCGCGTATCCGTCGCGTCCCGTGCCACCCGCGCTCGATCGCCTGACCTTGCGCGTGGAGCCCGGCGAAAGAGTCGCCCTCGTGGGACCTTCGGGCGCGGGCAAGTCGACGGTTTTCCAGCTGCTGTTGCGGTTCTACGATCCGCAGGAGGGCGTCGTGCGTCTCGACGGCGTCGATTTGCGACGCGCCGACCCCGCTGCCGTGCGTGCCCGCATGGCGCTCGTGCCGCAGGAACCGGCGATCTTCGCGGCGAGCGTGCGCGAGAACGTTCGCTACGGGCGACCGGATGCCGACGATGCAGCGGTCGAGGCTGCCTGCGATGCGGCATTCGCGCGCGCCTTCGTGGAAGAACTGCCGGAGCGGTACGACACGTTCCTCGGCGAACGCGGTGTGCGCCTGTCCGGCGGCCAGCGGCAGCGGCTCGCCATCGCGCGGGCCATCCTCGCCGACCGGCCGGTGCTGTTGCTCGACGAAGCGACCAGCGCGCTGGATGCGGAGTCGGAGCGGATGGTGCAGATGGCGCTCGAACGTCTCATGCGGGGACGCACTTCGCTCGTGATCGCCCACCGCCTGGCGACGGTGAAGAACGCCGATCGCATTGCCGTGGTCGATGGCGGTCGGATCGTGGGGGTAGGTACCCATGAATCACTGCTCGGATCGAGTCCGCTGTATGCGCGGCTGGCGCAATTGCAGTTCGGAAACTAGGGCACGCCACGAATGCTGAATGCGCTCGCCGTCTCGGGCTATCGCTCGTTGCGCGATCTGGTCGTGCCGCTCGGTCGCCTGACTGCCGTTACCGGGCCGAACGGGGCGGGCAAGTCGAACCTCTATCGCGCATTGCGCCTGTTGGCCGATACGGCGCAGGGGCGCGTCGTCGCCTCGCTCGCGCGCGAAGGCGGATTGCCATCCACGTTGTGGGCGGGGCCGGAGGCATTTTCGCGCGCGGTGCAAAGCGGCGAGCATCCGGTCCAGGGAACCGCACGCAAGGGGCCGATACGGTTGCAGCTGGGCTTTGCGGCCGACGACTATGGTTACGCGATCGACCTGGGGTTGCCTCAGAAAACGGTGCCTACGACGATCACGGCATTCTCGCTCGATCCCGAGATCAAGCACGAAGTGCTGTGGAACGGCGCCATGTTGCGCCCGTCTGCGGTTCTCGCCGAACGCCGCGGCGGCCTGGCGCAGATCGCCGGCGAAGGCGATCGTGTGACACTGAGCCGGCACGTGCCGGCGTGGGACAGCATGCTCACCCATTGCGCCGATCCGCGCGCCGCCCCCGAGATGATCGCCTTGCGCGAGCGCATCCGCGCTTGGCGCTTCTACGACCAGTTGCGCAGCGATCCGGACGCCGGTGCCCGTCGGCCGCAGGTGGGTACGCGCACGGTGGCCCTCGGCCACGACGGAGCCGATCTTGCCGCGGCATTGCAGACGATCCGCGAGATCGGCGATCCGGAAGCGCTCGACGCAGCCGTCGAGGATGCATTTCCCGGCGCAGCGGTCGAGGTGACTCAGGCCGAAGGCTGGTTCGAAGTGCAGTTGCGCCAGCATGGACTGCTCCGCCCGCTGAAGGCGGCGGAATGGTCCGATGGGACACTGCGCTACATCTCGTGGATTGCCGCGCTGCTGACGCCACGGCCGCCCGAGTTGCTGGTGCTCAACGAACCCGAAACCAGCCTGCATCCCGATCTGCATCCCGCTCTCGGGCGCCTCGTCCTGCGGGCCGCGAAGTCGTCGCAGGTGATCGTGGTGTCGCACGCGCCGCGTCTTCTCGCCACATTGCAGGAGAAGGAGGGCTGCGAGGTGCTGCAGCTGGAGAAGCGGTTGGGCGAGACGCGATTGGAGAACGAGGACGAGCTCGACCTGCCGGGATGGCGCTGGCCGGCGCGGTGATCGCCGCAGCTACAACACCCGATCCGCCACCATCGCGTTGAAGACGAGATCCACGTACTTGTTCAATGCTGCACCCATGTCGTCCTGCATGGATGTCTTGACCGTACCGCTCCACACCGGGGCCTCGGAGCCGACGTCGAACAGCCTGGTGGATGACATCAGCCAGGTGGCGCCCTCCACGTCCCGTGGTGCAACCTTGGTCGCTTGCCAGACGCCCGAGTAGTAGCCGTACATGCCGACGACGGTCCCCGTGTACACGGTGCCCCCGGATACGATCGTGCTCGACTGCTCCTCGGCGCCGGGGCGGGAGATCATGACCGCGTCGGCGCCGCTCTTCGCCACGGCCGCGCGCAACTGCGCTTCCTCCGCGGGGCTCTCGCTGGTGATGATGGTGTACGCCGGCACGCCCTGGATGCCACGGCTGCCGAGCCGCGCGACCATGCGATCCTCGAAGACCCGGCGCAGGGTGGCGTCATAGGTGACCGCATAGACCATGACCTTCTTCGGCGGCTTGCCGACGTGGGCGGGATTCGCCTGATGCGAGACCAGCTGGTTCGCAGCGCAACCGGCCAGTAGGACGGAGGCGGTCAGTGCGATGACGGCAACGATGTTGCGAAGTAGGTTGGGCATCGTTCGAATGGGCGAGAAGGCAAGCACGGTGCTCGGGACAGACCGGGTAGCGCCCGGGCAGTATACTCGGGCGACCTGAAGGGGGAGACCTACATTGAAGAGCACGATTACCCGTTTTGCATGGGCGCTGTGGCTGCTCGCAGCGCTTGCCGTCGGTGCCTGCGCCATCCAGGATCGCACCAGCCTCGATGCCAGCTGGTCGGCGCCCGACCGGCCGGCCAAGCACTTCAAGAAGGTGCTGATCATCACGGTGGCGCGCGACGAGTTCGTTCAGGCCGAACTGCAGGACATGCTGGCTAAGCGGCTGCAGTCGGAAGGCATGAGCGCGGTGGCGTCGCATCGGTACTTCACGCGCTACGTGCCGGAGGAGAAGGAGCGCTTCCGCGAGGCGATCGAGGCCACCGACGCCGACGCCGTGTTCGTGCTGCGCGCCACTTTCGTCGACTCGGAATCGAGGACGTCGGCGGACTACCCGATCTACACCTATCCGACCAACATCCGGACGGCTCCCGACTACACGCTGACGGAACTCGGCTCCGAAGCCACGTTGTTCGAGCGCAAGGGCCAGAAGCGCGTCTGGAGCGCGCGGTTGCTCACCGAGAACGCCGGCACGGGCGATCGGGAGAAGGCGATCAACCAGTACATCGACGTACTGGTGGCGGCCATGAAGAAGGACAAGGTGTTCTGAACTGGCGGCGAGATCCTGTCGGGTACGCCCTCATCGGAAGCCGTACCCGACCTCCAGTGGTCGTCAGTGCCGTGCTTTCCCGCGACGCATCGCGAAGCCGACTGTGACAAGGCCCACGGCAAGCATGGCCCACGTCGAGGGTTCCGGGACCGGGGCCGCGTTCGGCAAGTCGTAGCTGTAACTCACCTCGCCCAGCTTGCCGCCCTTCGGATCCAGTTTGGCGGCCGTGAGCTTGATCTTGTCGAAATTGAACGCAATCGATTCGACCGGTTGACCGGGCGCCCCACCCGCATGGGTGACTGAAGTGAACACAATGTCCTCGAACTCGTACGAGAACATCGCTTCCGGGCGATCGCCTGCCGTGACGATGTCGAGTTGTCCGCTACGGATGCTCTTGCCTTCCACCAGATGCTCGAAGATCTTCGGGCTGGCGGCATCGAGGAGCTTGGTGAACGAAAGGTCGGAAACGCTCACGTCGAGCGAACTCGAACCACCACCGGAACCGCCGCCCGTGGCCGAGGCGCCGAAACCGTAGGACAGGACACTGATCCAGCGCTCGTAGGACCGCGCCGTGACGTCGCCTTCGATGCCATCCAGGTGCAGGTAGTAGTCGAATGCCGCTCGGGCCGGCGTGGGCAGGCTCAGGGTCGCGAGCAGCAGGATTGCGAGGGTGCGGACGGGTTTCATGGTGGCTCCTGTTGGTGTGGACGAAGCGCGCCGGAACCCCGGTGACGACCGGCCTTCCGCCGCGAGCGTCAAGGTTACGCCCCGGCCCGCGGTGGCGCGTTGGCGTGCCTTCAGCGGGGTCGGCGCCCGCTGGCGACGCTGCGGCCGAGGAAGAGCTCTGCGAGCGCAGGCGTCTCGCGGAAGGTCCGCTCCAGGGCCTCGATGAAGTGGCGCACGCGCAGCGGCACGAGGTCGCCCGGGGCATACAGGGCGTGAATGTCGAGGGCCGGCGGACCGTATCGCTGCAGTACCCGCTTCACGCGGCCCGCCTTCATGTCGTCGAAGTAAAGCCAGACCGGACCGATGGCGATACCGTTGTCGCCCAGCACGGCGGCGCGAATCGCGCGCAGGTTGTTCGCACGGAAGTTGCCTTGCACGCGGGTAGCGACGTCGCCATCCGGACCTTCGAAATGCCAGTCGTTGGTGTAGGGGATGAAGCTGTTCACGATGCACCGGTGCGCTGCCAGGTCGCGCGGATGCTGCGGCGTGCCGTGCTCGGCCAGGTAGGCCGGTGATGCGAAACAGCCCTGGGGGCTCGCGCCGATCTTGCGTGCCACGAGCCGGAGGTCCGGCAAGGGGCCGAAGCGGATGGCGACGTCGATGCGCTCCTCGATCAGGTCGATGAAGCGGTCGGTCAGCACCAGGTCGATGGTGAGCTGCGGATTGGCTTCCGCGAGGCGCAACAGCACCGGTGTGAGCCAGGTCTCGCCGAAGGAGGCCGGGCAGTTCACCCGCAACGTTCCGCTCACGCTGCCGCGCAGGCGGCCGAAGCTCGATTGCAGTTCGTCGACGTCCTCGACGAGTTGCTTGGCCCGCGCGTAGCAGACCTCGCCCGCCTCCGTGAGACGCAGCCCGGAAGCGCCACGGGAGAGGAGTTGTGCGCCGAGGGCGCGCTCCAGGCGGGCGATCTGGCGGCTGATGGTGGGCTGCGTGGTGCCGGACTGGCGCGCCACGGCCGAGAAGCTGCCTGCTTCCACGGTCCGGGCGAACAGGCGCATGAGGTTCAGGAGATCCATGGTCAGGGGTATGCCTCGGAAAGCATGGGCGGTATGTTACCGGGTGGCGTTCCCCCGGGCGCCGACCCTGCCTAGCATGCGCGCCAGAGCAGAGTTCGACCCCACGGAGCCTCGATGAAAGCCTACGAACTGCAGCACAAGACCGGCCTCGACAACGTCACACGGGTCGATAGAGCCGATCCGAAGCCGGGGCCCGGACAGGTCCTGATCCGGACCAAGGCGTGGTCGCTCAACTACCGCGATCTGCTCGTGGCCAAGGGCGGCTACGGCGCACCGCCGCCGAAGGGGCGCATTCCCTTGTCCGACGGTGTCGGCGAGATCGTCGAGGTGGGTGCGGGTGTGACCCGTGTCCAGGTCGGCGACCGGGTCGCGGGGTGCTTCATGCAGGCGTGGATCGCGGGCATCGTCCCGCCGGAAGCACCGATGAGCGCTCTCGGCGGCGCCATCGACGGCATGCTGGCGGAGTACGTGGTGCTGTCCGAGCAGGGTGTGGTCAAGGTGCCGGCCCACCTGACCGACGAGGAGGCCGCCTGTCTGCCCTGTGCGGGCGTGACCGCGTGGAATGCGCTGGTGCGGGAAGGCAGCGTAAAAGCGGGCGACACGGTCGTGTGTCTCGGCACGGGCGGGGTTTCGATGATTGCCCTGCAGTTCGCGAAGATGCACGGCGCGCGCGTGATCATCACTTCATCGAGCGACGAGAAGCTCGCCCAGGCGAAGCAGCTCGGGGCCGATGAAACCATCAACTACCGTACGCGGTCCGACTGGGACAAGGCGGTGGTGGAACTGACCGGTGGTCGCGGCGCCGACATCGTGGTCGAAGTGGGGGGCAGCGGCACGCTGGACAAGTCCATTGCGGCGGTAAGGTTGGGTGGCTACGTCGCCCTCATCGGGGTGCTCACCGGTACCGGCGGGCAGATGAATACGGCAGCGGTGTTGCGGCGGCACATCCGTGTGCAGGGGATCTACGTGGGTTCGCGCGAGATGTTCGAGGAAATGAACCGGGCCATCGCCTTGCACGGCATGCGCCTGCCCATCGGCCGCAGCTTCGGCTTCGAAGAAGCGCGCGCGGCCTACGACCACCTGGATGGTGCAACGCACACCGGCAAGGTGACGATCCGGATGTAAGGCGCGCCGCGGTTCGCAGGGAAGTCGCAGGCGTTATAGTTCGCAGATCATCGACGTGGAAGACCGATAGACCCATGGCACTGCTCGACGTTTCGCTCTCGGACAAGTACACCCTCGACAAGGGGCGCGTATTCCTCACCGGCACACAGGCGCTGGTACGCCTGCCGCTCATGCAGCAGCGGCGCGATGCCGCCGAGGGCTACAACACCGCCGGCTACATCTCCGGCTATCGCGGCAGCCCGTTGGGCGGCTACGACCAGCAGCTCAGCGCGGCCTCGAAGTTCCTCAAGGATCACAACATCCACTTTCAGCCCGGGGTCAACGAAGACCTCGCGGCCACCGCCTGTTGGGGCACGCAGCAGGCCCATCTTTCCGGCGACAACAAGTTCGACGGGGTCTTCGCGGTCTGGTACGGGAAGGGTCCGGGCGTGGACCGGACCGGCGATGCGTTCCGGCACGGGAACCTCGCGGGCACCGCACCAAAGGGCGGCGTGATCGCGCTAATGGGCGACGACCACACCTGCGAATCTTCCACCACCGCGCACCAGAGCGAATTCGCGATGGTCGATGCGATGATGCCGATCCTCAATCCGGCGGGCGTGCAGGAGCTGCTCGACTACGGCATCTACGGCTGGGCGCTGTCGCGCTATTCCGGCTGCTGGGTGGGGTTGAAGTCGATGAAGGACACCATCGACGCGACTGCGTCGGTGGACGTGGATCCGGCGCGCGTGCGCATCCGCATCCCGGAAGACTTCAAGATGCCCGAGGGTGGGGTGAACATCCGGTTTCCGGACCTCCCGCTGGATCAGGAATCGCGGCTGCACAACGTCAAGATCGAAGCCGTGAAGGCGTTCGCGCGTACCAACCGCATCGATCGGGTGGTGATCGATCCGCCAACAGCAAAGCTCGGCATCGCCACCTGCGGCAAGTCCTACATGGATGTGCGGCAGGCCCTCCAGTACCTGGGCATCGACGAGGCCGAGGCGCAGCGCCTCGGGCTGCGCCTCTACAAGATCGGCATGACCTGGCCGCTCGAGGCCACGGGTGCGGTCGCGTTCGCAGAGGGGCTCGAGAAGATCATCGTGGTGGAAGAGAAGCGTGCGCTGATCGAACCGCAGCTGAAGGACATGCTGTACGGCAGGGCGAATTCTCCGGTGGTCATCGGCAAGCTGGACGAAACGGGTGCGCAGCTCTTCCGCAGCAACGCGGCGCTCGATCCGAACGAGATCGCCATCGCGATCGGCAAGCGCATCCTCGAGCGCATCGACGACGCGCAACTGCGTGCCCGCGTGGCAGAGCAGGAGGCGCTCGAGACCCGTACCGTCGAGAAGCCGGCCATGGATCGCACCCCGTACTTCTGTTCCGGCTGCCCGCACAACACCGGCACCAAGGTGCCGCCCGGGAGCCGCGCGATGGCGGGCATCGGCTGCCACTTCATGGCGCAGTGGATGGATCGCAACACGGCCGGTTACACCCAGATGGGCGGTGAGGGCGCGAGCTGGATGGGCATGGCGCCGTTCGTGAAGACGGCGCACATCTTCCAGAACATCGGTGACGGCACCTATTTCCATTCGGGTTCGCTCGCGGTGCGCGCGGCGGTCGCGTCCGGCGCGAACATGACCTACAAGATCCTCTACAACGATGCGGTCGCCATGACCGGCGGCCAGCACGTGGACGGCAATCTCACGGTGCCGCAGATCACGCAGCAGATGCATGCCGAGGGTGCACGCAAGATCGCGGTGGTCACCGACGAGCCGGAAAAGTACGGCACCGGGGCGCCGTTCGCGCCCGGCGTGACGGTGCATCACCGCGATGACTATCTCGCGGTTCAGCAGGAGTTCACCAAGGTCGGCGGCGTGAGCGTGATCGTCTACGACCAGACCTGTGCCGCCGAGAAGCGCCGGCGCCGCAAGCGCAACCTGTATCCCGATCCGCCCAAGCGCGCCTTCATCAACGATCTCGTGTGCGAAGGCTGCGGCGATTGCGGCGTCAAGTCCAACTGCGTGTCGGTGACGCCGATCGAGACCGAGTTCGGTCGCAAGCGCAAGATCGACCAGTCGGCCTGCAACAAGGACTATTCGTGCGTGAAAGGGTTCTGCCCGAGCTTCGTCACGGTGCACGGCGGCGGGGTGCGCAAGGCTGCGCCGTCGAAGCCCGCGGGCGAGAACACCGAAGTGCTGTTCCCTGCCGTTCCCGAGCCGGCATTGCCGGCGCTCGACACGCCCTACGGCATCATGGTGACCGGTGTCGGTGGCACGGGTGTCGTGACGATCGGCGCGATCGTCGGCATGGCTGCGCACCTCGAAGGCCGGGGCTTCGGTGGCCTCGACATGGCGGGTCTCGCGCAGAAGGGTGGAGCGGTGTGGAGCCACCTGCAGATCGCGCGGCATCCCGACGACATCAAGACCGTGCGCCTCGGTGCCGGCGGAGCGAAGCTGGTGCTGGGTTGCGACCTGGTGGTCTCGGCGAGCCAGAAGACCATGGAAACCACGCGCCCCGGCACGCGGATGGTGGTCAACACGCACGAGCAAATGACCGGTGCGTTCACACGCGACGCCAACTTCAAGTTTCCCGGCAGTTCGTTGCGCGAGACGATCGGGCACGGCGTCGGCGAGCAGAACGCGGAGTTCGTCGATGCATCCCGCATCGCCACTGCCCTGATGGGCGATTCCATCGCGACCAACATGTTCATGCTCGGCTTCGCATTCCAGCGCGGGCTCGTGCCGGTGTCGTCGGAAGCGCTCAACAAGGCGATCGAGTTGAACGGCGCCGGCGTCAAGATGAACCAGGCGGCGTTCCTTTGGGGGCGTCGCACTGCGGTCGACGCAAAGGCGGTCGAGAAGCTGATCGCCCCCAAGGTCGAACAGACCGCGAGCACCAAGGTGTCGGAGTCGCTGGAGGAGATCATCGCGCGGCGAGTCACGTTCCTCACCGACTACCAGGATGCCGCGTGGGCCGATCGCTACCGGAAGCTGGTCGATGAAGTGCGTGCTGCCGAGTCGGCGAAGGCCAAGGGAGAAACCAAACTCACCGAAGCGGTGGCGCGCTATTTCTTCAAGCTGATGGCGTACAAGGACGAGTACGAGGTTGCCCGCCTCTACATGAGCGGCGAATTCCGCAGGAAGCTCGACGAGCAGTTCGATGGCGACTTCAAGTTGCGCTTCCACCTGGCGCCGCCGCTTTTCAGCAAGCGCGATCCGGTGACGGGCGAGCTGCAGAAGCGCGAGTACGGTCCATGGGTCTTCACGGCCTTCAAGGTGCTGGCGAAGATGAAGGGGTTGCGTGGCGGTGCGTTCGACATCTTCGGTCGCACCAGCGAGCGCCGGACGGAGCGTGCGCTGATCGGTGAGTACGAAACGACCATCCGCAGCCTGCTGCCCAGGCTCGAGCGGGACAACCTCGCCACGGCGGTGCAGATCGCGTCGATTCCGGAGGAAATTCGCGGGTTCGGGCATGTGAAGGAACGCAA
>JAIEQG010000152.1 GCA_019747905.1 Burkholderiales bacterium
CGGACACGCGCTGGACCGGGGGAACCCGGCACGAAACCAGGACTATTCATGATCGGGCCGGGCGAAATTCCCGGCAGTAACGCGAGACCCTCCATGGTGCCATGGAGACTGCCGCGCGTACGCTCGGCGGCGATGGCCTTTCGGCCATCGTTTCGTCTGACATTCTCGATTCGGGCCGGCCGTGCGTCGGCCCTTTTTTCGGGTGGCGCCCGGCGCGCGGCAGCCGCATGCAGGCGATGACTCGCAGCGCGTGGGAAGTCAGGTGCTCCTTGCCGGCGGCAACCGCCGGTGCCCCGTCCACGCGCGTCGGACCGCTGGCGTCATTTCAGCGACAGCACATAGCTGGCCAAGGCCAGGGCGTCGGCATCCGAGACCTGCGGTTGCGGTGGCATGACGTCTTGGCCCCACACCCCAGTGCCGCCAGACTTGATCTTGGCGGCCAGCTTCTCGGCGGCGTTCTCGTCGTTCGCATACTTCGCGGCCACGTCTTTCAGCTTGGGCCCGTACTTGCGCTTGTCGATGAAATGGCACGCGGTGCAGTTGTGCTTCGTCAGCAGTTCAGTCAGCAGTTCACGGACGTCGGCGCGCGCAAGACCGGCAAAACCCAGAAGACTGACAAGAGCAAACAGGATGGTGAAGCTTCGCATTGAATGTCCCTGGGTGACGGATCGCTCGGACGCGCTATCGATATGCTGCTTGCGGTGTCGGCAGCGCTGTGCCGATGACCGCGGCGCGCCGCCTCAGGTAGTCCTGATGGCGTTTCTCGATGCCGACAAGAAACGCGCTGCCCGTGGGCAGCGCGTTCGAGGGTGGCGATTACTGAGGAGTGACGCGGATGATCTTGCCTTGATCTTCCAGTGCAACATAAAGATTGCCATCGGGCCCCAGGACCACCGAGCGGAAGCGTCCAGTCGCCGTGGGCCAGGACACCTCGGTTCGCTTCGAGGAAAGCCCATCGGCGCTGATGCTCAACACGTCCAGGCGGTTGCCGACAGGGGTTCCATGGATGCCGATCCCGGTGTAGCCGACCACCATCTGGCCGTCCCAGTCCTTCCATTGCGAGCCTGACAGGAACGCATTGCAGAACATGCCCTGCGAGAGGCCGTTGTTGTTCCAGGCCGGCTTCATGGCATTCGGATAGGTCTTGAGGTCGGTCATCGGCATGAACGCTGCACGTTGCTTCGGATCCATGGCGCCCATCTGGTTGGGCGAATAGCCGCAATAGTCGTCCGGGCAATCCTTCCTGCCGCCTACGTTGGGCCGCGGGTCCCAGCCGGCGTTGCCGCCGTTCACCAGCGCCGTCACCTCGTCGCTGTGCCATGGGCCGTTCTCGGCTGTGAACGGGCGATTGTCTCCAGGTCGGAAAGCGATGCCCTGCGGATTGCGGTGGCCATACGTGTAGACGCGAGGATCGAAGCCTGCTGGCGGCTTGTTTCCAGGAGCCGCTTTGCCGTCCCTGTCGATGCGAAGTACCTTGCCTCCGATGTAAGTCGGACTTTGCGGGGCAATGCCCTTGTGGTTGTCACCGGTGGTCACGTAGAGGAACCCGTCGGCCGGGCTGAAGCGGATACGACCGCCGTTGTGCGCACCAGGTCCGCCGAAGGGGTGGTTCGTGGCTTTCGGCTTGTAGCCGATGTCGGTCACGATGTCGGTGCGGTCCGATACGCTGCTGAACGAGTCGTCGACCTTGAACCGCATCACGCGGTTCACCAGCTTGCCATCGAGGTTGGAGCTCGAGTAGACGTACACGAATCGGTTGCCGGAAAAGTCGGGATCGATCGCAACCCCCATCACACCGGCTTGACCGTCACAGAAGAGGTCATCGCTGGAGGAGGAATAGCCATTCGAACCGCCGATTCCATGCAACTTGTTGATGGCACCGGAAGGCAGCCGAACGGACAGACCTCCACACTTTTCCGTGAAGAACATCGTGCCGTCCTTCATGAATGCCATGTCCCATGGCGATTCGAGCTTGCCCACCACGACTTCCGTTGAAAGGGTCGGCGCTGCCGCGAGCGAGCTGCCGGAGGCCAATAGGCCTGCAGCTGCCAACACGGCAATCGTCACGCTTGTGGAAACTTCGGTTGCTTTCATTCTTTCTCCTCTGTGGGTTGGGGGCAATCTTCGCCTGGCATCTCCTCGCCGCCAGTTTTCCCCAAGGCCAAAATAGAAGCTCTTCCCGGTCGGCGCCTCGGAGAAACTCACGATGCGGGGGCGAATGGCGCTCTGCCGCGTCCGGGAACGCACCGGGAGTCGACGGCCCCGCCGCGCGGGGAGTCGCGAGTGCGCCTGCGATTGCCGGGAGTTTCCTGCCCACGCGAGCGCGTCGGCATCCCGGGTTCACCCGGAGTTTCTCCCTATCGATCGACAGTTCCGCGAGCCCAGACTACGTCGCTCTCCCGATCGTCGCGAATTGCCGACGGCACCCGGGGGACGATCGCAACGAAACGAGCCGAAGCTCGTCATCCAACGAGGAGAGAACAGCGTGTTCAAGAAAACGTGCTTGTGTCTGGCATTCGCAGCGGCATGCACCGCCGTGCCGATGACCGCGTCCGCCCTGGACGTGAAGCTGGAGGTGGTGGCCGAAGGGCTGACCCACCCGATGACCATGGTTTCCCCGCCCGGCGACGACCGCAAGTTCATCGTCGAGCAGACCGGCACCATCAAGATTCTCGGCGCCGACGGCAAGCTGCTGGATGGCGACTTCCTCAACATCAAGCACAAGCTGCCGCCGCTCAAGTGGGAGTTCGACGAGGAAGGCCTGCTGGGCCTCGCGTTCCCGCCCGACTTCAAGAAGACCGGCAAGTTCTACATCGCGTACACGGCGCAACTGCGCGGTGACGCGGACCTCGGCAAGCAGCTCTGGTACGCCCACACCAACGTCGTCGCGGAGTATCGCGTTTCGAAGGACGACCCGAACAAGGCCGACCAGAACTACGAGCGTATCGTCACCGCCATCGACTGGCCCCAGTTCAACCACAACGGTCACTGGATCGGCTTCGGTCCGGACGGCATGCTCTACATCTCCACCGGCGACGGCGGCTACGCCAACGATTGGGGTATCGGCCACAACGTGACCATCGGCAACGGGCAGGATACGTCGGCGCTGCTCGGCAAGATGCTCCGCATCGACGTGAAGGGCGACCCGTACACCGTGCCGAAGGACAACCCGTTCGTCGGCAACAGCAAGTACGCGCCCGAGATCTGGGCCACCGGCTTTCGCAATCCGTGGCGCTGCTCGTTCGACATGGGCGGCAACAAGGATCTGATCTGCGCCGACGTGGGCCAGAACAGCTACGAGGAAGTGGACGTGGTGAAGAAGGGCGGCAACTACGGCTGGCGCGCCATGGAAGGTTCGCACTGCTTCGACTACGTGAACCCCAACAGCCACCCGGCGAGCTGCAACAAGGCGGGCATGACCGATCCGGTCCTCGAGTACAAGAACTGCTCGAATCCCGACTTCGCCGCCAAGGGCGATTGCGAGGGCATCTCCATCACCGGCGGTTACGTCTACCGCGGCCCGCACAAGGCCTGGGACGGCATCTACTTCTTCGGCGACTGGAGCAAGTCGTTCATGGTGGCCGAAGGCGTGCTGTTCGCGTCGAAGATGACCGGCAACAAGTGGACGAAGGAAACGGTCAACGTGACCAACATCCCGGGCTTCAAGGACTTCATCCTCGGCTTCGGCCAGGACAACCAGGGCAACGTGTACATCATGGGCACGCGGGCTCGCGGTCCGAACGGCGAGCAGGACAAGATCTACAAGATCGTTCCCTGATCGGCAATGGCATGCGCCGGTCGCTCAACCTCGGTCGACCGGTGACCGGGACACGGGGGAAACTCCGTGTCCCGGTGTTCTTCGACGAGAATGTGGACTTACAGTGGACAAGAAAAAGCTGCTGATCCGGACCGTGTGCGGGCTTGGCGCCCTGGTCCTGCTCGGTCCTTCGTGGGCCGATGATGCGGAGCTGCCGCCGTTCCCCAAGGAACTGCTCGGCAATGCCGAGTACGTCGCCGAGGGCAAGGAAGTCTTCGGCAAGATCTGCAAGTTCTGCCATGGCAAGTCGGCCTACCCGGGCAAGGCGCCGAAGCTGAATCCGCCGCGCTACACGCCGGAGTTCGTCTACGACCGCGTGACCAACGGGTTTCGCGGCATGCCTGCCTTCAAGGAACAGTTCTCCGAGAGGCAGCGACAGGCCGTGGTAACCTACGTGTTGAGCAAGGATTTTTCCAACTGATCTCGCCGCGCACCATGACACCGACCCTGGTGTTGAATGTGGTGGGGCTGACACCGGCGCTGCTGGGCAGCGCGCCCAACCTGCAGGCTCTTGCGCAGCAGGGGGCGATGCGTCCGCTGCAGACCGTGCTGCCGGCCGTGACCACGACCGTCCAGTCCACGATGCTGACCGGCGTATTGCCGCGCGATCACGCCATCGTCGCCAACGGCTGGTACTTCCGCGACCTGTCGGAAGTGTGGCTGTGGCGCCAGTCGAACCGGCTGGTCGGCGGCGAGAAGGTGTGGGAAACCGCGAAGCGCCGCGATCCCGCATTTACCTGCGCGCAGCTGTTCTGGTGGTACAACATGTACTCGTCGGCGGACGTGTCGATCACGCCGCGGCCCATGTACACGGCGGACGGACGCAAGTTGCCGGACGTCTATACCCATCCTGCCGCACTGCGGGATGAGCTGCAGGAACGCCTCGGCCAGTTTCCTCTGTTCAAGTTCTGGGGGCCTGGTGCCAACATCGAGTCGAGCCGCTGGATCGCACACAGCGCGTTGCACGTGCTCGAGCATCAGCGCCCGACGCTGACACTCGTGTATCTGCCGCACCTCGACTACGACCTGCAACGGTTCGGTCCGAATCACCCGGGCATTCCCGCGCAGGTGGCGCAGGTGGATGCCCTGTGCGGTCTGTTGATCGAGAAGGCTCGCAAGCTCGGCGCGCACGTGGTGGTGCTGTCGGAATACGGCATCACCGAAGTGTCGCGGCCGGTGCACATCAATCGTGCTTTGCGGCAGGCGGGCTGGCTCAAGGTGCGCCTGGAGCAGGGGCGCGAGCAGCTCGATGCCGGCGCCTCGGATGCGTTCGCCGTGGCGGACCATCAACTCGCCCACGTCTACGTGGCGCGCCCGGAACTGATCCCCGACGTGGCCGCCTGCCTGCGCAAGCTGCCCGGCGTGGAACAGGTGCTCGACGAGAACGGCAAGCGCGCCGCCGGGCTGGATCACGCGCGTTCCGGGGAACTGGTGGCGGTGTCCGCGGCCGACAGCTGGTTCACCTACTACCACTTCCTCGATGACGCACGCGCGCCCGACTTTGCGCGTACCGTCGACATCCACCGCAAGCCAGGCTACGACCCGGTGGAGTTGCTGATCGATCCGCGCATCGCGCTGCCGAAGCTTGCCGTGGCCACGCGCCTTGCGCGCAAGATGCTGGGCATGCGCTATCTGATGGACGTGATCTCGCTCGATGCGACCATCGTCAAGGGTTCCCATGGACGTCCCACCGATCGCGCCGAGGACGGGCCGCTGTTCATCACCTCCGCGCCGGATCTGCTGGCCGAAGGTGTAGTGCCAGCGACTGCCGTGAAGCAGTTGCTCCTCGATCACATCTTCGCGGACCGCGCCGGCATGCGGCGTGCTGCCTGACGCAGGCCTTCCGAGATTCGACGTCATGCCTGATACCGCCACGCCACCCTCCCAGCTCCTCCAGAAATGGATCGCGCAGAAGGTCGATGCGGCCGCGGCGGAATGGCTGCGGGAAGCGCTTGCCGCATTGGCGGGTGGCGGCTCGGACCGCGATCTGTACCGCTCCATCAGTCTGGTGTCGCGCAAACTGGGCAAGGCACCGCTGGCGCTGCCGCGGGCGGACCTGTCCGCCGCCACGCGTGCCCGGCCGGGTTGGGATCCTTCCCAGTGGACCGTGGATCAGGCCGGGCGCGTCGTGCTGCTGCTGGCGGTGTCGGGCGACGTCGATGCCTTCGTGCGGCGTCTCGATCAACTGTGCGCCACGGCCGACATCGACGAACTGGTCGCGTTCTATCGCGGCCTGCCGCTGTATCCCGATCCCCCGCGTCATCGCCTGCGCGCCGCGGAGGGTGTGCGCACCAACATGAAAGTGGTGTTCGAGGCCGTTGCGCACCGCAACCCCTATCCGGCGGAGCAACTGCCCGAGGACGCCTGGAACCAGATGGTGCTGAAGGCGCTGTTCGTCGGCAGCGAACTCGACCCGATCGTCGGCCTCGATGGCCGGGCCAACGCGGGGCTCGCCCGCATGCTCGGCGACTATGCCCACGAGCGCTGGGCCGCCGGCCGCCCGGTCAGCCCGGAGCTGTGGCGCTGCGTTGGACCTTTCGCGCAGGGGCAGTTGCTGAGCGATCTCGAACGCGTGCTGTCCACCGGCCTGCCGCCCGAGCGGGCTGCAGGGGTGCTCGCCCTGCAGCGGGCGCGCGATCCGGCAGCCCGCCAGCTCCTGGAGCGGTATGCTTCGGTACGCGATGCGGTAGCGGCCCAGGGCATCGACTGGAAGTCGGCGCTGCAGTTCCAATAGCAGAACGGAGGAGCTTCACCATGCGATTCATCGACCCGCACATCCACATGGCGGCCCGCACGACCGACGACTACGAACGCATGGCCGCCGCCGGCATCGTCGCCGTCGTCGAGCCCGCGTTCTGGCTCGGCCAGCCGCGCACCAACGTCGGGGCCTACATCGACTACCTCTCGAGCCTGGTGGGCTGGGAGCGCTTCCGCGCCTCGCAGTTCGGCATCCGCCATTACTGCACCATCGGCTTGAACAGCAAGGAAGCGAACAACGAGGCGCTCGCCGAAGCGGTGCTCGACGTCCTGCCGCGCTATTTGTCCAAGGAAGGCGTGGTGGCAGTGGGCGAGATCGGCTACGACGATCAGACGCCCATCGAGGACAAGTACTACCGTGCCCAGTTGGCGCTCGCCAAGGAATTCGAGATGCTGGTCCAGGTACACACCCCGCACCGCGACAAGAAGGCCGGGACCAGCCGCAGCATGGACGTCGCGATCGAGATGGGTGTCGCACCAAGCCGCGTGGTGATCGACCACAACAACGAAGAAACGGTGCGCGAAGTGCTCGACCGCGGCTTCTGGGCGGCCTTCACCATCTATCCCAACACCAAGATGGGCAACGAGCGCATGGTGGAGATCGTGAAGCAGTACGGCTCCGAGCGCATCTTCATCGACTCGAGCGCCGACTGGGGTGTGTCCGATCCGCTGGCCGTGCCGAAGACGGCGCGCCTCATGCTGGAGCGTGGCATCAAGGAGGCCGACGTGGTCGCCACCTGCTACGGCAATGCCCTCAAGGCATTCGGACAGAGCGGCCAGATGAAGGAGTCGGATTGGTTGTCGCCGGACCCGATCGACCAGCGCACGCTGTTCGAGGGCAACTCGGTCCTGCGCGGGCAGACGCCGCGCATCGGGGAAACGCCTGCCATCGACGCCCGCATCGAGGCAACGGTATTCAAATAAGACGCGGGGCAGGGGGAGGCAGAGGGTGAGCGCCGATTTGAAGGTTCTGCCGGTCGGCAACGAAGAGCGGCCGGCCGCATATCTGCAGTCTTTCTCGGTGCGCTACGAGTATCCGGTGCATTTCACGGATCACCTGTTCGCGCACGACAATCCGATCTTCGCCCAGACCATCGCGCGGCGCGAAGCCGGCAAGCGCCATCGGGTCGTGGTCTTCATCGACTCCAACGTCGCGGCTTCCTTCGCCTCGCTCGCCCACGACATAGCGGGCTATGCGGACTTGCATGGCGAAACCATCGAGCTCGTCGCGCACCCGGAGATCGTGCCGGGCGGCGAGCACGTCAAGAACGATCCGGCGCTGGTGACGCGCCTGCAGCATCGCCTGGTGGAACTCGGGATCGATCGCCACGCATTCGTGGTCGGCATCGGCGGGGGCGCATTCCTCGACCTGATCGGTTACGTCGCGGCGACCACGCATCGAGGCATTCGTCACATCCGCGTGCCTACCACCGTGCTTGCGCAGAACGACTCCGGCGTCGGTGTGAAGAACGGCGTCAACGCCTTCGGCATGAAGAACCTGCTGGGCGCATTCGCGCCGCCGTTCGCCGTGCTGAACGATGCGGTCTTCCTGCGCACCCTGCAGCCGCGCGACAAGATCGCCGGCATCGCCGAAGCCGTCAAGGTCGCACTCATCCGCGACCGCGTGTTCTTCGAATGGCTGGAAGCGTCGGCCACGGCGCTGCGCGACTGCGAGCCCGCCGCCATGGCGCGCATGATCCGCCGTTGCGCCGAACTGCACATGCGCCAGATCGCCCACGGCGGCGATCCGTTCGAGAGCGGCAGCGCCCGTCCGCTCGACTACGGACACTGGTCGGCGCACAAGCTCGAGGCCCTGACCAGCCACGAACTGCGGCACGGCGAGGCCGTGGCCATCGGACTCGCGCTGGATGCACGCTACTCGGTGCAGGTCGGCATGCTGCCCGCGGGCGGCGAGGACCGGGTGCATGCGCTGCTGAAGCGCCTCGGCTTCCATCTCTGGCATCCCGCACTCGAATCGCGCGACAACGACGGCCATTGGCTGCTGCTGCGCGGGCTCGAGGAGTTTCGCGAGCACCTGGGCGGCGAACTCACCATCACGCTGCTGCGCGACCTTGGCGTCGGCGAAGAGGTGCATCACATGGATTCCGGCGAGATCCTGCACGCGCTCACCTGGCTGCGGCGGCAGGAGCTCGGCGCGTGAACCTGGGCGCCGGGGGCCATCTCACCTACTGCAGCAACATCCACCCCGGCGAATCCTGGGCCGAAGTGCGGTCCAACCTGGACCGTTACGTCACGGCGGTGCGCGACCGGCTGAGCCCCGCCGGCGATTTCGGCGTCGGCCTGCGATTGTCGGCCCGTGCCGCTGCGGAACTGGCAGTGCCCGATGCGATGCGGGAGTTGCGCGACTTCCTCGCGCACAATCGCATGTACGTGTTCACGATCAATGGATTTCCCTACGGGACGTTCCACGGCACGCGCGTCAAGGAAGAGGTGTATCTGCCGGACTGGCGAGATCCCGAGCGACTGCGGTACACCAACCAGCTGACCGATCTGCTGGTGCAACTGCTGCCGGAAGATCCGGCGATCGAGGGCAGCATCAGCACCGTGCCGGGAGCGTACAAGCCGGCGCTCGGCGGTGCGCGGGATGTGGCGCTGATCGTGGAGAACCTGTTGCGACACGTCGCGTATCTGGTCGACGTGCGCCGCCGTACCGGACGTTCCATAGCGCTGGCGCTGGAACCCGAGCCCCACTGCTTCCTGGAAACTATCGACGAGGTGCTAGGCTTCTTCCAGCGGGACCTGCATGGCGCAGCCGCCGTGCGGCGCCTGGGTGAACTGACCGGCCTCGAGCGTGCGCCTGCAGCGCAGGCGTTGCACGACCACCTGGGCCTGTGCCTGGACCTGTGTCACGCGGCGGTGGAATTCGAGGATGCCGCAGCGTGCGTCGGCCGGCTCGACGCGGCCGGCATCCGCGTCCACAAGCTGCAGATCAGCGCAGGGCTGCGCCTGCCGCAGCTGGATACCGAGGCACTCGCGGCGCTGCGTCGCTTCGACGATCCGGTCTATCTGCACCAGGTCATCGAACGCGGACCGGGTGGCCTGCGCCGCTTCAGCGACCTGCCGGAAGCGTTCGCCACGGTCAACGGCGAAGCGCTCGAGCGCGAGTGGCGCGTGCATTTCCACGTGCCCATCTTCCTCGATCGCCTCGCCCCGTTCGCGTCGACGCAACCGTTCATCCGCGAAGTGCTGGCCCAGCATCGCACGCGGCCGTTCACCGCGCATCTCGAAGTGGAGACCTACACGTGGGGTGTGCTGCCCGAACCGTTTCGAAGTGGCTCGGTGGATGAGGCGGTCGCGCGCGAGCTTGCGTGGGTGCGCTCGGAGCTTGCCGCGTGACTCTGACCCTCGCGTTGCGGTTGGGCCGCATTTCGAATCTGCCCACGGTCTGGACCAACGTCCTCGTGGGCGTGTTGCTGGCCGGAGCCACGCTCGGCGATGCGCGCCTGCCGCTCCTGATGCTGGCGCTGTCGCTGTTCTACGTGGGCGGCATGTTCCTGAACGATGCCTTCGATCGCGACTTCGATGCGCAGCACCGTCCCGATCGTCCGATTCCCTCGGGGCAGGTGTCGGCGCAACAGGTGTTCACCATCGGTTTCGGGCTGCTGGCGGTGGGCACGGTGATCGTCATGGTGGTGAGCCGCGGCGCCGACGGGCTGCCGGCCTGGCGCGCCCTGGTGGCGGCGCTGGCGTTGTCGGCGTTCATCGTGCACTACGACGCCCACCACAAGGGCAACGCGCTGAGCCCGCTCGTCATGGGGCTGTGCCGCGTGTGCGTGTACCTGACTGCGGCGTACAGCGTGGCCACGCTGCTGCCCGGCTCGGTCTGGCTCGCCGCCACCGCGCTCCTGTGCCACCTGATCGGCCTCACCTACATCGCCAAGCAGGAGCATCTCGATCGCATCGGTGCGCTGTGGCCGTTGGGATTTCTGGCGGTACCCGTGGTGTACGGCGCCCTGCTGGCCATCACGACGCCTGCGGCCTGGCTGCCTTGGATTCTCTACGTCGGCATGATGGCGTTTGCGCTGCAGCGGCTCCGCCGCCGCGCGCGCGGCGATGTGCCGAAAGCGGTCGTCACCCTGATCGCCGGCATGTCGCTGCTCGATGCGGTCGTGCTGGCAGGAGATGGAAAACTGCTGGCGGCCGGCCTCGCGGTGGCTGCGTTCGCGCTCACCCTGATGCTGCAGCGCTGGGTTTCGGGTACGTGATTCGGATAGCCCGCATCCCTTGAGCTCCACGTTGCAGCGAGGATCCGCAGAGGAATGCGCCGGCGACGCCGGCCGAGTCGTGCCGGTCGTCGATCGCAACCGCTGCGAGGCCAAGGCGGCCTGTGTGCAGGTCTGCCCGTTCGATGTCTTCGAGATCCGGCCGCTCGAAGCGGCGGACCGTGCCGTCCTCACGTTGGCCGGCAAGTTGAAGGCGTGGGTACATGGCAATCGACAGGCCTACGTGGTACGCGCCGACGACTGCCACGCCTGCGGGTTGTGCATCAAGGCCTGTCCGGAGAAGGCGATCCGGCTCGTGGCGGTTACCGATCTCTAGATCGCGGAGACACTAGCCGCCTTCGGCGTGCGCGGTCGCTTCCTCTTCCGGGTCGTTCCAGAGGATGTGCGCTTCGATCAGCAGCCGATAGCGCGATTCCTCGGCTTCGACCCGCGCGAGCGCCGCACTCAGGGCCGATTCGACGGCAAGGCGCCGGGCGAGTACCACATCCGAGAGCGAAGCCTCCTTGAGCTGCCAGGACCGCGCCATGCTCTCGGCGTTCCGCGCCATCCCTTCCGCAGCCGCGCGTGCCCGCTGCCACGCCGCATAGGCCCCTCTTGCCTGGCCGACCATCATCGCCACATCGGCCGTGATGCGCTGCAGGACGGCAGCCTCGTGGTTGAGCGCCGCATCGGACTGGGCGCGCACGCCCTCCGAGAACGCCTGGCGCGCTGCGCCTGGCAGCGGAACGATGACGTACACGCCGGCGATCTTGTCGGAGGAACTGCGATCCGACGATATCCGCGCGCCGATCGCGGGGTCCGGAACGCGATCGGCGGCGGCGCGTTCCGCGAACAGGCGGCTGCGCTTCGTGAACGCGCGAGCCACGCGAACCTCGTCGTTGTGGACCCGCACGCGATCGAGATAGAAATCGAGATCGCCGTCGAGCGGGCGCGGATCGCCGAGCGGAGCCCGCGCCGGCACCGGCAGGCCCGGGAAGGTCCGCTCCAGCGCGGCCCGCGCGCCTTCCTCCCGGCCCTTGAGGGTTTCGACGCTCGCTTCGGCCTGCGCTACCGAGGCCTCGGCCAGGTTCACCTCGACCCTGGGCGCATCGCCCGCCCGCGCGCGCTTGGTGACCACCACCTGCTGCTGCCGCAGGAATTCCGCCTGCTGCTGGAGCAGGTCGAGCTGGATGCTCTCGCGCGTCCAGCCGAACCAGAGCTTGAGCAGATGGCGGGCGCCGTCGCACCAGGCGCTGTAGGCCGCACGGCGGGAGAGCTCGACGCCCTGCGCACCGATCTCGCCGTCGACGCGAGCCTTGTTGGGGAGGCGGATCGCGCGCTCGACGCCGACGTCCCATTCCGGGAATCGGCCGCTCGGAATGCTGTGACTCTGATAGCCGCCGCGGATCGCGAATTCGTACGGGCCGGCCTGGAGGCGACGATCGTTGGCCTGCTCGAAGCGCACCGAATCGCGGGCCGCCTTGACCGGCGGATACATCGACAGCGTCCGTTCGACGGCCGCCTTGGGCGGGAGATCCGGATAGGCAGCAGGTTCCTGCGCGAGCGCACCAGCGCTCCACGCGAGGGCCACGGAGATGGCGGCGAAGTGCGAGTTCATCGTGCAGTGTCCTCGGGCAGGAATTCGACGGCGGCCGACGGCGCATTGCCGAAGCGCCGATACAGCAGGGGCAGGATGACGAGCGTGAGGGCCGTGGAGGTGACGAGCCCGCCGATCACCACGATTGCGAGCGGGCGCTGGATTTCCGAGCCCGGTCCGGTGGCGAACAACAGGGGTACGAGGCCGAACGCCGCGATGCTGGCGGTCATCAGCACCGGGCGCAGCCGCCGATGCGCGCCTTCCGTCACCACCTGGTCCGCCGGCATGCCGGCCGCGCGCAACTGGTTGAACGTGCTCATCATCACCACGCCGTTCAGCACGGCGATGCCGAGCAGGGCGATGAAGCCGACGGAGGCGGGCACCGACAGGTACTGTCCGGAGAGCCACAGCGCGACGATGCCGCCGATCATGGCGAACGGCACGTTCGCCACCACCAGGATGGTCTGGCGCACCGAGCCGAAGGTCGTGTAGAGCAGCATCACGATGAGCGCGAGCGCCACCGGCACCACGATGGCGAGCCGCTTCGCGGCGCGTTGCTGGTTCTCGAACTGGCCGCCCCAGGTGATCGTGTAGCCTTGCGGCAGCGTCACCCTGGCGGCCACCTCGCGCTTCGCATCGTCGACGAAGCCCACCAGGTCGCGGCCGGCCACGTTCGACTGCACCACCGCGTAGCGCAGGGCATTCTCGCGGTCCACCTTCACCGGACCGTCGATCCGCGAGAGCTTCGCCACGGTCGCGAGCGGCACTGCACGACCGTCGGGCATGATGACGTTCTGGTTCTGGTAGAGCGTGCCGGAGGCCCGAAGCTCGGACTGCCCGCGGATCACCAGGGGCGTGCGGCGATTGGCTTCCAGCACCGTCCCCACGCGCCGACCTTCCAGCTGCGTGCGCAGGTCGTCCTCGATGTCGTCCACGGTGAGCTTCTGGTGGCCGGTGGCGAAGCGATTGATCTCCACGCGGAGGTACTGCACCCCTTCGTTGGTCAGCGTGAACACGTCGCGATTGCCGGGCACCGCCTTCAGAACCTGTTCGATCTCCTGCGCGAGCCGGTTCAACGTCGGCAGGTCCGGTCCGAAGAGTTTCACGGCGAGGTCACCGCGTACCCCGGTCAGCATCTCCGACACCCGCATCTCGATGGGTTGCGTGAAGGTGAAGTTGACGCCGGGGAAGCTCGCCATGACCCGCCGAAGCGCCTCGACGATGTCGTCCTTGGCCGGCGTGCGCCACTGCGCGCGCGGCTTCAGCACGAGGAACACGTCGGTCTGGTTGAGCCCCATCGGATCGAGGCCGAGCTCGTCGGCACCGGTGCGGGCCACCACCCCCGCCACTTCCGGAACCTGCTCCAGGATGGCCTTCTCGATCTGCAGATCGAGCTGAGCGCTCGCGTCGATGCCGATGGAGGGCAGCTTCTCCAGCTGCATGATGATGTCGCCTTCGTCCATGGTCGGCATGAAAGTCTTGCCGGTGGCGAAGTACGCCGCGATGGCCGTCGCGAACAGCACGGCGGCCGCGATCGCGATCGCGCGCCCGTGTCCGAGCGCCCAGGCGAGCATCGGCCGATAGGCGGCCTGCGCCTTGCGCATCAGCCAGGGCTCCCGGTGTCCCGAGGTCCGGATCAGCACGGACGCCAGTACCGGAATGACCGTCAACGCGAGCACCAGCGATCCGGAGAGCGCGAAGATGATCGCGTACGCCACGGGCTTGAACAGCTTGCCTTCGAGGCCTTCCAGCGTGAGCAGCGGCAGGAACACGATCACGATGATGGCGATGCCGGATGCCACCGGCACGGCCACTTCGCGGACTGCCGCATGGACGATCCTCAGGCGGGGTCGCGCGTTCGCCTCGTGCGACAGATGGCTCACGATGTTCTCCACCACGACCACCGAGGCATCCACCAGCATGCCGATGGCGATGGCGAGCCCGCCGAGGCTCATGAGATTCGCGCTCATGCCCATCTGCCTCATCAGCACGAAGGTGATCAGCGCCGCCAACGGCAGCGTGGCGGCCACCACCACGGCGGAGCGCAGATCGCCGAGGAACAGGACGAGCAGGACGAGCACCAGGACGATGGCTTCGATCAGCGCCTTCGACACCGTGCCCACGGCCCGCTCCACGAGATGACCGCGGTCGTAGAACACCTCGGTCTTCACCCCGGGGGGCAACAGCGGGGCGATCTCCGCGAGCCGTGCCCGGACACCTTCGACCACCTGGCGTGCATTGGCCCCGCGCAGCCCGAGCACGAGTCCCTGCACCGCCTCGTCCTTGCCGTTGCGGGTGACCACGCCGTAACGGGTCACCGATCCGATGCGCACCTCGGCCACTTCGCCCACGCGCACGGGGATGGCGCTGCGCTCGCCGACCACGATCGCACGCACGTCGTCGAGCGTCCGGATGCTGCCCTCGGCGCGCACCAGCAATGACTCCTCGCCGTCGGCGAGCCGGCCGGCACCGTCGTTGCGGTTGTTGGCCATCAACGCCCGCTCCAGCTCCGTCATCGGTATGCCCCGGGCCGTCAGCGCGGCCGGGTCCGGCACCACTTCGAAGGCGCGAACGAAGCCGCCGAGCGAGTTCACGTCGGCCACCCCGGGCACGGTGCGCAGCCGGGGGCGGATCGTCCAGTCGAGCAGCGTCCGGCGCTCGGCGAGCGAGAGCCCGCCGCCTTCGATGGTGAACATGAACATCTCGCCCAGCGGCGTGGTGATCGGCGCCATGCCGCCGCCGACACCGGCGGGCAGTTCGCCGAGCACGCCGTTCAGGCGTTCGTTCACCTGCTGCCTGGCCCAGTAGATGTCGGTGCCTTCGACGAAGTCGACGGTGATGTCCGCGATGCCGTACTTGGAGATCGAGCGCAGGATGCGCTGCTTGGGGATGCCCAGCATCTCGAGTTCGATGGGCGCGACGACGCGGGACTCCACTTCCTCGGGCGTCATGCCGGGTGCCTTCATGATGATCTTGACCTGCGTGGTGGAGACATCGGGAAAGGCGTCGATGGGCAGGTTCTGGAACGCCTGCACGCCCACCAGGACGAGCAGCAGCGCCAGCGCCGCGACGAGCAGCCGTTGCCGCAGGGACAGTTCGATGAGCTTCGCGAGCATGTCAGTGCTGTCCGTGGCGTCGCGGAGGCCGCGAGCGTGGGGGCTGTGTCATCAGCCCTCGCCGGGCCGCCCCAAGAGGGCTGGCCCCCTTGGGGGGAGAGGCCGCAGGCCTGTCGGGGGGGTAGTCCA
>JAIEQG010000069.1 GCA_019747905.1 Burkholderiales bacterium
TTGCAGAACGGACAGTCCGCATCGGAAAACACCGCGACCTTGCGCGCTCCCGTGCCCTTCACCTTCTTGATCGCCTTGTCGAGCGGCAGTGAATCGAAGTCGATCGCCGTCAGCTTCGAGCGCTTTTTCTCCGTGAGGTCGACCATGTTCTTGGTCTCGACCAGGTTGCCCTGCAGCATGTAACGGAACTCGTCGTCGGTGTAGATGATGATCGGCTCGTCGCCGCGCGGAATGACGATCTCGTACAGCCCCAGGTCGGGCAGCTTGGTCACGGTGTCCACTGTGGCCTTGGGAAACTTCGCCTGGAACGCCTTCTTCACCGACGCCTCGTCGGCGCATGCCAGCGTGGTCGCCAGCAGGACGGCGGCGGCGAGGGCGTGGGCGAGAGTTCGCACGATCATGGATTGCTCCTGGTTGGGGAATAGGGGTTCGACCGCTCAGGCGGCCGCATGTTGCGCGAGCAGCGATTTCAGTCCGGGCAGGCGGCCTGCGAGGCTCAAACCGGCGTTGCGCAGCGCTGCGACGCCCGGCAGGCGACTCGAGAACAGGCGATGCAGTCCGTCGGTGGCGGCCACCATGGCCGCCACGTCCTCCCGTCGCGACCGCTCGAACCGCCGCAACAGCGGCAGGACACCGACGTCGCGCTCGGGCCCCCGCGCCGCCAACGTCTGTGCCAGCGCACGAACGTCGCGAAACCCGAGATTGACGCCCTGGCCCGCCAAAGGGTGAAGATTATGGGCAGCGTCTCCCACCAGTGCAAGGCGCGGCCGGACGAAGGAAGCCGCCACCCGCAGCTGCAATGGAAATGCGGCAGCGGGCGTGACGACCTCCAGGGCACCTAGGGATTCCGCCGATGCTTCGCGGACGGCTTGTGCAAGCGTCGCGGCATCCATGTCCAGCAGCGCATCCGCATGGGTCTCGTCGGCCGACCATACCATCGACACCATGGAACCCGGCAACGGCAGCAGCGCGAGGACACCATCGGCCCGGAACCACTGCCGCGCGACACCGCCGTGACCGAGCGCGGTGCGGAAATTCGCGACGACCGCCCGCTGAGCATAGCCGCGCGACCGCACTGCGATGCCGCCGGCCTGGCGAACCCAGGAATCGGCACCATCGGCCCCGATGACGAGAGGCGCCTTCAGGATGGTCCCGTCGCCGAGTTGCAGGGTCGCATCGGCGGCGTCGATCGCAAGCGACTGCGGACGCGCGCCGATCCGCAGCTCGACGTGCTCCGCTGCTGCGAGCCGTGCCCACAACGCACGTGCGAGCGCACCGCCTTCCACGATGTAGGCCAGCGCCGGGACACCGCTCGCCAAGGCATCGAAATCGATGCGGGCACCCGGTCGATCGCCGTGGACCTCCATGCCGAGCACCGGTTCGATGCGCGCGGCATCGAGTTGCTGCCAGACCCCGAACGATTGCAGCAGTTCGCGACTGCCCGGACTGATCGCGTACATGCGGGAGTCCCAACCCACGGGGGCTGGCGGCGGCGGTGCTGCCTCGACGACGGTCACCTGAAGTCCGGCGTCGCCGAGTGCCAGCGCGGCCGCGGCGCCGACCAGACCGGCGCCGACTACGATCGCATCCATGATCCCGATCGCAACCTGTTCAACGGCGGGTGTTTTCTTGACAAGGAGGGGGGCAGAAACGTAAATTGCGCGCCCCTGTCGCGGGGTGCCCGCCGCGCATGTCGGCGGTCCGATGGAGCGTGCGATGCGCTCGACCCCGCAACCGTGACGGTGATATAGCTCAGTTGGTTAGAGCACAGCACTCATAATGCTGGGGTCGGTGGTTCAAGTCCACCTATCACCACCAAGATTCCTGCGGCCGCCGGCAGCGGCGCCGAGTTTCGGCTTTCGACGATCGGGTTCATCGATCGTCGCATTCCTCTCCTTCCCCCACCCCAGGTGGGGGAAGGTCGGGATGGGGCACCCCCAGCCGGGCGCTTCCTGCCGGAAGCCGGCATGCCGTATTCTGGCCCTGTTGCGCCCTGCCGCCACCCCCCGAGAGCCCATGCGCCTGATCCGCCTCGCCGTCCTCGCCGCACTGCTGGCCTTGCCCCTGATGAGTTGGGGGGCGGTGCGCAATTTTCCGCTGAACATCCGTACCGGCGTCATGGAAGCGTTCGATTTCCCGTACATGACCGTCAGCGGCAAGATCTATCGGCTCGCGCCCGGCGCCAAGATCCGGGACCAGGGCAACGTGATCGTGCAGCCGGTCATGGTTCGCGGCACCGGCGCCGTCGCGTTCAATTTCGACCAGCGCGGCCAGTTGTGGGGAATCTGGATCCTCACGCTCGAAGAGATCGCGGACCTGAAGGCGCGCGGCTACACGTTCGAGACGAAGTGATGGGCGGCAAAGTCTTCATCAAGACCTTCGGGTGCCAGATGAACGAGTACGACTCGGCGCGCATGGCCGACGTGCTGCATGCCGCCGACGGGCTCGAACCGACGGACGACCCGGCGAAAGCCGACGTGATCCTGTTCAACACCTGTTCGGTGCGCGAGAAAGCCCAGGAAAAGGTCTTCTCCGACCTCGGCGTGGTGCGCGAGCTCAAGCTCGCCAAGCCGAACCTCCTGATCGGCGTCGGCGGCTGCGTCGCCAGCCAGGAAGGCGACGCGATCGTCCGCCGCGCACCTTACGTGGACGTGGTGTTCGGGCCGCAGACGCTGCATCGCCTGCCGGCGCTGATCAACGCCCGGCGCGCTTCCGGGCGTGCGCAAGTCGACGTTTCCTTTCCCGAGATCGAGAAGTTCGACCATCTGCCGCCGCCCCGCGTCGAGGGCAGCCAGGCTTTCGTGTCGATCATGGAAGGTTGCAGCAAGTACTGCAGCTTCTGCGTGGTGCCCTACACGCGCGGGGAAGAAGTCTCGCGACCGTTCGAGGACGTACTGACCGAAGTGGCCGATCTCGCCGACCAGGGTGTCCGCGAAGTGACGCTGCTCGGCCAGAACGTCAACGCCTATCGCGGGCCGATGGCCGACGGGGCGATGGCGGATTTCGCACTGCTGCTCGAATACGTCGCCGAGGTCCCCGGCATCGAACGCTTGCGCTACACGACCTCGCACCCGAAGGAATTCACCCAGCGGCTCATCGACGCGTACGCGCGGATTCCGAAGCTGGTGTCGCACGTGCATCTGCCGGTCCAGTCCGGTTCGGACCGCATCCTGAGTGCGATGAAGCGCGGCTATACGGTGCTCGAGTACAAGTCGATCATCCGGCGCCTGCGGGCGACACGGCCGGACATCTCGCTCTCGTCCGATTTCATCGTCGGCTTCCCGGGCGAGACCGAAAGCGACTTCGAACAGACCATGAAACTGGTGCGGGACCTCGATTTCGACGCGAGCTTCAGCTTCGTCTACAGCGCCCGCCCCGGCACGCCGGCGGCCAATCTGGACGACCCGATTCGCCACGAAACCAAGATCGCCTGGCTCATGCGCCTGCAGGCGCAGATCGAGAAACAGGCCACCGCGGTCAGCGAACGCATGATCGGTTCGGTCCAACGCGTGCTGGTGGAAGGCCCGGCGCGCAAGAACGCCGCCGAGCTAGCCGCGCGCACCGACAACAACCGGATCGTCAACTTCCCCGGCCCGGCACGCTGGATCGGGCGCTTCGTCGACGTTGAGATCACCGCCGCCCTGCCGCACTCGCTGCGCGGGCGCGCGCGCATCGAAGAGACTGAGATGACGTACCCCCCGATAGGCCTTGCGGCCTCTCCCCCCGGGGGGCCAGCCCTCTTGGGGCGGCCCGGCGAGGGCTGAGCCCGCTTGGAAGCCGCCGCACTGGAACTGACCCTCGCCCCCGTCGACAACCAGCGCCTCGCCAATCTGTGCGGAGTGCTCGACGAGAACCTGCGCCAGATCGAGAACGCGCTCGACGTGAGCATTGCCCGGCGCGGCGAGAACTTCCGCGTGGAGGGCGAATCGCGTCAGCAGAAGATCGCGGCCGACCTGCTGCAGACGTTCTACACGCGCGCCGACGACATCCTCACGGTGGAGGATGTGCAGCTCGGCCTGATCGAGATGACCGGCGGCGCCACGGCGTCTGCCGACGAACCGCAACTGCACACGAAGCGCCGCGACCTGCGTGGACGCACCGCGAACCAGAGCGAGTACCTGCGCGCGATCGTCGAGCACGACATCACCTTCGGCATCGGACCGGCCGGTACCGGCAAGACCTACCTGGCGGTCGCCTGCGCGGTAGATGCGCTCGAGCGCGATGCCGTGAAGCGCATCGTGCTGGTGCGCCCCGCGGTGGAAGCAGGCGAGCGGCTGGGATTCCTGCCCGGCGATCTCACGCAGAAGGTCGACCCGTACCTGCGCCCGCTCTATGACGCACTGTACGACCTGATGGGTTTCGAGAAGGTCGGCAAGCTGTTCGAGCGCGGTGCGATCGAGATTGCACCGCTCGCCTTCATGCGCGGGCGCACTCTCAACCATTCCTTCGTCATCCTCGACGAAGCGCAGAACACCACGCCCGAGCAGATGAAGATGTTCCTGACGCGCATCGGCTTCGGCGCGAAAGCGGTACTGACCGGCGACATCACCCAGATCGACCTGCAGAAGGGGCAGCGCAGCGGCCTGGTGGACGCGCAGGAAGTGCTGGGCCACGTCCGCGGCATCGCGTTCATCCGCTTCACTTCGCAGGACGTCGTGCGGCATCCGCTCGTGCAGCGCATCGTCAACGCCTACGAGCAGCACTCGGCGCGGAACGATCCGGCAAAGTGACCGCGGCACCGCGACTCAACCTGTCCGTGCAGTATGCGGTGGCTGAAACCCGGGCGCCGGGCCGTACGCGCCTGCGCCGCTGGGCCGTGGTCGCCCTCGAGCGGGACTGTGCCGTCACGCTGCGCATCGTCGGCGCCGCGGAAGGGCGACGCCTCAACCGCGAGTTCCGCGGCCTGGACTACGCCACCAACGTGCTCACCTTCGTCTACGACCAGGATCCTGTGGTCTCCGGCGACATCGCACTGTGCGCACCGGTGATCGCCCGCGAGGCTCGCGACCAGGGTAAGACACCGGAGGCCCATTGGGCGCACCTGGTCGTGCACGGCATGCTGCACCTCCAGGGCCACGACCACGAGAAGGCCCGGGAGGCGCGCCGGATGGAAGCGCTGGAAACCCGGATCGTCATGGAACTGGGGTATCCTGACCCCTATCGCATCGCGGCCTGACAAGTCCCGACCGCCACCCGCGAACATGGAAAGTCAGCACCCCGGCAAACCCACCCTGCTCGAACGGCTCGGCGCCATCCTGATGCGCGAGCCGGAGGACCGGGAGCAGCTCCTCGAGCTCCTGCACTCCTCCTTCGAGCGCAATCTCATGGATGCCGACGCCCTCGCGATGATAGAGGGCGTGTTGCAGGTGGCCGACATGCAGGCGCGCGACATCATGGTGCCGCGCGCCCAGATGGACGTGATCGACATCAACGACGCGCCCGAGGCCTTCATCCCGTTCGTGATCGAAACGGCGCACTCGCGCTTTCCGGTGATCGACGGCGACAAGGACAAGGTGATCGGCATCCTGCTCGCGAAGGACCTGCTGCGCTACTACGCCGGCGAGGAGTTCGACGTGCGCGAGATGCTGCGGCCGGCGGTGTTCATTCCCGAGTCGAAGCGCCTCAACGTGTTGCTGAAGGAGTTTCGCTCCAACCGCAACCACATCGCCATCGTGGTGGACGAGTACGGCGGGGTCGCCGGGCTGGTCACCATCGAGGACGTGCTGGAGCAGATCGTCGGCGACATCGAGGACGAGTACGACTTCGACGAGACCGAGGACAACATCGTGTCGCAGCCGGGCGGGCGGCACCGCGTGAAGGCCACCACCGAGATCGCCGATTTCAACGCCGCGTTCCAGACCGAGTACAGCGACGAAGACTACGACACCGTCGGCGGCCTGGTGATGAGCCGCTTCGGTCGGGTGCCCAAGCGCGGCGAAGAGATGGCGATCGACGATTTCACCTTCAAGGTGCTGCGCGCCGACAGCCGCCGCGTGCACTCGCTGCTGGTGGAAAGAAAAGCGCCCGTCGAGACATGAGGCGGTTCGCGGCGCCGGCGACGGCGTTCGCGGCCGGTGCGGTCGCGGTGCTCGGATTCGCGCCGCTCGGGATCTTCCTGCTGCCGATCGCGTCGCTGGCGCTGCTCGCATGGCTGGGCGAGCGGGCGCCGACCCCTCGATCGGCCGCATTGACGGGCTACGCGTTCGGCATCGGACTGTTCCTGTTCGGCATCGGCTGGATCTACGTCGCCTTGCATGTCTACGGGGCCATGCCGGCGATCCTCGCGGCCCTGGCCACAGCGGTCTTTGCCGCATTCCTGGCGCTGTATCCGGCGGCGGCGCTGTACGTCGCCAAACGCTTGCCGGCACAGGCCTGGTGGTTCGCGTTTCCCGCCTGCTGGATGCTCTCGGAATGGCTGCGCGGCTGGATCTTCACCGGCTTCCCGTGGCTCACGATCGGCTACTCGCAGGTGCCCTCGAGTCCGCTGGCGGGATTCGCACCGGTGGTCGGTGTGTACGGCGTGTCGTTGATCGTCGCGCTGGTCGCCGCGGGAATCGCCGGGGCGGGTACTGCCGTCCGGACCGGCGGCTGGAAGCGCAGCGCTACCGGGCTCGTTGGGCTGGTGTTGCTCGGCGCTGCCTTCTCATTCATCCCTTGGACTCGCCCTGTCGGTACGCCACTGGAGGTGAGCCTGGTCCAGGGCAACGTCGCCCAGGAACTCAAGTTTCGCGAAGACAAGTTGCTCACGACTCTGGTCAGTTTCGAGGAGCTGGTGTCGCGCACGCGCAGCCCGCTCGTCATCCTGCCCGAGACCGCCCTGCCGCTGCTGTTCAACGAAGTTCCGGCGCCCTACCTGCAACGGCTCGCCGACCACGCCCGCGGCAACGGCGGCGATCTGCTGGTCGGGGTGTTCGAGAACGATCCGCCGGGCAGCGACCGGTTCTTCAACAGCGTCGTGAGCCTCGGTACGGCACCGACGCAGACCTACCGCAAGCATCACCTGGTGCCGTTCGGCGAGTTCATCCCGCTGAAGGCCCTGCTGGCACCGGTCATCAACGGCTGGCTGCAGATCCCGCTGTCGGACCAGACCCGCGGCGATGCCCGCCAGCAACCCTTGGCGGTCGCCGGCCAGAAGGTGGCAGTGAACATCTGCTACGAAGACGTGTTCGGCGAAGAGATCATCCGGCAGTTGCCGGAAGCCACGCTGCTCGTGAACGTCACCAACGACGCCTGGTACGGCGACTCCTGGGCGTCGGAGCAGCATCTGCAAGCCTCGCAGATGCGCGCGCTCGAAACCGGTCGACCGATGCTGCGCGCCACCAACACCGGCGTAACCGCTGCCATCGACTATCGCGGCCGTGTGCTGGGCAGCCTGCCGGAGTTCAAGACCGATGTCCTGACGGTGCGCGTGGAGGGGCGTTCGGGCGCGACGCCATACGTCCATGCCGGCAACGTGCCGGCGGTGCTGCTGGCCCTCGTCATGCTGATCGTGGCCCGGCGCAAGGGTCGAACCCTGTAACATTCGGGTCCGCATTTTTTCGATCGACGAAGCCAACCTGGCT
Source organism: Burkholderiales bacterium (assembly GCA_019747905.1). Classification (GTDB taxonomy): domain Bacteria; phylum Pseudomonadota; class Gammaproteobacteria; order Burkholderiales. The sequence goes on from JAIEQG010000069.1 coordinate 7,563, forward strand.
TCCACCCCGGTTTCATGCTGACCTTCCAGGACCTGATCCTCACGCTCCAGAACTACTGGGGCAAACAGGGCTGTGCCTTGCTGCAGCCCATCGACATGGAAGTCGGTGCCGGCACCTCGCACACCGCCACCTTCCTGCGTGCGCTCGGGCCCGAACCGTGGCGCGCCGCGTACGTCCAGCCCTCGCGGCGCCCGAAGGACGGCCGGTACGGGGACAACCCGAACCGCCTGCAGCACTACTACCAGTACCAGGTGGTGCTGAAGCCCGCGCCCCAGGACATCCTCGATCTGTACCTGGGCTCGCTCGTGGCCATCGGCATCGACCCGAAGGTGAACGACATCCGCTTCGTCGAAGACGACTGGGAGAACCCGACCCTGGGCGCGTGGGGGCTGGGATGGGAAGTCTGGCTGAACGGCATGGAAGTGACGCAGTTCACCTATTTCCAGCAGGTGGGCGGGCTCGACTGCAAGCCGATCCTGGGCGAGATCACCTACGGGCTCGAGCGCCTGTGCATGTACCTGCAGGGTGTGGAGAACGTGTTCGACCTCGTGTGGACACCGGGCATCACCTACCGCGACGTCTACCACCAGAATGAAGTGGAACAGTCCACGTACAACTTCGAGCACTCCAACGTGAACTGGCTGCTGCAGCAGTTCAACACCTGGGAGACCGAGGCGAAGCGCCTGATCGAAGCGGGTCTGCCGCTGCCCGGCTACGAGATGGTCTTGAAGAGCGCGCACACCTTCAACCTGCTGGATGCGCGCGGTGCCATTTCGACCACCGAGCGCGCGGGATACATCGGACGCATCCGCGCGCTGGCGAAGATGGTGGCGCAGGCGTACTACGAGTCGCGGGAGAAGCTGGGATTCCCGATGCTGAAGGACACCGGGGTACCGGCATGAGCGCGCCGCTGCTGGTCGAGCTGTTAACCGAAGAGCTCCCGCCCAAGGCCCTGAACACCATCGGCAACGCTTTCGCCAAGTCCATCACCGAAGGGCTTGCGCAACAGGGTCTGGTGGAGGGCGATGCCGGATGCACCGCCTACGCAACGCCGCGGCGCATTGCGGTGCTAGTGCCTCAGGTGCGCGCGAAGGCCCCGGACCAATCCCGGCGCGAGAAGGTGCTGCCCGTCGCCGTTGCCATCGACGCCAACGGCCAGCCGACCCAGGCACTGACTAAAAAGCTTGCCGCGCTCGGGGCTTCGAACGTCACCGTGGCGGACCTGGAACGTGCCCCTGACGGCAAGCAGGAAAGCCTGTTCCGCAACTACGTCGCGCCCGGCATCACGCTGGCCGATGGACTGCAGCAGACATTGGCGGATGCCATTGCGAAGCTGCCGATCCCCAAGGTGATGCGGTATCAGACGCCGGAGGGCATGGACGTACAGTTCGTGCGACCCGCGCATCGTCTCGTCGCGTTGCACGGCGCTGAGGTGGTGCCGGTCGAAGCGCTGGGTTTGAAAGCCGGCCGGGAGACGTTCGGCCATCGTTTCCTGAGCGCCGGACCGATTCATCTCGTCGCTGCCGACCAGTACGCGCGGCAGCTGCGCGAGGACGGATCCGTGATCGCGAGCTTCGACGATCGGCGCGCCGCCATCCGCGACTCGCTCACAGCGGCGGCGGCAAGCCATCAGGCCAGGCTGGCCGAGTCGGAAGCATTGCTGGACGAAGTCACGGCACTCGTGGAGTTTCCCGCGGTGTATGCCGGCACCTTCGACTCCGCCTTCCTGGCAGTCCCGCAGGAATGCCTGATCCTGTCCATGAAGCAGCACCAGAAGTATTTCCCTCTGGTGGACGCCGCCGGCAAGTTGCTCCCGAAGTTCCTGATCGTCTCCAACCTTAAGACGGACGCTCCCGCCAACATCGTTCGCGGCAACGAACGGGTGCTGCGCGCCCGTCTGGCGGACGCCAAGTTCTTCTTCGACCAGGACCGCAAACAGGCACTCGAAGCGCGCGTCGAGAAGCTCGGTGCCGTGGTCTATCACAACAAGCTCGGCAGCCAGCTGCAGCGCGTCCAGCGCATCGCGAAGCTCGCCGGCGAGATCGCCGGCCTGCTGCGCTCAGACGTCGACAAGGCGGAGCGGGCCGGCCGCCTCGCCAAGGCCGACCTCGTGACCGACATGGTCGGCGAGTTCCCGGAACTGCAGGGCGTCATGGGCATGTACTACGCGCGGCACGACGGCGAGGATGCCGCCGTGGCGCAAGCCATCGAAGCGCATTACCACCCGCGATTCGCCAACGACACGCTGCCGGAAGACAACATCGGTGCGGCCGTGGCATTGGCGGACAAGCTCGATACCCTGACGGGCATCTACGGCATCGGTCTCGTACCCACGGGCGACAAGGATCCGTTCGGGTTGCGCCGTGCCGCGCTCGGCGTGCTGCGCATCCTGGCCGAGAAGCAGTTGCCGCTCGATCTCGTTCACCTGCTGCAAATCGCGCGGGGCAAATTCGCGACCGAGGCGGTCGCGCAGAGCGTCGCCGTCGACCTGCACGGTTTCATTCTGGAGCGCCTGCGCGGCTATCTGCGCGAGCGCGGTTTCGATGCCTCGACCATCGATGCCGTCATCGCCCAGCAACCCACCCGCATCGACCTGGTGATACCGCGGGTCGAGGCCGTGCGCGCGTTCCTGGCGATGCCGGAAGCCGCGAGCCTGGCCGCCGCCAACAAGCGCATCCGCAACATCCTCAAGAAGACCGACGCCGTACCGTCGGAACCGGAGTCAGGCCTGCTGCAGGAACCCGCCGAGAAAGCGCTCTTCGCAGCGATCACGGACCTCGCGCCGAAGGTGGGTTCACTGGTCGGTGCCGAAGCCTACGCCGATGCGCTGAAGCTCCTCGCGGGCGCGCGCCAGCCGGTCGACACGTTCTTCGACCAGGTCATGGTGATGGCGGACGAGCCGCTCACCCGGCAGAACCGGCTGGCCCTGCTCGCCAAACTGGATCGCCTGATGAACGCGGTCGCGGACATCTCGCGCCTCGCGACATAGAAGATGTCCCCCCCGATGGGCCTGCGGCCCTTCCCCCCAAGGGGCCAGCCCTCTTGCGGGCTGAGTCCGGACACAGACAGTCCCTGCGGACTGTCTATGCCTGACGAAGGCCATCGGCCTCTGGCCGATGGCAGGCCCGGCGAGGGCTGCTAGGTGACGCTCAGACTACGCTTCGCTATGCTCGCGTTCGTGAGCGACCGGAACCACCGCCCATGAAGCTGGTCATCCTCGACCGCGACGGCGTCATCAACGTCGACAGCGACCAGTTCATCAAGAGCCCGGACGAATGGAAACCCATTCCCGGCAGCCTGGAGGCGATCGCGCGTCTCAATCACTCGGGCTTTCACGTGGTGGTCGCCACCAACCAGTCGGGCGTGGGGCGCGGGCTGTTCGACATGGCGATGCTGAACGCCATCCACGACAAGATGTACCGGGCGCTCGGTCACTACGGCGGCCGCATCGACGCGGTGTTCTATTGCCCCTGCGCCGCCGATCACAACTGCGAATGCCGCAAGCCCAAGCCCGGCATGTTCCACGAGATCGCCCAGCGCTTCGGCATGGAGCTCTCGGGCGTGCCGAGTGTGGGCGATTCCCTGCGCGACCTGCAGGCCGCGCACGCCGCCGGCGCGCAGCCGATGCTGGTGCTGACCGGCAAGGGTCGCAAGACCGAAGCGACCGGCGGGTTGCCGCCCGGCACCCAGGTGTTCTCCGATCTCGCCGAGGCCGTGCGAGCCATCGCGGCGTGACGTGCGGCCGGTCGCAGCGGCCGCAGCAACTGCAGACCGGCCCCGGGGTCGCGGCGTGAACGTCGCCGCCGTCTTCCTTCGTTCGCTGGTCTTCGCGGTCGTGCAGGTGGTGCTGACGGTTTTCTTCAGCGTGATCGCACTGCTCACCTTCGCGCTGCCGCCGCACACGCGCTACCGCATCATCACCGCCTGGACCCATTCGGTCCTCTGGCTGGCGGCACGCATCTGCGGCGTCCGCTATCGGGTGATCGGCCGCGAGCACATTCCGGCCACGCCTTCGATCATCCTCTGCAAGCACCAGTCCGCCTGGGAAACGCTGGCGTTGCAGCAGATCTTTCCGCCGCAGGTCTGGGTGGTGAAGCGCGAACTGCTGCGCATGCCCTTCTTCGGCTGGGGCCTCGCGATGCTGAGCCCCATCGCGATCGACCGCGGCAACGCGCGCCGGGCGCTGGAGCAGCTCGTGACCCAGGGGCGCGAGCGCTTCGCGAACGGTTTCTGGGTCGTGATCTTCCCGGAAGGCACCCGGGTCGCCCCCGGCGAGGCCGGCGAGTATCGGGTCGGCGGCGCCTGGCTCGCGACCAGGACCGGGGTGCCCATCGTGCCGGTCGCCCACAACGCCGGCACGGTGTGGGGCAAGAACGCCTTCCTCAAGTATCCAGGGACGGTCACGGTCAGCATCGGACCGGCGATCGATCCGAAAGAATGGAAGCCCGATGCGTTGATCCGGGAGGTCGAGCGGTGGATCGAAGCGGAAGTCGCGCAGCTCGGGACAGCGCGGACCTGACCGGCGACCTGTTTCCGGTGCGCGAGGTGGACCAGCCTCGCACCACCGTCCTGCGCGGCCGCGAAATCCGCTACGTGCTGAAGCGCAGTGCACGACGCCGGCGCATCGCATTCCTGGTGGACGAAACCGGGCTTTCGGTGCAGGTGCCGTGGCGGGTGAGCGAGCAGCTCGTGGAGGAGGAGATCCGCAAGGCCGCGCGCTGGATCCTGGCAAAGCTCGAAGAGTGGTCGCACCGCGCGCCGGCACCGCCGCGCACCTGGACGGACGGAGCGGCCCTCGATTACCTGGGCCGCAGCATCACCCTTGCCGTGGTGCCCGACCCGGTGGCCACGCTGGTGGAGTTCAAGCCGGAGGGCCTGTTGGAGGTGCGCTCGCCGACGCCCGACGATCAGGCCGCCGTGCGTAACGCCGTCATCCGCTGGTATCGCCGCCATGCGGAGCGGCACTTCCCCGAGCGGGTCGACCACTACGCGCTGCGCCTCAAGGTGGAACGCCCCAAGATCCTGCTGTCGAGCGCGACCACGCGGTGGGGCAGCTGCAACGGCAAGCGCGAAGTGCGCCTCAACTTCCGCCTGATGCAGGCGCCGGAGCGCATCGTCGACTACGTGATTGCCCACGAGCTCGCGCACCTGCTGCACCTCAACCACTCGAAGCGGTTCTGGAACGCGGTCGGGCGCATCTTTCCGGAGTACGACGCGGCCCGCACCGAGCTGGCTGCCGTGAGCCAGCACTACATGTCGCTGTAAACTGTCGGTCCACGGTTTCGTCCTGCCTCGCCATGCGCCTTTGCTGCCTACTCCTGCTCGCCGCTCTCGTGACTGCCGGCTGCGGTCTCAAGGGACCGCTGTACCTGCCGAACGAGAAGCCCGACACCGATTCGAACAAGACCGGAGCCGCCCAATGCACCCCTTCGACGCAGCCCCGCTGCTGAGCGGGAGCCCCTTCGTCGTCCGTGGTGACGAACTGCACGCCGAGCACGTGCCGCTGTCCGCCATCGCAGCCCGTTTCGACACGCCGTGCTGGGTGTATTCGCGCGCCGCGCTGACCGCGGCGTACCAGGCCTACGACCGCGCACTTGGCGCTCGCTCGCACCTCATCTGCTACGCGATGAAGGCCAACTCCAACCTGGCGGTGCTCGATGTCTTCGCGCGCCTGGGCAGCGGCTTCGACATCGTCTCCGGCGGAGAACTGCAGCGCGTCCTGGCTGCAGGTGGCGATCCTCGCAAGGTGGTGTTCTCCGGCGTCGGCAAGTCGGAAGCAGAGATGCGCCTCGCGCTCGAGACCGGCATCCTGTGCTTCAACGTCGAATCGCGCAGCGAGTTGCTGCGCCTGTCCGGTATCGCCGCTGCGTTGGACAAGACCGCCGCGATCAGCCTGCGCGTGAATCCCGACGTCGACGCCGGCACCCATCCGTACATTTCCACGGGGCTGCGCAAGAACAAGTTCGGCGTCGCCTACGAGGAGGCGTTCGCGCTGTATCGCGAAGCCGCCGGCTTGCCCGGCATTCGCGTGACCGGCATCGACTGCCACATCGGCTCGCAGATCACCGACGTGGCGCCGTTCGTGGATGCGCTCGACAAGGTGCTGACCCTGGTCGATCGGCTGGCCGATGCCGGCATCGTGCTCGAGCACATCGACCTCGGCGGCGGGCTGGGTATCCGCTACCGCGACGAAGCACCACCGCAGCCCGATGCGTACATCGCCGCGCTGCTCGAGCGTTTTGGCGACCGGCCGCAGACCCTGCTGTTCGAACCCGGCCGCAATCTGGTCGGCAACGCCGGCCTGCTGCTGACACGGGTCGAGTACCTCAAGCATGGCGCAGAGAAGAACTTCGCGATCATCGATGCCGCCATGAACGATCTCATCCGTCCGGCGCTGTACGACGGACATCACGAGATCGTGCCGGTACGGCCTCGCGCCGAGGCAGCCGAAGTCTTCGACGTCGTCGGTCCGGTTTGCGAATCCGGCGACTTCCTCGGTCGCGACCGGCGCCTCGCGCTGGCCGAAGGCGACCTGCTCGCCGTGCTGTCCGCCGGGGCCTACGGCATGGCGATGTCCTCCAACTACAACTCCCGCACCCGGGCCGCGGAAGTCATGGTGGACGGCGATGCAGTCCACCTGATCCGCGAGCGCGAGTCGGTACCTAGCCTCTACGCTCTCGAGCACCGGCTGACCTAGGGCCTTCGCCGGGCCGCCCAGGAAAGCCGCGTGGGGCCCTGCTTGACGCGGGAAGTTTGATACACGGCTGAAATAATGTCCGCTGGGGGTCGATCCATAATGGTCTGCATGGATGCTAGCCTCCTATTGCTGCGGCCTGGGGTAGCCGGGTGCGCGCTGGTATTGGCACTCCTGGCCGGCTGCTCCGGTGAGGACGGCGCAAAGGCCAGCGACAAGCCGAAAGCCGCACCCGCCGTGCCGGTCACCACCGCGCCGGTGGTGCGCAAGAGCATGCCGCTCAAGCTCGCGGCCATCGGCAACGTCGAGCCTTCCACCACGGTCGCCGTCAAGTCGCGCATCGATGGGCAGATCACCGCCGTCCACCTCGCCGATGGCCGCGACGTTGCCAAGGGCGATCTGCTGTTCGAGCTGGACGCCCGCGCGCTCGAAGCACAGGTCCAGCAGATGCAGGCGACGGTGCAGCGCGATCGCGCCCTGGTCGCCAATCAGGAGGCCAAGGAGAAGCGCTACGCCGAACTGCTGGCGCAGGGTTTCATCTCGCCCGACGGCTACAACCAGATCAAGACCGATCTCGACGCCGGACGCGCCACGGCGGCGGCCAACGAAGCAATGCTCCAGTCGGCGCGCGTGCAGCTCTCCTACACCCGCATCTACGCCCCGATCGCGGGCCGGGCGGGCAAGGTGCAGATCCAGCTCGGCAACGTGGTGAAGGCGAACGATACGGTGCCGCTGGTCACGATCAACGCGGTCACGCCCATCTACGTGAGTTTCGCGGTGCCGGAGCAGCACCTCGCGAAGATCCGGGCGTTCCTCGCCAAGGGGCCCCTGGCCGTGCACGCGCTGCCCACGGGTGACTCGCACCCGCCGAGCGCGGGCACTCTCACCTTCATCGACAACGCCGTCGACCAGCAGACCGGCACGATCCGGCTGCGCGCCACGTTCCCGAACCGTGACAACGTACTGTGGCCAGGGCAGTTCGCCAACGTCACGGTTACCCTGGATCAGCAGGTCAATGCGATGGTGGTCCCGGCCGACGCATTGCAGACCGGACCCAAGGGCCCGTTCGTGTACGTCATCAAGGCCGACTCCAGTGCCGAGATGCGCAACGTCAAGGTGGACCGCACCGACGGCGCGGACGCCGTCATCGCCGAAGGACTGAAGGATGGCGAGCTGGTGGTGACCAGCGGCCAGATCCGCCTGACGCCCGGTGCCAAAGTGCAGCTCAAGTCCGGCTAGGATGGACTGCCCCCACGCTCCCGTCGGTCGCTGCCCCCCGAGGGGGCGCGTCAGTGGCTTGGGGCGGCCCGGCGCCACTGACATGAAACTGCCCCCACGCTTCCGCTGGTCGCTGCCCCCCGAGGGGGCGCGTCAGTGGCTTGGGGCGGCCCGGCGCCACTGACATGGGACTGCCCCCACGCTC